>JAZBLX010000010.1:0-145464 GCA_037033465.1 Bacteroidota bacterium | reverse complement strand
CAAAAGGAATCTAAATTAATGCATCTCAAAAAAAATATCTGACGAAAAAAAATCTCTAGTATACTATTGCAATTCCAATATTCCTCACCAGACATTAGGAATGCCTGGTGAGGAATAAGTTATGCTGCAGCATTAGCAGATGTCATAGCGATATCTGTTAATAAACTATCAGTTTCTTTTTCTTCGGCCAGTGTTGCAGCTAAAAGCTCTTCTGCCTCAGTATGTTCCATTAATTTAGCATAGGTTACCAGGCAGCCGTAGCTTGCAATTTCATAATGTTCTACTTTTTGTGCAGCAGAAATTAATGCAGCGCCAAGAACTGATTGATCTTCAAAACTTTCCATAATCTCATCAGCCTCTTCCAATAAACCTGCCATTGCTTTGCATTTTTTTGCTCTCGCAGTTAATCCTAAAGATTGGAAAACTTCTTTAAGTCTTTCTATTTGTCCTTCAGTCTGTGTATAGTGCGTTTCGAAAGCAGATTTCAAGTCGGGATTTTCCGCAACTGAAGCCATTTTTTTCAATCCTTTCAGCAACTGTTTTTCAGCGCCTAAGATATCTCTCAATTCATCTACGAATAATTCGTGAAGATGTCCGTTCGGCATTTCCGATGCCTCTTTACCTGATTTTGCCATTTTGTATATTTTTTTTATTGTTTGTTTATGGAACCAGAAAACTTTGAAATAAGTTTAGAAATATTTAAAAATGTTTTGCCCGCGAATTTATTTTCTCTTACAGATCCGGTGCCAGTGCGATCATCGTTCCCTTGTTTTCGCCAGTTAAAGCGGTGGCTTGTCCGAGGTAAATAAAACCATCGGTTTTACCGGCATCAACGGCAGACTTGTATATCGCCAGCGTATCCTGCGCCTCGAGCAGGGCTTTTGCGTAAGGTGCATGTAAACGCCTGTCGTGTGGATGATCTGCATCTGCATCCCACAAACCAGCATGGTGCCATACGTGCAGGTGGTCCCAGTCCGGGCGATCGATAATTGGATAAAGGCAAACCCCCTGAAGCGGTACACCAGCGCCGATCGCCTTCATGGATTCGCGGGCAATGAGTTCAATCCAGTTGGGCCGGTGTTCTCCGGAGTGGCTGGTTTCTGCCAAAACGATCGGTTTACCGTACCTTGCATAGGTCTCCAGCAGTAGCGATGAAAGTCCACGCCAACGTGAATCCGGTTCGAGATTTGCCCAGGGAAGAAAGGTGAATTCACCACAAATCCACTGATTATTGTAATAAAAATTAACGCCCATAATGTCGATCAGGTCGCTGCTTCCTCCTAACTCCGGACACATTAAACCGGTGAGCATATCTGTTGCCTGATATTGCAGCTGGTGTTCTTCGGCTGCCTGAGCAATCTGCTCAGCATTGGCATTTACAGGAGGCACAATGTTTACAATAGGCTCGGTCGTCATGATCTTTGTTGTGGCATTGATTGCCTTCATGGCTTTTATCCCCTGAATATAGGCACGCACCAAAGCATATTTGAGGTCCCAGCCAATTCCTTTTGCATAAGGTGTGGTGCTGGCCTGTTCCCCTCCGAGCCAGGAGATAAACCCTACCTCATTAACCGGCGTGGCGATTAGCTGCAAATCTGGTGCGTAATCCTGATAAAATTGGGCAAAAGCACTACATAGATTTACAAACCGGTTTTGAAAGTGAGGATGCAGCGGGCTCAGGTCGTCGGGATAACCAAAATGGCATATATCCCAGATTTGCTGGATGCCATGAATCCGGGCCGCATCTATCATTTCCCTAACCGCCGAAAAATTATATTCATAAGGCCGCTTTTCTACTTGGCTCCAGCGAATCCCCTCCCTCACGGTAGAAATACCAACGGTTTTGAGCAGGGCATAATCGCTCGCGGTATGCTCCAGGTGTCCGGTTAGCGTAAGCAAATCTACCCTATTGCCATAATGGTTAAGCTGATCTGTGCATTCAAAGCCACCCATCCAGAATGAAGAAAACGGCGTAGAAAAATCTTCCATCTTAACTTGCCAATAAAGTATCCGGACGTTTCAAGGCCGACAACATTTGTTGCTTCATGGCAGCAAAAGTATGTTCCCATGATTTATCACTTAGAAAATCGTCAACTTTAGCTAGCCAGGCCGAATCTGTTGCCGCTTGCAATTCTTTTTCTATGGCCTGCACGAAATCGTCGTGTTTTTCAGCAATGCTGACTAACCGCTGCGTGCCATAGGGCTTCACTACATCTCTGATTGGGGTAGAAACTACCCGCACACCGGCCGCTAAATATTCGGGTGTTTTAGTCGGACTGATAAACCGGGTTGAATCGTTTAATTTGAAAGGAATAAGTGCCACATCCCAGCCTGATAAATACGCAGGCAGTTGCTGGTAAGATTTCTGGCCGAGATAATGGATGTTTTTATGCTTTGGTAAACTATCTGGAGCAATCTTCACTACCGGACCTAACAAAATGAGTTGCCAGTCGGGTCTTGCTGTAGCGATATGACCAATCAGATCAATTTCGAACCGCTCATCAATCACCCCGAAAAAGCCAAGTTTTTTTCCGGTTATATTTGCCTGGTCTTCCGGCTCTTCAGTATCTTCCCTCGCCGCAGCAAAGTGCGTTTTATCTATACTGCTTGGAAAAGCATAGATATTATTATGTCTGTTCTTTTTAGCCTCATAAAGCGAGTGGCCTCCTGTAAATACAACATCGGCAATATCCATGAGCTTTTTTTCCAGCATCAGCAGTTCTTTCGGTGCAAAATCAAAAGCAGAAAGTTCATCCATACAATCAAAAATGACCAGTGCCGGCCTGTGTTTTAAAGAAAATTGCAGGGCCATGGGCGTATAATACCAAAACATCCAGTCGCACATTGATTCGCTTTTTAAAAATTCATCAAGCAGATTACCGATGGATACCTGTACTTCTTCTGCACTTTTATCTGAACGGAGGTGTGGCACCAGTAAGGTTACGTCTCCGTCCCTTTTTTCTCTGGACAGAAAATCTTTCCCATCCACGTCAAATATGGGTTCTTCCAGAAAAAAAACATTTTGTTCTCTGGCGAACCTGGTCATTAAATGTTGAGGTCTTTGAAATACAAAATCCCAGCGCAAATGTGACAAGCATAAAAGATTTTTGGGCAATGCGGAAATTAACTTACTCATATATGTTAAGGGGTTTAGTTTTGCTGATAGACAGGTTTATCTTGAAATTGAACTGCTATGGCATGTAATGCAGATGCAATAACCTGGTGCATGTCATAGTATTTGTATGTAGCTAACCGGCCACCGAACAGGGTATTTTTTTCCTGCCTGGCGAGTTCATTGTATTGCTGAAAAATTTTGGTGTTGCGCTCATCATTTATCGGATAATAGGCTTCCTTCTCAGGAGTCCATTCTTCCGGATATTCTGATGTTACAACCGTTTTAGGCTGATTTCCGAATTCGAAATGTTTATGCTCAATTGTTCTGGTATAAGGAATCTCACGCTCCGTATAGTTAACCACCGCGTTTCCCTGATGATTTGGCGTGTCATAAACCTGATGTTCGAACCGAAGACTCCGGTATTCAAGTCTTCCGAACTGATAATTATAAAACTGATCAATGTTTCCGGTAAATACAATCTGATCAGCCAGGGCATCCCACTTTTCCCGGTGTTCAAAATAATCCGTTTCGAGTTTAACCTCAATTCCCTTTAGCAAACCCGCTGTTAATTTGTTGTAACCTCCAATGGGTACGCCCTGGTATTTATCGTCGAAATAATTATTATCAAAAGTAAACCGCATGGGTAAGCGTTTAATAATAAAAGCCGGCAATTGTTCTGCAGGTCTCCCCCATTGCTTTTCGGTATAACCTTTTATCAGTTTCTCGTAAATGTCTGTACCAACAAGTGATAAAGCCTGTTCGCGGAGATTGGCCGGCACACTCACTTTCGAGGCTTCTACCTGAGATTTAATTTTCTCCATGGCTTCTGCAGGTGTTTTAACTTTCCACAACTGATAGAAAGTATTCATATTAAAAGGGAGGTTGTAAAATTCACCTTTATAATTGGCTACCGGACTATTGGTATACCGGTTAAATTCTACAAAACTGTTTACGTAATCCCAGATGCCTTTATCGTTGGTGTGAAAAATATGTGCGCCATATTGATGCACGTTAATCCCCTCCACTTCCTCACAACGAATATTTCCACCGGTGTGACTGCGCTTATCAATGATTAAACATTTTTTACCACGCCGTGTTGCTTCATGGGCAAAAACACTACCGTATAAACCACTTCCTATTATCAGGAAGTCATATTCTTTTTCTGCTGTCATAATCATTATTGTGAGGGATATTGGCGATTCGTTAACCGGCCGGACACGTTTGACAGACCGAAACCATGAACAGCTCAAAAGATGCAACACAGGTTTTGACCGGGTTGTTTAGCTAAAAAAGCGACAAAAATATAAAACAAGTATTTAATAAGCTTTATCGTATAAATACGCGTAAAAATCAGGTATTTGAATCCGGTAGCTGTTGAGTGGCCTGATAAGGGTATTATGGTAAGTGAATGTGCCCTGCAATCCTTTCTTAAGGTTTTAGGTTTAGCCATTTAACATCTTTTTAGGCGCTGAATAAAACAAGCGTTTAAAAAGTTGTGTTTTTGAAGTTGATTGATAACGATTAATCAGCTAAATATTTTTTCAATATGACGAGCGAAATCATGAAAGAAGTGGGCGGCATGCTCATTGAAAAACATTTAACAGTGGCTTTTGCAGAAAGCGCAACAGCCGGGAGGCTAACAGCAGAATTTTCGATGATAGAAAATGCCGGGAAATTTTTAAAAGGTGGCATTGCCTGTTATGATGCCTGTGTAAAAGAAGACCTCCTTCATGTGGATCACCAATTGATTGAAGATTTTACACCAGAATCTATGGAGGTTACCAAAGCCATTGCGGTGGGGCTAAATAAAGCGATCCCGTCTGATATCCAGATTGGAATTACCGGATTAACCTGCCCGGGTGGAAGCGAAACTGCGGAAAAACCGGTGGGTACCATGTTTATCTGCGGTACCAGGAATGGTGACACCATTTTTAGTGAACGATTAAATTTTGACGGCGAAAGAGAAGAGATTGTGGAGCGGACTGTCGAAAGATGTGGTGAATTGCTTAAAGATTACCTTCAATCTCTTGATTAGTTAAATTTTATGAATAGCGACGAGAATACAAAAAAGAAAACCTGGAGCTACCGAAATGGCTTGTCAATTTGTTTTATTTCTATATTTCTGATTACGCTGGGTGCACAAGCCATCACCGGGTGGAAAGTGCACAATTCAGAATTGGAAGATTTGCATGTCGCTGCCATTCCACTTGCTACTTATCTGTGCAGTGGCCACTTCATATCTGCAACCTTTGAAAACTTTGAAAGTGAATTTTTACAAATGGCACTTTATGTAATGTTAACCATTTCCCTCCGACAAATTGGCTCTGCAGAATCTAAAAAAATAGAAGGTAAAGAAGCGGTAGACCGGGAACCTACACCCTCGCCAGATGCGCCATGGCCGGTAAAAAAAGGCGGCTGGATTTTAAAAATTTATTCCAACTCACTTTCTATTGTGTTTGTACTGCTCTTTCTCATTAGCTGGGGTTTGCACTTCTACGGAAGCTGGCAAGATCACAATGTGGCCCGTGAAATTAAGGGAGAAGCGCGCCAAACGGTAATGGCCTATATCGGCGAGGCCGACTTCTGGTTCGAAACTTTTCAGAACTGGCAGAGTGAGTTTCTATCTGTTGCTTCCATCGTCATCCTGACGATTTTTCTCCGGCAGAAAGGCTCGCCCGAATCCAAGCCTGTGGATGCGCCGAACATGGAGACCGGCAAATGATCACATCCTTAATTAACTGATAAACAGCGATGGTAAATCCGGAACTATAGAAACACTAAACCAATGGAAATATTTACCTGTTTATTAACACACAACCTGTAAACATGGAAGAGGACGGATTTTCTTTTACTCCGCCTCCGATCAAAATCAACTAACAAAATGAAAACAGATCAATTGGAGAACAATAAACGCGACGGTTTCAGAGAGAGTCTTTGGCAGTCGGCATCTTTATCACGCCCCCTTCAAAGCCACGGTATTGAAAAAGTGTATGATGTTTTGATTATCGGGGGTGGCATCACCGGCACAACCACAGCGCTAATGCTCCAGCGAGCAGGAAAGCAATGTATTTTGGTAGAAGCAAAAAACCTGGGTTATGGTACCACAGGGGGCACCAGTGCACACCTGAATACTTTTTTAGATGCTACCTACCCGGAAATAGACAGCGACTTTAGTAAGGATGCTTCGAAAATGATTGCCAAAGCTACCAGGGAAGTAATCGAAAATATAAAATCAAATATCGACGCGCTAAATATTGATGCCGATTTTGAATACAAAGACGGTTATCTTTTTTCGCAAAATGATCAGGAAGATGAAGAATTACAACAAATTTTAGAATCTTCTCAGGAAGCTGGTGTAGCAGTCAGCGAATCAACAACCAACGGATTACCAATCGACTTTAAACGTGCATTGAAGTTTGATCAGCAAGCACAGTTTCATCCGATTAAATATATTAATGGGCTTGCCAGCGAATTTCAACGTCTGGGCGGAAAGATCATCAGCGGTGCAATGGTGGAAACCACAACGTTTAAAGACGGGATTCATCAGGCGACAGCCGGAGATTTGGTTATTGATGCCAAGTCGCTCGTTTGGGCTACCCACATTCCGCCAGGCATCAATTTACTTTCCCTTCGCAATGCGCCTTACAGAAGTTATGTGCTGGCGCTTACCCTGCAGGATGGGAATTATCCAGATTGCCTTTCTTATGATATGAAAGAACCTTATCATTATTTCAGGAGCCATGAAATTAACGGGAAGCCCTATTTATTAATTGGCGGAGCGGATCATAAAACGGCTCATGAAGATCCTGTGGCGGCATTTAATGAGCTGGAAGATTATGCCAACGCCAATTTTAAGGTTGCCTCCATCGATTATAAATGGTCATCTCAATATTATGTTCCGGTAGATGGTTTACCTTATATCGGTCAGCTTCCGGGTGGTGACTCGCATACGTATGTGGCCACAGGTTTTAATGGAAACGGCATGATTTTCAGTAACCTGTCTGCCCAGATCATTAGCGATTTGATTTTGAATCAAGAAAATGAACTGGCTGAATTATTAAGTCCTTCCAGATTAAAACCGGTATCGGGGTTCACTGAATTTGTAAAAGAAAACGCAGATGTGGCCTATCGTTTTGTAGCTGATCGTTTTGGCGCAAAGCTGATCGAATCGACCAGCGAACTCCAATTAGAGGAAGGCAAAATAGTAGATTTTGACGGCGAAAAGCTAGCCATATACAAAGATGCAGATGGAGCAGTTACCGCTTTAAAACCTGTTTGCACGCACGCAGGCTGCATTGTGAACTGGAATAATGCAGAAAAATCTTGGGATTGCCCTTGCCACGGTGGCCGGTTCTCGGTTTCGGGCGAAGTAATAACCGGCCCGCCAACGAAAGAACTGGAAAAAGTGGACTTATCTTAACGGTTTCCAAATAAAATCATCTTTTGCCTTTATGGGATAAATTTAATCAGGCGGCTGGCCAATGTTAGCCGCTTAATCTTGCCGAACTCCATTTAAAAGTATTTCTTAAAAAATATTGAACCCATTTTTACTATGGATAAAACAATTGAAGAAAATTCTGCTGTTCCGAACGGAAAGCTGATCATCATCGGCGGTGCCGAGAACAAGACCGATGTAGCCTTAGACAATACCAGCGAACCTGGCAAAAAGGTGCTGGAAGAATTTGTTAAGTTGTGCGGTGAAGCACCCATCATTTTAATTATTACAACCGCAGGACAGGAAGCTGTTGATGAAACTTTTGATGAATACACGAAGTGTTTTTTAAATCTGGGTGCCAAAGAAACGAGACACCTTCACCACGATTCCCGGGATCCGGAAGACCAGCAATTCCGAGAAAAAATTGATCAGGTGAATGGCATCTTCTTTTCTGGCGGAGACCAGCTCAAACTGACGGCTATTTACGGCGGCACAGAAATGATGACTATCCTCAAAGAACGCTATATAAACGATGGTCTCGTAATCGGTGGCACCAGCGCCGGCGCAATGGCGATGTCTACCCCAATGATTTTTGAAGGCAGCGGTGAAATGGAAATGGTAGCTGCAGGCGTAAAAACCACTACCGGTTTCGAATTTCTAAAAGATGTTTGTATTGATACGCATTTTGTTCACCGCGGGCGCTTTGTACGAATGGCCCAGGTAATTGCAACAAACCCCGCCTGCATTGGGATTGGGATTGAAGAAGATACCGCCATCGTCATCAGCGAAGGAAGAAAAGCAAAAGTAATTGGCTCTGGCATAATCATTATCGTAGATGGTAAACAAAGCCACGGAAGCAATATCACTGATTTTGACCACGAAAAAAGAATCACCATCAGAGACCTTAAGGTATCAATTCTCTCCAGAGCTGAAGAGTTCTTGATCCCCGTACGCAACCCGCCTCATATTTAAGTTTTCCCCATTTATCATGGGGAAACTAATCATTTACAAAATTTTAAATGGTGGTGGGATCGATAATTTCAGAGACCAGTTTCAGTAATGCCTTATGCGGTAAGCAAGCCAAACCGATAGGAAAAGCCCACCAGCTCGGCCGTATTCCGTGATTTCGTTTTATCGATCAGGTTCTGGCGATGTCCCTCTACAGTTCTCCGGCTGATGAAAAGACGGTCTGCAATTTCATTATTGGTACATCCTTTTGCAATCAGATCCAGAATTTCTAACTCCCGCGAGGTGAATACAATATCACTGACTGCCTGTAAACTCTGCATACTGTTATGAATTTTCTTATCCAATAACATATTGCTGAGTTCCGAACATAAATACCGGCCTTCCTTCACCACATGTTTCAATGCAAATGTAAATTCGTTGGCACTTACAGATTTTAAGAGATAGCCTGTGGTTCCCGCATCAAAAGATTTAAACAAGTAAGATTCGTCTAACGTTTCTGCGAGTACGACCGTTTTAATATCACTACGTGCGGCCTTAAAAGCAGCGATTAATTCATACCCTTCCGTGACCAGCATTTTAAGGTCGATGATCACCATATCGGCGTCAACCCCTTTAGCTAATAAATCCAACACTGCTCCCCCATTTATTGCTTCCCCAACCACGTTAAAGTCTTGTATGGTGTTAAGAAGCAAACCAATACCGTTTCGAACCAAAGTTTGATCATCAGCGATAATAATCTTAACCATAAATTAATCAATCTGTTTTATAAAATGTGCCTTCGGAAAATCTCCAGTTATCGAGCATTTTCATCGAAAACATGAAATTAAGCATAAAAGTTCAACACTCGCAGGAGTATCCAGCTATTCGGGTAAAAATACGGAGCGATTTGTGCTTTACTACGGGTTTAACAGAAAAGCAAATCTCTTCGCTTCGCAATCATGTTCTGATAGCATGACCATTCCCTCAATCAGACGATTTACTATGTATACACTTGGAATTAATGCAGTCTTTCATGACTCATCTGCCTGTATTATTAAAGATGGCAAACTTCTCGCAGCTGCAGAAGATGAACGTTTCACCCATATTAAACATGGCAAGCGACCCATCCCTTTTAATACTTATGAGCTGCCTTTTCATGCCATTGATTATTGTTTAAAAGTTGCAGGCATTCACCTGAAAGATGTAGATCATATTGCCTATTCATTTGATCCTGCTTTAATCATCAATGAGCAGGCGAAAGGTAAGGCTACATGTGAAATTCCTTTCTATCCTCAGACCACACCACAGCGAGGAGATAAAAATCCCTGGGAAAACCTTTTTATATCTTCTATTTTAAATGCACCTGCGCAACTGGTAGACGGCTGGCCGCACCACTTGCAAAAGCGTTTTTTTGGTACGAAGACATCCGACTGGGAATGGCATTTTGTAGATCACCATACGGCACATGCGGCCAGCGCTTTTTTCCCTTCGCCTTATGATGAGGCTGCCATCCTAACACTCGATGGCCGTGGTGAAGTGGCTTCAACCACTTATAGCATTGGCCGTGGAACAGAAATGCTCCGCATCAATCAGGTAGATTTACCGCACTCACTTGGCCTGCTGTATGAACGCGTAACCACACATCTTGGCTTCCTTCATTCTTCCGATGAATACAAAGTTATGGCGCTTGCATCCTACGGGGAACCACAATTCATAGATCAGTTCAGGGAAATTATTCAACTCGGACCAAACGGGCAATACACCATTGAAAATGAAGATTTAATCGGGCGCTTTGGTCCGATGCGTCTCAAAGATGCGCCTTTTACGGCCTTCCATTTTAACCTGGCGCGGTCATTACAGTTTGTATTGGAAGAAACCGTATTAAAACTGGTAGACTGGCTTTACCAGGCTACCAAAACCCCTAATCTGGTTTTAGCAGGTGGTGTGGCCTTAAATTGCGTGTTGAATGCCCGGATCCGTGACTTAAGCAAATTTGAAAATGTTTGGGTTCAGCCCGCTGCAGGAGACTCCGGCACCGCTTTAGGTGCTGCCTTATCTGTAGACATTAAAGAACGGAAAGTAACCGGAAAGGAATTTGTGATGGACCACGCTTACTGGGGCCCAGAATACAGTGATCAGGAGGTGCAGCGTTTTCTGGAATGGGCAAAAGTACCTTACCATAAAATGGAAAACGTTGCTACCGAAACGGCAAATTTTTTGGCACAAAACCAGATTATTGGCTGGTACCAGGGCAGAATGGAGTTTGGCCCGAGGGCGCTTGGCAGCCGGTCGATTCTGGCCTCGCCCATTCACCCGGATATGCAAAGCAGGCTAAATGAAGTGAAAGACCGCGAAGATTTTCGCCCTGTGGCGCCGGTAGTCCTGGAAGAAGATGCGCACCTTTGGTTTAAAGATGCAAAGTTCTCTCCTTTTATGTTGTTCATTTACGATGTACTGGAAGAAAAAGCATCACAAATCCCTGCGGTGAAACATACCGATGGAACGGCAAGAATTCAAACCATTAATGCGCAGCAACATCCGCAATATTACGAACTGCTGAAAGCCTTTAAGGAAATTACAGGCGTACCGGTTTTGGTCAATACTTCTTTTAATACGCTTGGAAAGCCAATCGTATGTAGCCCCAGAGATGCGGTTGAATGTTTTTGGACCTCCCCTTTCGACGCTTTAATTATTGGTTCTTATTTGATTACAAAAAAAGATGGAAAAGAAAATCTCCGTAGTTATACCAACTTACAAGCGGCTGAAACTATTGTTTAACTGTTTGAATGCCCTGCGGAACCAAACCCTTCCTGCATCCGATTTTGAGGTCATCGTGGTGAGCGATGGCCCTGATGAACAGACGGAAAGTGCTTTAAAAAACTATGGCATGCAGGTTTATTTTGATTTGCATTACCGGTTTACCAAAACAAAAAAAGGCCCCGCAGCTGCGCGGAATATTGGCTGGCTTTCTGCAAATTCAAAACTGGTTGCTTTTACAGATGATGATTGCCTGCCACAAAAAGAATGGCTTGCAGAATTTCTAAGCCGGTACGGGAACCAGCAACTGGTGGCCTATACCGGCCGGACCATCGTTCCCATTAGCGATCGCCCTACCGATTTTGCTTTAAATACTTCCAGGCTTCAGGACGCTGATTTTATTACTGCAAATTGCGCCTGCAGCAAAAATGCCCTGATTGCTGCCGGTGGTTTCGATGAAGATTTTAGTATGGCCTGGCGGGAAGATTCTGATCTGGAGTTTAAACTGCTCCTGCTCGGCGTACCCATTTTCCATAACGATGATGCGGTAGTGGTGCATCCGGTGCGGGAAGCCCATTGGGGCGTAAGTTTGAAAGAGCAAAAGAAAGGAATTTTTGACGTATTGCTTTATAAAAAACACCCGCAGTTATACCGTCAAAAAATTCAGCCGAAACCGATCTGGTTTTACTATGCAATAGTGGCACTATTGAGTCTATCTGTTATTACTGCCTTATTTGGTTTAAGAACATCATCTAAAATGCTGGCTTTGGCTTGCCTTTTATTACTTGCATTTTTTGCGGTAAAGCGTTTGCAAAACACCAGCAAATCAGCTAAACACGTTTTCGAAATGATTGTGACTTCACTACTTATTCCGTTTGTTTCCATTTATTGGCGCATTTATGGAAGTATTAAATACCGCAAGCTTTTATTTTAGATTATGTTACTACCTAAACAACTTCAAAAGATTTGCATTTTTCGTGCGCTGCAGCTAGGCGATATTTTATGTTCCATTCCGGCCCTGCGGAACCTCCGCCTCACTTATCCCGAGGCAGAAATAAGTTTTATCGGACTTTCTTCCGGCCAAGCCCTTATTGAACGTTTTCCTAAGATTATTGATTGTTTCATTACTTTCCCAGGCTATCCCGGGCTACCAGAACAAGAATTTGATCAGCAAAAGTTTGATGAATTTAGCAAAGCCATGAAGGCAGAAAATTTCGATCTCATCATTCAAATGCAGGGAAACGGTACTATTGTGAATGATATGTTACAACATTTACAGCCGAAGTTGCTGGCGGGTTTTTCCATAGACGCGCGTGAACGTCAGGAAAATGAACTATTAATGGATTACCCCAACCATGACCATGAAAGTTTACGCCATATTAAGCTAATGGATTTTCTTGGAATTCAAATAGACGATGCCCGAATGGAATTTCCCCTTACACCGGATGATGAAACGGAGTTTAAGAAACTAAATTTTAACTTAACGGATCAATACATTTGTGTCCACGGTGGTTCCCGCGGCAAATGGCGGCAATGGCCACCTTTACATTTTGCAACTATTGCCGATTTTTGCGCATCAAAAGGTTTCCGGATTGTGCTCACCGGAACGGAAAGTGAGATGGACGTTGTTAATGAAATAGCCGGTTTAATGCGGAGCGAACCCATTATTGCGGCAGGGAAAACCGACTTAGGCAGTCTTGGCATCCTGCTTCAGCATTCAAAGGGCCTTATTGCTAACTGCACCGGGATTTCGCACATTTCGGCAGGATTGAAAGTTCCAAGCGTCATTATCAGCATGGATGGCGAACCGGAAAGATGGGGTCCGCTTAACCGGTCGCTGCATACCACGATAGACTGGACGAAAACACCCGATTATCACCTGGTAACCCAGGCCGTTAGCGAGATGTTGTTAAGATAATAACGCTCCTAACGCTTTGAAAACACAGTCTGCATCAGGAAAATCCGGAATATCTACGTCCATGCGTTCATTTACATACCTCAACACCTGGTTGGCACTTTGCAGCTTCGCATCCACTTCAAAACCAAGCACCTTGCTTTTTGCCATCCATGGATGATGTTGCGGGTTGGTTTTGGCATATAAAACCACCACAGGTGTTTGAAGCGCGGCAGCAAGGTGTACGGGTCCGGTGTTTACAGCAACCATTGCTTTCGCATTCTCAATCAGACAGGCCAGCTCATTTAAATTTAACCTGCCGGCCAGGTTATGGCTTCGAAGTAGCTTGCTTTGCACCAGTTGAATTAACGGTTCATCGCCGGCGCTCCCGGTAAAAAAAACGGGTAGCTTATAGGTGTCCAGTACCATTTTACCCAAGGCTACCCATTCACGCACCGGATATCTCCGTTTTTCTTCTGATACCGCGATATGAAAAATAAAGTATCCCTGACGAACGACTTTTAAGTCTTCCAGCCGATGTGCCAGCTGCTCGAAATCCGTTTTGACACTAATTTTAATTGCACGATCTGCTGTTGTTGCACCTATAAATTCAGCAAGTGCAAGGTCTCTTTCCACCTGGTGCCTGATGTAAAAATAAGGTTCCTCGTCGATTAACCAATGGCTAAGCAAAGCATAAAGATTTTCCCTGGCGTACGCTGCCCGCAGCGGAATACCGGCTAAAAAAGCCAGCATCATACAAGGTGCCGGATTTTGACTGAACACATTAAAAAGTAGGCAGCCATCAAACTCTTTCGCTTTCAGCGTTTCCACAATCTCGAAAAAATGTTCGTGCGTTTCTGTTTCCTCGAGTTTCAACCAGGGTAAGTTAATCACCATCACTTCATCAATTTCCGGAATCAGGCCAGCAGCAGCTTGCCCCATACTGGAAGTGAGTACGGTAATCCGGCAGCCAAAAGTCTCTTTTATGGCCCTGATTGCCGGAGATGACATGAGCAAATCACCCATATTATCCGGCCGGATAATCAGGATATTCTTACAGTTCTTCCAGTCCATGCCTAATTGATGCCGTTCACTGTTGCAAAAGTACTGTTCTCCTGAATCTTACTGATTACATTTGTAGTAGATTGATTGGCAACCATTGGCAGGAATACAATTTCGCAACCAAATTTTTTCAAGATCTGTTCTTCCGGTAGAAATTTGTGCTTATAATCTCCGCCTTTTACAAAAACGTGCGGTTTGATCTTCTTTAGTACAGCAATAGGCGTATCATCTCCCTGCTTGCCGAAAGGGATGATGTGGTCAATACAGCTCAGTTCAGATAGCACTTCGATCCGGTCATTCAGTTTATTAATTGGCCTTTGCAAGCCTTTTAATCTTCTGATACTTTCATCGTTATTTAAGCCTACAATGAGTATGTCGCCCCGCTTTTTTGCACCTTTAAGATAGCTGACATGGCCGCTGTGCAGAATATCAAAGCAGCCATTCGTAAATACCACCCGCTTGCCCATCTGCTTATATTTGGCTACCACTGTATTTATAATTTCATTATTCTCTAGCAGTTTACCTCCTGTAGAAAACTGCAACTGCAGCGCCGCCAGACTACAAACTGCGGTATGTTCTTCCTGAATGGCACAGCAGGCGGCGCTTGCCGCAATTTCCATTGCTTGTTCAGCTGGTGCTCCTGCAACCAGGGCCATCAAACCTGCGGCGAGAAAGGTATCGCCGGCACCACTTACTGAAGGCCGGTCTACTTGTGGCACATTTTGATGAAACCTGAAGTTTCCCTGTTCAAAATAGGTAACGCCATCGCTATCCATTGTTAAAGCGATGTGTTTCGCCCAAGTGCGTTCATGCAATGCTTTTCCCCATTGCGCCACCTGCTGCTTCCGGTTTAAAAAGTCGGGAATTGCCGTAGCCAGTGCAGCAGCTTCCTGGTAATTAGGCTTAATAAAATCCGGACTTAACCTGGCATAGCGGCTGAGCGCTTTCGCATCTACCGCAATCAATTTTTTGCCTGTTTTATTTAGTTTTTCAAGGTGATTAATTACTTCATTGGTCATTACTCCTTTATCGTAATCGGATACCAAAACAGCATCAACCTGATCGAAATACTTAGAAATTACATTGCACAGCTGTTGTGTTGTGGTTGAAGAAACGGCCGATGTAGTGCCTTCGTCAATGCGTACTATGGTTTGAGAATCTGAATTCACACGGGTTTTACTGAGTGTTTTCCGGGTTTGATCCCGGATCATCAGGTCATCAGAAATACCCAGTTCCTGCAACATTTTCTGGATATGACCTGCATGTTCGTCGTCGCCGGTTACCGCAAGAAAATAAACTTCGGCACCCAGGGCTTTCAGGTTTGCAACCACATTGCCTGCACCGCCCAAACACGTTTTGCGTTTGGTTAAATCAATTACCGGCACACTGGCTTCAGGGGCAATTCTGCTGCAGCTCCCCTGCAGATAAACGTCTAGCATGACATCGCCGATCACCAATACCTTGTTTTTTCTAAAAGCTTTAAAAAGAGCGGAATATTCCTCTGGCATGTTTTGTTTTCCCTTCATGTTTTAATATGTAAGCTGTTGCTTCTTCAAAATTTTTACAGATGTGATCCGGAATGCGGTTTTGATTTCCATTCACCTGCCACGCTGTTTCGTTCCCGTTATTGATGAGAATGGACCGGCATCCGGCTAACTTCCCGGCTTCCACATCGTTTAAAATATCGCCGATCATCCATGAATTTTCAAGATCGATCTGATAATCGTCGGCAGCGCTAAAGATTAAGCCCGGCTTTGGTTTTCTGCAATCACATTCCTTTGTATATTCAGGAACGTGTCCTTCCGGATGATGCGGGCAAAAATAATAGCCTATAATGTGAACGCCATGTGCCGCTAACAATTGATTGAGCCGGTCTTCTACATCGTTTAATGCAGTAATCCCAAACTTTCCTAAAGCGACACCAGATTGGTTGGAGATAACAATTAGGAGGAATTCTTCCTGCAATTGAGTTAAACCGTTAGCGACACCGTCAGCCAGGACAATCAGATCCGGATCTACATTATAAGGCACATCAGGAATCAGTGTTCCATCTTTATCCAGAAATATTGCTCTTTTAGCTGCCATAATTGGTGTTCAACTCTGCTGATGGATAGTATCCCGGCCTCGCAGCAGTTTCGGCCAGTTTATAAGGAAGCGTTCT
This sequence comes from Bacteroidota bacterium, assembly GCA_037033465.1. Lineage (GTDB taxonomy): Bacteria > Bacteroidota > Bacteroidia > Sphingobacteriales > Sphingobacteriaceae > Pedobacter. Next base: position 129,092 of record JAZBLX010000010.1, on the reverse strand, counting down.
TTCTTTCGCTGCAGTTTTGTTGGTATAGCGCTCGTTAAACAGGCGGTTTTCGATAATGGTACAAAGCAGGTGAACCAGGTGCAAATGCATTTCCTGAATGCGCTGGGTACTTTGAGATGGAATGACCAAATTGATATCACCATAGGCAACAGCCGCGCCGCCATCTTTACCCAACAGACTGATGCACAGCATGTCTTTCTTTCTTGCCATTTGCATGGCCTTAATAATATTGTCTGAATTACCACTGGTACTCATGCACAATAAAATATCACCCTCGGTGCCGTAAGCCTGTACCTGCCTGGCAAAAACATCATCATAGCCAAAATCATTAGCCCATGCAGTGATGATCGCCATATCAGAATTCAGGGAAATGGCTGGCAAGCCTTTTCGGTGCGGAATTTCAAATCTTCCAACAAGCTCTGCTACAAAATGCTGACTTTCAGCGGCGCTACCGCCATTGCCGCAGACTAAAATTTTATTACCTGCTTTAAGGGCCTTGCTCATCATCTCCCCTGCTTCCGAAACGAGTTCTCCCACTTCCAGCGCGGTTTGCTCAAATGTGCGCGCGCCTTCTGCAAATGCTTCCCTGATCATGCTCAACTCCTGCTCACGCATTTTTTCCTGGTTAATCCGGATGTCTTCGTAGCAGTTGTGCATCTGGCTGGCCACTTTTTCCCAGGTAAAATTTTCATTTACGTGTTTAAGTGCCTGTTCGCTCATTTGCTGCAGCAGATTTCCATCATTCAGCAGCAGCGATAATTTTTCTGCAAGCGCATCTGGCTGATCAGGACTCACTAAAAACCCGGTTTCACCATCTCTTACGGTATATTTTATGCCCCCAACATTCGAACCAATGACTGGTGTACCGCAAGCCATGGCCTCCAGCGGCGTAATGCCGAAAGGCTCATACCAGGGTGTGGTAATAAAAACATCAGCAGCGCTATAGTAATAACGCAATACATCGCGGTTTTTTCTCCCCACAAAACTGATCTGATCAGTAATTCCTAATTGTTCGCTTAATCCCTTCAAACGCGCCAGTTCCAGATCGTTCCCGTTATTATCCTGCTCGCCGCCTACGACTACCAGGCGTACAGGCTCGTTGCATTTCATTTTTGCAAAAGCCTTAATTACATTATCGATTCCTTTGCGCCGCACCATTCTGCCGAGTTGCAAAATGATTTTTTCATTGCCATTGAGCGATAAAAGTTGTTTGCACATGGTTTTCGCCACCGGATAAAAATCTTCGCCATTAAACCCGCAGGGAATCATGGTTATCTTTTGGGGATCTGCCTGATAATAATTAATCAGGTCCTGCTCATCCTGTGGACATTCGGCGATAATTTTATTGGCATGCTGAACGATGGACCGTTCGATATCCACCCTTTCTGGCGGAAAACGATCCAACTCTTTCTGATGGATTTTCCGGATATGGCCGAGCGCATGAAAGGTAATCAAGAACGGTAAGTTTAACTTATCTTTAAGTTCCATGGCGACCAGACCTGACATCCAGAAGTTGGCATGAATTACACGATACTCCACCCTGGTACGGGAAATAAAACTTTCCATTTCCTTTCTGAAAGTCGTCATAAAAGGAAGCAGTTCTTCTTTTGCTACGGGTTCTGCCGGACCAGCATTAACAAGAATTACCCGGACACCCGGGGTAAGTTGGGTAATCTCCGGCGAAACCAGATCATCTCTCCTTGTAAATATATCTATCTGATAACCTATTTTTGCCAGTTGAGTAGCGATTTCTGCTACGTATACGTTCTGCCCGCCATTATCCGTTCCGCCAAGTAGTGCCAAAGGTGAGGCATGCTCACTGATAAACGCAATTTTGTTATTCATAGGTTCTTAGTTAGTGGTTAAATTGCTGATTGCCTTAACTGCAACTTCGCGAAACGCGTTTTCCCAATCGGAAACAAAACGGTTAATATTAAATCTTTCCTGTGCGGATTTCTGGGCATTCCGTCCCATTTCTGCAGCTTTTTCCGGTTCATTCAGCAGCATTTTCATATCGCTAACGAGCTGATCGACGTTGGTATTGATGAACCCAGAGTAACCGTTTTTAATGGTCACCGCCATTTCAGTAGTGGCTAAGCCAACTATCGGCATGCCCTGCATCATTGCTTCACAAACGGCTAAGCCTAAACTGGTATACCTGATCGGATTAAAAAAGAAGCGGTATTGTGCGATGAACTCTGGCAGCTGAGGATGTAACACTTCTCCAATACCATATTCTTCTGCCCCCATCCCGACTAAATCAAGTGGAATTTCCCGCCGTACCTTTTCAAAAATATCGAGGCCAAGCAACCGCCCCCGCAAAGGCAGGTTATTGATTACCACAATCCCCTTATCTAATTTCCCCTGATAAGGCACGACCGATGGCATGACTCCATGTTCAATGACACGGATCTCAAGTCCGGGTGCATCCCACATCAGTTTATTAAAATGCGTAACGTGCACTAACATCACTTCCGGGTCTGTTACCGGATGAGGTGCATTTGTAGGGTGTGCCCAGGGAGGATCATGTTCCACATATATTCTAGGCAACGTACGCTGGGATTCGGAAAGCACATCATACTGATCCTGAAGGTAATTTTCATCTGTTTGAAACAGGATGACATCAAAATCAAGGTTTCTTACTTCACCAGCTTCCACTTCAATCACGTTATCACCGAAGGGAAACGTTTCGCCACGGCCTACATAACCTTCTGTTTTTTTGGCATTAACCGGAATATAGATGTCGTAATTCCCCTGAGAAAGGTAATAGAGATAACTTCCATGAATATGCCAGGTAAAAATTTTGAGTCGTTTGGTAAATATGTCCATAGATGTTAACGGTTAGTAAGTGCTTGCCTGGCCACATTGCCGGCGCAGACAGGCACTTAAAGAACTGGCAACGAAAGGCTTTTGTTCATTGGTTAACTACGGGTTTTCTCTTCGGAAAATTACGCTACGAAACCGTTAAAATACGTAGGCGCAAGTACAGAAGGTTAAAAGCGCTAATGAAAGGTATGGCGCTTTCTTTCGGCAAGGAACAGCCCATAGCCTGAATCCTGTTAGCAGGAGATTTCTACAACACAATCTCCGGTTAGCTGATACTCCAGCTGATTTTCTTCTTGCTTTTGTACCGGAAGAACCTCTGCTTTATCTTTGGGGTCTTGCTTTACCGCAACTTTCCATTTAGCCGTCTCTTCCTGGTTAAAAATAATCAGTCGACAGTTCATCCGTCCATCGCCAAGCACCTTAAATTTGACGGATTTACCATCCTGTTTCTCGATGTCTGTGATTGGATAATCAATGAAAATATATGTGTCAATACCAGGTATTTTAATGTACTGGCGTGGTACAATTCCAAAGGCAATACAGGCACCATAAACCTCCTGACCAACTTCTCCGGAACGTTCCCAGCCATCGTGGATATCTTCCAGCGGCACCCATAAAGCAGGGTCGATCTCTCCGGTTTTTATTTCTTCGGCCAGGATTTCTTCTGGTAACATTGGTGGGAGATAATAAGGCATTCTACCGATGGCATGCCGCACAAACTCTGACAGAAGCAACCTTACGGACGGAAGAATTTCTACATCCGCTGATTCTAACAGATAACCGTGAAGGGTGGAGTAGACTTCCTGCTCTTCATAAGCCGCCGTATATGGCGCATCGCTAAGCGGGAAAACGGCAAAAAAGGTAGGGAAATGTTTGGCATTGCCATAATTACAATCCCAAAGCTGCACGTTTTTAAATATACTTGCCAGGCAGGCATAACTTAAATCGAGATAAGATTTATCCTTCGTATTTTTATACAACCTAAGCAAAGCAACAGCTGCAAACGCGGTATTATTGGCCTGATAAAAAATATCAAAAGCCAGCCCCCTTAGATGCTCAACGGCTTTTTTGGCTTCTTCCAGGTATTTTTTATCCCCGTTGAGCTTCCACATCTCCAGCAACATTTTTGCGTATGCACCCGGCACATCCTTTTCTCCACCTTTACCTGGTTGCGTTTCTGCTTTAAGCACTTCGAGCGTTTTCATATCATAAAATACCGGCCAGTTGTACTCAAAGTGTTTAGCGACCTGAATGGGGTAATCAATTGATTTTTCGACCAGGTCTTTAGCCAGGTCATCTCCCCTAACGGCCAGCCGGATTAAATTGGTTAAGGGGTGATGCAGATACCAGGAATCCATTACCCCTTCTTGTTTTTGCTCTTCGCTTTCATCCAGCTGATCAACCATTGCCGGTAACCAGCGCACCAGCGTACCAAGCTCTTCAGAAAAGAAAGCAGGTAAACCATCGCGGATAATGCCTGTCATCTTATGCATTTCACCCTTCCAGTCGCAATATTCCAAAAGCGGTAATAATACTGCGAGCTGAACCATTACTTCCGGCGGTGTTTTATAATCGCACAGGTAAGCATTTAAGTAGGGATGGCCGCCGGCAAAAGTCCAGCAACCTTTATGGTCTGCCACTCCATCCATTCCTTTCTCTGCTGTTTCCCGCCATTCATGATATGCTGGTTCCGGCTTGGGAATTTGCAGATAAAGCGCTGCAAGATGATTAAGGAAACCCTGCGTAATTTCTATATCGCCTGAAGGAATTTCATCAGACAACCTGACAAAGGCATCAGAGATCACAAAATCCTGGTTCGCCGGCAACGCTTCTTCGCTGAATACCGGAAGAGAAAAGCCAATTTCAGGCCATTCGCCGCCTACCACCTCTCCACCAGAAGTTTTAGTGGCTTCGAAGAAAGGATTGAGTGCCGTTAAGTTCTGGAAATAAAAAATAGATCCTGTTTTAGGCTTCGTCATGCTAAAATACATCATTGCAGAACGCGTACCTACCTGAGCGGCATGAATTTCGCCCTCCTCCTGCACTTTTCCAGCCTTGGTAAGCGGAAGCAGATCCTTCGGCCAGAAAGGAATAAGCATTGGGAATTTCGCATTTACAGTTGTAGTGTATCGAAATTCGGGCGCATCGGGATGGATGAACTGTAAACGCACTTCATAGTTCATGGAAAGGGATTCCAGCAAAAAGACAACTTCAGACCCGTTTTCTTTAAGCGCTTTAACCGAAGCGGAATCAGAAGAAAAAAAGGCCATTCTAAAAGCCATTTTATTCCCTCCCTTAAAATTTGCTTTGAGCCAGAGCGAATCTGTAGTAAGCGATACGCTAAACTTGTAACCCGCGTGTTTTCTATCAAATAATGAGGTAGAATGCGACAGCCCGTCTGCAGCTGTAGCAGTCCATAAAGATATTGCATTCATAATACGAAATGATTTAGGTTATTTATTCAACATTTAACACCGGTTATTCCCATAAAAGGGGTTGTGAATAGCATTATTGGATGAAAAATTATCAACGACACTTAACGGCTATGGTCCACTGGGTTCGGCCACAATTGTTACAGCTGGTATCTCTTCTGGTTACCACTGCTGCCCTGGGGTTTCCGCAGTAGCCGCAGATTTCTGATCCTGCAGACTCATGAAGGTCAGCAGCAAGTGGTTTATCCCAGTCCGGAATGATGGACAGACCCGCTATTTCTTCCGGCTCTTTCAAGATACTGAAGCTTCCGGCGGCTTCAAAATAAAGGCGTTTTATCATGCCCAGGTGGCTTATGCCTTCCGATCGCAATTGGGCAAAAACGCGATCCCTGCTTACACGGGTTTTAAGCATGGCACTGGTATTTAAGATACCATCTTTCACCAGCATGTTGTATTTATCCTGCGTAACGGATTCAAATTTTTCATTTGCCGCAGCTATTTTGGAAATCATGAATTGGAAACCAATAATAACAATTGCAATCACTACCGCGGGTAGCAGCCCCCTATCAGGGTTCATTAACGGCACCCCAATCGCTGCCGCAAGTGAAACCACGGCAGCCATCTCATTTCTACTGAGTTGTGTAGACATCCGCTTGCCCATCAAACGCATGGAAACCATCAGAATGAGGTAAACAATTCCCAACCGGAAAAGTGATTCTACATAAAAATGTACCGGAACTTCGCCGATGAGCATTCTGTAAAAGTCGTTGAGCTTAATTTCGTACTCTTTCATATTACTTGGAAGTTATTGCTGAAGTCCATTCATTTGCACTACAATTCTTGCACGCAGACCGGATGTCGTTTTCCGGTGTTGCTACTGTGCCACAACGGTTACAAACCGCTATCTCCGTATGGGTGCTGAAGGTGGTGGCGGCATCTGCATCTCCTGGTGGCAATAAAGCCAGACCAGGCTTTGGTTCTGAAAACTTGAAAATCGAGAATAGCCCGCATGCTTCAAGATACACCCGGCGAACCTCGCCAAGGTTGTAAATCTTCTCATTCCGAAGCATTGCGAGCATCTGGTCTCTTGAGATTCTCAGGTCGTGCAATTTATTATACAGCAGCACACCATCTTTAACCATAACGGATTCGCGGCCTTCCGTAACCCGCTCTACTTTAAGATATTTCACCGACAGGTAGGTAATCCCTCTCTGGAAAAGCAGTGCGCCTACCAAAACCAGGATGCCCTGAAGTAAACCTTTATCCGGCACCTGCATCGGCACCGAAATAATCGCACCAAGGGTAAGCATCACTGCGAGTTCGGATATGGTGAGCTGTCCGCCCATCCGTTTTCCCAAAAACCGCAGTACCACCAATAGTACCAGATACATTAAAATGGTTCGGATAAATACCTCCAGTAAAAATTCTGCCGGAGCAGGCCCCATCAAAATCCGGTACCAGTCTGCCCAGTGTATTTCTTCTTTTTTCATTTTCGACTTTTGTTATGTGTTTTTAAAGGCTTTTTTTCAATTGATCCGACCGTACCTGATCAGATAATTCGCCGAGCGAACGCAACAGCTTTTCACGGTCTTTGTCTGGCACCTTTCCTTTTACCACCACAATACTATCAGTAACCAGCGCGGTTACCGTTGGATATGTTGCCAATACGCTGTCTACATCCTGTTTCAATGCAAAAGTGGAGGTTAAAATTACAGGCGCAATTATCAGGTGATCCATGACGGTATCGATTACATGAATGGATTTAATTTTTTGCAGCAGCATGGTTCGCGATTCGATCGTCGGACAACTTCCTGAAAGGATGACCTGCGCATTTTCTACGTAAAACTGCACGCCGGCAAAATTTACATCTTCCTTTGCTTTCATGGTCAGGTCTGCCTTGATTTCTTCATCGCGAAGCCCTTCTTTGCAACCGGACAAGATGAGCCCGGCAAGCAGAAGCAGCTGCACCGATAAACATTTGTATTTTGGAAAATTCATCTGATAAGAAATTAAACTTTAAACGCCATTGTACCGAAGCGCGATAAACTAACACGTCTTGTTTTACCGTAGTTTAGCTTCAATTCACAAACAGGTAGTTTTCAAACCTGACAGGTACTAACCGCATAATGATTTTTGAGAATATATGGCTGGCTTAACAGGTTTTGAGGAATAGCTCACCTGGTTGAGCTTTGATTAATTTGCGCAGTTTTTTTCTTTTGCTTTCCGAATGTGCTGATTCGTCAGTAGAAATAATCTCTATTCATCCGAATACCTTTTTTTAAGCCGATATATACTCAATAATTTTTCAGCATAAGCTAAAACAACGCTCAAACTGCTTAAAACATCGTTTTTACAGTTGAATCTGATTTTTTCCTAAACCTATAGCAGGTTCACCTTTGTTTTATAGATACAACTTAATTTAAATAGATTATGAAAGATTTAAATGCGTATTGGCAAGATAGCCTGAACGGAAAAAATGTGCTGATTACCGGCGGCACAACGGGTATTGGAAGAGAACTGGCCATTTTACTCATCTCATTCGGTGCAAATTGTCTCATTTGTGGAAGAAACCAGGAGCAGATTGAAGAAACCATTGCCGCGGCAGAGCAAAGTGAAACTGGCGGAACATGTACCGGAGTAGCGCTAGACCTGGCTACCGAAGAGGGCGTTAGCCGCCTCTTTGATGTATTGGACCAGGAACTGGGCCAATTGGATATACTGATTAATAATGCTGCCCTTGGTTTTGGTGGGGTAACAGAAGGGAATTATCAGGAACTCAGCTACATTGTGCAAACCAACCTGATCGCCTATCTGGCTTGCAGCCGCGAAGCCATTAAACGCATGGAAAGCACGGGCAAAGGGCATATTGTAAACATTGGTTCGATGAGCGCCGACGTCCGTGAACAAGGCAGCTCGGTTTACGTGGCGACCAAAGGTGGTATTCAGGCCTTTTCTGAAGCACTTCGAAAAGAAGTTAATGAGAAGAATATCAAAGTAACACTTATTGAACCCGGTGCTGTAGACACTGATATGCAGGACGGATCAGCGGAAGATAAAATTGAGCAAATAGAAAACCAGGAAATGATGCCTGCATCAGATATAGCCATGGCGGTTTCTTTCTGCCTGATTCAGCATGAACGTTGCGACATTGTAGAACTTCGCATCAGGCCGCACCTGCAGATTATCTAAAACGCGGCTCGTTATTGCAGTCACTAAAAGCAAATTTTACTAAGAAAATTGAATGATGACATTAACGCATTTAGAAAAACATGAAAGAAAGTATGACTGCTGCGCTGAAAACCAGCGAGGGCAAATTTGAAATTAAAGAAGTAGACAGGGTAACGATTCCGGCGGATGACTGGGTGTTGGCAAGGATCCGGGTTTCCGGAATCTGCGGAACAGACCTTCGCCACTGGAAGAAGCACGAGCCTGATCTGGCCTGTAAAATTATGGGCCATGAAATGGCGGGAGAAGTAGTGGAAGTAGGCAGCGCAGTAAAAAATGTAAAGCCTGGCGACCGCGTCGTGATTGAAACCTTACTGGGTGACGGCACTTGCGAATGGTGCAGGGTACAACAATACAACCTGTGCCCTAACTTGTACAAGGTTCGCATGGAAACGGTATCCAGGGCTTTTGCAGAATACGTTGCCGGACCCGCCACAAAATTCCATCTTTTACCAGACCATGTTAGTTTTGAGGAAGCTACCGTGTTAGATACTTTCTCTGTTTGTTTACACGCCCAACAGCAGAGCGGGTTAAAAATAAATGATAAAGTTGCCATCATCGGCGCAGGTCCTATTGGTATTGGCCAGCTTCAGCTGGCCAAATTATCTGGTACCGAAGTTATTGTTGCCGATGTAGTAGATTCTTCGTTAGCCATTGCGAAAGAATTGGGTGCGGACTATGTAATTAATACTTCAAATGAAGATGCAGCGGCAAAAATTCTGGAGCTCACCGGCGGCAGAGGCGTGGATATTGCTTTTGAATGCGTGGGTGGCGAGCACATGGAAGAAACGCTTCAGATGGCAACGAAGGTAACGCGCATAGGCGGCAAAGTGATTATTGTAGGTGGATTCGAAAAAGGTAAAACGCCGATTACGTTGGACTGGCAACGACTGCAAATGGGGCAAATTCAATTGATTTTTAGTGCAAGTTATGCTTTCTGGGATATCTATCCGGAAATGACAATGTGTTTGGACTTACTTTCTAAAGGTATGCTAAATGCTAAGAAAATGATTACGCATAGTTTCCCTTTGACCGAAATTAATGAAGCATTTGAAACCGCTGAGAACAAAGCAGAAACCGGCGCCTTATTTGTGGCCTTAAAGCACTTATAACAGATAGTGGTCTTATTTACGCCTTAAAAAAAAGAACTCCCTCCGGAAAAAGCCAGAGGGAGTTTCTTTATCTCCAATTATAATAACTATAGGTACTAAGGAAGAATGGTATCCTTAATATTTTCCAGGAGGCCTTTATCGCCGCCTGTCATTTGCTCAGCCTGCGCATAGCCTTTAACATCTGGAATACCGAGATCGGGAATAGGTGTACCAGGTTGTGCCGTAATTACGCTAAATTCACTTTTTCCATCAATTGAGGTTCCGCTGGTCCAACGGCCCTGATGGTTTGCCGGCGTTTCAATATTGGTAGAAACAAAGGCATAGTCAAATTCAGGAATATGCACACTTGATGGAAAAGTATTCGGAATCGGCAGGTTATTGCCCACGCCTCCTAATTCCTCAAGCACGGCCAACCACTGGTTCTGGTGCATGGCATCGCGGGTAATTAAAAACGCCAGCATGTCTTTCATTCCGGCATCGTCGGTAAGTTCATATAAACGCGTGGCCAATACCCTGCCGGTAGATTCTGCCATCACATTGGCATACATATCGGCAGCGATATTACCGCTTCCAACTACCCATGAACCGTTAAATGGCACACCGTTACTGTCTACCGCCATAGCAGAAAGACCCGAAGAAATTACATGACGGGGATCCATACCACCTAAAATATTGCTTACAATAGGATTCTCGCCAGCAATTTTATCTTTAAGTTCATTTGTTGCGCCATCGAGGTTTAATGCAACGGCAGTACACAACATTTCAATATGCGAAATTTCTTCCGTTCCGGTATCTAAAAGCATGTCTCTGTATTTATTCGGCCCTCTGTTGCCCCAGGCCTGAAATAAATATTGAAGGCAAACGCGGATTTCGCCTTCGATGCCGCCAATGGCCTGCTGCAATAACTTTGCAAACGCCGGATTAGGTTTATCTACCCGTACTTTGTACTGCAGATTATTGTCATGATAAAACATAGTTTAGTGTTTTAGGAATTATTTATTACTGTTTAATTATTGTTGTTTGTTGAGACATTGATTTGATGGGTACGTTTTTGCCGATTAATAACCAGGTAATTAAGGCCACGATACCGACCAGCTATCAGCACGATCTGCATCACCATCGTTTTGGTTATGATCAGCTGGTGCAGCATCCGGCTGGCTTCGTAACGCTTCATTTTTCTTATCCAAAGCAGCTGCTATTTCATCTTTAATCGATAACAAATTGCTGTTTGCTGGCCTGACATTCTTGTTTTCCTCATCAGTTCCCTGATCGGGCGACTGAAGTTTTGAATGTTGATTTTCCATATCAATATCAATTTACAGGTTAACGTTTTCTAAGAGGCGTTGCTTTGCCCTTCTGCTCCCAATGGTCTTTGATGGTGGCGCCCTCCCTGTCAAGTTTCAGGCGCCTGCTAAATCTATCTCCTCTTATTTCTCCGTTCGCGGCGCGGGTACCTATAAAAAACATAATTGCCCTTCCCTGCTCATCTGTTTTAATGGTGAGGTCATATCTTCCAAATTTCAGGTCGATAAGTGATGATGGCTCATAGTTTTTAGCTAATACTTTTTCCAGCGGTGGATTAATTTTGGTCATACGTTTGGGTTAAGGGTTAAATCTTGCATTTAAAGCTTGAGCGTCTTTCAGGTGATTGGTTAAGGATGGTAATTTACTGCCGGCAAATGCGCGCAGGTCTGCATCAAAAACGCCAGTTTCCCCAGATGCCATGGTGAACAGGTTGATGGCGTCCTGGTGCGATACCACCATAATTCTGGCAAATTCTTTGTCGAATGCTGCTCCGTTCGCTGCTGCAAGTAAATTTAGATTCGCCTGTTCTTTTTCAGCTAAAGTAACCGGAACATTCCATCCTTTGGAGTTAGCGAGGGTTTTCATTTCATTTCCAACAGCACCGTGGTCGTTTACCATGTGTTCGCCATAATGTTTAATGGCAGCATCCTGTCCTTTTAATACGGCAAGGCCACCTGCAGCAATTTCAAAATTATTACTGCTGGAGGCCTGGGTTACAAAACTCTGGTTATCCATTTGGTAATTATCCTGATCATCTTTACTGCAGGATTGGAAAACGGTTACAAAAAGGCACATAGATAACAGTGCACTGGTCATTCTTTTTTTCATGATTATTTTTTTTAGGTAAATACTATGAAGAATCAACCCGATAAAATCATCACGGGTTTAGCTAAGAAATACGGTTTTTATAAAAAAAACACGTGGTATTACTGAAGTATAAATCTCCTTTTGCAATGCAGAAGTTCAACAGGCAGTCCAAAAAGAGCTACTATGATTTACGTTGTTTGTGTGGTTTTAGCTATATCTGTCGACCTGAAAGCAACAAGCTTGCCTTTGAAATCTTTGTAAACCAGGTTGATAACCGGCATGGCTACTGAAGCGTATATAACTACTTTTCCTGGGGATAATACGCAGATTGACGCAGATAAGATGGTAAGTTTTTTTTTGAAGTATTGCTGGTATTTCAATTGATGCATGTTGTACTGAATACCCTAAACCAACTGAAACAATAGCCTGTTCTTATTTCAGTTTAACACTTCATATTTAATACAGATGAACATGATTAAGATTTTCAACCGAACCTTTCACGCCGTACTTGATTATGGTGTGGCGATTTTACTTTTTATTTCCCCCTGGATTATCGGGATTCCGGCCGATGGCGCGCCGTACATTATCTTTTTGTTTGCGGGAGCCTCTGTGCTATTCATGTCGATACTCACCGACTATCCCGGCGGATTATTTAAACGCCTGCCAATGCAACTGCACCTTGAAGCAGATTTCTTTTTAGGTTTATTCCTGGCCATTTCTCCATGGGCATTTGAATTTGCCGATGTTACCTGGGAATATCACGTTGGAGTCGGGGTATTCTCTATGTTTGCAGCCTTGTTTACCAAAACGGAGAAAGACGATTTGAAACAACAGCTACAATCTAATTAAGGTAAATTAGCGATAATCAAAAAGCTTAGCGACCAAGTCACTAAGCTTTTTTTTTTAAAAGAAGGCCGCAACCTGCCGCTATAAAAATGGCAAGACCTCATTACCAAAATCTTCTATGAAGCGTTCCTGCTGTCTATTCACGTTGTGAAGCACAATTCGGTCTATGCCAAGATCTAAATCGGCCTTAATCCATTCAATGTGTTGTTTTGGATCGTTGGATATTCTCACAAATTCCTTCATTTGTTCTGGCTTTACCAAACTGGCTGCAGCGTCGAAATGGGCTACGGTGGGTAAATCACCCAATACACTTCCCTGAAAAATATTTGTGCGCCATTGGTCATATGCACCTTCGGTGGCTTCTTCCATGGTCTTCGCATAAGAAAGCTGAACTTTCAGGTAAATAGGCTTCCCCGCTCCCCCATTCTCTCGAAAGGTTTTAATGAACTTTTCCTGCTCCTTTCGGGGCTTATGGGTCGTCATAATGCCATCTGCCCAAGGCGCTGCCCACCGTGCGGTTTCTTCAGACACCGCAGCGCACAATAATGTTGGTTGTTTATCTGGTAAAGTATAAAGCTTTGCTTTTTCGATTTGAACAAGGCCATGATGTGTTACTTCTCTGCCATTAAGCAGGGCGCGCATAATTTCAAAACATTCTAACAAGCGACTGTTTCTAACCGACTTCTCCGGCCATTTTTCTGCTGTAATGCTTTCATTCAGTGCTTCCCCACTTCCAAGAGCAACGGATAAACGATCCGGAAACATCTCATTTAACGTAGCAATTGCCTGTGCCACAATTGCCGGATGATAGCGTTGACCAGGCGCACAAACCAGACTGAAGGGCAGGCTACTCTGCAACATTGCGGCACCCAGCCAGGCAAATGAAAGTCCGCTCTCGCCCTGCCTTTCACTCCAGGGATGAAAGTGATCGGAAGATGAGATGGCATTGAACCCTGCCTGTTCAGCTAATTTAGCGTAATTAAGAAGAGCGCTGGGTTTAAATTGTTCGTGTGAGGCGTGATAGGCGATGTTCATTATTATTGTCTTTTTTTAACTTTCTGATAAGCAATAGATTAATGAGATAGATATTCCTGCTGATATCAGGTGCAATTTGTTAATCTAGTTCGTTTTCTTAGCGGTATCTTGCTTCAAGCTGTCGTTTGTATCTTTTGGTGGGTCTTGATTACCGGCTTTAACACTTCCACTGCCCGGATGCGAGTCTGCCGGTGCATTTTGCCCTGATTCACAACTGGCCATTGCAACTGAGAGGCCGAGGGTTAACATAAAAATTTTAATTGTTTTCATAACATACGAGTTAATGACCATAACCATTCAGAAGTTGATCGTCTTCCGAAAAGGCCAGGGCGGGATTAAAAAATTAGTTTTTAAAAAGAACCCAGGCGGTATCACCAAAGTTTAAATAAATCAGAATTTATAGATTTTAAAACGACGCTCCAGTAAACTAGGTCAAGAAACGAATGTACCAGTAAAGGCACTAGCGCGATAAGCATATTAGCTATAGAGCGCTAGTGATCAAAATAATGAAAATAATAATTGATACATCCCCGGATTTGGTGCAGGGACCGTTTGATGAGTAAGTTACTAACGCTACCAGCATGACGGCTGTTAAGTGTTAGTAACTTGAAACTGGTTACACTAAGATTCACCGATAGGCGACAAACCCGGTTTCGTATTCAATCGCACAATAATAAAATATGGATTATCGATTCGCTTTACAACAAGATCCAGCAGGCGCGGGAAGCCAATGAGTTTGTCAACCTGCGCTTTGAGGAGTTTTGAAAACGCCACAGTATCAACTTCTGGCTTTAGAATAACCTCTAAAGTTTCTGTTGATTTCCACTCCGTCGCTAATATTTCAGCAAAATTGCCTTTCAGTATCTGTGAAAAGTTTTGCCTCGAACTTAGCTCAGCCGTTCCATCATTAATCCGCTCTAAATGCGTCAATACTGCCTGATCGTCACTTTGCCATTCCTCATTTACAGTTTTTCTGGAAACCTTCCCGATGCATTTTCCATTCGCCAGCACCTTAACTTGCCCCGCGCTGAATAACAAGGAAATACGGGTGATTCCATCATAAGAAAGATCAAATTTCTCTTCGCCAATTTGTTGTGGGCGCAATTGCGGTTTTGAGTTTTTACGGTTCTTGTGCCAGATTGCGTATACGACCCCAAGACCTGCTATTACTGCAATAGATAACGCAATGCCTTTATCTTTCTTTAAGCTGATCAGCTCTTTTTCAATTCTTTTCATATCTACAAGTTCAATTACAGGTAGCCCAAGCATTAAATTGCTTTACCCGTCTTATACAATTAATTCACATTAATACTCGTGAAAAAGACTATTTATCACGCTCTATGTATGACAGTTCTAAATGAAATTTGTTTAGCAAAAAAATAAACCAATTTTACCTCATTGAATCAAAAAATAGCATTTCTATTAATCAGTCGTTTTTTATTCAAAAAACTTGCGACATTTGGATGCAAAAAATAGAAAGGGAATTTTGTATTTTGACAGACAATTTGAGAAATGTCAGATCGTTTTTTAACGATGGCCTTTCTCTAAACGGACTTAACTTTTTAAAAAACAACATTTTACACTTTAAAAATGCTTATCATCAACAGTTTTAATGAATACAAAGAATACCTTGGCAAAGAACTGGGCACTTCAAACTGGCACGCGATAAGCCAGGAGCAGATTAATAAATTTGCCACGGCTACACAAGATGCCCAGTGGATTCATACCGCCCCAGAAAGATGCAAAGCAGAAAGCCCTTTTGGTTCTCCGATTGCACACGGATATTTAACACTTTCGTTGATTCCTTATTTATGGAAGCAGATTGCTGACATCAGAAATGTAAAGATGGAAGTTAATTATGGAATCGAAAGTTTTAAATTTGGCCAGCCCGTTCTTGCCGGGGAAGAAGTTCAGCTTCATGCTAAACTCGAAGCCATTAGCGATTTACGAGGCATTACTAAAGTGGTGATTCAGGCGAAATTGATGACCAAAACCGGTAAAAAACCGGTCTATCTCGGAAACGTCGTATTCCTGTATCACTTCAACTAATTCCGTTTATAGATAATCAGCTTGATTAAATTGGATCTTTGATAAGATTACCGATGGCTTTCAGTTCGCCTTTTCTATAATTTTGTTGAGTCCGATGATATGTGAAGCTCTTCCATGTACGTCGTATCTTGGCTTACCGTATGCACTAATCCAATGGATAGATCCGTCTTTCCATTTAACTTCATACTCTGCCTTGTATACGCCGTTATTTTCGATTGCTTCATGAACAGCTTTTTTAATTGCTTGTCTGTATTTAGGCAACATGGCATCGAATAGGTCTGAATAATCAAATTCTTCATCTACTTCATAACCATAATTCCGTTTAAACTGATCATTAGAAACCATTTTCCCTGTAGCAAATTCCACCACGGTATAGCCCATGCCACCAGCTTCGATTGCACTTTTCAATACGGTATTGGCTTCCTGATTAAGCTGTTTAGAAATCACATAATCTGTAATATCAGCCAGCATAAACATGATGTTATCGGTACCGGTTTCTACGTTCTTTGTAAACTGGAGTGTAATATTGATATATAGGCTCTTAAGCTGCTCTTCTTTCCATACCAGCAACTTTAACTCAGGGCCATGTTGCAGTACCCTGGTTTCACGTAATCGGTCAATTAACTTTAATAATTCCTGTTCTTCTAAGTCTGGAACAACCGAAGAAAAAGGTTCACCAATTAGTGAGGAATCTTTGCCCAGAATCTCCAATAGCAATTTATTGGCCTGGATTATGGTATTATCATCCCCTGAGATAATACCAATAGCCATAGGCGCTTGTTCAAACAGCAATTCGAACTTATCCTGAAGGCTTTCTAAATCGCTGTTTGCTTTAGAAATGTGTTGCTGGTAATCAATCAAACCAACGTTATCCGCGATAATATTTTCATTTTCTTTTAGGAGTTGATCAGTAGTTAAGCGCAACGTAGCCTGATCCATCACCATCTCGGCAAGGTCAATTAAAATCTGCTGTTCTGATTCATCGAATGCCCTGGCTTCCAACCCCATTACACATAAAGCACCAATCCGATAGCCGTTTTCCGAAATTAAAGGTGCACCAGCAAAAAATCCAACTTTATAAATATTGTCTGCCAGTTCAGGTACAGCAGAAACATCATTAATAATTTTTATATCCTCATTAGTAACAAGGTTATTAAATAAGCTTTCTTTATCAGTTGTTAAAGTAAGCTCTCCAAAACCGATGCTCGCTTTATAATAGACCTCATTCTCACCAAAAAAAGAGATGGTACACATTGGAAGATCAAAAACTCTGGCAGCAAGTGCAGCTATCTTGTTAAAGTTAGCCTCTGGTGGAGTTCCAAAAGTGTGGTAATCATTAAGCGCATTAGGCCTGTTGGCATCGCTTTTAGAGGGGTGATAGGGATTAATCATTTGTATTGCGCTATAAAACTTTGGATATAACAAGATTATGAATTCATTGTTTAAAATTATAAGAATTAAGTCTAAAATATTCTACAATAATTAGCCTCATTTGACAAAAAGATGCAACCTAACCCCTAGACTAACTGCATTTTAGTCAATTCAGCAGCAAAATATAGTTTAGGCTTCAATTTCTTTTGAGAGATTAACTAACCATTAATTGATAATTAAACGAATAGGGAAACATTTCCCAGCTGAGAAAACCCGTTTAGTGCTATTTTGGCTACACTTTTTCATTATTATCATCAGTAACCAGCTGCCAGTTTCCGTTCAACTTTAAAATGCTCACCAATAAGACTGTTACAGATAACATCAAGATCTGATCATCCACCGGACAGTTTGCAACTTCCGCCCATCCACTGCTGGCGGCATCAGCATAAAATGAATAACTACTTTCCAGTTCTTTTGGTCCGCTATTATATAATCTGCAATTACTGGTATTTCCTACCCGATAGAAACCACATTTAGAGGTAAAGTTACCTGGGGACCGATCAAAATAATCAAGGCCTTTTCCAGATTGTTGGGTATAAAGTACATTGGCAACAAGGCAGCCTCTTACCCCTTGCGCTGATGTCGCGTTCATGCTTAATACATAAAGCAACAGAATTAAAATAAATCTTTTCATAACATACCCTAAGGGGTATCAATATTCAATAGTAAAACTTTAAAAATGGATTCGATAATCATTGTACTTGCGGCTAAAGAGAAAGGAACTGAAGTACAAACATAAACAAAAACCCAAATTTAAGACTGATTAAACAGACGTTAGTAGCCAGCGTTGTAGATCATGACTTTGTTATGAAACTTAGGTTTAGCATGATATGCTTAAATTTTGCAACATATGCTATTCATATGGCTACTAAATCGAAACAGTTAAATATTATAATAATCTCAAGGATAAGGTCTTAAAAGATGAGGTTATTATGAATTTAATAATGAAATAGCCATTGGTCAACTTTTCAAACAATAAATATGTGTATATGCCCTAGAATACGGATGCAAAAGTAACACAGACAATGAAGTGAAGAAAGCCAGATTTAATTCGCCATGGACTAAGGCTTAAAAGAGGCTCTCACCTTGCGATTTTAATTTCTTTATTAGCCAGATGATCTGAGATATCTCGAATGACCAGTCTGGAAATGGCATTTCAGGAATCTTTATAACGCTCGCTTACATAAGCCCCGGCAATCCTGAATCCCATCTAAACTACCGTTTTACGTACATCCGGAAAAGTTTATGCTGATCGTTTCTTAATCTGATTCTATTATAACCAAGCTTAATCAGGTACAAAAAACAGGGAAGGAACCACCCTCCCCTGCAATCATTAACTAATCTAAACTTCCTAAAGGTAATTAGGAATTGATTATCTATAAAATATAAGCAACAATGTTGCATTTAAATGATTTATTTACCAGATTGAAGATTTATCGCGATGGGCTTTCTTTGGTATAGTTGAAGATACAGGCTTAATTTAACTTTAACGGCAGTTCAATGCTCACCGTTGTACCGCCGCTAATCCGTCCGCGAAGATCAAAGCGCCCGCTAAATAGCGAAACTTTTTCTCTGATGCTTTTAAGCCCGATACCTCCCTATTACCAACTTTAATAATAAAGTTACATACGAATATAAGTCTACATTTAAGGATGCGGGTATCGATCCGTTGAACTGCACTTCATAGCAAAAGGTATTTTTACATGAATCAAAATGCAGTCGCAATGGTTGTATCAAAATTTAATTATCTAGACGGAGTTTCTTTCCTCGCATTCAGATCGTCTCAGTCCAAATACAGGTGCAGATGCGTTAACAAATAGTTGTACCTCTATATCTTAATGCGACATGGGTCTCAAAATAATGAGATTTGGAAATTACGTAGTTAATTACGTAATTTGTGACATGATACAAAACTTTTATAATTCTGTTGGTAAAGCTGCGATTGGAAGCAGACTTAGGTTATTGCAGGAAAAAATTAATGCAGATGCAGTGGAAATTTATAAGATGTTTAATATCAACATGCAACCAAAGTGGTTTCCTGTTTTTTATAGCCTGCAGGATAATAGCTTTACAATCACTGAAATCGCAAAACAAATTGGCCATTCCCATCCTTCAGTCAGTAAGATTGTATCTGAGATGGTGAAGGAAGGTATCATACTGGAAAACAAGGATGTGAAAGACGGACGGCGAAATCTACTATCTCTTACCCCGCTGGGGAAAGAAATCCAAGACAAATTACATAACCAGGTAGAAGATGTTGGTCATGCAATAGAAGGAATTCTCACATCTACCAGGCATAACCTATGGCTGGCGATTGAGGAATGGGAGTTTATGCTTGAACAGAAATCCCTTTTAAACCGGGTGAAAGCAGAAAAGAAAGCCAGGGAAAGCCAGGATGTATCTATTATACCTTATGAAGATAAATTCGGTGAGGTATTTAAAGCGCTGAATGTTGAATGGATCAGTTCCAACTTTAAGATGGAAGAAAAAGACTATCAATCACTGGAAGATCCAAAAAGATTCATCCTTGAAAAAGGTGGTGAAATTTTGGTGGCCCTTTATAAGGGTGAACCGTTGGGCGTATGTGCACTGATGAAAATGGATGATCCGCTTTATGATTATGAATTGGCTAAAATGGCAGTGTCTCCAAAAGCCCAGGGGAAGGGAATTGGCTTCATTTTGGGAAAAGCCATAGTAAATTTAGCTATTGAAAGAGGAGGAAAAATGCTCTACCTGGAAAGCAATACCAAGCTTGAACAAGCAATTAACCTCTATCACAAGCTTGGATTTAAAAAGGTTATAGGAAGGTCTACGCCTTATGAGCGATGCAATATTCAGATGGAGCTTAATTTGACCGATACCCTATAAAATGAAATGTCGAAACTTATAAGTTAAACAATAAAAGAAATGATTCAAACAAAGGGTTGATCTGAAATTAATGAAGAATGATCTGAAATTATGTTCATTTTAGTCATAAACTCATCCAGCAAGATCGCTTTTTTAATGCAGCTGAAACGAAGGCCATGATAATCACAAATCGTATACATGGGAACTTAAAGAATTAGCAGGTGATATTCCTGTTTGCTTAAATTGCAGTTTGCATCTTTTTAAAGAAAATTGAATAAAAAGTAGAAAGTGATACCAGCCTATTATTAGCTTTCTCATTCCATTTAAGTGCTGAATCATGGAAATCATTTCTGAAAAAATATATTTTCGTAATCGTCAGGATTAAGTAAAATACGTTTAAATTTAAATAAACCTTTGTTTTATTGAACAGCGTTCAATACATTTGTATACTCAATTAAAATGAGCTGCTGAAAGTAAAAAATAATTCGATCCCATATATTTAAATTATAGTTATCCATGGGCATTACAGAAAGAAAACAACGAGAAAAACAGGAAATGCGCCAGCGCATATTAAACGGTGCAAGAAAAGTATTTCTTCAAAATGGCTATGAACAGACGAGCATGCGCAACATCGCAAGCGAGATCAGCTATAGCGCAGGCGTGATCTATTTCCATTTTAAGGATAAAGGCGAAATCTTCCAGGAACTTCATAAAGAAGGCTTTAACCTGTTACTTAAACAACTTCATGTACTGGATTCAGTTGTCGACCCTTTTGAGCGACTGAAAGCAGCCGGACGCACCTTCATTCAGTTTGCGCAGGAGAACAAGGATTATTACAACCTGATGTTCCTAGTGGAAGAACCTTTAAAAAATTCAGAGGGAAGCGGCTTCCAAATTGCCCAAAGCGCGATTAACCACTTGCATAATCTGATCAAAGAATGTCAGGACAAAGGACGGTTCAAAGATATGGATACCGACTATTTCTCCTTTATGTTCCTTTCTGCCATACATGGAATTTGTGCCCTTTTCTGTAAAGACCGGACCGTTGCTTTTGCAAACAGGACAAATGAAGAACTCATGGAAAATGGCTATGCCTGTTTAGTTAACCTCCTGGAAAAAGGGTAAACCTTTTTTTTATCTAAAAATTGAACACTGTTTAAATTTAATACAATGATTAATAAAATTCGAAATCTACCTGCTGTCTACCGAGTGACAGCATTACAACTTCTGGTCATCTTACTCCCCTTGGGGCTGAGTGCTCAGAACCGTCTAAACGATTATATCGCTCAAGGGTTAGCATCAAATCAGAGCATCAAAGAGCAGGACTTTCTATTGAAAAAGAACATCTATGCACTCCAGGAGGCCAAAAGCATGTTTTTGCCTAGTGTAACCTTTTCCACTACTTATACGAAGGCCGATGGCGGGAGAACGATTGATTTTCCTACGGGCGACCTCTTTAATGCTGCCTATGCTACGTTGAACCAGCTAACCGGGAGCAACTCCTTTCCGCAACTGACAAACCAGAGCATACTGCTCAATCCGGACAACTTTTACGATGCGAAATTCCGGACAAGCCTCCCCCTTCTTAATGCCGAACTCGTTTATAATAAGCGAATCAAAGCACAACAGGTAGACTTGCAAAAGGCAGAAGTATTACTGTACAAACGCGAGTTGGTAAAGGAAATCAAGACGGCGTACTACAATTATCTGAAGGCTACTAATGCCATCAGCATCTACCAATCTTTTCTGAAACTCCTTGAAGAAGGTGAAAGGGTGAACCGTAAACTCTTTGAGAACAATAAGATCAATCGTACAGCTGTGATTCGTAGCCAGAACGAGGTGTCAAAAATAAACGCATCACTTACCGCTGCCAAAAAAACAGAAGAATCTGCGCGTTACTATTTCAATTTCCTCTTGAACAGGCAGTTGACAGATTCCATTATAACCGATGATGTTCCAATATTGCCCGCTCAGGATAACCTGCTAATGGGTGACGTAAATGGCCGTGAAGAACTGGCGAAGCTTGAAATTGCCAAAGGAATCAATAAAAACCTGACCGGCCTGGCCAAATCCTACCTCATACCCAAAATCGGTACTTCGCTAGATTTGGGATCACAGGCCTTCGACTGGAAATTCAATGATAAAAGCAGGTATTATCTGTTGGGCGTTTCGTTGGAATGGAACCTCTTCTCTTCTGGAAGAAACAATTATAAAATCAAACAGTCCATTGCCAGTGAACAGGCCGTATCGGCGCAGACCAGTCATGTCTCCCAGCAATTGCTTACTGAACTCAGCGTCCGCCGGGCAAACCTGCAAAGTGCTGCCGCACAGTACCAGGCCGCACAGTCTCAACTGAAGACCAGCCAGACCTATTATAACGACATGACCAAGCTCTATAAGGAGGGAATGGCCATTTATATAGAACTGCTTGATGCCCAAAACCAATGGGTAGATGCCCAGCTACAATCCAATATTGCCCTATTCGATACCTGGATATCCTTTACCGCTATCGAACGTGCAAATGCCAGTTTCAACCTACAATAAAGATCATGAACAAAACACAACTTAGCTTAATTGCACTCACATCTATTCTGTTTGCCTGCAAAGAACATCCTAAAAACACAAATCCCCTTGGCCAGCCAGACATCATCTCGGTGAAGGTTGCTCCCGTTTCCTCATTTGGTGTATCCAATTCTATTCAGGCTACAGGATTGGTAGGTACCGAGAATGAAGCCAATTATTCATTCAAGATTGGTGGCGTTATCAGTAAGATAATGGTAGATGAGGGGCAGTTCTTTAAAAAGGGACAGTTACTTGCCACCCTGAACACCACCGAGATTGCGGCCGGATTGGCTCAGGCAGACCTTGGTGTAGACAAGGCCAAACGCGACTATGCCAGGGCGGTAAACCTCTACAAAGACAGTGTATTTACGCTGGAGCAGTTGCAAAATACAAAGACGGCATTAGATGTTGCCAAAAAAACAAGCGAGGCAACCGCATTTAACCAACGTTATGCGAAAATCTATGCTGCAACAGATGGTTTTGTAACCAAAAAGGTGGCCAGCACAGGAGAAGTGATTGGCGGGGGAATGCCAGTACTAATGACCAGTTCTATTCAAAAGAGCAACAGCTACCAGCTAAAAGTTGGGGTAACCGATCAGGAATGGGCAGAAATTAAGGCAGGGCAACAGGCCGTTGTTCACCTTGATGGATATCCCGATCAGCCATTTCAGGCAACGGTAATGCGTAAGCTTCAGTCTGCAGATGCAGCAATTGGCTCCTTTCAGGTAAAGTTAAAACTCCAGCTTGGAAGCTTAAGGCCAGCGATCGGCATGTTTGGGAAGGCCTCAATCCAGACTAATGTCTCGCAAAATTCGACTGTAATTCCCTTCAGTGCGCTAGTAGAGGCAGATGGTGAGACTGGTTACATCTTTACTCCTGAAGGCGAAAATCGCGTTAGAAAGGTACCCGTAACCATCCT
The DNA here is from genome assembly GCA_037033465.1 of Bacteroidota bacterium. GTDB lineage: Bacteria > Bacteroidota > Bacteroidia > Sphingobacteriales > Sphingobacteriaceae > Pedobacter. The sequence continues at coordinate 105,696 of JAZBLX010000010.1, read as the reverse complement.
GAAGTTTGACAACAAAAATGTATACCTCAAGGATAAATTAGAAGGGATAGCGCGCATAGTAACTTCCAATAGCGCTTATCTCAACGAACAATCCACCGTAAAAATTATCAAGTAAAAACGCGGACATGAAACTATCATGATCGCTTCACCACCTTTAAAAAGCAATTATATATACCGATGAAAATTACAAATTTTGCCGTAAGGAACTACCAGTTTACCTTGATTATATTCGTGCTGGTGGCGGTGGTGGGGCTGCTTACGCTCTTTACCATGCCCCGCTCGGAAGATCCCACTACCCAACCTCCGCAATATCTGGTTACCGTAATCTATCCCGGCACCAGTCCTAAGGACATGGAAGAACAGGTGGTAAAGCCCATTGAAAACAAAATCTACGGGCTGGAAAATATCGATAAGATCCTGACCACGGTTGAAGATGGCGTGGCTGCTATACAGATCAAGTTCAAGTATGGCGTAGATGTAGACAACAAGTACCAGGAAATCTCCACAGAGATCAATGCCCTTAAAAATGGCGAACTTCCAAAGGAAATCTACCAGATTAAGACTGAAAAAATCGCCTCGTCAGATGTAAAGATCATCCAGGTAGCGCTGATTTCCAATACCGCCTCGGCTAAAACATTGCGAGATAATGCGGATAAACTGAAGACCCAGCTGGAAAAGATCACCAATCTGAGGGAGGTGAAATACACTGGAATGCCAGAGCAGGAAATCCGGATTGATATGCAACTGGATAAACTCGCCCAGTATAAAATACCGCTGAACGTGGTGATGAGTAGTCTGCAAAGTGAAGCTGCCGATATTCCGGGTGGAAGCATCAATATGGACGATAAGGTCTTTAACGTAAAGACGAGTGGAAAGTTCAAGAATGCGGAAGACGTGGCCAATACGGTGATCTACAATGCTGGCGGAAAAATTATATACCTTAAGGATGTAGCCCTGGTGGGCTACAAAGACGGCACCATTAACCACATCACCAGGATTAATGGACAACGCTGCATCCTGGTTACTTCTTCAATGAAGAACAATGTAGATATCAGCCAGGTCAAAAAAGAATACACACCGGTATTGGAACAATTTTCTAAGACGCTGCCAGAGAACATTAAAATGGTTAAGAACTTTGACCAGGCAGATATGGTATCCAAACGCCTGGGGCACCTTGGCTTTGATTTTGGACTAGCGATTGTGCTGGTGGTAGTTACCCTGCTGCCTTTAGGCTTCAGGCCATCGCTAATTGTAATGATCTCCATTCCCCTTTCGCTCGCACTTGGCCTGATTGCAATGAACCTGTTGGGCTACTCTCTTAACCAGCTCAGTATTGTAGGACTTGTGGTGGCGTTGGGATTATTGGTGGATGATAGTATCGTGGTGGTTGAGAATATCGAAAGATGGCTGCGGGAAGGACATACCAGAAAAGATGCCATTTTAAAGGGAACCAAGCAGATCGGCGCAGCGGTTGTAGGCTGTACCGCAACGCTCGTAATAGCATTTTTACCCTTGGCCTTCCTTCCTGATATGGCCGGAGAATTCATCCGGAGCCTGCCGATGGCCATCATTACCAGTGTACTGGCTTCAATGATTGTGGCACTAACGCTCGTGCCTTTTATTGGTAGCAAGATCCTGAAAACCCATACCCATGGAGAGGGAAATTTCTTCCTGAAAAAATTACAGGGCTTTTTAACCTGGTCATATAAAGGTATTATGCCTTTAGCGCTAAAGTGGCCAAAAGTAACCATTAGTATATCCATCGCATTGAGCGTTCTGGCCTTTTTACTCTTCTCCCTGGCAGGATTTAAGCTTTTTCCTACTTCAGAAAAGCCGATGTTCCTGATCAATATTAAAATGCCATTACAGGCGAATATCCCGGAAAGCGACAGGGCCGCAAAACTGGTAGAAACGGAACTGAAAAAACATAAGGAAATTGTTTATTACACCTCAAATGTTGGGAAGGGTAATCCACAGATCTATTATAATGTGCACCAGCAAGACATCAAACCGGATTTCGCACAGATCTTCGTGCAATTGGAAGAAGAGACCAGTCCTAACGACAAGACCGAACTGATTAAAAGCCTCAGGAGCAAATTCACTGATTTCCCCTATGCAAAAATTGAGGTGAAGGATTTTGACCAGGGCACGCCGATCGAAGCCAATATCGTAGTCAGGGTATTCGGAGAGAACCAGGATACTTTAAGGTCGCTCTCGTTCAAAGTAGAAGAACTGTTGCGCAAACATCCGGGTACTTTTTTCATCAATAACGAACTGAATGCCTATAAATCTGATGTAAAAATTAAGATCGACAGAGAAAAAGCGCGGACTTTAGGCGTATTAACCAGTGATATCGATAAAGTAATCAGACTGGCAGTTGCCGGGCTGACGGTTGGGGATTATATTGATGACAGGGGCGATTCGAGGAATGTGCTGATCACCATTCCACGCGACAAATTCTCAAACCTTAACGCACTTAAGAACCTATATGTGAATAACATCCAGGGCGCCCCAATTCAAATTGATCAGATTGCAACCATCAGCATGGAAACTTCTCCAACGGCAATTAACCATTTCAATAAATCACGGTTTGCCAAGGTAACCTCGCTCACCAAAGACGGTGTACTGGCGAATGATATCCTGAAGGACATTGTGCCCGAGCTTAACAAAATGAAAATGCCAAAAGGCTATTACTATAAATTATCTGGTGAGGCAGAATCTGAAGGTGATGCCCTGGGTGGGAATTTCCTTTCAGTGATCATTTTAAGTACGTTCCTGTTTATTGCCGTGCTGCTGCTGCAGTTCAAGACATTTAAAGGGATCATTATCGTCTTGTCGATTATTCCATTGGGCGTATTGGGCGGGGTGATATTCCTGCTGATGACGGGAAATCCGATGTCCCTGGTATCCATCATCGGTTTCATTGGCCTGTCGGGCATACAGGTGAAAAACTCCTTGCTGTTGGTTGATTTTACCAACCAGTTGAGAGAAGAGGGAAAAAGTATAGACGAGGCAATAAACATCGCAGGAGAAACCAGATTCCTCCCTGTTGTACTTACTTCGATAACGGCTATTTGTGGTCTGATCCCGATTGCCATGAACCCCAACCCCCAGATCGCGCCATTGGCCATTGTACTGATTGGCGGACTGATCAGTTCTACAATATTATCGCGTATTGTGACCCCCGTAATGTATAAGCTCATACCACCGCAATTGGATGAAAAGATATGATCCGCCAAAACAGGTGGAAAAACCTATCGATAAAATGGAGACTATTTTTAATTGACCTGATTAACCGAATACTTAAAAATTAAAGAAATGAAAATTAAAAACGTTACCGTATTTGGCTCTGGCGTACTGGGGGCACAGATAGCTTTTCATGCCGCTTACCACGGATATAATGTGACATTATTTGATATCAAAGAAGAACTATTGGTACTTGTGAAGCTGAAATTCGAACAGTTTAAGCAAATGTACCAGCAAGATATCAATGCTACAATTACAGATCTGGATACGGCGGTTACAAGAATAAGCATGACTGCAGACCTGGCCGAATCAGTGAAAGATGCTGACCTGACGATTGAAGCGATTCCTGAGGATATCCGGATCAAGAAAGATTTTTATACCAGACTAGGTGCTCTTGCGCCGGAAAAAACGATTTTCTGCACCAACTCTTCTACATTGTTGCCAAGTCAATTTGCTGCTGAAACAGGCCGGCCCGAAAAATTTTTAGCCCTGCACTTTGCAAATTATTTATGGAAAAATAATGTCGCTGAAATTATGGGCCATTCAGGAACAGCCCCGGAGGTTTTTGAAGAGGTTGTACAATTCGCCAAAACAATCGGTATGTTAACCATCCCAATCTACAAGGAACAACCGGGCTACGTAATGAATTCCCTTTTGGTACCTTGGCTAATAGCAGGACTGGATTTATACAGAAATGGTGTTGCAGATGCGCCCTCAATTGATAAAACCTGGATGAGAACCGTTGGAGCTGATCTGGGGCCTATGGCTATGGCTGATCTTGTAGGATTGACCACTGCCTACAATGTAACAAAAACCTATGCCGAACTTACCGGTGAGGCTAGCTGGAAAGACCGCAGCGATTTTATAAAAGATAACTTTATAGATCAGAACAAGCTCGGAATTGCTACAGGCGAAGGTTTTTACACCTATCCAAATCCGGCATACCAGGATGCAGATTTCCTGAAATAGGGAATCTGCTCAAAGAAAAATTCAAGTATCACTCAATAGATTTACTAAAAATGAAAGAATATATTTTAGTTACCGGAGCATCATCCGGCATTGGTTACGAAATGGCTAACCAATTAGCAGCGGAAGAACATAATCTAATCCTGGTTGCCCGTACAGAAAGTAAATTGCAGCAAATGCAATCTGATTTAACGAAAAAATATGGCATTCTTGTTCAGTATTTTGCTGCAGACCTCTCTGATGCAAATGTTGCTAAGGAGCTGTACAAAAAAATTAAAAGTGAAAACTTATTGGTAACTCATCTGGTAAATAATGCAGGCGTAGGCAACTATGGTAGTTTTACTGAAACATCGTTGGAAGAAGAATTGAGTATGATTCAATTAAATATTTCCAGTTTAGTGGTCTTGAGCAAGCTTTTTGCACAGGATATGGTCAGCCGAAAATCTGGTAGGATCATGAATGTAGGTTCGGTGGTTTCATTTTTACCGATGCCTTATTTTTCTGTTTATTCTGCAACCAAAGCTTTCGTAAAGGCATTCAGTGAAACGCTCAATGCTGAATTGGAAGGTACCGGGGTTGATGTTTTGTCTCTGTATCCAGGTACGGTAGATACTGGTTTTACTACCACTGAGATGGCAACTACCAATCTTCACAAAACCAAAGCCATGCATCCAAAGGAAGTGGCAATCCAAGGCGTAAAGCACCTGTTAGAAGGAAACGGTAAAAAAGTGGTGGGTTTTCAAAACTGGTTTAACACCAAACTTCCAAATTTTGTTCCAGATGGTATCATGATGAAAATAAAAAAGGGGCTGGCCAGTCAGAAATGATTAGATTTAAAACAGTTTAAATAATAATGTATGACTAAACATTTAGAAACATTAAGGTCTTTTATTGGCAAGGCCTTTACCGCATCACCGTCGCCCTTTATGCGATGGCTAAATCCAATAATAGAAAGCGTTGGGCATGAATACCTGGAATTCAGATATACCGTTAGACAAGAATGGCTAAATCCAATGGGCACCTTGCATGGCGGGGTGTCTGCTGCTATTATAGATGATATTATTGGTGCTACGCTGATGTGTCTTGATGATCCTCGCATTTATATAACCATCAATAACACGATTGACTATTTTGCTCCGGCCAGAGAGGGAGAAGATATTATTGCCAAGAGTTACATAGTTAAGAAAGGGAAAGAAATCGTAAATGCTGGCTGCGAAATATGGAATGCCGACAGAACCAGGTTACTCGCCAAGGGAGCTTCCAATCTTCTGAGTAAGGAAATTGGAAATAGGAAAACATTGGACTAATCATCTTTACTTCTACATATTAAGTATTAGTCTGCTGAAAAAGCTGAGCGCATTTTGAAAAACCACATATAGACCTGCATCACTACTTACTAAAAGCAAAGGATCTGTAAGGTTTCAGCTATTGTCCAGCAAAAATTCCAGAACAGGTTTAATGTGTTAAATGAATGCCAGTGACCTCCAAAATTCATTCTTTTATTTTGATATAAATTATGAAATGTTACTGGCTTAATGATCCTGCCTCTTGCATCTCAAGAAGGATTTTATTATTGAAATTTGAAAAGGAGCTGATCACTCATGCTGTACATTCATAGATAGAAAGTGCCAGCGTTTTTCTCCAATCAGTTCAACATATACTTAATTAAGTATTAATGTTCTATTGACATTCAAAAATTACTTTTGCCGGTAAGATGTCACAATTCATTGGAGCCCTTAATCCGGTAATGAAGTTGCCTTATCAAAGCCAGCGTTGGCTACTACTTGCCAAAAGTCGGAAAGGCTGCCTCAGCTATACGGCCGGAAGAAACATCAATCTATCTGCCTACGGGCAATTGTTCCCTGTTCCACAAACAGAAATTGAGAAAACAGGCCATATTTCCATTCTGCCACAAACTCTGAATAAGGATTTTTCGCGGCTAGCGATTTAAAAAAGTAACATCAAAACATAAGTACTGAATCAAGTCCAAGATGACGACCGCTTTAACCCACCCATCATAGAATGACATAATAAAAAGGTTCGGTGTTGATTGAAGGCAGTAGATAAAACGCAGGGATTCTTCGCTGCGCTCTGAATGACAATATCGCTATGGCCACCTCGCTATCCGGCCTGGGAAATGATGGAAGGAGAAGCCGTTGAAATTTTTGTACTAACGTTCAAATACCCCCAACCCAAGGTAGCGCAAATGGCTCTTTAAAAGGAAATCTTTATTACAAAACAAATCGAGCCCTTGTGCTACCGCCGTTTAAATTTCGACGAGCTGATCCGACATCAGTTCCAAGCCTTGACTTTGCTTCTTTTTGTTAAGAAAAAGAAGAGAGCCCTTCGGCGGCCAGCCGAGGCAAGCCTAGCAACAGAAAAGCCTATAACTATTATAACATATCTCGTCATTGCGAGGAGGCACGACGAAGCAATCTCCTTTGCAGATTCTTCGATGGAAATTGGCTTTAGCAGATGAAAAATCTGCTTTGCAATGACGGATTTCTTGAGGGAATTTACTAACCGAGTCATCTTTCTGAATTTAGTTTAGCAAATATCAAAACATAGGTCCTGAATCAAGTTCAGGATGACGACCGCTTTAACCCACCGTTCATGGAATGACGTAATAAAAAAGGTTCTGTGTTGACTGAAGGCAGTAGACAAAAACGCGGGGATTCTTCGCTGCGCTCTGAATGACACCCCGCTATGGCCACCCTGCTACCGGCCTAGGAAATGATGGAAGGAGAAGCCGTTGAAATTTTTGTACCAATGTTCAAATACCCCCAACCCAAGGTAGCGCAAACGGCTCTTCAAAAAAAACTTTATTACAAACCAAATCGAGCCCTTGTGCTACCGCCATTTAAATTTCGACGAGCTAATCCGACATCAGTTCCAAGCCTTGATTGTTTTGTTACTTTTTTGATCAAGCAAAAAAGTAAAAGCCCTTCGGCGGCCAGCCGAGGCAAGCCTGCGCAGCTGGAAAACAGCCCCAATCCGGCTATCAGCACCTTTCCCCTAAAAGGGAAAGGACGTGTAATAATTAATGGATTAAAGAAGAAAGTAGCAAGTCTAACGATTTACCTCTAATGTCTTACCCACTAAATCTTCCCACCTATAAAAATGAAAGGTTTTATCATCGCTCATGGCTACCAGTAACCCATGTTTAAAATCTGAATTTAACGGGACAGAAACCACATCAATTCCATCTGTCTGGTTGGCAGCATACTTTATCGTAGTGAGCAACGGATGCTGATGGGCAGCTCCTGCCTTCCCTGTTCTATTGTAAACTTTCAACTGCCTTGCACCCTGATCTGAAACCAAAATATACCCCTTATTGCCCTTCGTTTTATAAATCGCAATTCCTTCATTATCTACAGCGAAATCTCCCTGACCGAATAGAGCCAATTCCTGATTTCCTTTCGCTGGATCTGCATAGTATTTGCGTACGCCAAACTGTTCATCACAATAGTAAATAAAGCCCAATTCATTATCAACAGCTATGGCTTCAATTTCTTTCTTACCACTATAGCTTCCAAATTTGCGAACTAAATCTGCTTTTACATTGCCCTTACCGTCATCAGAAAGCGAATATTGCCATAAATAACCTTCATCTTTCGGACCAGATTTTCGGCCGACAATGGCATAAATCTTCCCTTTAGGATCCGTATACATAGAAATCCCCATCAGGTCGCGGAATTCGGCACCAGTCTCACCAACAAAAACCGGAATTCCGCCATTGTCAACCGGTTTCATATCAGGCAATGAATAAATCCGTAGTTTGTGGGTGTAACGTTCCGTGGTAACCGCAATATCTGTTTTTTTACCGGCCAGATTTAAACCATACGCGATATCTACATTATCAGGCCGTTTTAAGCCTTTAATGGTTTTTGCGTTGATGATCTTTCCTTTCAAATCGAAAACATACAAGCCGCCGTTGGTATCCTTATCTGTTCCAATAACTAAAGATTTGGCCGGATCTGCATGGTTAACCCAAATTGCAGGATCATCGGTATCAAAATCTACAGGATCAGAAACGTATAAGGGCTTCACGGCATTCGGATCAGTCTGTTGGGCAATGCCGCTGCACGAAAGGGTTAAGCTTAACACCGCCATTGCGGTAAATTGAATTAAAGTTTTGTGCTTCATTTTATTATTTGATGCCGTATGCACCAACAAACGTTGATGGCGCTGGTGAAGTATAGGTGATTCCGTTTTTCATGATTATACCAGCCTGATGATGACGGGTGAAGTTGGTAATTCCCTTGCCTAAGGCTGGCGAATTTCCCTGCAGATGGAAATTCCATGCGGTATTAAAATCGGCATTATTTACCGCCGTATTTACGGGATAATTTACAAATTTTGGATCATTCGCACCTGCTGTTGTTCCGATTACATCATTCTTACCGCCAACAATATCGCCTTTTGGCTGAAACTGATTTACCGTAACCTGATCAAAACCGTAGTACCAATTATTGCTATATAAAGAGCGTGAATCTTCCGGTTTTTTAGGGTCTCTTTTAACACCGAAACGTGTATTGGCGAACAGATTGTTGTACAAATCTGCACGTACGGTACTCTCCAGCCAAATAGATCCGCCCTTTGCAGTTGGTCTCCTCCAGCCGGTATTTACCATGGTATTGTTGTAAGCAATTATGTAGGTTTGAGGGGTTTTATCACCTGTATTGGAAAGTTTTAAGCCATTTGTATTGGTACTGTAAACCAGATTGTAAGCAATATCGGCCAAACAACCAGATTTAAAGTTCATCGCCTCGCCACCGGTTACGCCGGTGGTATAAAAAACATTATTGGCGAAAATAATCCTTCCACCTTCAATGTAGGTGCAATCTTCCTGCAGGTTTCTAAAGACGCTGTTTTGCACCACTAATTTCCCTTTAGCATTCGAAAACCACAATGCAGGCAGATTTTCGCCGGCTACCGCTTTGTACAATCCCATCTTAACAGATGTAGAAGCATCTGAAGTGGTAGACCCTGCATATTCAATAATGGCATGATCAAGTACCAATTCTTCGCAGGTTGGCCCAGCCAGAATTCCACCCCAAAGCTTTCCGAATTTCTTTTGTGCCGTTTTGTAAAATTCGTTTACGGTAAATTTAATTGGGTTTTCTGCCGTTCCAAGGGCATAAAGATTTCCTTTTACTACAATCTCCGGTTTGGCAATAGTATCCATTAATATGGTTACACCTTCTTCAATGGTAAGTGTTTTCCCTTCGGGGATAATAATATCGCCCTTAATTACCTGCGTACTTCCTTTCGCCCAAACGCCTGAAACTTCGCCTATGGCTGATCCATTCGCAACAGTGGTGTCTACATCAATATTGGCTTTTTCACATCCCGTGAGGGCAAGTGCAAAAAGAATGAATAATTTAAAAATCTGATTTGATTTCATATTTCCTGTTTTAAAATTTCGCTTAGTTAAACTTATACCTGAAGCCCAGTAAGTAATTCTGTCCGTAGAAATCACTTCTGATCAATGTACGTCCATCTTTTACCAATTCTTCACTAATTTTGCTGTTCTCTGGATTGGTTCCTTTAATAAAAAGCTTAGTGGGTGTATTTAAGATGTTGTTTGCTTTAACGAAAATGCTGATTCCGCCCTTAAACCGTTTCTCGGCTGATGCATCCATTTGCACAAAGCCTTCCTGCCACAAATCGTTGTTCAGAAATTGTGAAACGGTATTAATCCGCGGACCAGTGTAAGCGCCAGCCACCTGGACATCCCAGCCTTTCTTGGTATCCTTAAATAAAAGCGAAAGGTTACCAATGTGTTCAGATTGCCCGTACAACGGACGCTCCTGATCTACCGAAAGTGCCTGAATATCGCCTGTGGTGGCATTTATGGTTCTGATGGTTTTTGGTGTAGTGATGCGCGAATGTGTGTAGGTGTAGTTTGCTTTTACGCCAATTTTACTAAAGTATTTAATATAATCTACCTCAGCCCCAAAGTTTTTGGCGGTACCAAAGTTTCCTGGTGTATAGTAAATGTCTTGTCCGCGGGTGGCATCTGCCTGAAAAGTGTATTCAATCGGGTCTTTAATTTTTTTGTAGAATGCACCGATCATTAATTGCTCAGATGCACCGGGAAAAAGCTCATAACGCAAATCAAAATTATCTGCCAGGGCACGTTTCAGGTTCGGGTTTCCGCGTTCCTGAAATTCTTCGTTAACAATTTTTCCAGGAACAATTTCATAAAAGCCGGGCCGGTTAACCGCTTTGTAGTACGAGGCATGCAGTTGTGCTTTACTGCTTAAGAAATATTTGGCCGTTAAACTTGGCAGAATATCAGTATACACCTGCGCACCATTCGGAAAGGTTTCGCCCGCAGGGAAAAGCAAATTATATCCCTGATTGGTATGCTCCACTCGCGCACCGCCAATTAACTCGAGCTTCGCAGACACATATTTGAACATGGCATAACCAGCACTAATTTTTTCTGATGCATCGTAAGTTAACGGGTTAGCTACGGCACCAGTAGGGTTAGTTACGATAAGATTCAGATCAGTATAATTCTGGAAATCGGCTCCATAAATCCGGCCGGCATCTGCCGCACCTGGTGCAAGGGTATAATTATTAAAGAAACTGCTGCGTTGTTTATCGCGGTATAAACCACCAGCCATTACATCCAACTTATTCTGGCCAAGGTCGAAATGATAGGTCAGATCAAGATAGCCTGCCAAATCTTCATCGGTATTTCGCTCCCACCTCCGGTTCACAGGGGAAGTATTAACTAAACTGGTTCTCCTGCTCTGGAAATTCTGCTGCAAACCATTCAGACTAATGCTCGTATTTTCCGGCACCTCATTCTTTGCCGAAGAGTAAACGGCCGACCATTGCACCAGGAATTTTTCATTCAAAAATTTATGGTCTCCATGCAAGGTGCTGTTATAAATCTGCTGTTCGGTTAGCCGGCTCCTGGTATTATAAACCAGCTCTGCGTTGCCGGCAGCAGGATTATATACGCCATTATAAGTGGTATTTACCGCATCTCTTAACTGTTTGTTTTTAAGGTTAACATAAACATTATATAAACTCAGCTGATGATTTTTATTAAACACATAATCTACTTTGCCATGCAAACCTGTACGTTGCTGTTGTTCGGAAAATTCACGGTAACTTTTGCTGGTAATCACAGCATAGGCATCGGTACCGTTAACAGCCGTATTGTAAAAGATGCTGTTGCTGCCGCGATAAGTATTCTGATAACTTCCGGCCAATACTACGCCTAATTTGTTATCAAGAAAACGCTGACTTAAAGATAAACTTCCAATCAGATTCGGTGCCGGATTCTTGTATTTATAATCGAGCGTTCCTTTCGTAAAATCGTTCTGGGTGGCATTATAGCTTTTGCCGTTGCGCTCTGATGGCGATTTGGATTGAATATCTGATGAATTATAACTGGCAAATTTGCGATCGAAGAATAACTGGCTGTAGCCTGATGAAATGTTTGCATTTACCTGAAACTTGCCTGGCGCATTTTTCATCACCATGTTAATTCCACCACCAATGGCATCTCCTTCTAAATTTGGTGTCAGCGTTTTATATACTTCTAAACGATCAAGTAAATCCGAAGGAAAAAGATCCAGCGGAACATAGCGGTACTTATTATCCGGACTAGGAATTTTTACCCCGTTAACCAGCGTATAGTTATACCGTTTATCCATCCCCCTTAAAATGGCATATTGACCATCGCCGTTGCTGTTTCGTTCGATAGATACGCCCGAGATCCGTTGCATCACGTTGGCTACGGTTAGGTCTGGCGAAATCTCGATGGATCTGCCCGATACAATATTCATAATCTGTGTAGCGTTCTTCTCCAGTCTCCGCGCGCCCTGATCGGTCGAACTTACCGGATTCGATTTGATGGTTACATCATCCAAAATTTGAGAATCACTTTCCATATAGAACTTTAAGTGTTCGTTATCTTCCTTCACCACCAAAATAGTTTTAGTAATAGTTTTATAGGTAATGTAGCTTACGCTGATTCTGGTACTCCCCATTGCCACCGCCTTAAATTCAAACGTACCATCCAGTCCGGTATTGGTAACGCGCCTGGGATTTTCCATCACTACCGTTGCACCTACTATGGCTTCTCCGGTTTGCTTATCGTAAACATGTCCTTTAATTTTTGTGGCATTTGCTGTGCCTGCACAAAAGAGAAGGAAAAATAGAATTTGTAACAATTTATTCATTGTGTTTGGTTTGTCTTTTCTTATCGACGGTGCAAAGGTGTATCCCCCGATCCACATGCGGAAATTATTGGAGTTACATAAAGGCAACAGCGTTACTCCAGCCGTAAACCTAAAGGCAACACAACTAAATAAACATCTGTATATCAAGATATTGATCGATATAAAAAACGCCGTTATGCTTTTATTACCGTTACATTAAGAAATTGTTAAGCCGCATCAAAGAGTAGAAAAACGTTCGTGAACAGGAAGGGATGTAACGTTAAAGTGCCTGAATAAAGGCTGATAAATTATCGCCCTGCGCCAGATTTAGCTTTCTGCGAAGCCGATATCGGGAAACCCTGAGGCTATCGGTTGAGATGCCCAGCAAAGTAGCAATGTCTGCAGAATCAAGGTTCATTTTAAGCAAAGCGATGAGGCGCATATCTGCAGAAGTAAGTGCATTACTGAATGTTTTAAGGCTTTCCAGAAACTGGTGATGAACTTGTTCAAAAGCCTGCGTAAACTCTTTCCAGTTGCGCTCGTGGTTAAAGCTTTGGTTAATCTCCGTTAAAATCTGATTCATCTGTTTTTTCTGATCACGCTTATCATCCTTCACCATCAATTGTAAAGTATTCCGGAGGTTTTCTAAAAACTGGTTGTGCTTAATCAGGTTTAAGGTGTGGTTAGAGAGTTCCCGGCTTTTAACCTCCAGTTGTTGCTTTAAATTTTGCTCTTCCAGCTGAAGATTTTTAAGTTCCAGACTGGTTAAATCGTGTTCAATTTCCTTTTGCTTTGCCAGCATTTGCTGATCTTTTAACTTAAAGCGTTGCCTGCTAAAAATTACAAAGCCTAAAATAACCAGCAATAGCACTACGATAGCGGCAGAACAGGCAATAATCTGATTAATCTTCCGGTCGTTTTGTAATTTATTAATTTCATCTGTCTTCTTGTTAATATCATAAAGCACCTGAAGAAAAGCTACTTGCCTTGCGCCATCTTCAGAATATAAATCAATGGTGTATTTGTACCCAAGTTTTACGTAGTGATAAGCGCTATCCATCCGGTTCATCAACTCGTAAGCTTTTCCTAAATCTCTGCAACAAGATGCCAATTGGTAGATGTTGCCTAGTTCTTGTGCCAGATTCATGGCCGTTTGTGTTTGGATAATACTCTCTTTATATCGGCCTGTTTTGCGCAAAACATCGCCCAGATTGTTAATCACTTCTATGCTCCCTAACTGATTTTTATCTGCCTGATAAAGTATGAGCGACTTTTGAAAATTCAACTGAGCCGAATCGTACCTTTCAAGATCTTCATATATGCTCCCGATATTTTCATAAATTTTCGCAGCACCACTTTTATTATTCATCTTTTCGCTCATTTTCAAAGCGATTTTTTGATAGTAAAATGCGCGTTCATAATTGCGCCGTTTTTCAAACAACTGACCAATATGCCCGTAAACGGTAGATTGACCAGAAAGATTTCCCAGCCGCAGATAGATTTTCAACGCTGAAGTATAATGCTTTAGCGCTTTGTCTGGTTGCTTAACGTAATAATAAAGTACACCAATATCTGTTAAGTTTGCTGCAAGCAATAAAGGTTGATCAGATCCACTGAAAATTTTGTCTGCCTTTAAAAAGAAATCCAAAGATTGCCGGAAATGCCCCTGGCGATAACAAACCTTGCCCATCTGCTGCAAACACCGTCCTTCTAAAACAGCATTTCCATTCTCAATCGATTGTGCGTAGATTTTTTTCAATTCGATAAGGGATTCGATTGGTTTCTTCGTTTCACGATCCAATAGCGGAAAAGCTTCGCCCTCCTGCCCGTAACCATTTGAAAACAAGAAACCCCATAACAAACAGATACACCAATATTTAACCATGCCAGAAAATCATTTTCGGCAAAGAAAGGACTTGAGTGTTAAGTTAAGGTTAAGCGGAAAGCAGAAAGCGGAGGACAAACAACGAAAAACGAAGGACGAAAAACGACAAACGAAAACAACTTCTTGAGACGCTGCTTTTTATCAACAAAAAACCCTACCCGGCGTCACAATTCCTGGCAGAATATGATTATGGGATAGGGATCTCCTATATGATGGCGGTGGGGAATGTGATGCTATTGCTTTGTTAGATAATTTTCTAACGATTTCAACGCATCTTCCCATCCCTCTTTATGTGGATGAACACCCTCTACTTCACTTTCGCTTTCCTGGTGAATAGTTAACTCTGCCTCTCCACCTATTTCATTAAATTCTACAGTTAGCAGATAGTTTCCATTTTCTAAGGCGGCTTCATCGAGAATCCAGTTCCAGGTATATACCAATTTTTCATCCGGCTGCACTTCCTGATATTCTCCTTCAATCACTAACCTGGCATCGTCTTTCCCATCAGGCTCGAAAGTATAAGTTACTTTTCCGCCTTCCTCAAGACTATTTTCTACACTGGATAATTTTTTTCCGGCTGGCTGCCACCAAGCTTTCAAAGCAGACTCATCTGTCCATGCTTTAAATAAATCTGCTTTGCTTGCTGCAAAACGTTGCGTGATAATAACTGGTTCGTTTGACATAGTTTTCCATTTAAGATTTAAATGAGAACACTATCTTTTTTCAAAAGTTCAGTTTATTCCGCAAGGGGTTAAGATTGTAAACATCAGGTAAATGCAGTAGCGCGAAATCAACTTATGGCCTCACGCTTCAGCTTAATAAATAAATAACATCTGGCCGGCCTGTTAACATTCGAGCCGATACAATTAAGGATCACTTCGGGTAACTTTCAGCCGTTTAGCAAGCTGGTTCTGCTTTTTCTCCTCATCTCCCAGAATAATACCCCAGGGTTTCAGGCTCTCTACCCTATCGAATATAATTTTCAACACGGCAATAACCGGAATAGAAAGGAACATGCCCGATATTCCCCATAACATTTCACCCACAATAACTCCTAATACTGTAACCAACGCATTAATTCTAACTTTAGAGCCGACTACAATCGGAAGGAGTACATTGCTGTCGATTAAATGAATCACTACTAAAGTGGCCACCACCAAAATTACTTTAGTAACTGTAATTGCCGTAGCGAAGGTGATAAGCGTACTCAATAAGAGCGCTACAAAAATTCCGATATAAGGGATGATATTCAGAATCCCGGTAATCAGGCCCAATAAAAACGCATACTTTATGCCCAGCGCCCAAAAGATAATGCTCACTGCCGCAGCTACAATTCCCATCTCGATCAGTAAGCCAATAATATATTTTCGGATAATGTATTGCACCTGTTCAATAATATCGTAAACCAGTTTATTGTTTTCTTCCAGGAATACCGACACTAGAAATTTCATAATCAATGTGCGGTATAAAAGGAAGAAAAAGGTTTAAATAAATGTAAACACGAGAAATAATAAAATGGATGACAGCGATAAAACCGTTGCGCTCACTACCGTTGTGCTGGATGCCAATGCCTTTGTGGTTGCGGTGTGCACATAGTTCAATTGCTTTGCTGCATCAATGTTAAAGCGGGTATCAATCCACTTTTGCAGGTTTGAAATGGTAACGCCCAACTGCTCTTTAAACTGTGGCCAATCGCTAGCCAGGTTACTTAGCTGCGAACCGATGATGTAAAGCACCAAACAAATGGTTCCAAGCATCAAAATTACCGACAGCATGGAAGCCGCGCTTCGCGGTAACTTAAGTCTGGTCTCGAAAAATGAAGCCATCGGCAGCAATAAAATCGAAAAGAGGCAGGAGAAAATAAGTGGCGAAAGAATTTCCTTCGCAATAATAACCAGGTAGCCAAATGCAATCAGGCTAACCAACACGCACATTGTTTTAACGTAAAACGGGCGCTGGGGGAATTTAATATCCATAGAAATGTTATATTTTGGAAGGGTTTAGTTTTTGAAATGTTCTAGCCAGGTAATGTTGTTGGCCTGTTTATTTTAAGTGGGTACGTTTTCTTCATCCAGAACCTGCGGTTCTTTTTCATGAGGCTTTGCTATTCTTTTCAGTATATACGATAAAATCATAGCAAAGATTACGTAAGCCACAAAAATTAAATACCCAGCCTGCAGACCACTGTTGTTCTCGGTTACTGTTTTTAACGGGCCGGTGTCCATATTCAGGTTAGAAAGCTGACTTTTTAAAATACCATTTAACCCGATGTAAGTCATGGCCACCCCTATAACCATTACATCGGCCATATCCCATTTACCAGATTCGAAAGCGAGGTAACGCACCACTTTATTTTCTGCCAGGCGATCATTTCCCCAAACATGAAGGCCTTTTCCCAGAAGCCTGAGCGCAGGCAGAATAATTACAAAAATCATCAATAATGCACCCACCAATATCGAATCAGGCTTAGGTTGCCTGATTAATGTCTGGATAATCCCCAATATACTTTTGCTTTGGAAAAACAGTACCTGGTTGGTAAAAGCGATGTTTTCATCAAATAGCTTAAAATTTAACGTTTGGATGCGGGCATCCACTTCAATAATGGTCGTGGTAATGCTCGAAGCAAGAAGTACAAAGGCGAAAAGCAGCGACATAATAAAAAGTGTAGTTTGCAACTGCGTTTTTCTTCGTAAAATAAGCCAAAGCACAAGCGCCGCCAAAACACAACCTAACATAGCATAGGCATAGTGGTAAGTAAGTTTTTGAATTACGCCAACCTTACTTTTTATTATTTTATTAAAAGCCTCGGCATTAGAAACGTTGTAACGTACAAACATTTGCTGAGTCATGGCATTTTTGGCTATTTCAGTTTTGTCGTAGGTCTGATCTTCCATCTGATCAATCTTACTGCTCGCAATTCCTTTCAACCGTTTTCTACTCGCCGGACTATTAATTTTTTTAATGATGGTTTTAGCAAAGACAGGCACCATGGCATGGAGCTCATCTTCATCTACAAAACTATTAAAAGCGAGCTTTTTAAGTTTAGCACCTAAACCTTTCTGTGGTTTATTAATTTGTGCTACTGTTTTATTAATTAAGCCATTTAGCTGATTTTCTACCTGTTCCTGAAGGTCAGCTTTTTGTTTGGCCGTCATGCTAAACCCGTTAACCTGGCGATCTACCACTGCCGAAAGTTTTTCTCTCCATTGATCTACAGAAAAAATGCCGAAGGTAATGCTGTTTACTACGCTATAATCTTCTTTAATCTGCTCCTGCTCGGCCGAGATGGTATGCAGACGAAGGCCGAAATAGCCCTCTCCACAAAGCAGAATGCCTAAGCCTAAAATCAGCAGTACATTAGCCACGGTGGATTTTCTTTTAGCTGGTTGTTTAATATGATTTGTCAATGCTAATATTTTTGTATGATGGATAAATACTTTTGGTTACCTAGTGAGAATTGTGCGGAGTGATGAACTTCAAAATGGTAGACAATGTAAGTCCATACAACACGAAACTGATGAAAATGATATAACCGGGTTGAAGTGCTGTATTGTTGGTTGTAATAACAGTAAGAAAATCACTGTTGATATGTAAGCTTTCCAGCTGCGATTCCAGCAATCCGTTTAAGCCGATATAAGTCATGAGAATTGCAATTACGATTACATCCGCCATGCTCCATTTACCAGACTGGAAGGCAAAATATTTGATTACCTTGTTTTCCGCAAGTCGTTTGTTTCCAAGCAGGTGGATGCCTGTAGAACTCAATTTCATAATTGGAAATAATACGCTGAACACCAAAATTAAAACACCAACCAGAATCGAATCAATAGCCGATTGCCGAATCAACACCAGAACCACGTCCATAATGCTTTTACTTTGAAAAAATAACACCTGATCTTTAAATACCACATGTTCGCCAAGGAGCGTAAAGTCTAACGATTTAATCCGCGCATCTACTTCAATCATCGAAGCCGTTAAGCCAACGGCGAGTAAAATGAAAGCAAAAAGCAGCGACATAATGAAGAGTGTAGTATGCAATTCGACACGTTTTCTAAAAGCCCACCAGAGTGATAATACGATAACTATGCAGGCCAGCATCCCAAAGGAATAAGTGTAAGTAGATTTTTTAATGTCGGCTAATGATGTGCTGAACTTTTTGTTCAGTTCTTCAGTGTTCGCAACATGGTATTTCCTGTACATCCCATTGGTGGTTTTTTCAATTTCTGTTAGGGTACTATCCATGCTGCCGGTTTGCTCCATTTCGACCAACTTTCCCATCGCCATTTTACTTAGCTTTTTCTTATTGGCGCGGTTATCAACCTGAGCTATAATCGTTTTAGCAAAAGCAGGTGCCTTTGCTTTAATTTTGTTTATGTCAACAAAAGTGTTGATCACAAATTTTTTAATCTTCCCGTCAATAGTTTTCTTCGGTTTATTCACTATCGCCTGTGCTTTATCAATCAGCGCAACAATTACTCCTTCCACCTCGGTTTGAAGTGCTTTTTTTTGCTGAGGGGTCATTTTGAAATTGCGCACCTGGTGATTTACAATTGCAGCAACTTTATCATGCCATTGTGCTACAGAAAATAGCCCGTAAGTGATGTTATTGATGTTTGAATAATCCTTTTTCAGATCTTCCTGCTGACTGGAAAGCGTATGCAGTCTGTAAGCGAAAAAACCCTCAACACAGAGTAGAACGGCGAGAAAAAGGATCAGCAAGATTCTTGGCACAAATGATTTTGTCACGCTAGTGGCTTTTTGTGGTGTATTCAAATTTCTAATTTTAGGAGTATATCCTTTACGGATAGTAATCTGCAACTTAAAACTGGTGATCGGTCAAAAATATATCGTAATGAAAATTTGGTTAGTGTTTGGTTTCATGCTTATCAATGCCGCAATTGGATCGCAACACGGTCAACAAAATCCCCTATATCAAATGGTTTTCTGATAAAATCTTCTGCCTTACAGTTCTGATACACCTCTGTTTCATTATAATTAGCACTCATCATAATCACAGGTATCGCAGAAAAACGGGCATTCGACTTTATTTTATTACAAACCTCAATTCCATTGCCATCGGGCAGCATAATATCGAGAATAAAAACATCCGGCGTAACCGCGGTTGTCCCGATTTCAAAGTCTTTGACCGTTGGATAGGAAAATACCTCATAATGTTCTGATTCCAATAGAAATCCGATGATTTCTCTAATATCCTCATCATCTTCTAAAATACAAACCTTTCTTCGCACTTCCATTTAAAACATTTGCTCAATTGGATATGTTAACAGAGAAATGCGCAGATGGTTTTATAGAAAAAAATTATAGCTTAAAAGAGTGGGGTTATGAAGCCGACAAGTACATCCTGCGATAAAGTTCATCAGTTAGAAGTTCAGCACCAAGAGATAATATCTCATTAACAATTAAAATTTTCATAAGTGCTGATCGAACGGGCGTTCGTCATACTGGTCAATTACTATTAAAATGGCTATCCAAAATGACTGTGCGCGCAGCATAACAACTCTATGTAATTGTTGAGTCATTAAAAAGCAAAGCTGTTTATAAATTTCTTTAAAATAAACTTTTTAGTATATTTTTGCTTCATCAATTTTATTCAAATGTTAACGAAGTCAGAGAGAACGAAACAATTTATACTGGAAACAGCGGCACCAATTTTTAATCAAAAAGGAATTTCCGGCACCAGTATCGACGACATACTTGAAGCATCTAAGCTTACAAAAGGCTGTTTGTATGGCCATTTCGAAGGCAAAGATGATCTTGCTCATCAGACAATAAATTACATGCTGGACCGCAACGGCAATAAGTTGATGATGAGTCTTTCCCGCGCAAAAACAGCCAGGGCTAAAATTTTTGCTTTTCTGGATTTCTATAAAGATCCGATTGCTACTCATATTAAAGGCGGATGCCCTGTTTTTAATATGGCAGTAGAATCAGATGATAATTATCCCCTGGTAAAAGAACGAATTGCTGCAATTTTAAGGAACGGGCAGGAAATGTTTATTTCTACCTTAAAACAAGGAATAGCAGACGGAGAATTTAATGCTAACCTTAATCCCCATACAATTGCCTTCAAGTTTGTTGCCGCTGTAGAGGGTGCGGTAATTATGTGCCGCTCTATGGGAACCATTAAACCAATGCACGGCCTCATCAAAAACCTCAAAGCAGAGTTAGACAGTTATAGGCCATAACGTAAAAAAGCATAAAAATTCAAACCATAGCATCATCTTTTTTAAACAACCAAAATATACTAAAAAGTATATTTAAACCTTAATAATAATGAACAAAAAAAACTTATTTGAAACCTACAATTTAAACGGTATTTCTTTGAAAAACCGAATCGTAATGGCCCCGATGACGCGAGCCCGTGCAGATAATGAAACACATGCTGCTACCCCACTCATTGCAGAATACTACAGACAGCGGGCAACCGCAGGCCTGATCATTACTGAAGGTACGGTGGTAAGCCCTGAGGCTGTTGGTGTAATCAATGTACCGGGAATTTATAATGCAGAGCAAGTGGCAGGCTGGAAACTTACTACAGATGCGGTACATGACGAGGGTGGCGTTATTTTTGCGCAACTTTGGCATACAGGAGCCTATTCTCATCCTGATCTTCATGGAGGAAAACTTCCGCTGGCTCCATCTGATTTCAATCCTGAGCAGCAGGTTTTCACGGCAGAAGGCTTCAAACCATCGGTTGCACCACAACCTATGACCACTGAAGATATTAAAAGAACAGTTGCCGATTTCAAAAACGCAGCAGTAAACGCATTCGAGGCGGGCTTTGATGGCATTGAGTTACATGGTGCAAACGGTTATCTGCTTCAACAATTCTTTAGCAAAAACAGCAATAACCGTACAGATGAATATGGCGGATCAGTTGAAAACAGAGCGAGAATTTTATTTGAAATATTAGACGAATTAGCTAAAGTAACAGACCTTAACAAAGTGGCTGTCAGGCTGAATCCTTCTTTAAATGGCATTATGGGCATTTCGGTAGACGATGAAACCATCAGCTTTTATAATTATGTGGTTGTAAAACTGAATGGCTATGACCTCGCCTATTTGCATCTGATTGAGCCTTTTACAGATGTATCCAATCAACCAAATGCCATTCAGCAGGTTGCAAAACACTTCCGTAAAATCTTTGATAACACCATAATCATCAACCGCGGTTTTAATCAGGAAACGGCTAACCAGGTTTTGGCAGATCAAGACGCCGACCTCGTTTCTTTTGGTGTACCATTTATTGCCAACCCAGATCTGGTAGCACGTTTCCGTGATGATATTCCATTGCAGGCACCAGACCAGGCAACATTCTATACACCAGGCGCAAAAGGTTATACAGATTATCCAACAATTTAAACAGACATAACATGAAAACATCAGGAAATACCATCTTTATTAGTGGCGGAAGTGCCGGAATCGGATTAGCATTTGCTAAAAAATTAAGCGAGGCAGGAAATAAAATCATCATTAATGGCCGTAACGAGGCACGTTTGCAAACCGCTTTAACGCAACTAAATCAGGCAGTAGCTATTAAAGGCGATTTATCCGTTGAGGCAGATAGAATCCGAATTGCAAAAGAACTAACAGATCAACATCCGGAGGTGAACATCATTATCAACAATGCCGGAGCCGCATTTATAAATGACTTGAGCGACAGCAATAATGACGCTACAAAGAAAGCTGCAGACGAAATGAACACCAATTACCTGAGTGTAATCCATTTCACATCACTTATGCAGCCGCATTTGTTAAGCAAAGATCAGGCGGCAATTGTAAACGTATCATCTATCGCCGTATACCGAAGCAATAAATATCTCCCTACTTACTCTGCCAGCAAAGCGGCATTGCATAGTTACACACAAGGTTTGCGCGATACCTTTGCAGACAATAATAGTCTCAACATTTATGAAATTTATCCGCCTTTGGTAAATACAGATTTTTCAGCAGAGATTGGTGGTGCGAATGGTATCCCCGCTTCTGAAGTGGCAGATGAGCTTTTGCTTGCTTTTGAGAAAGATCAGTTTGAGGTACCGGTTGGACAAACTAAAAAAATTCACCAATTAGTAGAAGAAGCGAATTTAACAGCAAACGCTTAGTCTCCTGGAAGCTATTATTAACCAAAGCGATGCAGGTGCCAGCATTCAATCATCATTTGGGCTGCCACGTAAACCATTGATGTAATATCAGTGATCAAAATTAATACGATATAAATTCCACCACATTACCGCAAAGGGATGAACTGGAATTAATTATAAAAAACATGGAATTAAAAGGAAAAACGGTATTAATTACCGGAGGCGCTTCTGGCATTGGCCTCGAAGCTGCGAAACAGTTTTTGTCTCAAGGGGCAAAAGTGATAATTACGGGCAGAAATCAAGATAAATTGAACGCGGCAAAGCACCTATACCCTGCCCTGACAGCTATAAAAAGCGATGCAGCAGACGCAAAGGATGCTTCTGTGCTTTATAATCAGGTTGAGGCGCTGGGAGGCATCGATATTTTATACCACAATGCAGGCGTAGGCAGCCCCACGCTCAACATGGCTAAACCTGATGCACGGATTTTAGAAAATGCAACATATGAAATGAACGTGAACTACCTCGGGGTCATCAGTTTAAACAATTTGTTTATGAAGCACTTGAAATCTAAAAGTGAAGCCGCTATCATTATCACTACGTCGCTTTTGAGTATGGTTCCATCACTCGAAGAGCCTACTTATTCAGCGTCAAAAGCAGCGCTTAGTTTCTACACCAAAATTCTTCGTAAAAACCTCGAGATCCTGAATAGTACCGTTAAGGTATTTGAGTTACAGCCTCCCCTTGTAGAAACCGAGTTGACTGCTAGAAGGACCGATAAGAAAATATCTCCGGCAGTCTTGGTGAAGGGTTTAATTTCGGGTTTAAAAGGTGATCACTATACGATCCGTATCGGCGATTCTAAAACGGTTTATTTCATCAACAGATTTTTCCCGACGCTGGCATTCAACCTGGTTAACCCGAAGAAAATCTATTCAGACTTAAAGTAAATTATTGAAATGAAAGCATTTGTTTTAAATAAGTATAGTAAGACGGCCCAATTGCAGCTTACCGAGGTACCGTTACCTGTTTTAAGTGATGATGAGGTATTGGTAGAGATTCATGCGGCCGGCCTTAACCTTTTAGATTCGAAAATAAAATCCGGCGAATTTAAACCAATTCTTTCCTACAAATTGCCCTTAATCATGGGGCATGATTTAGCTGGAATTGTAATGAAAACGGGAAAAAATGTCCGGAGATTTAAGGTTGGTGATGAAGTTTATACTCGCCCTTCAGATTTCAGAATCGGAACTTTTGCCGAGCAAATTACTGTAAACGAAGCAGATTTAACCTTGAAACCAAAAAACATCAATATGGAAGAGGCTGCATCATTACCTTTGGTTTCACTTACCGCATGGCAGGCTCTTGTGGAAAATGGAAAGATAGAAAAAGGACAAAAGGTTTTCATTCAGGCAGGTTCTGGTGGTGTAGGAACAATAGCCATTCAACTTGCAAAAAATTTGGGCGCTACCGTTGCGACGACGGCTAGTGCCAGAAACTTTGATTTATTAAAGGGCCTGGGCGCAGATATTATTATTGATTATAAAAATCAGGATTTTGAAAATGTATTGAATAACTACGACCTGGTGATTAATAGTCAGGATAAAAAAACGCTCGAAAAATCGTTTAACATACTCCAAAAGGGCGGAAAAGTGATTTCAATTTCAGGACCGCCTACAGCTGAATTTGCCAGATCAATTAATGCACCATGGTTTATCCGACTGATTCTTTCTATCCTGAGCGGTGGAATTCTAAAACGGGCTAAAAAACAACAGGTTAATTATCAGTTTTTATTTATGCGGGCAGATGGAAGTCAACTTGCGCAGATTACCAAACTTGTAGAAGCCGGAGCAATAAAACCAGTTATCGACAAAGTCTTTCCTTTCGAAGAAGCAAACGATGCGTTGGCCTATGTAGAAAGCGGCCGGGCAACAGGCAAAGTCGTGATTAAAATTAAATAATCCTGAAAGCAGCTAGGTAACTGTCATTAACAACCGTGGAAACAGCTGGATTTGAACTGTAGTGGATTCCATTCAAATGCAATGCATTGGGTCTGAGCAACCAGACCCAATTTTCACCTTAAGCCATTGATTAAAAGAACAATACATACAGTAAGAAGAAAATAGCAGGTTCAATCAGAAATCTGTACACCTATTTATTCTCCCGAATCTGATAGTGCAATCAGCAGCGCACCACTTATTATTGCAATCCCACCAACCACAATTTGCCAGGTAATCTTTTCCTTTAAAAAAATGATTGAAAGTAAAATAGCAAACACAAGCGATGAGCGTTCTATCGTGGATACGTAAGATGCTGGCCCCATAGATAGTGCTTTGTAAGAAAACAAGGTGGAAAGTGAAGTAAATACTCCGGCTGCAAGCAGAAACATCCAGGCATTTTTCTCGATGCCTTTCCAATCGCTGAAATTTCCCTGATAGAGAACGACCCCCCAGGTGATCATCAAAATTAATACGGCCTGAATGGCAAACGCCAGGCTTGAATCTACATTTTTTAATCCCGCCTTAGTTAAAACAATTACCAGTGCTGCTGAAATTGCAGCAAGCACTGCCCATAATACCCACATGTATACTTTTAATAAACGCTGTTAAATGCCCGCTATTTGAGCGAATTATTTAATTTTCCAGGCCCCTGCCCGTTTTATGCTGCAACTCATCTATACGCTTCGAAGCTTCCGATTTACTTAACGAACCATCGAATTCTTCTCCAGCTTCATCAGAAAGTGTTTTTAAATAAGATTCCTGTGCACCAGTCATGGGTTCATCTCCTGTAGTCCACTCATCCGGATCTTTAATTGCGTTTGATGCTTTTGGGTTATTGTCGGTATTATCCGCATTTTCCTGCTCGTAGGAATTTTGATTCTCTTTATTATTTGTCATTGCCTTTATTTAAGTGATATCTATAGCAACAAATGTTTTAAACCAAAGTTTGGGCTTTTTTACCAATGGGGCAAGCTAAAGATATCGCTGTAGTTTTTAAGCTTATGCAATTAACACTACAATTGAGAAATAAAATCAGCCGGTAAACCTGACAAAATAGATTTTAATTATTTCTACCCAGGCTTTTGATATGGAAGAGAACAGATAATCCGGCAGAACTGAGGTTACCATCATACTTGCCAATACCAGTTAGTGGCAATTTTAAGAATGGCTGTAACCCCAGGCTTAAACGGGAGTTCACTTGTCGTTCTACGCTCACTGAAAAATTGGCAATCCCCAGGAAATGTTTATTGCCGGTAACTTCTTCATTGGTAATAGGAAGCCCCGGCCCGTTCGTTAGCTGGTATTTTTCGGTGAGCATAATATAGCTGGATAAGCCTGCACTAACATTAAACGCCATCCTTCGCTTTTTGAAAATCTGATAATCTATATTAATAGGAATATCAAGTACCTTACAATCGGCATCTACCCGCCAGTCTTTACCAACATAACCTGGTACCGTAGCGCCCAAGCCGTTGTAATTGTATATCTTTTTTGCATAGATCATACCGGTAGATATGCCTATTTTTTTCGTTAGTGCATAACTCACTGTTAAACCAAAGTTGGTACTCACTTTATTGCCTACACTGGTACTGGTTGAGGAAATATCAGGAGCGGCCAGCACCGTAAATGAAAGTCGCTGTGGCGCAATCATTCTAGTCATTTCTTTTTCTGATGGTCTTAACGGCCCGGTACGTAAACCAGCTAATGCCGCACCACCTATCTTTTCGTCTACCAAAACTGCAAGCCTGCTTTCTTCAATTATAATTTTACCAGATGAAGGAACTGGCTGTAAAGTTCTGATGGCAGAATCTGCGGTAAGCGTAACTTTCCTCCGGGGAGTAACAGCGGTAACAATAGCCAGGTTTGAATCTTCTTCCGTTCTTCTAGTGTGATGAACCGGTTCATCATTTGGAGTGATAACTTTTGGCGCAACACTAGTTGAAGGCTTCTTTTCTATCCTGCCTGCAGTGTTATTATTCTTTGGTGTATTAAAAAAAACAAGGAATATCAATACCGATGCGGCTGCACTGGCCACTAAAGCCCACCAAAGTGGAAATACCCTCTTTTTATCCTGTTGATCAAGTTGATCAGACATCGCCATCCAATCTTCTTCACGAAAGGGAATATCAATCTCTTCCATCCCCTCTTTAAACAACTTATCCAGATTATGCTCGTCTTTCATTTTTTGTTTCTTGTTCATTGTCAGAGACAATCCTCAATTTAATACTATTGCTTTCCATATCTCTGATCATATCCTGGAGCCTTTGCCTTGCTTTAAAAAGATTTGATTTGGAAGTACCAACAGAAATATTCAAAGTTTTTGCAATCTCTTCGTGCGTATAACCGTCTATCGCATACATATTGAAGACTACTCTATAGCCTGGTGATAAACTCTGTACCAATAGCAAGAGCTCCTTGTATGCCATTTGCCCGTATACAACTGCTTCCGTTCCGTTTTGTTCATATTCACTTATATCATCGTGGCCGGAAAAGCGAAGATTTGCACGGTAATGGTCTATTGCGGTATTTACCATTATTGTACCTATCCAAGCCTTGATAGGCTTATTAGTATCGTATTTGTTTATGTTATTAAAAATTTTCAAAAACCCTTTGTTGAGCACGTCTGCGGCCTCGAATTCACTTATCGAGTATCTTTTGCAGATCCCTAAACTGTAACTGTAAAATTCTTTATATAGGAGATGTTGGCTGGCTCTATCCTTCCTGATACATCCACTAATAATGTCTTTCGTTAACAAATCTAAATTACTGTTAGGTTCTTCTTTATACACGATATACGGAACAAATCCTGAAAAGGTTGTCTAAGCTAGCAAAAATAAATTAAATAAGAATAAGCAACTGATTACCATGCGATTATAAAAAATTTAAAAAAGTTTTCAAATAACAGGCAACCTTTTCGTTACACAAGCCGTAATCCAGATATCAAAACAAAATTTTTAAAAAACACCATTCAATTATGAAACTTAGATTCAAGAAAAACTGGTATCTGCTCTCGCTTTTAATTATCACTGTAGCTTCTTCCTGTTCAAAAAACAATGCGGAAGAACCTGTTACCCCACCAACTGCTGGCAAAAAAACATTGAAAACAGTTAACAATGCCACTTTTGGATCAGTTATCACAGATGGAGATGGCAGAACACTTTATTTCTTTTCTATAGATGCGAATGGCAGCTCGGGCTGTTCTGGTGGTTGTGAAACCGCATGGCCGGTATTTTTAGCAGATGATGTAACCAATGTTCCGGGATTAGCGGCGGCAGATGTTGCGACCATTACAAGGGCTGATGGTAAAAAACAAACCACCTACAAAGGCTGGCCATTGTATTATTTTGCCGGCGATACCGCACCTTTAGATGTTAAAGGAGATGCTTCCGGTGGGACCTGGTTCGTTGCAAAACCTGATTATGCTGTGATGCTGGCGAGCACTCAGCTGGTAGGTAATGATGGCAAAAATTATCTGGAAAATACAGCTGTTGGCAATGGCATCACCCAATACCTTACTGATGCTTCTGGCCGTACACTTTACGCTTTCTCTCCTGATAAATTTAACCTGAATACTTATACCAGAGCAGATTTAAGCAACAACACCATCTGGCCAATTTATGAATCTGATGTATTAAATGTGCCATCGGTATTGTCTAAAACGATGTTCACTCAAATTACATCCGTAGGGAAAAAACAGCTAACCTATAAAGGGCATCCTTTATATTATTTTGGCCCTGATGCAAAACGTGGCGAAACTAAAGGCGTTAGCGTTCCTAGCCCGGGTGCGTGGCCAATTCTAACCCAATCTACACCAGCCTTAAATCCATAACCTATGAAAACCAATCAAAGATTCATTTACATTGCACTGGTATTATTCTATGTGCTATTGAGCATCAGTTGCTCTAAACGACAAGCTGACGAAATCGTGCCTCAAACGCCGGGAACCCCGGGCGGAGGAACCTCTACCGTTACTTATACTAATTTTACCGAAGCGCTGATTCAGACCAAATGTTCGGGCTGCCACGGTGCAGGAAGGTCTGCAGCAGCCATCTGGACTTTTAATGGCCTCGCTTCCGTAACCACCAATGAAACCCGAATCAGACGTGTAGTGCTGGAAACCAGATCAATGCCAATCGGAGGTTCCTTAACTGCTGCAGAACTGGCTTCTTTAAGGGAATGGTTTGACAATCAAATGCCTAATTAATTATGAAAAATATACTTCTTTTAACGGTGATGGGTCTCTTTTGTTTCCCTGCCTATTCGCAAATAATAACCACTAACAAAGCCCAGGTATCGTTTTTTTCTAAAACACCTTTAGAGGATATTGAAGCTAAAAGTGTTTCCGGAAACTCAGTGATCGATGTAAAAACCGGCAAAATAATTTTCAGGGTAAGTAACCGTTCTTTTCAGTTTCCGAAAAAACTGATGCAGGAACATTTCAATGAAAATTATATGGAATCAGAAAAATATCCTGTTTCAGAATTTAAAGGAACACTTTCTACGCCCATCAATTTAGAAAAAGATGGTCTGGTAAAAATGGATGTTGACGGAACATTAAATGTACATGGGGTAACTAAACCATGTAAAGCCAAAGTAGATATCCTGGTTTCTAATGGAACTGTATCTGCTACTTCAACATTTAAAATCGTTATCGCAGATCATAAAATAGAGATCCCAACACTTGTTTTCAAAAATATTGCAGAAAACATCGATGTACGTATTCAGGCAACCTATTCAAAGAAGAACTAATGAAAAAAAACAAAAACAAGCTAGCATTATGTTTGTCGCTACTGGCAATTATGATATCATTTAACGGATATGGGCAGGATGAACTCGAAAAAGCAATGGCCGCCCCGGCTGGAAAAAGCGAAAAAGTAATTGCAACATTCAAGGCAACGAAACTAATCAACGGCCATACGAACGAAACACTTTATAAGCACGAACTGGATTTCAAAGTAGATCACCGTTTTGGAGATATTGCGGGAAGTAATGGAGGCTTAAAACAGTTTTTCGGGTTAGATAATTCTACTGACGTGAGAATTGGTTTTGAATATGGGGTAAGTGACCGACTTACTATTGGCCTGGCCCGTTCCAAAGGTGCAACATCCGTTCAACAACTTTACGAAGGCAGTATTAAATATCGTTTATTAGAACAAACAGTAGACGATAAAGTGCCTTTGGCGATTACGCTCTTTGGAAGCAACACCATTGCGGCAGTAAAGGCCAATACAGACGATCCAAGTTCTGCTACATCGTATAGAAACTTTGGAGAACGTATGAACTGGGTATCGCAAATCATTTTAGCGCGAAAGTTTAATTCTAACCTGTCGTTCAGTTTAACGCCAAGTTATGTACACCGGAATTTAACTGTCTTCAGAGATGCTAATGATATGTTTGCCCTTGGTGCTGGCGGAAGATTCAAATTCACTAAACGCATGGCTTTGGTAGTGGATTACTTCCTGCCTTTCAGAAATAAGGAAGATAAGCAGTATGTAGAAGCACAAAGAGCAACAAAATTCTACAATCCTTTAGGTGTTGGACTGGAAATGGAAACGGGTGGTCACATCTTCCACATCAATTTTACCAACGCAACGGCAATTCAGGAAATGCAGTTTATTCCTGAAACAACAAGCTCCTGGTTAAAAGGACAATACCGCTGGGGTTTCAGTATTTCCAGAAGATTCGCTTTTGATCGCAGTAAAAAAACAAAAGAAGCTGCGCCTGAATAGCATTGATTTTAAAAAATAGAAATCCTAACCAAGTATAATCATAAACCTCAATCCGTTCGGATTGGGGTTTATGGCTTTTAAACATCACTCACGCTCATCTCGGAACAAGTGTAATATCCTTCCCTTTATAACAATGGAAAAAGCGATATAATAGCAATGATAGACTGCAACTGGTGATTGATTAAATGCTCGGATATTCATCAGTAAACAGTTCAAAACTAGGTGGCATTTATATTTTTTGCCTTTCCATCAGTAATGAAAATATAGAAATTTATAAAATTTCAAACAAAATTAAGCATCATGGGTTACTACAATACATCTACCTAAAAAACAGATCGTATACTTTGGTTAGTTGACCGATCATAAACAAGGCCGCTGAGTTTTCTCAACGGCCTTGTTTATTATACATTGCATTTATACCCACCATAACTTCTATGTCAACAATTATTCATTTTATCGCAAAATAACCGTCAATAAAACGTTCATTCTAAATCCCAATGAGTATTTTGTGTTTTTAATAAAACTTTTTTAAGAGATTGTCGTTTTTCACTGAGAATTTATTAAATATTTAACATGGAAATACATAGGGGGAGACTGCTTCAATCGATCATTCACAAAAGTAACATATCAATTTTTGAGTTATCAAAAGCGCTTGAGTATTCAATTGATGCTATCCATCACCATATCGAAATGGAAACCCTCGATTTTAAGTTGCTGTCCGCCTATGGAAAAGTATTAAACTACGATTTCTCTGTAGATTTCCCAGAAATGGCTCATATTGCAGTAGCCCAGGGAGAGATGGATTCAGAAGATTTTAGTTATGAAGAACTGATGAGAGATCGTGATCACTGGAAGCTAAAATATATTCAATTGCTGGAGAAACACAATGAACTGCTGATTCGCAGATTAAATACGACTTCTTCAAATTAGGTTACGCCCTGCGTTAACTTTTTAAACGATACCTCAATCACTTGCTATTTAAGCAAAGGTTTTAACCGCTGATAAAAAGGAAGGCACACCAATCTTAATGTTTGTAAGACACGTTAAAAAGCATTCATGAAAGTTTTTATCTGGTTTATATTCCTGCAAACTATTTGAATTACCAGGGTTTGGCAGTCAGGAAACGATTGAAAAATTCCCAGGTACGCAACAGCTGATCGATTCGCTGGCGATTGTCGCCTGTTCGAACCAGTTCATGGCTGGCCGCCGGATGCTGCACATATTCTACCGGTTTACCTAATACTTTCAAACTGCGGTAAAGCATTCCACTTTGTGTGATGCCGGTTCTATTGTCGGCATCGCCATGAAAAATTAGTAAGGGTGTATTAATGTTTGCAACATAATTAATCGGCGATTGCACATTTAAAACCTCTTCTGTTTTCTTCTCCCAGGGATAGCCACCAAAATAACGGGGAACCATTCTCCAAACGTTTGCTTCACCAAAAAATGTTTTAAAATCATATACCCCACGTTGTGCACTTGCTGCTAAAAACCGGTGATCATGCGAAATAATCCATGCCGTGAGATAGCCCGCATAAGAACCTCCACTGATTAATAACTTTGTTGTATCTGCCCAGCCTAAACCGACCGTTTTATCCAGATAGCTTAACACATCTTTCGATGGGCCGGGCCCCCAATCATTCAAGTTTGCTTTCAAAAAACTTTGCCCGTAACCAGATGAACCACGTGGGTTCCCATAAACAACGCCGTAGCCCTTAGCCGCAAAATACTGGTATTCGTGCCACATGGAAACATCACCAGGGCCCCACATCGACGCCGGACCACCGTGCATTTCCAGCAACAAAGGATATTTTTTACCGGCATCAAAATTAATTGGTTTTACTACCCAATATTCAATATCTAAACCTAATTCATTTTTATAGGTAAACTTTTCCGGGAAACTGATTTGTTTGTTTTGAAGCCAGCTGACATTTAAAGCAGATCTTCGAACTGCATTTTTTGCCGACTTATCAGCCTGATAAATTTCAGATGGGTTGGCAACGGCCGTTTCAGCATAAACCAGTTGATCACCGTTAATATCAAAATCTGTTATTCCCTTATCAGTGGAAGACAGTTTCTCCAGATTTTTACCATTAGCATCCACACGATACAATACAAAACCGCCATTAGCGGCAGCCGTGAAATATAGTTTATGGTCTTTCCCGTTGAAAACTTCGCCGCTTGTATTCCGGTCAATGTTAATTTGCTGATCGGTTGGTTGGGGATTAACCAAATCACGAACCCAAAGTAAGGGCACATTTACCGTCCCGGGGATGCTGGTTTGATAAGCCAGATACTTGCCGTCTTTAGAAACGGCAGCTATTGAAAATGCCTTACCTTGCGCTACCAGCAATGATTTTAATCCTGATCCATCGGTATTAATACGATAGATCTGGCTATTCATGAGGTCGTCAGGATGTTTTGTATCGTCCAGCTGCGTAATGACCAGCAGCGTATTTTGATTTACAAAAACCGGCTTTGTAAAACTGCTAAAACCTGAGGTTACTGCTTTCGGGTGGCTGGCATTAGTCAAATCGAATATAAATATATGAGATAAGCGGATCTCGCTGGTCGTTGCCGTTTCGGTTTGATACTGAACCTTGCTAAATACTTTTGCCTTTTTATCCACCTCATTCTGGCTTAAATAAGCACGTACAGCAGAAAGATCTCCATTCGGATCGGGTTTAGTGTTATTTATTTTTAATGCAGCATTCCCTGGGATACCAGGTTTTTCATCAGGCCAGTTTGGTAAAAGATGTTCAGGGTTTAAAGTCTCATCTTTAATGTATTCCAGCAACGGAATTGATGCTGTAAAAGCAATTCGTTTTCCATCCGGACTCCAAACGGCATTCGATACCCCATATTTAAAATCAGTCAGTTGAACCGCAGCGGTATCGCCAAATTTGATTAAAAAGAGCTGTCCTTTTCCCTTAACATTACGGTTAAAGGCAATGGTTTTCCCATCTGGACTGATTAAAGGTTGCGTGGCACTTTCTTGATCATGCGTAAGCGGTAGGGGCGCAGACTTGCCCTTGCCCTCAAAACCCCAGATTTGGGTATCGTAAGTATAATCAGCTTTACTTTTCGGATCCGGCAAAATACTATTCACCGTAAAAACTACGTTCTTGCCATTCGGACTGATTTGTATGTTTCCTGCTTTTTTGATTTTTAGCAAATCGGTTACCAGAATTGGCTCGGTTTTCTGTTGGGCAAACGTTTTAAAACCGACAAATGAAGCGGCCAAAACGAAGAGTAAGCTAAATTTCATTAGTTGTTTTTTAAACGTTTCAATAATAATTCCATGAGCAATTGAGCTGAAATTTCGCCCTTAGATTTGATAAATGTTCTCGAAGTACGATCTCCAATTTCATAAACCAGCGATTCCCCGCCATATGTTTTAGATAAATAACTAAATGCGGTATAAGTTTCACCGCCTTTATAAAGCGGCTTAACATTAAGCACATATCCAGGTATTTTTTCTTTGGTCTGCTCCAGCCAATTGGTTACCAAGCCAGGAAAAATGCCCTTAATCTGCGGATCAACCGTATAATAAATATCATCATGTGTGGAATGGAAATCAATCGCAAATAATAGTCGCTTGTTTTTACCTTCCAGTTCCGCTTTCAAATAATCACGTAATGCCTTAGACTCTGGCTGATTAAAATCGTTCCAGTCTCTGTTCAGGTCAATGCCACCGGCATTATGCCGCCAAAAACCTTCATCTACGCCATCCGGATTTAAGATTGGAACCACGTAAACCGCACATGAATCTAGAAATGACTTGGACAACGTACCTTTTTTCAGGATCGCTTCCACAAATGCATTCATTGCCAATTGCCCGGTTACCTCTGGTGGATGTTGCCTGCCAAAAATGAGGATTCGGTTTCTGCTGTTTAAATTCCCGATTTTGAGCACTTTAATCTCCCGGCCTAAAGTACTTTTTCCAATCGTTGTAATTCGTCCATTGGCAAAACTTTTTAACCAGCTCTCACTATCTTCACTAGTTAACAATTCTTGTGCTGCTACCCACACCGGCCGATCTGATACCCGAAGTTTAAAACTATAACTGAGTGAATCGGCAGCAGGTTGTGCCAAGATCGCTTCCGGTGAAATGGCCGTCCAGGTTTTTCCATCATTACTAATTTTTGGTACATACCGGTTTTTGATCTGATCCGGATATTTAAGTTTGAGGATAATCGTTTTTTCATTTTTAGACCATACCTTAAATGCATACCACGGACTCTGATTAATCGGCGTATTTTCAGGAAGAATACTTAACTCATAAACGCCATTATCAAGTTTACGCACACCGTGCAAGGCCGCCCCTGCAAAGCGGTTATCAAAAGAAACATCGTCACCATCCTGAATCATTACGCCACGTTTTTGATATTGAACCGGCCTGCTTACTGTGGAAACTTTCTTAATTTCCCCCTGTCCTTTAAATGACTGGGGAATTTGTGCACTAACTGACGCCGGATGAACGGCCAAAGCAACTATTAAACAAGCTGACAGCCAGCACATCAAATTTTTATGTTTATCATTCATTCGATACCTTATTATTTGCCTAGTAACGCTTCCATTTTTTGATGAAGTTCTTCGCCTCTCAGGTTCTTACCTACAATAATACCATTTTCATCAATTAAAAAGTTAGCTGGAATAGCCCTTACGCCATATTGTTTTGCTACTTTACTGTTCCAGTAACTCAGTTCCGAAACCTGCAACCAGTTCAAACCGTCATCCTCAATTCCCCTAAGCCATGATGCTTTGTTTTTATCGAGCGAGACCCCAAAAACTGCAAATCCTTTATCTTTAAACTTCTGATAAGCAGCGACTACATTCGGATTTTCTTTTCTGCAGGGCACACACCATGATGCCCAGAAGTCTATCAGCGTGTATTTACTATAATGATCTGAAAGCCTGATAGCCTCGCCATGCTGATCATTAGCTTCGAAATCAGGAGCCTTTTTTCCGATAGCTACGTCATCCCATACCTTAATTAGTTCATGCAGTTCCTTTACGTAGGTAGATTGTTGTACCTGCGGTGATAGCAAAGCAATATTTTCTTTGATCTGTGCCGGCGATAAACGGTAAGCATAGTTTCTGTAAAGAATATAAGCTGAAACCAATGACCCTGGATGTATTTTGATATAATCGGTTATGTTCATCACATCCTTCAACTTTTTGAAAGCCTGAAATTCATCTTGAAGCACAGAACCTGTAACTACTGATTGACTATAATTTTTTGACGAATCCAGCTTCACCTCGATTTTACCATGATCGAGAAAAATATACAAGGGTGTTTGAGATAAATCAGTGCTTAATCCATAAAGTTCAGGCAATTCAATTTTTGAGTTAAACTGAAATTTGCCGCCCTTTACTTCAGCAGAATCTATTGTGATGAAATTTTTATTCTCGAACTTCTGCAAATAGACCTTCCCTGTGCTTTTGTTTAGGTCGATCCCGCTAAGCTTAACGTTTTCGATCGCTCTTGAAAATACCGGATTTAAGGAGAAGCTAAGTAAACTGATTATGCTGATTGTTTTTTTAATGCTATTCATGGTTTGATACTTCTTTCGTTAACTTATCTATTTCATTAATCATGGCCGTAAATTCTGCTTTGTCATAAAGTCTGGTCATGTATCTGATTTTTCCTTGCGGATCAATAATTACATTTCGGGTTACTCCTGCCTTTTTATCTGCAAAACGATAAAAAATGCTGGCGCCTGGATCTAAAGCCAGTGGATAGCTGATGTTCATATCGGAGTGAAATTTCTGCACTTTTTCCAATGGCTCATCACGATCTATGCCAATTAAGACCACATTTTTGCCTTTATAAGCCTGCCAAAGGTCTTTTTCTAAATACGGCATCTCTTCCCGGCAAACCTTACACCAGGAGGCGGTGAATTGCAGAACAACAATTTTTCCACGTAAGGATTTTAGGTTGGTTTTTGTACCATCGTGCAGTACCAGTTCATAATCATCAGGTGCCTGATCACCAACTTTTACTAAATAACCTCTGGAATCGCTATTTGGATTTTCAAACTTTTTCTCCTGTGCCACAGCGCTATTAAGGCAAAACACGGTAATAAGGAATAGGATAATATTTTTCATATTGATTTATTTTAATAGATTTTATTGGTTGCTAATTCGGTGTTGGCTGGTGGAAAAATATAATTATCGGCGGTAATGGCAACCGCTGGCGTTTGTAAATTACTGTCGCCTTTGGCCGGGAGCGGCTGTAGGTTACGCAGCAAATCTATTCCCCGGAATCCTTCTCCGAGCAGCTCAATTCTACGTTCTTTCCAGATCGTTTCTATCAATGCCTGTTGGCTGGAGAAAGCAACTGACGGGAATACGTATGTTGCATCAGCACGTTGATGGACAGCCTTAAGCAGATTTTGAGCCAGGGTTAAATTGCCACTTCTTGCCGAAGCCTCTGCATAGTTTAACAGTACCTCGGCATATCTGATAACCGGGATATAATCCAAAAACGGCGATGGTTTGGCAAATTTCCTGAAGAAATGTTTTCCGGCATTGAGCCGCAAAAAAGTCCTTCGGGCATCTGTTGCAGACCACTGCGCATCGCCAAGGATTCCTGCAGGGTTTACATAATATTCCAGGTTAGTATTGTAAATATAGGCAATGGATGACTGCCCGGTCTGATTATCCAAATTGCTCATTGGCATGCTGAAAATAGATTCTGAAGTGGTATAATCTGAAGCGAAAATCGCCGCTATCCCCGGTTGTAAAGCATGTTTCACTGAAGTTGCAGTGGTACTAAAAGGCGCTTGTATTTGTGGCACCAGTTTTACCGCTTCCTGAACAACTTTATCCCATTGGTTCATTTTTGCGAAGGAAAGAAAAGCGCAGCAGCAATGCCCGCATTATTTTGATTTCCACTTAACACCTTACTGTTTAGCACTGCCTCATTTTTGATGGCGATATATTCATTACTGTTCAACAATTCGGGCAACCGAACCACCTGCGTAATGCCCACCCAACCATCATAAGATACCTTTGCTTTACCAGCTTTACCCTTTTTTGTAGTGATGAGAATCACTCCTCCAGCAGCTCTTGATCCATAAATAGAGGTCGAAGCCGCATCTTTAAGTACATCGACAGATTCGATATCGGCCGGATTGATATCTGATAGCGGATTGTTTGCTACAGAATTACTGGATGAAATATCGCCTGTATTTACCGGAATTCCATCCACAACAACTAAGGGAGATGAGCTTAATGAAATGGAATTGACACCACGAATCCTGATCACGGGCGGATCATTCAACACACCACTGGGGTTAGAAACGTTTACTCCCGATGCCTTTCCAATTAAACCCTGCTCAAAACTTTGAACGGGAATATCCTGTAGTGTTTCGGCTGTAATTCGTGAGGCTGAACCTGTAAACTCTTTCCTGTTTTGTGTACCGTATCCTACTACAAGCACATCTTGCAGGTTAACATTAGCTGGTGATAACCGGGTATCATTAAACGACGATGCGCTGGGTTTCGCTAAACTTTGATAGCCTACAAAACTAAAAATAAGCGTCTTATCATCCGGCGTTACACTAATGGTAAACCGGCCTTCTGCGTTACTCGAGGTCGTGCGTAAACTCTGACTGGTTTTGATGATCACACCAGGCAGCGTTTCGCCGGATTGTGCATCCCGGATGATGCCATTCACCACCCTATCCTGGGCAAATAGCGCAGAGGAGGTAAATAGGAGCAATAAAAAAAGTTGTAGTAATTTTTTTTCCATTTTAAATTTTTAATAGTGTTGAGACATAGTGGTTCCATAGTCATGTTTAGCACGACTGACTGAGAAAAGAATTGGTTAAAATGTTACTGAATCTACATTCGAAGGCTACTCAGGAAGCCTATTGTTACAGCGTGACCGGAGATTGGTATAAATTGCACAGCAAAAGGAAATTTGGTTTTCATTAAGTTTTTATTTAAAAATATAACGGAACCTTATTCAGAATTTCCAAAGGAAAATCTCTCTTATCTCTCCTAAAAAAGGAAGGATTTAGCACCTTATTTGGCAACAGGTTGCTAAGACATCATCGGGCCCATTCCCTCAGTCTTTCTGGATAAGTCAGGCTAATATTTATTGCCCGCACCAAATATATATAAATTCTATAGAAATAGTATATTTTATTTAAATTCTCTGTTTTTATCGTCCCAGACCAATAAAGTATTTATTTGTTGCTATTAGAGGCCTGATCAGTGGGCGAATTGGAGAAATCGGCCGCTAAAGCTGAGTATTAATGGTGATTGAGAACTGCTAAGCAAGTGAATTTTAAGATAATTTAAAACAAAAAAGTAAATTTATTTATTACTTATGCATATTTTAGTAAACTAATATACTAAAAGCAAAATATGCCTGAAACTAACACAATTGATTTTATAGAAAATAAACGCTATTCCAGCACACCATTAAGACCAGATGCTTTCGCTATGGATGATCAGACGAAAATTGAGTTGATTAAAGAACATTTTACCAGCATATTAACCATCCTCGGCCTTGATTTAACTGATGATAGCCTGAGCGGCACCCCTGGGAGAATTGCAAAAATGTATATCAACGAAATTTTCAGCGGACTAAATCCGGCTAACAAACCTATCCCCACCCTATTTGATAACCCCTATCAATACAGTGAAATGCTGGTCGAAAAAAATATTGCTGTTTTTAGCAATTGTGAACATCATTTTGTACCCATTACAGGAAAAGCACATGTAGCCTATATCAGTAACGGAAAGGTGATTGGCCTTTCAAAACTTAACCGAATTGTGCAATATTATTCACAAAGGCCGCAGGTTCAGGAGAGATTAACCATACAGATTGCAGAAGAAATTAAACAGGTAATGGGAACGGAAGATGTTGCCGTGATGATTGATGCCAACCACCATTGTGTTTCTTCAAGAGGAATCAGAGACATTGGCAGCAGCACCATTACCACCTCTTTTAATGGCAAATTCAAACACCCAGATCATAAAAGTGAATTCTTAAAATACATAGGCTCATGAGATTCAACGATAAAAACATATTGGTGATTGGCGGCAGTTCGGGCATTGGATTAGCGCTGATAGATTCACTAAATAATGAGGGGGCAAATGTGTATACCGCATCCAGAACGCAAAATGAAAACTGGCCAGCGAATACAAATTATCAGGAAATCGATGTGCTAAATAGCTTAGCGCCATTAGCAGCTTTCGTTCCGGAACAACTTCATGGTTTGGTCTACAGCGTCGGAAACATCAATTTAAAACCATTTGCAAGGGTTAGTGAAACTGATCTGGTTGACGATTTCAGGTTAAATGTTGTTGGTGCAGCCTTATCCATTCAGCAATCGCTAAAATCTTTAAAAAATGCCAGTGGAGCATCGGTTGTGTTAATGAGTTCGGTAGCTGCAACAACAGGTATGGGTTTTCATGCCAGTATTTCGGCTTCAAAAGCTGCCCTCGAAGGATTAGCAGTTTCACTTGCTGCAGAATTAAGTAGCAGTAACATCCGCGTGAATGTGGTTGCACCTTCGCTAACCAATACTCCCCTTGCCTCAAAATTACTGAATACGCCAGAAAAAATGGAAGCATCTGCCAAAAGACATCCCCTTGGTAAGTATGGTGAGCCCACAGATGTTAGCGCTGTCATTTCTTTTCTGTTGTCAGAAGAAAGCAATTGGATTACTGGTCAGGTGATTGCGGTAGATGGTGGCATGGGAAAATTAAGGACAAACCTTTAAACCATGAATATTAGCCAATCTGATCTTCATGAAATGGAGAAAGCTTACCGAAATACGCTAATTAATTCTTTGCCTGGTTTAAAATGCCTGCAGATGGTGGGTACTTTGAGTGAAAACGGGCACAGCAATCTCGGTTTATTTAATTCCATTTTTCATGTGGGATCTGATCCTGCACTATTGGGAATGATTTTTCGTCCGAAATCGGCTGACCATGATACTTTGAACAACATTGAAAGAACAGGCTTTTATACTTTCAACAATGTATTGGAAAATTTTGTAGCACAAGCCCACCAAACGAGCGCCAGGTATCCAAGTGGTTTTTCCGAATTTGTAGCGTGTGGTTTTACTGAAACTTTTCTCGGTGGCTTTGAGGCACCATTCGTAGCGGAGTCTACCATTAAAATTGCCTTAACTGTTCAAGAGATTATACCCATCAAAATTAATGGTACAACTTTAGTTATTGGTGGGATAACACAGATCTATCTGCACGAAAGTTTAGTTGCCGGAGATGGTTACGTAGATCATCTTAAAGCTGGCACATTGACAGTGGTTGGGGTAGATAGCTATTTTGCCCCACGCCAAGTTGAGAGGTTTAATTACGCAAAAATGAATCGGTCCTTCCAAGAGTTATAAGATGGAGCAATTAACAAATATAGATCAATACGATGTTATCATTGTTGGCGCGGGCATCACAGGATTGTCTGCCGCTAAACTTTTAAAAGCAGCAGGAAAAAAAATCCTGATTATCGAAGCTTCAGATGGTATTGGTGGCAGGGTTAGAAGCGATTATAAAGATGGCTTTATCCTCGATCGTGGTTTTCAAATATTGCTCACTGCCTATCCTGAAGCAAAAAAGTTACTGGATTATAAAAGCCTGGACCTGAAAAGTTTTCTTCCTGGCGCTTTGATTCTTGACGAAAGCGGAAGTCATAAAATTGGGGATCCAATTCGCGAACCATTGCTGCTTTTTAAAACACTTCTTTCTCCTGTAGGCAATATTGGCGACAAGCTTCGTTTATTGCGACTTAAGATAAAGCTAAGTTTAAGTTCGGTTGATGAAATTTTCCTAAGACCGGAAACAGATACTTTATCTTACTTACGCAAATTGGGTTTCAGTGATAAATTTATAACAAAATTCTTCAAACCTTTTTTCACCGGTATTTTCCTGGAGGATAGGTTAGCCACCTCCAGCAGGATGTTTGAGTTCGTATTTAAAATGCTCAGTGAAGGCGATGCAGCAGTTCCGGCAAAAGGGATGAGCAGCATCAGTCAGCAGCTTGCCGCTGCACTAACCAATGAAGAAATACTTTTAAACGAGAAAGTATCAAGCTTGGAACAAGGCAAAGTGAACACCGAATCCGGCCGGACTTTCAAAGCAAATCATATTATACTTGCTACCATTCCGGCGAATTTAAATCTTCCGGAAGATAATCGAATCACTCTTTCAGCAAAACCTGCTTTAACTCTTTATTTCTCAGCTGATAAACAGGTTGCTGAGAGAAGAATTACGCTGAATGCAAATGCAGATCAACTGATTAATAATATTGCTTTCATGGAAAAGGTTTCTCCTTTTTATGCCCCTGAAGGAAAATCACTGATTTCGGTTTCTATAAAAACCAATAAACTCACCGCAACAAAATCTCTCGAAGATAAAGTTAGAAACGAACTCTCGCAATGGTATAAAGATGTGCAAAGCTGGACTTTACTCGCCACTTATCACATTCCTTTTGCATTGCCTGATAATAAAACTGTTCGAAATGAAAATTCGAAAGATTTTATCCGCATTGCGGAAAATTGTTATGCCTGTGGCGATTATCTACTAAATGGCTCCATCAATGGCGCAATGAAAAGTGCCTTCCTGGTGGTAGACGAAATTTTGAAAAACCAAGTACCTAAAAGAGACAAAGATGTTGTATAACCTGATTAATGAATTGGTAGGTCTGGTGCAGGAGTACGAAAAAAGTACTGAAAACCCGGCTGATGATGTAGCTGGTTTTCGCAACTGGTTAGCCAAAATGCCAGCGGCCGAAAACAACATTGCAGAACCGGAGTGGAAGGGAAAAGACAATGGCCGTTCTGCCGATAGTGTGATCAATACTTCCCTTGTTCACCTCTACCGCTATGCAAAAATGCAGGCAAAAACGGCCATTACGAATACAACTTTTTCTACCCCTGATGAGTTTATTTACCTTATTACGCTGGCGAACTCTGGCAGCATCAGTAAAACTGCACTGATTAAACAAAACGTACACGAAAAAGCAGCAGGAACGTTGATCGTCAACCGACTAATTCAAAAGGGTTTGGCAGAACAGCAGGCTACAGATATTGATAAGCGGAGCAGGATAATTAAGATTACCAACGAAGGAAAAACACAATTGAATGCCAGTCTCGACCGCATTAGAACA
The DNA here is from genome assembly GCA_037033465.1 of Bacteroidota bacterium. Classification (GTDB taxonomy): domain Bacteria; phylum Bacteroidota; class Bacteroidia; order Sphingobacteriales; family Sphingobacteriaceae; genus Pedobacter. The sequence continues at coordinate 63,434 of JAZBLX010000010.1, read as the reverse complement.
GCATCGGCAAATGTAACAGAACCGCTTTCTCCACAAGAAAAGATGACGCTAATTACACTGTTACTCAAACTGGAAGACTTTCATTGGGCAAAGACAGAAGGAAAATTTTAAAACAAATTTGCTTCAAATAGTACTTTGGCAGGGAATTGAAGTATAAAGAAATATAAACGCAGGCAGGGCCGATTTAAATTTAGAACTGCAAATATAAATTAAGGAGTGACTGATTAACATGACTGATCTCCTACATCACAAAAAATGAAGATAATTTTTGATAATGTATCTGCGGAATGCAGTAAAATAGTTACTAAACGCTATAGTACCAGCTTCGCGCTGGGCATCAATTTTTTAGGGCGTGAACTCCGTGCGCCGATTTATGCCATTTACGGATTTGTTCGCCTGGCGGATGAAATTGTAGACAGCTTCCATGATTACGATAAAGTTGCGCTTCTGGCAAAATTCAGAAGAGATTGTTTTGAAGCGATAGATGAAGGAATCAGCCTCAACCCTATCTTACATACTTTTCAACAGGTAGTCAACCAGTTTCAAATCGAACGGGAATTGATAACCCTTTTTCTGGAAAGTATGGAAATGGATTTGCAGCGGGAAACCTATACGCCAGAAAAGTATGAGCGGTACATATTAGGTTCGGCCCAGGTGGTGGGCTTAATGTGCCTCCATGTTTTTACCAATGGAGATAAAAAAGCCTACGGACGCTTAAAAGATGCTGCCATGATGTTGGGCTCAGCCTTTCAAAAAGTAAACTTTTTGAGGGATATCAATGCAGATTATTATGTTCTTAGCCGGACTTACTTTCCGGATGTGGATTTATCTACCTTCTCTGATTCAGAAAAAAAACAAATTGAAACCGACATCCAACGGGAATTTGATGCTGCGCTTGTTGGCATTCGAAATTTACCGGAAACCTCCCGGCGAGGTGTATACCTGGCTTACGTTTATTATCAAAAGCTTTTCGATAAAATTAAGAACAAGAGCGCAAAACAAGTGCTGGAAGCGCGTATCAGAATCTCCAATCTGAGGAAGTTTGCACTCATGTTTAATTCCACAGTCAGATATAAAACCAACAGGCTTTAAAGTCATTATTCTACCCGGCTACCATATTAGTAATCAGCATATAGTGTAAGACTTCAACATCTAGATAAATAATCCCCTAACCAAAATCAGAATGTTTTAGCATAGGAAAGTCCTCGGACACCTGATCCATAAAATGGCATAATAGATACCTGACTCATCCCTTTTGGATTAAAAATACTTTTGATATAAGGGTAGATCAGGTAAGAAATCTTTGTAGAAGCGAGGCCGAATCCTGCTCCGGCAACCACATCGCTAAACCAGTGTTTGTTATTATAGATCCGGAGCGTACCAGTTGCAGTCGCCACAATATAGCCGGCATAACTGATCAACGGATTGGTATCTTTATACTCCTGGTGTAAAAATTCTGCAGCCATGAAAGCCGAAGCGGTATGCCCGGAGGGGAAAGAGTTGTAACCATCGTTATTCGGCCGCAATCTCCCAACACCTTGTTTTACGAAATGCGTAGACACACCCATAATCGCCGCAGATGTAGCGTAAAGCATGGTGGCATCAAATAAATTGTGTTTTCCCTTTACTCCGGCAAGATTGAGCGCGTACACTGCCGCCGCCGGTGCCACGTGAAGAAAATCATCAACGCGGGCGGCGAAAAGCGGGTGATCTTCCTGTAACTCAGCACGCGTACTTAAATCCAGTTGTTTTAAGGCCCCATGATCGTAAACCGCTGCAAAACCATAGCCAATCAAAACCGCCGGAACGATGAATGTCTCTGCCCTGAATTTCACCTTCGGAATCGGCGCACTCCTATTCCAGTCTGATGGGTTGACAGGATGTGTATGATCAAGTGAATCTCCCACCTGACCAAAAACAAACTGATTAAAAAAAAGTAAAGTCAGTAGTAGAAACAGACTTTTTCCTCTGCTCAGAAATTGGCTTGGCCAGCGTAACAGAATGTAAGTTTCAAACTGACTATTGGATGAAATAACCGCTACGCAGCAAGTGTTCATAAATATATTCTTTAAGCAAAAGTAAGTATTAATTCTGGATCGATGCTGTATTGAGGTCTGACTGATGAAATAAAGAAAAAGACATTATTTTTAAAGAGCAAAAGATTAATCTGGGCCATTTCTAAGGCACTTTTACTGGCCGAAACATGAAAACTACCCTATTTTATGCTGAAAAATACCCGACCGTTCAAATGTCTGATTTTGGAGCAGAAATAGCCTTAAATTTGTATGAGTTAAAGAAACGGATATGCCTAGAATTCTAGTAGTTGATAATGATCAAAGCAATGCGGAAGTGATTCAGATGGTATTGGAAGATCAGGATTTTGAAGTGGAAAGCATATGTCAGTCAGATCTGCTTAATGCCGCAGTAAAAAGGTTCAGGCCAGACCTTATTGTGATGGATATTCTGCTCGACCATGGTGACGGCAGAACACTTTGCAACTTACTTAAAAGTGATGTACAAACGATGGATATTCCCATTTTGTTGATTACGGCAATGTTGGAATCAAAGGCGAGAGAAATTAGAAATAAAGCAGATGCATTGATGTTTAAACCCTTTGATTACCGCATTCTCAGCAACAAAGTCCGTGAGTTAATGCATTAGCTGTTGCTTTTATTGCGGGATTAACGGTAATAATTTCGAAACAATTATACCTGCATCGACCCATCACCCACAACTAAATGTAATCCGGCTGATTTATAAATTGTCTATCAGTTCATCTAAAATTTTTCTATCGTGAGTCCCTATACTACCTATCAAAATATGCAGCAATACACTATTCAACGAAAATATCGCTGCATCATCATTAATAAAGATCCTCAGATAAGCGGACAAATTTCTAACTATCTAAAGCAACTATCCAACATGGAAGTTGTGGGTATCTTCAGCAATGCTTACGATGCATTTAAATTCGGGAAAAATGAACTACCGATAGACTTTCTCTTTCTAAGTATCGATCAGCAACATGGCTACGAAATGGGCGTGGTGCAACTATGGAGAAACAGTGTGAAATTTTTTATCATTATCAGTGATGATGGCCAACACGCACTTTCTACTCACCATTCGGATACTGACGAATTTTTGTTAAAACCACTTTATTTCCGCAAGTTCTGTTCTGTAATCTGGCAGCTTCTGGAACGTGAGGACCGGAACAGCAAGTTCCGTTATATCGCCAACCAGAATGGTAAATGGCACAGGCTGTTTACTTCAAATGATTAATTATTCTCGATAATAAACAATAATGAACTACTACAACCAAATGGCATCAAACGGAAATGAGATGAGAAGAATAGGGACAATCCTTTCTTTCAATAAGACTGCTGGCATTGGCCTGATTGAAGATTTGAATCAGGAGCGAATCAAATTCTTCGGATCTGACAAGAAATCACCGCCATCAAGAGGAGAACAAATTTCATTTGAAATTGACTTCCGGAACAAATCCCTGGTTGCAACCAACATTGGAATCTTTGAAAATGAGGAATGAGTAATTTACTATACACTGTATCGCACACTATTCTGCTTAGCTGGCAGTATTTTAATCAGCATTCTGGCAGATTTATTATTGAAGGACAGATAACCAAAAACTAAAAACCTGACTTTTTTAGTAGAAATGTCAGGAAAAAGAAATATTGATATGGATATATCTTTTCGGCATTAACTTGGTTTGATTTTTGAATCTGCTTAAACGGACACCTAAAATTTACCGGCATGAAAAAGTTTCTTCCATTTTTATTCGCAACTGCTATTTCAATTATTGCAATTTCCTCTTCTTTTACCCTGGCTGATCCTGAGCTTGGTATCTCAACCGCATTTTTAAGCTGGATGGCTTGTATCTGGATCGTTTCCGGAGATCGAAGAAACAATGGTTGTCTGTCTTAAGTAATCGGTTTCTGATAAATTAAGACAATCTTCTCTGCGAAGAAATCCTTTTTTCATCAACAGACTTTACATGTTCGCTACCGGTTCATTTTAAGAACTGGGCAATGCCTGACTTGATTTTCCTACTTTTCTTTGTATCTAAATTTAAGCACGATCATGACGATGTTCAGTACTAAGGCAAAAAAGTTTGTCGTGATAATCGCAATATCAGATTTTTCAAACCCATAATAAATCCACAAGGCGTTCCCTGTCATAAGCACAATAAACATAAACACAGAAACTTCCTGTGCCTTCTTTTCTTTGAGTGTTTTTACAATTTGAGGAATGATAGAAGACGATGTACAAATGCCCGCAATAATCCCAAGAATGTCTATGCCTTCCATGATATTTTCTTCTTTTTAAGCCTGAGCCCTGTTTAAACTTTTTTTAAGCCTCCGGTGGCCTTATTTATATGGAAGGGAACAAGTGTTTTTAAAGACAGGTTCTGGAAACCGGAGAAAATAGGTATCTGCATCCTGGCTACAGGTATTTTTCGCTGCTAAACAGTTAAAAAACACTTTGCGATTTTTCGAAAAAAAAAACAGGAATAGCCGCATAGTCTGCGGCTATTCCTGTCCTTCAAGTAAACAGAAATTAATCGGGTTTTTCATTATTATAAATTCGCGATACTTCATCGGCACTTAGTGCCTTGTTGTAATACCTGATATCATCAAGAGCACCCCGGAAATAAGCTGCGCTTGAAAAATAAAATGGGCTCGAAGGATCTGTGAAATTGAGAATTCCTTTTGGAAGGATTTGACCAATTGCCAGGTTAACCGGCGTAGTTAATTTAAAAGCTGATCCAGTTGCACTTTCTGTTCTCGTTTGAACACCATCAACATAGAATGTAATTGCACCATTTCCGGCTGTTACCACTGCATGATGCCATTTACCAACAGCCATTTTACCAGGATTACTGTCCCTGTCATACGTAGCTGATGTGGTTTTCAAAGTCATGAACAAAAAGTTATCAGATTGCAGCTGAAACTTAAAACCATTCCATTTATTCATCGAAATCATATAATTATCTGCCGATGACTCTTTCACATTTACCCATAAACTGATGCTGAGTATTGACGGGTTTAGGGCCTCACTATAAGGAACTTCTACGTAGGCGCCATTATCAAAAGCATATGCATTTCCAGCTCTTCCAAAACGATCGGTAGTAGCTACCGGCAAGATCCCCCCATCGCGATAGCTGGCTGCAGTACCAATTATTCCAGACATCAGTATTCCGTTATGACCGTTGGCAGTAGCATCCAGTGCATTTCCGTTAAAAAGCCATTTGGCAACCAGGTTTCCAGCAGCCACCTCCTCAATTTTCCTTGCATTAAAGGCAGTTGCGGCCCTGCGCAGGCTTGCGTGCGCATTATTTACTTCCTCTTGGGTAAAAGCGCCTGCTGCTACGGAAGCGGCCAGATCAAGTGCAGTTTTAAGTTCAGCACGCGCCTGCTTTGGATATTGCCCAATATCATTTCCTTCTGCACTTGCCGTGTAAACCCGGTTTACGGAATCTGCAAGCTGGCCCAAGCCCGTTTTATTAGATGCATAGTCGGGTAAATTTGCATCGTCTTTACAGGAAGCGATGGCCAGAGTGCCTAAGAAAAGGCAACAGGAGTATATAAATGATCGATTATTCTTAAAATTCATCTTCATATCGCATTAAAGTTTCCCGTTAGCATTCCTTTCGGTTTGCGGGATGGGGAAGAATCGGTTAGTTGTAAAATTGAAATTTGGCGCTCCGGGTTTAATAGCAGATTCTGCATAAGCCTGTCCGTATCGGATCACATCAAAAAAGCGTTGAAATTCTAATGCCAGTTCTGAGCGCCGTTCCCGGCGGATAAGGTCTCTCAACTGCGCTTGATTCACAACAGTTATTGCAGCAAGCAGATCCGCAGGTGGAGTACCGACAAAATTCTTCCGTGCACGCTCACGAACCTTGTTTAAAGGTATAAGTGCTGTTGCAGATTGTCCTGCTTCATTTAGTGCTTCTGCTTTAATTAATAAAACATCTGCAAAACGGATGGCTTCATAGTTCAGGTTACCATCATTTTTTGTAGTAGTTGGCACCTCACCTATTGGCTGAACGTGCTTTTTAGAAAGATAACCTGTGGTAGACCAGGATGGATCAAAAGTACTGTCGAAGTATGGTTTACCAACTCTTGCTAAGGTAAGATCAAGTCTTGGATCATTCGCTTCAAAATTATCAACCAGACTTTGTGTTGGGAAAAAAGTACCTGCGCCATTTAGCGATCGTGGTGCAAACCAGTAATTCAAAGAATTACCTTGTAAAGGCTGTGCACCGCGTGTATGCCAAACCGAAAATATTGCTTCGTTATTATTCTTAGCAGAAGAATTAAAATTATCACTAAAGTTATCCGTTAAAGCGTAACCTAGTGCTTCTACCTGTTCACTAAACTGAATCGCCTGAGCAAATTTATTCTGAAAAAGAGAAGCCTTCGCCAGCAATGCCAATGCTGCACCTTTGGTTGCCCTTCCCTGATCAGTATTGGATTCCCATTTTGCAGGAAGCCCGGCCGCAGCTTCAGTCAGGTCTTTTTCAATTTGCGCGTAAATCTGCGCCTGAGGGGATGCGGCCAGTGCTGCATCTTCCAGAGTACTTACTTTTAACCGCAGTGGAATATTGCCATAAAAATTTGTGAGCACAAAATAGTAATAAGCCCTGAGAAATTTAGCTTGTGCCAAAATCTGTGTTTTTGCAGTTTCTGATACACTTGTATTTTCGGCGGTTAGCCCACCGGTAACCACATTACAACGGTTAATCCCATCGTAATAGCGGCTCCACAAAGATTGAACCGCAGCATTTCCAGGCAAAATGTTAAACAAGTCAATCGCAGTGTAGTCTGCCTGTTCGCCTGCATTACCGCCGATAACCGCATCATCCGAAGCCACGTCGCCCAATACCCAAAGCGGATTGGCAGCAGCATCTGTAAAAGTAAGTGGTATATACGCTGCGTTAACTGCAGTTCTTGCTGTGGCATCATTACTGAATAAATCAGCATCAGAATAGTAGCCCAAAGCAGGCTGATCTAAAAATTTCTGGCAGCCTGCCATACAAAACAAGCTTGCCGCAAGGGAAAATATATATAATTTTTTCATCCGATTAAAAGTTAAGATTAAGTCCAAGCGTGTAGATTCTGGCCGATGGATAAGTACCCCAGTCAATTCCAACTGCCCTTACACCATCGCCCTGGCCATTGCTACTGGTATAGATTTCTGGATCTAGTCCTGTGTATTTTGTGAAAGTAAGCAGGTTTTGCCCACTGGCGTAAATACGCATGGAAGCAATTTTCAATGCGGAAAGCACTTTAGGACTCAGCGTATAACCAACCTGCAGATTTTTCAATCTTAAATACGAGCCATCTTCCAAAAATCTTGTAGAAGGTCTTTTATTATTGGTTGAAGATGCAGAGCTCCAGGTAAGCCTTGGAAATTCATTTGTAGTTCCCTCTCCTGTCCAGCTTCCGGTTGCAATCCTTTCGGTAATATTAAATGCACGGTAAAAGCCTTCAATGTCAGTAGCAACCTGGTTATACAGTTTGTTGCCATAAGCTCCCTGGAAGAATACGCTCAGGTCAAACTGTTTAAATTTCAGGTTTCCTGTAAATCCATAAGTTAATTTTGGAATTGGGCTTCCGGCGAACTGGCGATCATTTTCGTCAATGAGGCCATCGCCATTGCTATCTTTATATTTCACATCACCTGGCTGAATGCCGGCACCCTGATAAGCATGGGTGAATATATCGAGGTTATTTTGGAAAACGCCTTCTTTCGGGAGAAGGTAAAATGCACCAATCGGCTGGCCGACAGTGGTTAATGTGGCATAATATTCATTATCTATCCGGCCGCCGACAATAGGTGAGCCTGCTAATGAAATTACTTTATTTTTTAAGGTGGCCAGGTTTCCGGAAACATCAAAACTCCAGTCGTCGGAGATTTTATCCCGATAGGAAACCTGAAGTTCAATGCCCTGATTTCTTACTTTTCCGGCATTTACATATGGACTACCGCCACCACCTGCACTTGGCGGCAATGGATTGGCAAAAAGAATATCAGCGTTATCTCTGATAAAATAATCAGCATTTAACTGAATTTTATTATCAAAAAATCCGATGTCTAAACCAAAGTTGGTTTGTGTGCTGGTTTCCCAGGTAATGTTACTATTGCCTCTGGAGGTCAGTGAATTTCCAATTACCGGCGTTCCACCAAACGGATAAAAACCTACAAAAGAATTTAAGGATGTATAAGCATAATTACTGATTTCCTGGTTTCCGGTTTGCCCGATACTTGCACGCAACTTGAGCATAGAAAGGTCTTTGAAGCTTTTCAAAAATTCTTCCTGATCCAATCTCCAGCCGACCGAACCGGCATAAAAGTTTCCATATCGGTTAGCAGGATTTAATCTTGAAGAACCATCTCTCCGTACGGTGAAACTTGCCAGGTATTTCTCTGCATATTGATAATCTGCACGGCCGAACAAAGAGAAAAGTGCCCAGCGCGATTCATTTTCACCATTCTGTTGTACACCTATCCCGTTATCAAGATATTGAAAATCTTGTGATTGATTAGGGAAAATAGATCTTGAAGCCGAGAGACCATTGGTACGACTCTTGATATTTTCTGTTCCGGCAAGGAAATTAAAGGTATGATCTTCGCCCAGTTTAAGATTATAAGTTAGGGTATTGGTCCAGTTGTAATCCAGTTGATTTGCATTCGAACGGGCTAAACTGCCCGGCGAATTTTGTGCCCGATCGCCCCAGATTTTAAAAAACTGTTTAAAATCAGTAATGACCAACGTTCCACCGAGGCTGGTGCGAAACTTCAAACCCTCGAGGATTTTAGCTTCCACAAACACATTTCCCAGCATGCTGTAAGCATTATTATTCCGGTCGAAGTTATCGGCATATCCTACAGGATTAAGCCCATCACCAAAAAAAGCTGCATTTTCAGGAAGATCTACATAATCGCCATTGGCTTTAAAAACAGGTGTAGCCGGCGTACGGAAAAGCGCATAACGCATTACACTTGCTCCCTGGTTTCCACTTCCGAAACCATCACCAGATGCACCAACCTGCTTTGTTCTCGCATAGGAAAGATTGAGGTTTATTCCCGTTGAAAATATTTTTGACAAGGTGCTATTTACAGCTGTCCTCAGGTTGAAACGATCGTATGCACTGTTATTGATCAAACCATCCTGTTTATAGTAATTGGCTGCAACCAAGTAGCTTCCGGTTTCGTTACCACCATCTATCGAAAAGTTAGTGTTGTTAATTAAAGCGGGTTTCAACACTTCCTTTTGCCAATTTACATCTGGTAAGCCAGCGGCTAAAGATGATGGAATGGTCGCTCTGCCGTCGGCTGTTGCCGCCGCGTTAAAGGCTGCTACATATTGTGGAGTATTGGCCATTTTGATTAAATCGCCATGAACCTGAACCCCGGTATATTGGGAAAGACTGAGATGCGATTTGCCTGATCTTCCTTTTTTAGTAGTGACCACAACCACCCCATTTGATGCCCTAGCGCCATAGATGGAAGCAGAAGAAGCATCTTTCAGAATGCTGATGCTTTCTATATCGGTTGGCGAAATTTGATTAATACCAGAGGTACTTGGAACGCCATCTATTACGTAAAGCGGGTTGTTATTGTTGATGGTACCGATCCCGCGAATTCGCACTGCGATTCCCTCGCCAGGAGCACCTGTGCCCTGGGTTACAGAAACACCGGCAGCCTTGCCCTGAAGTACCTGATCAACACCCCCAACCGGCATATTGTCAATATCAGAAGACCTGATTTGCGACACGGCGCCGGTAAGATCCTTTTTTTGCTGACTAGAATAACCTGTAATTACAACATCATCCAATTTTTGGCTGGACGGCGTTAAAATAATGGATAGTTCGCGCTGGTTCCCTGGTTTTAACGTTTTCGTAGCATAGCCAACGAATAACACCTGAATTGAACTGTTTTTATTTGGCAGACTAATGGTAAATCGCCCATTTGGATCTGTATTTACTTTAATAGGTTTACCTACTACCTGAACTACGGCACCAGGAACCGGAAGACCTTTCTCATCTTTCACAATACCTTTTAATACCAAAGCAGTAGTGTCTGATGTAGTTGACCCGGAAGTTTTGGATGGATTATTTTGACCTGCAGGTGCCGGAGCGGCTGATTTTGCAGATAGAGGATTTGGAGGAGGGTTAACTGGTGATGCTGGTGTTGGAAGTGTTTTCGAAGCCGGATCCGATGTATTGACCGGCCGGGATGTACTGTCCGTTTTTCGCTTCACCGTATCGGGAATGGTTTGAGCCTGAGCGCCAGCGGCTAGAATAGACAAGGCAAAAAAAACGAGTTGCCTTTGTAAAAGTAACTTCATAGGTATAGCGATTATTGAATCTGATAGTAGCTACAATACAAATGAGACCACCAAAAGGTTTCAACAAAGACCACATTTTTTAAACAATCTGTCTTCTAGCCCGAAAATCAGGCCATTAAAGATTACAATTATAGTAAACAGGGTGCAAAATACCAGTCAGCAATCACCATTTGAAAGCATTCAAACTCGTTGTTGTAATCGCTAATTCTTTTTGCGTTGTCCTGGTGCAAAAGGTTTAGCAGATTTAGTACCATAACCTTTTTTCGCCTGACCTGGCGGAACTTTCCCACTGTTACCTGCCGTGCGTGTAGAGTAACAAGCTGTTGATAGCATTAAGCCACAAACTGCCAAAATTGAATAAATACTTTTCATAATTGTTTTTTTTCATGTATGCCATAAACGTGCCAGCATTTATTTATACGTTTCTAAAAGTTAGGAAAACTATGGCTTAATCATACTGTATAAGATCTATCTATCGAACCAAAGGGTCTTACTCTTTTTAATTCCGTGAATCTTCGGAGATTTATAGATGTAACATTAATTCATCTATAGCGAATCGAACGATTTATATAGTGCCATAGACTTAAAGGAGAATTGGGATATCCATATCCCTAATTGGAATTATTGCCGCATCGAATGCTATACTTTTTTCTTGCTGATTAGCATTAGACTTAGACGTCGTCCGTATGGATTGACGCAATAAAAGCTGAAGGCTATTGGCTAAAAGACTAAAATGCAAATGCGATAAGACACGCTTATCGCATTGCAAAAACACTATGGAGATGTTTATTTTGAGAGCTATATTTTATTTTATTCCTGAATCTTTAGCTAATGTAGTATTTACAATATTAAAAAACAATAGAAAAAACAAATAATACGTAATCCTAAAAATACAAATAAAATTATTTAAGCTATAGAATAAGGCATACAACGACATAATAAATTGTCTGACTGACAGTTAAATAAAAATGAAGATCTCCGTTTAGGTAAATTGTTCAGGATTTTTAGAACAGGAAAAATTTAAAGTTTTGTTGCTGGTCTTACTGATTTATAATTATCACTATTAGACTAGATAAGTCAAACAATAATTACAAGAATTGACAATCGAAGGAAATGAAAAGCTTCCTTTTTATTTTAGACTGCATTATTGCTGCTTTCGATGTTTCGGTGTCCATTTAAAGAGATTTGCACCACCTACCAAACAAAGCCAACCTTTTTGAGTTGTATTCAAAAATAAAAATAAATGGAAAACCATACAATGCTCCAATACTTCGAATGGTACTATCCAAAAGATGGTAGCCTATGGAGAAAAGTTCGTGAAGACGCAAAAGGCTTAAAAGAAATGGGTATCGATTCTATCTGGCTGCCGCCTGCGCATAAAGGGATGGATGGTCCAGAATCTACCGGGTACGATTCTTATGACCTTTATGATCTTGGCGAGTTTGATCAGAAAGGTAGCATTGCAACCAAATATGGTATCAAAGAGGAATACCTGGCTGCTGTAAAGGCTGCTAAGGAAGCCGGAATTCAAGTTTATGTAGACATTGTACTCAATCATCTTGGTGGTGCAGATGAACATGAGCCGGTAATGGTGAGAAAGGTAAATCCTGATAACCGGAATGAATTTATTTCCGAGCCTTTCGAAATTGATGCCTATACCAAATTTACCTTTCCTGGCAGAAACGGCAAGTACTCTGAGTTTAAATGGGATTTTCAATGTTTTACTGGAGTAGATTACGACGCCAGGACGCAGGAAACGGCCATTTATAGCATTCAGAACCAATATGGTGAGGGCTGGGAAGATGTAATGGATGATGAAAATGGTAATTACGATTATCTGATGCTGACTGACATTGATTTTAGAAATCCTGCCGTGCGTGAAGAATTGAAACGCTGGGGAAAATGGTTTTACGAAACGGTGGGTTTCGATGGCTTCCGTTTAGATGCCATAAAGCATATGCCACACTCGTTTTTCAACGAATGGCTGGATTATCTGCGTGCAGAATTGAGTGCCGAACTTTTTACAGTTGGGGAGTACTGGTCTCCTTACGATCTTCAGGCATTGCTTAATTATATTGATGCCACAGAAGGACGTATCTCTCTTTTTGATGCATGCCTCCAGGCAAATTTTTCACAGGCTTCAAAAGCAGGAGAAAGTTATGACCTAAGCACCATATTGAATGGCAGCCTGGTGCAGGCACGTCCGGAGCTAGCGGTTACCCTGGTAGAAAATCATGATACCCAACCCCTGCAATCTCTTGAACAAACGGTTGAACCTTGGTTTAGGGCACATGCCTACGCCATTATCCTGCTTCGCGAGGCGGGCTACCCATGTGTATTCTACTCTGATGTTTATGGTTCTGCTTATACCGATAAAGGGACAGATGGAAAAGATCATGAAGTAACGATGCTTTCTCTTCCCCAACTGCCTCAATTATTACGTTTGAGAAAAGATAAAGCATATGGTTTGCAACGTGATTATTTTGATCATCCGAGCTGTATTGGCTGGACGAGGGCCGGAGATGAAGAACACCAGGATTCAGGTTTGGCGGTAGTTTTATCAAACGGTGAGGCTGGAACTAAACACATGGAAATCGGTGCGCAATATGCCGGACAGGTTTTTACTGACCATTTAGGTCATATGGAAGGCGAAGTGACCATTGATGAAAATGGCTGGGGCGAATTCTGTTGTAATGCCGGTTCGGTATCGGTTTGGGCACTTCGTGGTTAAGGAAATGTTGGGTTAGTGGTTCGATTAGGTGTCGATCTGTATAAAGCATGGATTTTTGGTAGGCAGTCGGCTAAAGCCAGACTGCCATGAAATGAATTGCATCATGCCAAAATTGATTTAAAAGGCAGTCGGCTGAAGCCGGACTGCAATGAAATGAATTGCATCATGCCAAAATTGATTTAAAAGGCAGTCGGCTGAAGCCGGACTGCAATGAACACAAGTCTTTGCTTCAGCAGATGAAGAATCTGCTGAAGCAATTCTACCAACCGAAAGACGATTTTCTGCAAAAAAGCAGTCGGCTAAACCAGACTGCAATGATTTGATTGGCAAAAAGGCGCACAACTAAATTATATCGCGATTGGCGATCGTGCATCCTATCGTTTATTTAACTGTCCAGTAAGGAGATTCGGTTCTGGCTGTTGAAAGATAGGCTTCAATCTTCTTCACTATAATTGGTTGACTTGCTGCCAGATCATTCGTTTCACCAATGTCCTTACTCAAATCATAAAGCTCGAGTTTACCTTTACGCTTAACGCCTTTCCATTTGCCGTAGCGAACAGCCTGTTCAAAACCTAACTCAAAAAATTCCCAGTATAAGAAACGATCAGCCTTTGGCTTTTCACCTTTTATGGCGGGCAACATGCTCACGCCATCTGTGCGGAAACCGGAGCTCTTTCCGGCAAGCGCGGCAAACGTGGGCATGATATCGGGAAAATAGCCCGGAACAGCACTCGTTTTAGGTGCGTTTTTAATAAACGGTGCCCAGGCGATAAATGGAATCCGGATTCCACCTTCGTAGAGGTCCCGCTTATATCCTTTCAGCCTGCCGTTGGAGTCAAAAAATTCAGAAACTGCTTTTAACCTGGTAGTGGGTTCAGATCTCGGACCATTATCGGAAGAGAAAAATACAATCGTATTCTTTGATAAGCCACTTTTCACCAGGTAATCTTTTATTCTCCCGACGGATTGATCCAGATAATGCACCATGGCAGCGTAGATTTTCATATCCTCGGGCCAGTCTTTATCTTTATACATCGCCAGATCCGGCACTTCCAGTGGAGAATGCGGATTGTTATAATTTAACATCAGGAAGAATGGTTTATCATTTTTCTCCTGCGTTTTTAAGTAAGCCAATGCTTCATCCGTGCACATATTCGCTTCATAATAGCCTTTTTTGTCATTGGCATTTGCAGTTACCGGAACCAATTTCCCATTAATATACCGATGATCTGGCCAGTAAGTGCTTGCATAAGTAGAGGGAACATTAATGAGCCAGCCAGAAAACTGATCAAAACCCCTCTGCAAAGGTGTAGCCAGTGAATCATAGCCATCAACATGCCACTTCCCTACTAAAGATGTCCGGTATCCGGCATCCTGCATCAGGTTGCCAATGGTATAATCCTCTTTGGTAAGGTTTGCACGGTAGACAACATTTTTTCCCTTTTTCCCGGCAATTCCACCCTGATCTGTGGCGTTACCTCTAATCGTGGCATGACCAGTGTTTAACCCGGTCAGGATGGAACCACGCGAAGGTGAACACACCGGCGCGCCGGCATAGAAATCGGTAAAGCGCGTTCCTTCATTAGCTAACTGATCAATATTGGGCGTGAGGATTCTCTTTTGCCCGTAAGCACCCACATCGCCATAACCCAGATCATCCGCCAGGATAAAAACAATGTTGGGTTTTTGTATGGATTTCGATTGTGCAAGGGTGAATCCACCCCAAAGAAGTAAAACACCTGTTATTAATATATTTTTTACACTCATGGATTTAGTTCAAAAGTTAATATCTGCATTAATTATAGCCCGGATTTTGGGTATAAAGGCCGGGGGCAGTTTGAATTTCCGTAGCCGGCACCGGGTAAATGATATAGTTCGGTACAACTTCATTAATTTTTGTCACTGCATCGGCAGTTCTCCAAGCATTCAATTGTGAAACGGCCAAACCAGATCTCACCAGATCGTTCCAACGCAGACCTTCGCCTAAAAACTCTCTTTGTCGTTCCTGCATCAACGTTGCCAGGTTTACATTTGTTAATGTGCCAACTCCTGCCCTTGCCCGTACGCGATTCACAATTGCGTCTACATCGGCCTGCGAGCCAGGTGCTCCACGAAGGATACACTCCGCTTTCATCAATAAAATATCCGTATAACGCAAAACTATAAAATTAATCGACCAGTCCCGTCCTGAAAGTCCCCTTTTTGGCACATCAATATATTTTTTAATAAACGGCCCGGGTGCATAGGTTGTAGCCACATTAAAAGGATAACGAAGATCTGTTCCGCTGACGGTGTTCGTGGTATAGGAATTCACCAGACTTTTAGACACCGGAAAGGTGCTGGCTCCGTAACCATTTCCAAAACTATTGGAAATTCCGCTACTCGTCCAGTAGGCTACGGGCGCTAAATGCGAGGGAAAACCGGCTCCATTTAAGCTCGAAGCAAATTGAATATCAAAAACCACCTCGCTGTTATTTTCATTCGTGTAAGAAAATATATTAGCATAACTGGAACTAAAACTAAACGGACTGCCGGTAATTACCTGATCGAATAAAGCAGCAGCTTTATCATATTCATTGCTGGCTAAACCTGGTCCGTTGATGCCGTAGGTGGGTCCGGATTTGGTTAAGTAAACCAGCCCAAGCAGGCCCTTTGCAGCAGAAGCAGTAGGTCTGCCCAGATCAACGCCGGTAAATGTCGCGGGTAAATTGGTTGCAGCAAACTGAAGATCAGATTCTATTAAAGCATATATATCTGCCACCGGGCTTCGGGGAATTGAAGCGACTTCAGCAGCGCTCTTTACCGAAGAAATTAATGGCACCTGCCCGAAGGTTCTCACTAAAGAAAAATAATAAAATGCCCTTAGAAAGCGAACCTCTGCTGCATAGCGCGTGGCATTAGCCGCCGAAAGCACACTTGCTTTGGTTGCTAAGGCTTCGAGTACGGTGTTTGCGTTGTAAATGCCGTTGAAGTTTGCCCGCCAGGCGGTGCTGATAAACCCGGTGGTGGTAATATTTGGTGTGAAATTATTAATTCCATCCCAGTCGCGGTTCCCATCCGATGTGGCATTGATGTTATCGCTCCGCATTTCACTCAGCCATAAAGCCTGACTTGGATAGTTATTCAACTGCGAATACACGCCATTTACGGCTTGTAGAAAATCATTATTATTGGTGAAAAAGTCATCAGTTGCCAAACTGGATTCGGGCGTTTGATCCAACTGCTTTTCGCAACTACTTAAAACCAGCAAGAAGGAAAAAAGGGTTAAATATATTTTAATTTTCATCTTATTTTATACTAAAAGCCAATGTTTAAACCAATAGATGCCGTTTTACTGAGGGGCATCGAACCATAATCGCCAGATACGGCATAACTGCTATTTCCGCTGACGTTGGTATTTTGTGCTTCCGGATTTGCACCACCTTTATATTTATCGTGTGAAAAATAATTTTCTAAAGCCACAAATATTCTTGCCGAGGAAATGACACGTGTTTTAAAGATTTGTTTCAGGTTATAACCCAACGTAATATTTTGTACACGGAAGAAATCGCTTGAATAAACCCAATCGGAAGTTACATTAGGATACGTATAATTGGTTGCTAACCTGCCTCTCGGTGCATTTGGATCCGGGTTTGCAGGCGACCACCGATCCCGCCATACCCCAAGCACATTGGCAGTAGTACTCCCGGAGAAATCTATTGCACGGCCCAGGTAAGATAAAATTGAACCCCCATGCTGGCCATAAAGCTGAATGCCAAGATCAAAATCTTTGTATTTGAAAGTATTCGTCCATCCCCAGGTATATTTTGGATTTGCTTGTCCGGCTACTACCCGGTCGGCAGCACTAATTCTTCCATCACCATTGGCATCAAGGTATTTCGCATCACCTTCCCTTTGTCCTGAAACTTTCGCTACAGCCGGGTTTGCGATATCCGCCGCGGTTAAAATTCCATCCGTTTTGGTGATATAATAGCTAAAGGCAGGAAGACCTTCCCTCAATAAATATGGCGCATTGCTTCCGCTGTACGCAGATGCCACTTCAATATCGGCATGACTCGGCCCAAGGTCTGTTACCTTATTGCTATTGAAAGCGATATTGGCATTCATTGTCCACGAAAAATCTGTACTTCTGACGTTGGTTGATGTTAAACCAAATTCCAAACCTTTGTTTACTACGGCACCAATATTCTGAAGACTGCTGCTAAACCCGCTTGCAGATAACACTGGCAAATTCAGCAAGAGATCGGTATTTTTTTTATGATAAGCATCGACAGTGAAATTAATCCGGTTTCCAAACAAGCCAAGGTCTAAACCAAGGTCGTAAGTATCTGATGTTTCCCATTTCAGCGCTTTATTCGCCAGGCCAGAGACCACTTGTCCTGTAGCTGTAGTTGGTGTATTTCCACCAAAAACGTAGTTAGAGTTTACTAATGTGCCAATTGCGTTGTAATCACCTATATTGTTGTTGCCAGATTTACCCCAGCTTAATCTCAACTTTAAATCGCTAATGGCTTCAACATCCTTTAAGAAAGATTCTTCAGAAATTTTCCATCCGGCAGATAAAGAGGGGAATGTTCCCCATCGGTTTTCGGCGCCAAATTTTGAGGAGGCGTCACGCCTGATGGTTCCGGAGAATAGATATTTATCTTTAAAAGCATATTGTAAACGGCTGTAATAAGAGAATAAAGTATTATTAGAAGCAGTAGATGTACCCGTTGTAGTCACTCCGGCCGCATTTGCAATGGCATTACTTAAGGTCTTTATAATGTTATTGGCGAAACCACCGGCCGTGGCCAGCCTCACGCCTTCCGAATGTACAATGTTATAGGACACTCCCGCAATGGCAGAGATTTTATGAACGCCGGCAATGGTGGTGGTATAGTTTAAAGTATTCTCATTAAGAAAATTTTGCTTTTTATTCACGATATAGGCACCCGTGGAATAAAGCCCGGGGTTGGTGAGTAATGATGAAGCCACACCAACCAAAACCTGATCTGAAGTATATTGAGAAGTATTGCGATCGATATTATCATAGTTTACAGTTGACCGCAAAGAAAGTCCTTTCGCAATTTGATAATCTCCATATACAGAGGCCAATAAACGGGAGGTTTTAATCTTATTGATCGCCGTTTCAATATACGCATAAGGACTGATGGATCTCGGGCTCGACCAGGTATAAACATTGTTTCCATAAGCGCCGGTATTTAAGCCTGCAGCACTTTCCACTACAGGAACCATGGTAAGGGCAGTCATCAGTTGATTATCTTTTCCCTCTACCGGTGGAGCATTATTAATGGAATAGGAAGGCGCTAAGTTAAGGCCAAACTTTAATTTTTTGCTGGCATTTGCCTCAATATTAGCCCGTAAACCGTAATTTTTGAAATTGGAATTAATAAGTGTGCCATTTTGATCGAGGTAATTGGCAGAGATAAAATAATTAACGTTTTCTGATCCGCCACTGGCAGAAACTTCATAGTTCTGATAAGGTGCGTTTCTAAAAACGGCATCTTGCCAGTCTACATAATCCAAGCCTGGATGGCCTGGTTGCGCCCACCTTGGATCTGTCATTAGTGCTGTGTTAATGGTTCCTGTTGGCAAACCAAGAATTACGGCTTTTTCTGCATTGGTTTGCCCGATGGTGCGACCCGGACCAGAAGCTATCCAGGCATTATTCGCCAGCTCAGTAGCCTGAGCAACCCATTCTTCGGCACTTAAAACGTCTACTTTTCTTACTACCGAACTTATTCCAGCATTGGCATTTATACTAATCCGAGGTTTGCCGGCTATTCCTTTTTTAGTGGTGATGATCACCACCCCATTTGCCGCGCGCGATCCGTAAATTGCCCCCGCAGCAGCATCTTTTAATACCTGAACGCTTTCAATATCATTAGGGTTTAAGTTATCTAAGGGACTATTTGAAATTCCACCAGATGAATTTTGACTGGCCACATCCAAAGGAAATCCATCTAATACGTAAAGTGGTTCATTACCTGCGGTGATTGATCCGGCGCCGCGAACCTGAATACTTAAACCAGCGCCGGGTAAACCGCTTTGCTGCCGCACCTGCACACCTGCCATCTGTCCGATTAGTGCTTGCTCAACCCTGGCAATTGGTTTTTCTTCTATTCCTTTTGCGTTAAATGTTGCCACTGCTCCTAATACATCGCTTTTCTTTTGCGTTCCGTATCCTACCACAATCACTTCATCCAGTTTACCTTGGTCTGGATCGAGTTTAATTGTTAGTGGCTGGCCTTTATATAATACTTCCTGTGTTTTGTAACCGATAAAGGTGAAGATTAAAGTGGGCTGTTCTTCATCTGTAATGAGTTGAAAATCACCTTGATTATTCGTTGAAACAGCTTGATTATTTCCTTTCACCCTGACACTCACACCGGGAAGAGGCTGATTTTTTTCGTCGGTAACCTTTCCTTTAACAGTTGTTTTGTTTGATATCCGGGGGATAAAACCTGGGGTTACCACTGTATATGCCGTTGGGTCAATTTTACCAAAATGCATATTGTTAAGACTACTTAAAGAGTAAATGTGGTTCATTTTTAATGCTTCGTCAGTTTTTTTCGCGGAAGACTGAAAGACTGAAGACATCAGGATGATTCCCGACAATCCGGTAAGCAAAAAAGTTTTGGGTAAAAGGGAGCGATGAGAGTCCTTCCAGGACTTTCTGCTTATTTTCATAATTAATTAGGTTTGTGTTAATCATGAAATTGCAAAAGGATGTGCTACAATTAGCGATTTCCATACAGATTTCATAGATTTAACATGATTATTGAATAACTTGACCGGATGCAACGCCAATTGAACTCCGGTTTATGGTCTTAATCAGGGAGAATGCAGCAATGCATTTTCCTTTTTTTTAGTAATTATTGTTTGTCTTCTCCCTCCTTTCTAGCTTATGTCGCCTATAGTCGGCGCATTGGTCGGTAAAACATCTTTAATAGCTGATCGCTTTACACTATATTTTATCCAACCTGAATAGTTAGTGTCAAATATACATTAAGTCTATATATCTAGTAGTCTTTATTTAAAAAAATTAAGCATTTATTGACTACTTCATTGTGAAGTTAGTTATCGTGAATGTTCATTAATTCGATAAAAATAAAACAATGTAAACATGACAGCGGTTGCTATATCAGCAATAAATGTAATCTGCCTGCCAAATTGATCAAGACTTAAAGGAGCGGTGCTGAAAGTTAAAATACTACATTCCAAACGAATAGCCTATGTTTGAAGATAAAATACGGGAAGCCGAAATCATATTTGAGGAAGTTAAGAAAAACGCAACGCTCCAATTGGAGGTGCTGAAATTAGACGCTGTGCACCATGTTGCGAAACTCGGTGCAAACTTGATTACCAACACTTTTACTTTAATTTGTGCCACTTTGGCCTTCCTTTTTGGAACGGTTACGCTCGGTTTTTTCTTCTCTGATCTGTTTCATAGTTTCGCACTTGGATTTGGAGGGCTTACGCTGTTTTATATCCTGGTAGCAGCAGTCGTAAGCATGACAAAAACTAATTTGATTGAACCCGGGCTGATTAATTTTACCATCCGAAAATTCTTATCGATACAGAGCAATGGAGACAAAAAAGAACAAAGACATTAATGATATTGTTGCTTTCGATGAACGGCGCGAGGAAATAAAAACCCAGATTAAACAAAGTAACCAACGCCTGCAGAAGTCAGTAAAAAAAATAAAATCTGTCGATCTAAAACCGATTAAGAATAGCATTACGAACTTATCCTCGCAAAGCGACCTTGAGGCGGTAGACGACTTACGGCAGAAGTTTTTACCAAGAATGACCGCTAAAATCCTCAACGCAACAATTCTTCGCAAAAGTGGATTCTTTAAGCGGATGGTTTTGTCTACTGCAGCCAGCCTGGTGGTTAAAAAAGCGCTTAAAAAAAGTCCTGTTAACACTGCCCCTATTCTCCATGCACCAATAGATCGCCCCAGGGAAAAGGTGGCTATGCCATCTCTGGAACAAGAAAAATCAGTGCCTGACGGAAAGCCGGAACCGGATGCCAAAGCAGAAACAAAATTGAGCTTTAAAGGGATTTTTGCAGTTTTGAAATCAGCATTCGATGGATTTGCTGACCATAAAATCACCAAATTAAGTGGGTCTTTAGCTTATTATACCGTATTTTCAATGGGGCCTTTGTTAGTCGTTATCATTTCCCTTTGCAGTATATTTTACGAAAAGGAAGCGGCACAAGGCAAAATTTTTGAACAGTTGAAAGGTTTTCTAGGAAATGATACCGCACTGCAACTTCAAAGTTTAATCAGTAGTGCAGCCATTGGCGATAAAGGTACAATTGCCTTTATTATTGGGTTGGTAACGCTGTTGGTGGGTGCAACAAGTATTTTTGCTGACATTCAGGATTCGATTAATACCATCTGGGGCATCAAGCCGAAACCAAAAAGAGGCTGGCTAAAAATGTTGCAAAACAGGTTTTTATCTTTCTCTGTAATTGTAAGCTTAGGTTTCTTGCTAGTGGTTTCGCTGGCTGTTACGGCTGTTCTGGATGGGTTTAACGCCAGATTACAGGCAAAATTTAGTGATGTATCTGTTATCGTATTTTACATCCTTAACCTGGTGATCACCTTTGGCGTAATTACTACCATTTTCGGAGTTATTTTCAAAGTTTTACCAGATGCCAATATCAAATGGAGAGATGTAGCTTCTGGAGCAGCAGTAACCGGCATCCTTTTTATCATTGGAAAATTCGGCATTTCTTTCTACATTTCAAAAACTGACGCCGGCGGGACTTATGGTGCAGCGGGTTCTCTGGTCATTTTGTTATTATGGACTTACTATTCTTCCATTATCCTATATTTTGGTGCTGAGTTTACCAAATCCTATGCCCTGGCTTACGGATCAGAAATCAGACCTAACCATTATGCCGTAGGCATAAAGGAAGTCGAAATGGAGCAGGAAAACAAGTCGCTGCAACAAACCCAAAAATAAGAAAACCTATAGTGCATTAGCTGGCTCGTTTAAGCCGGCTTTTTGAATAAAAACCAGTATTTAATTTATGAAATTTGCGGTAAGAATAAAATATGTTGTCTTTTGTCTGATCCTCTCTTTGTATGTGTTTACAAGTTTGCCATCCTTAGCTCAGGATACGACAACTAAAAAGGTCGATTCGGCCAAGACCATTCCCGACACCTTACTTTTCAGAATTCAAACTGCCCAATCGGCCATCACCGAGATTAATGCAGCTAATAAAAAAGGATATGACATTGAGGGTATTCAAAGGCAAATTGATGCGGTAAAAGAAAACGTAAATCCGTTAGAGAAAGCTTTCAAAGCAAAAGATGAACTGGATACAAAAAATCTGTTAAGCTTTGACCTGATCCTGCGGGATGCAGATACCAAATTGAAAAGCATTACAGCAATCTTGGTGCAGCACAGCAATGCACTTCAAAAAATGTCTGATCAGGTGGTATCAGTAAGCAACGATACGCTGCTTAAAGATGATGAAAAGGCCCGGCAGGGAAATAAATTGTATCAGCCGCAGATTAATGAACTTAAAATGCGCTTGCAGGATGCAGGTAAATTAACGGGCAAAAATCTGGAACAGGTAAATGTACTTTTAGCCAGTGCATCTGCGCTAAATGTTGTAGTTAATGATTTACGGGCGCAAACCGCAGAACGCCTGGAACTTTCAGGCAAATTGGCATTAAAAAAACGCGATTCATACCTTTGGGAAGCACCACTAAGAAACCCGGCAAGCGAAACAACAGGAAATCTGATTTCTGCTTCCTACCAAGGCCAACAGCAAATTTTAAAATACTTCATTCACTCCACATGGGATAACCGGTTTCTGGCCATACTACTTTCCATCGCCTTTTTTATCTGGGTACGCCGAAACTTTAAAAACTCAAAACGCGCCTTGGTCAGGCGCCAGCTGGGTGAAATTAAATTTGAATACCTTAAACCCCTTCCGGTTTTTTCTACGCTTATTGTGCTGCTCAACATCACGCCGCTTTTTGAGCCGGATGCCCCTTCCCTATACGTTGAACTGATCCAGTTTTTGCTGCTGGTGGTAATGACAGTTCACCTCTGGAACATTTTAGAAAAAAAACAGCTTCGGTTCTGGCTCTTGCTCATCGCCTTGTATACAATGCTTATTGTTGGCAATGCAGGTGTAGACGATACCATTCCACTCAGACTGGCATTGGTTGCCATCAACATTTTCTTCATCTGGATTGGCATCCAGTTGTTTAATAAGGTAACCTTCAAAGAATTTTCTAAAAGGTATGTAAAAACGGTACTCGTGGTACTGATTGCAATGAATGCTTTGGCCGTTTTCTTCAACGTTTTTGGCAGAGTAGATATGGCTAAAGTAACCAGCGTTACAGGCGTTATCGGCCTCATTCAACTCACCGGCTTAAGCGTATTTATGCAGATCATGCTGGATGCGCTGGATCTGCAGATGAAAATCAGCGCCTGCAATAAGGGCATTTTCTCGAGGATCAATCATGAAAAAACAAAGGCAAAATTTAAAAAAGGCCTCTCTGTTCTTTGTGTTTTATTGTGGGTAATGGTGTTACTCATTAATCTCAGTCTGATAGGTGGTCTCTGGACCTGGCTAAGCGACGTCTTATCCAAACCGAGAGTTTTCGGCAGTATTCATTTCACCTTTGGCAACATTCTCTTTTTTGTAACCATTGTTTACATCGCTAATAAACTGCAAAAACACGTTCCATTATTATTTGGCGAAGAACGCATCACCTTTAACGAAGATAGCGGCCATAAAGGATCAAAAGTAGCCCTGGTGCGTCTTGTGATCATTATTGCAGGTGTGCTGCTGGCTGTAATGGCATCTGGTTTACCAATGGATAAATTAACGGTGGTATTGGGTGCGTTTGGCGTGGGTATTGGATTAGGGATGCAGAATATTGTAAATAATTTCGTTTCTGGCATCATCCTTATTTTTGAGAAACCATTCCGTATTGGAGACTATGTAGAACTTGCTGATAAAAAAGGAAAAGTACGTGATATTGGCATTCGCTCCAGTAAACTCCTTACGCCTCAGGGCTCGGAAGTGATTATACCCAATGGCGACTTATTATCCGGCAGACTAGTGAACTGGACGCTTAATAACGACTTTATTAAAACGGAGCTTATTTTTAAAGTAAGTGCAGAAAGCGATTTTGAACTCATAAGCAAATTAATCACAGAGATGCTGAACGAAACAGAAAATACCGTTAAAAAACTGCCACCTGAAGTATTATTAAACAACATTACCGCTGATAGTCTGGAAATTAAGGTATTGCTGTGGATCAACAACATCTATGTGGAAGCCGAATTTAAAAGCCAGTTCTTGCAGCAGCTGGTCAAAAACCTTAAAGATGCAGAGGTGAAAATTATGTAGTGAAGTTGTAACCAATTTACTTTATCACCAAACCTTTTTTTATGTAGGTAGTTGTATGAATGCGGGTTTCTGAACTACAAAACATATCTACAATGACAAAAACTACACTAACGGTTAATCGGCAGCACTATGAATTGAGCCTGCTTCCCTGGGTTTCTTTACTGGATGCTTTACGGGAACACCTGAAATTAACCGGTGCTAAAAAAGGTTGCGACCATGGGCAATGTGGCGCATGTACAGTAATCTGTGATGGCAAACGTATCCTGAGCTGTTTAACCCTCGCGGTAACGAAAAACGGTTCGGAAATCACTACCATCGAAGGGATTGCCGAAGGCGAAGAACTTCATCCGATTCAACAGGCATTTATTGATCACGACGCTTTTCAATGCGGCTATTGCACTCCCGGACAAATTTGCAGTGCAGTAGGTATGCTTCAGGAAGGCCATGCCCATACCCGCGAGGAAGTACAGGAATTGATGAGCGGAAATATCTGCCGTTGTGGTGCAAACATTGGTATCATAGATGCCATCATGGAAGTGAAAGACGGAGGCAAGCATGAATAATTTTGACTATAAATTAGCTACTGATACAGCTGACGCTATAAATTTACGTACACATTTGCCAGAGGCTGCTTATTTGGCCGGAGGTACAAATCTCATCGACCTTTGGAAGTATGACCTTACCCACCCTTCCAGCCTAATTGACATTAACCACTTAAAGGAAAATGATCAGATCTCATCCCTCGAAAACGGGATGGTTCGACTGGGTGCAGCTGTAAGGAATGCAGACACGGCCTATCATCCCGTAATAGAAGAAAAATATCCGTTACTTTCAAAAGCTATCTTAGCTGGGGCATCTGCACAGATCAGGAACATGGCCAGCAATGGTGGTAACCTGTTGCAGCGCACACGCTGTTATTACTTTTATGATAATGACGTACCCTGTAACAAACGCGAACCTGGCTCCGGTTGTCCGGCGAAAGAAGGCTATAATAGAATTTATGCCATTTTAGGAACCAGCGAGGAATGCATTGCTGTTTTCCCTTCTGATATGTGTATTGCCCTTGCGGCTTTGGAAGCCGTAGTTAATGTGAGCGGCCCTAATGGCAGCCGCAGTATTCCATTCGCAGATTTTCACCGTTTGCCGGGCGATCGTCCGGATTTAGATAATACGTTGGAAAATGGAGAAATGATTACATCTATTGATTTGCCGGAAGAAGGTTTTTCTGAACACTATTCTTACCTTAAACTTCGCGACCGCCATTCTTATGCGTTCGCCCTGGTATCTGTTGCTACCGCTTTTAAACTGAATGGAAATGTAATCGAATCGGCAAGGATTGCACTGGGTGGGGTTTCCCATAAACCTTGGCGCAGCACAGAAGCAGAAGATTTTCTAAAAGGGAAAGAAGCAAATGCAGAAAATTTCGCCGCAGCAGCTGATCTTATTTTAAAAGGCGCAAAAGGATTTGGATCTAACGACTTCAAAATCCACCTCGCGAAAAAAGCAATCATTAGAAATGGGTTGATGGCCCTGAATCCAAAAGAAAGTCAGTTACCAGGAGCACTTCCATCTGCATAATCCCTACGAAACACATGAAAATCGACAAAAATAAAAATATAGGCCAGCCCATTAGCCGTTTGGAAGGAAAACAAAAGGTTACGGGTACTGCGAAATATGCAGCTGAATACGAAGCAGACAATTTACTTTATGCCTATGTGATCAATAGCACCATCACTAAAGGTAAAATTCTAAATATTGATGTAAGCAAAGCAATGGCCTTGCCAGGAGTGATCGAAGTGCTTTCACACCAAAACCGAACTAAATTGGCCTGGTTTGACCTGCAATATGCAGATATGGATGCGCCTCCGGGAACGGTCTTCAAGCCTTTTTATGACGAAAATATTTTATTTAACGGTCAGCCAATTGCCTTAATTGTTGCAGAAAGTTTCGAAATGGCGAGGTATGCCTCCACTCAGGTAATTTTCGAATACGAGGAGGAACCGTTTAAAACCTGTCTGAAAGATAATCTGGATTTAGCCAGAACGGCTAAGAAAGGGATTGCAACGGCCTTAAAACCACCTCCGCCTCCTCCAAATGGAGACTTCGAAAAGGCATATGAAAGCGCAGCTGTGAAAGTGGAAACGACTTATAGTCATGGTACAGAACATCATAACCCGCTTGAGCTTTTTGCCACCACAACAGTTTATGAAGGCGAAGGCAAGCTTACTATTTATGATAAAACGCAGGGTACCATCAACAATCAACTTTATGTAGCGAATATCTTCGGCCTTAAATATAAAAATGTAAGGGTACTCGCGCCATTTGTGGGTGGTGCATTTGGCTCAGGCCTTCGTCCGCAGTATCAACTCTTTTTGTGTGTAATGGCATCGCTTCACCTCAAGCGAAATGTTAAATTGGTTTTGGAAAGAAAACAGATGTTCTCTTTTGCCCATCGCCCACCTACCATTCAAAACCTGCGCTTTGCAGCTGATATAAATGGCAAACTAACAGGATTAAATCATTCTTCAATAAGTGAAACGTCTTCGTATGAAGATTACTACGAACCCATTGCCTCCTGGAGTCATAGGCTTTATCCGGCTCCGAATACCTTGTTCGAGCAAAGGTTAGTTCCGCTGGATGTACATACGCCTCTGGATATGCGGGCGCCCGGAGGAAGTACGGCTTTACATGCCATTGAATGTACAATGGATGAACTGGCTTACAAACTAAAAATTGATCCGTTAGCGTTGCGGTTAATCAATTACTCAGAAATGGATCCTTCTGCTAAAAAGCCTTATACCAGTAAAGCCTTAAAGGAATGTTATCTGGAAGCGGCAGAAAAATTTGGCTGGGACAAGCGGAACCCCGAGCCAAAAAGTATGGAACGCGGCAATAAATGGGTTGGTTATGGTATGGCTACCGGTATTTGGGATGCCTATCAATTCCCGTCGCGGGTAGAAGCTATGATTAATGCCGATGGAAAAATGATACTGAATAATGCTGTTACTGACATTGGAACAGGGACCTTTACGGTAATGACACAAATTGCGGCTGATCAACTTGGACTAAACATGGATGATGTCGATTTTCAATATGGCGACAGCAAAAAGCCTTTCTCTATGTTTCAGGGCGGTTCGGCAATGACATCTTCAACAGGTATTGCCATTGTAGTGGCCGCAAAAGAACTTCGCAAAAAATTATTAAATAAAGCGAAAGAAATGCCTGATTCACCTTTTAAGCAAGCCGAAGATGATCAGGTTACTTTTAAAAATGGTGCCATCTTTTTAAATAGTGATCCAAATATTTCAATCACTTTTAAAGAACTGATTGCTTTTAATAAAGGAAGAACCATTAAGACCACCAACATGGGAAAACCGCATATGCTGAAACTCAAAAATTATAGTAAGGGTACCCATAGCGCATCTTTTGTGGAGGTGGAGGTTGATAAAGATCTCGGTGTGGTTACCGTTACCAGAGCCGTTACCGCAGTTGCAGCCGGGAAGATTATCAACCCGAAAACCGCTAAAAGTCAGGTTTATGGCTCTATGGTTTGGGGAATTAGTAAGGCGTTGCACGAGGAAACAATTATGGATCCGAACCTTGGGAAATATATGAACAGCAATTTGGGTGAGTATCATCTTCCTGTTCACGCAGATATCAAACAACTGGAAGTCATTTTCGCTGATGAACCTGATGAGTTGATCAATGAACTCAGTGTAAAGGGAGTTGGCGAAATTGGCCTTGTAGGCATGCCTGCTGCAATTTCGAATGCCATATTCCACGCCACCGGCAAGCGGATTTACAAGTTGCCAATTCATTTTAACGAGTTAATCTAAGCTTTGCTAACGTGCCATTAACAACAATGAGTATCAGAAAATTATGGGCGATAGCAATCTTATGTCTTATTGCCTTTAATACATCCGCTCAAAATGAAAATACCGGGTGGTTGTTTATTTCTCATACGCAACAACTCAATAAAAAATTAGATGTCTTAGCTGATCTGCAGTTTCGGTCGGCTGATCAATTAAATGATCTATCAGCATTGCTTCTTCGCACTGCTTTAAATTATAACATCAATAAAAAACATGCTGTTGCACTGGGTTATACCTTTCTGGGGAAATGGGAAGAGGATGAAATGCAGATGAAAGTTTTTACGCCTGAAAACCGGATTTATCAGCAATATCTTTATAATTTCAATACCAGGCGAACAGAATGGATTTTGAGATTTCGTTTAGAACAGCGTTTTATTAAGCAGGAAAAGCATGTCGATTTTTCTCAACGTACCCGTGCGTTCATAGCGGCACAAATCCCAATTGCTGCCAACGCCGATTTTAGTAAAGGCCTCTATGCAGGCGTTCAAAACGAACTCTTTCTTACTGTGCAGAATAAAAATAATGTGGATGGGCATATGTTCGATCAGAACCGGTCACTCGCATCTTTAGGCTACCGCTGGAACAAGAAGATTGATACCGAATTTGGTTATATGTTCTGGCTACAGAAGGAAGAAGCGGGTTATGACAGAACTAACGTTTTTCAAGTGATGATTACTACGAATTTTTAAACAAATGCTCCGGTTGGTGAATTATCGAACAACCGATATTTAGTGTTTCTATACTGTTAGGTCAATAATCTTATTGTGCAAAGCTTTGACCCGCAGATTAAACAATTCGCGGATCTTGCGGCTCGCTTCAGCGGAGATCTGCTAAATCTGCGGTAAACTATTTAAAAATTGCAATTACCATTTGAGCTATAATAGAGGCGCAGATAGGCGAATAGGCAACCTATTCTTCCATGCTAAACTCACCAGAATTTCCTTCCAGCTCC
Organism: Bacteroidota bacterium; assembly: GCA_037033465.1. Classification (GTDB taxonomy): domain Bacteria; phylum Bacteroidota; class Bacteroidia; order Sphingobacteriales; family Sphingobacteriaceae; genus Pedobacter. The sequence continues at coordinate 34,115 of JAZBLX010000010.1, read as the reverse complement.
GTCTCATTGTGCGTAACGAGTAGTACCGTTGTGCCTTGCTCAGAAAACAATTTCTGTAGTTTATCTAAAAGATTGTTTTTTAGTTTCTTATCTAATGCAGAAAAAGATTCGTCCATTAACAGCAAGGCAGGTTTTGTGGATAATGCACGTAAAATAGCCAGCCGTTGCTGCTGTCCACCCGAAAGCTGACCCGGCAAATGTTGACGAAAAGTTTCCATCTCTCCTATTGCAAGCAAATGATCAATATAATCAACATCAGTTGTCCCGAATCTGAGATGTTCCCCGACAGTCATGTTTGGAAACAACGCATAATCCTGAAATACAAAACCAACATTCCGTTCCTGGATATGTTTCGAAAATCTTGTTTTGGCATCGAACCAAAGTTCTGCATCGCACTTAATAAAACCTTTCTCTGGAATTACCAATCCAGCTAAAATTTTCAATAAGGTGGTTTTTCCTATACCAGAAGGACCAGTAATGCGTGTGATTTTACCGGTTTCGAATTTGGTATTGATTTGTAAATCCTCCCAGCCTTTGTATGTTTTAATACGCTTGGTGATATCTATCTCAATCATTCAAATGGATTTTTAACGGCTTTTTTATTAAAGATAAAAACAGCAAGTACAATGATGAAAGTAATGGCAAAAAGAATCAGCGCATAATGATTCGCACTTGAGTAGTCCATTGTTTCTACCGAATCATAAATTGCAATAGAAGCTACTTTTGTAACGCCTGGGATGTTTCCGCCAATCATCAGTACCACTCCAAATTCACCAAGTGTATGTGCAAAGGTTAAAACCGCTGCCGTGTAGATGGATGTTTTAATATTTGGCAATAAGACATACATAAAAGTCTGCCAGCGCGTTTTACCCATGGTGTAGGAAGCGTGAGCAAGGTTTTCCGGTAAATGACCAAAGGCCGATTTAACCGGACTAATCATAAATGGCAGACTGTAAATAATTGAAGCCAATACCAATCCTTCGAAAGAAAAAACAAGCTGAAGATTAAGATGATCGTGGAGCCACTTCCCAAAGCCATTATTCGGACTAAAGGCCAGAAGAAGGTAAAAACCCAACACTGAGGGTGGCAACACCAAAGGCATGGTGATCAGCGCTTCCAGCAGTATTTTTGGCAAGGTGTTCTTCCCCGAAAGCCAGTAAGCAACAGGAATTCCGATTACAGCGAGTATGGCAGTTGTAATGAGGGCAAGTTTAAGGCTTAAAAAAATTGGTTCAAAATCCATCTTAACTTTGCCTCACTACAGGTAAATGATAGCCACTTTTACGAATAATATTTTGTGCCGATGCGGTTGAAAGGTATTCGTAAAATTGTGTGGCAGCCTTCAGCATTCCTTTCTTCGCATAGGTTAACAAAATAGCTCCCTGCTCAATCGCTTTGTAACTTTTGGGATCTACCCTCGCCCATTTAAGTTTAGATTGGTCTAAGTTTTCGTATAAAAACGATTCTGTGGTAAAGCCTATGCTCACTGCACCGGTCTGGATATAAGTATTCACCTGCGAAATGCTTTCTGCATAAACCATTTTTGGCGTTATTTTTCCTTTCAAATTATAGTAAGTTAGGGCCTCTTCAGCAGCTTTGCCGTAAGGTGCCGTTTTTGGATTAGCAATCGCAATCCTTCCTGCTTTGGCATCAGAGATCGCATTTTGCCAATCTCTCAAATTTATTTTGGCATTACAGCAAATAATCAGACTGCCCACTGCATATATTTTAGGTTTTTGCAAGCCAAATCCTTTTGCATATAGCTGATCTGGAAATCCAGTATCCGCAGATAGAAATACGTCGTAAGGCGCACCATTCATTATTTGGGTAGTGAGTTTTCCGGATGCCCCCATAATAATCTCCATTTTAATGCCGGTCTTTTTACTGAAATCAGCCTGAAGCTTTTTGATCAATACCTGTGCATTCGCCGCCACAGCCACGCGCAGTACCTGTGCTGAAAGTGGTGTATAAGCAACCATGCAGAACAGCAAAATCAAAATCTTAATATCAAAAGGGTTTCTCATGAAGAAAACTTACCATAACAATTTTACAAAGGGCTAATTTAGCTAAATTAACAAGGAAATGGTATTTGGGTTTGCATAGTTCTAGAAAATCGCCTGAAAACAAGCTGATCAATCCATTCACGAAAATTTTTAAAACAATCGACACCAATATTGTTACTAGCTGTAGCGAATGCAGACAGTTTTTTAAAAATATAGTGGTTAACTTGCATTACCGGAAAATTATCAGATGAAAGAGATTGCAGATATTTTAAAAGCTTACGAAAAGGCTATAAAAGAAGGAAAAAAAACAGCTTTGGCTACTGTGGTTAAAGTGGAGGGCTCTTCTTATCGCCGGCCGGGTGCAAGAATGCTCATTACCGAAGATGGGATGTTAACCGGCGCCATTAGCGGTGGTTGCCTGGAAGGAGATGCACTTAGGAAAGCACTTAGCGCCATCCACCAGCAAGAAAATAAATTGGTTACTTATGATTCCATGGACGAAGACGATGCCAAATTTGGCGTGCAGCTCGGCTGCAATGGAATTGTTTATATTCTCTTTGAACCTATTTTCGATGATATGGCGGCCAATCCAATTTTGCTGTTATCGGCATTGCAGGACAAACGTGAAAATGCGGCACTGGCTGTACTGTTTTCGCTTGATGGAAAGAAACAGATTGGCACCAGTGCACTATTCAGGCAGAATGATCAATACAGTAAAGCGGGAAATGAGCTGTTAGCCCTTTTCGGCAAAGATTTACAACATGTTTTAGAAACGAAAAAATCTACTTTTATAGATTATTCAGTAAGTGAACAACCAGTTCATGCCTTTCTGGAGTTTATTAGTCCGACTATTGCGATAATTATAGCTGGGGCTGGAAACGATGCGCAACCGCTTGCAAACTTTGCCGATTTACTGGGCTGGAATGTAATGATTGCGGATGGCAGGCAGACCCATGCAACTGCTCAACGCTTTCCTAATGCCAAGCAAATTTTAGTCACCAAGCCAGATCAATTGCTTCCACAGGTAGAAATAGATGGAAATACTGCTTTTGTATTGATGACGCATAATTATAATTACGATTTGGCGCTTCTTAACCTATTGCTTCCAACCCATGCACCTTATATTGGTACCTTAGGGCCTAAAAAGAAGTTAATCAGAATGCTAGATGAGTTAAACCTGAATACAGCAGAAAACCAAACGCGCGTACATGGACCTATTGGGTTAGATATAGGTGCGGAAACAGCTGAAGAAATCGCCATTTCAATCGTAGCAGAAATTAAGGCCGTTTTATCAGGTGCATCCGCAGGCCAGTTGAAAAAGAAAGACGCTCCTATTCACGTTCATGAAACCGAAAATAGTTAATGAATACCGGAATCATCATACTTGCTGCAGGAAATTCCAGTCGGCTGGGCAGGCCAAAACAGCTGCTGAAATTTAAGGATAAAATTTTAATCGAATGGACGATTGCTGCTGCTTTAGAAACTGAATTTAAACCAATCGTGGTGGTACTTGGTGCTTTTACGGATCAGATTCAAAAAAAGCTTCCTGCTGAAATTCAATTTATAATTAATGAAAGTTGGCAGGAAGGAATGGCATCCAGTATTGCAGCAGGCCTCGCTGAAATATTAAGGCAGTTGCCGGATCTGGAAAACGTCATTATTATGGTTTCTGACCAGGCATTTATCAATTCGAAAGTGCTACTGGAGCTGCAGGAAAAACATATCAGCTCAAAAAAAGGTATCATTGCAAGCCGTTATGCCCAAACAACCGGCACCCCTGTGCTGTTCAATAAGCAGTACTTTCCTGAACTTTTATCCCTTACCGGAAATAACGGCGCCAAATCAATGTTAAAATTACATGATAATGATGTGGAAACAGTTGCATTTGCGTTGGGTAATATTGATATTGATACCGAAACCGATTACCACAATTTAATCCACACTTAATGATAGCAGATTCATTTGGAAGAATTCATGATTATTTAAGGATATCCTTAACCGATAACTGCAACTTCCGCTGCTTTTATTGCATGCCGGAGGAGGAATATGATTTTACGCCCGCCTCCAGGTTAATGCAAACTGACGAGATTATTAAGCTTGCCAAAGTTTTTGTAGATCAGGGCGTAAAAAAAATCAGGCTCACCGGAGGAGAACCTCTGGTACGTAAAGATGCCGCGGCAATAATTTCTGCCTTGGGGAAATTGCCCGTAGAACTGGTGATCACCACAAACGGAACGAGGATTGCAGAAATGCTTCCAACCTTAAAGGAAGCAGGCATTAAAACTATAAATATTAGTCTTGACACCTTACAGCCTGAAAAATTCATGCTCATTACCCGTCGGGATGTTTTTCATCAGGTACGTAGTAATATTGAATTATTATTGCAGGAGAAAATTACCGTTAAAATTAATATGGTGGTAATGAAGGGCCTGAATGATAGTGAGATTAAAGACTTTATCGACTGGACCAGGCATAACCCTATTCAAATCAGATTTATCGAATTTATGCCTTTCAGTGGCAATAAATGGACGAGCAATAAAATGTTTTCGCTTCAGGAAATTCTGACGGAAGTAGAAAAAGATTTCACGGTTTTACCAGTGGAAGGTGCACCGCACGATACGGCAAAGCATTTTATGACTCCCGGGCACGAAGGATCTTTTGCCATTATCAGCACCATGACCGCGCCTTTCTGCAGCACTTGTAACAGGATGCGCTTAACGGCCGATGGTAAACTTAAAAATTGCTTATTCTCTAACGGCGAAACGGATCTGCTTACCGCCTTGAGAAATGGTGAAGAAGTGCTACCACTAATTAAGGCAAACATTTGGGATAAGAAAAAAGAACTTGGCGGTCAGTTGATCAGTCATTTTGAAAAGCTTGATGCTGAAGCGATTAATAACAGAAGTATGATTACAATTGGAGGATAAATGATTACCGTAGCGCAGGCCAAACAAATTATCGCTGATAACATTACCCCTCTTCAACCTGTAAATATTCCAGTTAATCAGGCAGCCGGACATGTTTTAGCTGCTGATATTTATGCGGCCTTTGATATTCCGGCTTTCAGACAGTCATCTATGGATGGTTATGCGATTAAATTTGAAGAGGAATTAAAAACCTATGTGCTGGTTGGCGAGATGGCAGCCGGTACAAGTCAAACTTTAACGATCAAAGAAGGAGAAGCAAGCCGGATTTTTACCGGCGCACCACTTCCTGAAGGAGCAGATACTGTAATCATGCAGGAAAAGATTTCCAGGTTGGCCGATCAGATTACTATTGAAGATGCTAAAGCAATCACCGGATTAAACGTAAGGGAAAAAGGTGCGGAAATAAAAGCCGGTGCATTGGCCATGCAGGCAGGATGTTTGCTTACACCGGCAGCATTAGGCTTTCTGGCCGGAATTGGCATTAGCGAAGTTACCATTTTTCCCATGCCTAAAATGAGTATTATCCTTACAGGGAATGAATTACAGCAACCTGGCAAACCGCTGACTTTTGGTCAGGTATATGAATCAAACTCCTATTCACTTTCGGCTGCCTTAAAATCAGAAGGTGTTCATGAGATAGAGCTGCATTGGGTAAATGATAACCTGGAATCGCTGACGGCAGTGCTTCATACAGCGTTGGAACAAAGCGATGTCGTATTGCTCACGGGAGGTGTAAGTGTGGGCGATTATGACTATGTAATTGCCGCCGCTGAACAATGTGGCATTATACAGCAGTTCCATAAAATTAAGCAGAAACCAGGAAAGCCTTTATATTTTGGAACTAAAAATCAGAAACTTGTTTTTGGTTTGCCCGGGAATCCATCTTCAGTATTAAGTTGTTATTATAATTACGTTTTGCCCGCAATAAAATCGCTATCAAAACTAAAAAACAGTGTCAGAGAAGTTGAAGCGGAACTACAAATGGATTACGAAAAACCAATCGGACTCACCCACTTTTTAAAAGGAATTTATACCGATGGGAAAGTGAAACCCATGAATGCGCAGGAATCATTCCGCTTAAGTTCTTTTGCCCAATCCAACTGCCTGATTCGCTTAAATGAAGATCAGCAGCATTTTATTGCGGGAGATAAAGTAACTGTTTTGCTGTTTCCGGAATAATTCGAAATTTTTATAATTATAAATATTCACATGAAATATCTATTTGCCGCACTAATCTTCTATTGCCTGAAAGGCCAGGCACAGGAAAGCAAACAATTTACAGTAGAAGGAAGCGTAAAACAAAAATTGACTATAAACCTAACATCACTTTCAGCTTACAAAATAGTGAGTTTAGACAGCTTAGTGATTTATAATCACCTGATGCAGCGCAAAAGTAGCATCAAAAACATCAAAGGTGTTTCCCTTAAAGAAGTTTTGGGAAAAGTAGAAATTGACGAAGCATCTCCTAAAAAATTAAGCGAATATTACCTGGTTTGTACAGCCACAGATGGATATAAAGTTGTTTTCTCCTGGAATGAGGTCTTCAATTCCAAATCTGAAAACAATATTTTAATTTTAGAAGATTTTGTTACTGATCCTGTGAAAGCAGAAAAAGGGAACATTGCCATCATTGTAACAACCGATGCAGCAACAGGTAGGAGATTTATAAAAGGTTTGAGCAAAATCAGTATCCATAAAGCTAACTAATATGAAATTGGAAATCATCAGCTTCGGTAAAATTTCTGAATTTATTACCAGTCAGGAAATTGAAGTTTCAGAAATCAACAATACAGATCAGCTTCAGCAGTATTTAGAAACATCTTTCCCAAAGTTGTCTGGAATGAAATATAAACTGGCCGTGAATCAAAATATTATTCAGTCGAACCAACAACTCACAGATAACGATAAGGTGGCCATCATGCCACCATTTTCGGGAGGTTAATTTTATGGATCAGGAGCGATACAGCAGGCAGCTGATATTAAAGGGATTTGGAACAGCGGCACAGGAGAAACTCGGCAACTCGCGCGTATTAGTCATTGGTGCAGGAGGCTTAGGCTGCCCGATATTGCAATATCTCGCAGCAGCTGGAGTTGGCAAGATTGGCATAGTTGATGACGATATCGTTTCCTTATCCAATCTTCACCGTCAAATCCTTTTTGACACGAGCGACATTGGCAGACCTAAAGTTGAGGTAGCTGCACAAAAACTGCGAACTATGAACCCTGACATTTTAATTCAGGAGCATCAGATTCGACTGGCTAAAAATAATATCCTCAATCTTTTACAAGATTATCATTTTGTGATCGACGGCACTGATAATTTTGAATCGCGATATGTAATTAATGATGCTTGTGCACTACTTCGAAAACCATTGGTATTTGCAGCGGTATCAGGTTTCGAAGGACAGTTGGCTATTTTCAATGTAGCGGATAAAGATGGTGTAGCCACAAATTACCGCGACCTCTTCCCTATCCCTCCAAAAAATGGTGAAGTTCAGAATTGTGCTGAAAGCGGCGTTTTGGGCGTCTTGCCAGGAATTATTGGAACAATAGCCGTGGCAGAAACCATCAAACTGATTACCGGAATAGGGAAACCACTTATTAATAAGTTACTCCACTATGATCTGCTTAGTCATGCACAATATGAACTTAATATTTCTAAAGGCAAGAATTATGATTTACCAAAAAGCAAAACAGATTTTTTAATGATAGATTACAATCAAGCTTGTACTCATCCAATTGTTTTCGAAGAAATTGATGTAATACAAATGCAGCATTTACAAGAAAAGGAAGGTGCGCTGGTCATTGATGTTAGGGAAAAGCACGAATTTCCGATCCTGGATAAAGATGTTTATCAGCAAGTGCCAATGTCTGAATTTAATGCCTTTCTGCAAAACAATATCACAACCGAAAACATTGTATTGCTTTGCCAGCATGGCATAAGAAGCGTAGCCGCTGCTGAATTATTACAGGAAAAATACGGTAATACAAAGAAAATCTACAGCCTGAAAGGCGGCATTTCAAAGTGGAGAGATCACTTTCTAAAAAGATAACATGAGTGAAAAGAAGATAAAAAACATTTTTGTGGAAGGTGCAATTAGCCCGGCTTTTATAGCAGATAATATTGCTAAGCATTCAACGAAAACAGCGATTGGTGGTCACAGTATATTTATGGGGCAGGTAAGGCGCGACGAAATAGGTGGAAAATTAGTGGTGGAGATTGATTATACTACCTATGAAGAGGTTGCTTTAACTAAGATGCACGAAATAAGGGAAGCGGTTTTCGAAAAATATCCGTTAAGCTGCATGCATGTTCACCACAGTTTAGGGAAGATCAAAGCTGGCGAAATTTGTTTATTTGTATTCACCTCTTCTGCGCATAGAAAACCTGCCATAGATGCTTGTAATGAACTGGTAGAACGCATTAAAGCGGAACTGCCAATTTGGGGTAAAGAAATATTTGAAGACGAATCGCATCAATGGAAGGAAAACATTTAAAATGGTAAACATTACAAAAAAGTCAAATTCATTACGAATTGCGATTGCCACAGCTACCGTCAAAGTTTCTAAACAGGAAACCATTGATGCAGTTGTACACCGGAAAACCCCTAAAGGAGATGTTTTTGAATTTGCCCGTGCCGCAGGCTTATTTGGCGTTAAAAAAACGAGTGATGTGATTCCGGATTGCCATCCGCTCCCGATTGAATTTACTTCGATTACTTATGAAGTTGAAGGATTAAACATCATCATTTTTGTAGAAGTGCATACCATTTATAAAACCGGGGTAGAGGTTGAAGCCATGCATGGTGCATCTGTTTCGGCATTAACCATGTATGATATGCTGAAGCCGATTGATAAGGGCGTGGAAATTCAGAACATTCGCTTGCTTAAAAAATCTGGTGGCAAATCTGATTTCAAAAATCTTAAATTCCCTGAACTAAAAGCGGCTGTAGTGGTTTGTTCTGATTCTGTATTTGGGAAAATTGCGGAAGACTCTTCAGGTAAGGCCATTATTGCAAGGCTGGAACAATTTGGGATTGAAACAGAGAAATATACGGTTGTACCTGATGAAATTGAGGCGATCCGGAATAAGGCTAAAGAACTTGCTGATAATAACATCAGCCTGCTTATTTTCACCGGCGGCACTGGATTATCTCCCAGAGACGTTACACCGGAAGCAATCAGTCCATTAATCGATCGCAAAATCCAGGGCATTATGGAAACGGCCAGAACTTATGGACAAGAACGGATGCCTTACGCGATGTTGTCAAGGGGAATAGCAGGTTTTATTGGGGACACTTTGGTATTAACTTTTCCTGGTTCTAAAAATGGCGTAGAAGAATATATAGATGCTTTGTTTCCACAGATTTTACACCTTTTTAAAGTAAATAAAGGGCAGAAACATTAGCAATCTTAATAATTTTGATAACTTTCGGTATATTAATTTTAAGTTGCAAGCGATAAATAAAACCATTAAGGCATTAAGAAATCACAGATAGGTACAAAAGAGACTAATGGTTTAAAAGCTTGAGATCAATCCTGAGAACTTTTTTGTCAACATCTCGATATTAAGCTATAGGCGATAAAATAAAACCATTAAGGCATTAAGAAAACACAAGAAATATTCAAAAAGACTTAATGCCTTAATGGTTTAAAAGCCTAAATTAATTTTGATAACTTCTATCACTAGCTCAATATTAAGCTGTCTGCGACAAAAAAGAAGTTCCTAAAGGATAAAGTAAAACTGCTAACTATCCGTACCTGAAATCACCCAGAAATAGATAAATTAAAAAAAGATGCTGAATGTTTTCCCATAAATGTATCTTTGTTGCAATTGAATCATCAGAGTAAAAGATATCGCAAGCAAGTATTCACCAAAATCTGGGCGTTACTTTTATTGGTATTGTTTACCAGTGCATTATTAATTCAGGCACTTCACAACCATGAGCAGGATGCTTCTGATCATTGTAAAACCAAATCAGAACAAGTACAATCGTCTTCTCAATTTAAGGTAAGCAAAGTAAATTGTAAACTTTGCGAAGTGTTAAAGCATCAATCTCACATTTATACGCTGCCAACTATTAGTGAAACAGCATTCAAATTAGCTAATCCAGCACATCCTCAATTCGGTTATCTGGGAAAACATCCTGTTGCCTATATTCTTTCTGCGGCCAATAAAGGTCCGCCGAGCCAAATCGTCTAATCCCCCACAACAAGGGGTTTCTTTCTTTCAACATTATAGATTTATTTAATGTATTGCCGCCTGCGGTATACACTCCATTTATTATATTTTTTTTATGCTTCAAGCCATTTCGCTATCCAAAAATTACGGATCGTACCAAGCCCTTAATCAATTAAATCTGACTGTAAATCCAGGCGAAGTATATTGTCTGCTCGGTCAGAACGGTGCCGGAAAAACCACTACCATCAATTTATTTTTAGGATTCATTGAACCTAGCGCAGGGAAAATCCTGATCAATAACGAAGAAATTTCTGCCAGTGATGATCAACGGAGAAAGCATCTTGCCTATATCCCTGAAGTAGTCATGCTTTATGGAAACCTTTCTGCCATCGAAAACCTGGATTACTTTTCTAAACTGGCTGGTTTCGATTACAGCGAGGCCGAACTCATCAAATTTCTATCCAACTGTGGTTTACAGGAAACCGCACATCACAAACATTTGGCGGGTTTTAGTAAAGGGATGCGCCAGAAAGTGGGAATCGCCATTGCTGTTGCGAAAAATGCAAAGATCATTTTAATGGATGAACCCACCAGCGGGCTTGATCCGAAGGCTACAGCAGAATTTACCGAACTGGTAAAAAAGCTCGCGTCAGAAGGAAAATCCATCCTGATGGCTACCCATGATATTTTCAATGCCGTAAGTCTGGGAACACATATCGGTATCATGAAGCAAGGCGAACTGATCCATACCCTCCTGGCCAGCGAAATTTCTGCTTCAGATCTTCAGGAACTCTACTTACAAACCATTTAACCAGACATCTTTAATGTATCAACAATATCAGTTCCGCAGAATATGGCGGAAAGCTTGCCTTCTTTTATTTATCAGTATCATCAGCTTCGCAGCGTTTGCTCAGGTAAAAGTAAGCGGAAAAGTAAACGATGCCCAGGGAGCAGGGATCAATAAAGCAACAATAAAGTTCAAAAGTGGTAAAGACCTGTTGAACCTCAGCAGCGATTCGACAGGAAACTTTTCTATTGTGCTTCCGAAAACTGCAACCTATACCCTTACTGTTTCTGCAATTGGCTACAACACTTTCTCTAAAATCATACCGATCAACGGTCTGGGAGATTTCAACCTGGAACCCATCGTTTTGGTAACGGCTAATGAAGAGTTGCAAACCGTAGAGATTGTGGGCACAAACGGGAAGAAATACTATGGTAACTATTCCTTTTCGGCTACCAAGACAGCAACACTAAATAAAGATATTCCGCAAGCCATCTCATCCATTTCGAAAGAATTAATCGCCGATAGACAAGCAGCTGTATTGGCCGATGCTGTTAAAAGCGTAACCAGTGTCTCTCAAAGTAGTTTTTATAATCAATTCTCCATCCGAGGAATTAATCAAAACGAAGAAGGAACGATTATTAACGGGATGCGGACCAGACAAAACTACTTCAATCAGCCCCTTACCAATAACCTCGAAAGAATTGAGGTAATTAAAGGTCCGGCGAGTGCTACATTTTCCAGCGTAGATCCTGGCGGAAGTATCAATCTGGTAACAAAAAAACCCTTAACTGAGGACCGCAAAGAGATTAGCATCTCAGGTGGAAGTTTCAGTACAGTTCGTGGTGCGCTTGATTTTACTGGTCCTATTAACACAGAAAAGACCTTGCTTTACCGGTTGAATGTGGGCTATGAAGACAGTAAAAGCTTCCGCGATCTGCAATTTAGAAAAGGTTATATGATTGCGCCATCGTTTTCTTACATCCCAAATGATAAAACCAGCTTAAATGTGGAACTGGTATTGAATAACAGCAACTCCAGGCTGGATCGCGGACAAGCAATTTTTGGTGCGGTAGCCGGACAAACAGATTTGAACAGCACGCCAATCCGTTTTAACATGGGCGCGAGCAACGATAAATTTAATACGCAAGACCTGATGCTAATGGCGAATTTCGCGCATAAGTTCACTAAAAATATTTCCTTCAATGTGGCCTATATGAAACAGAACTGGAATGAAGATCTTTTAGAGCACCGTACCAATAATGCGTTTGCCGTAGATGAAAACAATCAGCCGATTCGTTCCCTTGCGGGAATGATTGCTGTTCAGCGTCAGCAGAAATATTCAACAGACAACATTAGCACGTATTTCAATATCAATGCTAAAACCTTCGGCCTTGAACATAAATTAGTAGTTGGTTACGACCGCATTATTACTCAAAAACTCCGTGGTGGCGGAATCAATACGGCGCAGGGCTATCGCCTGAAGGATGGAACAATTGCAGCCAGATATGATGTCACTAAAAAAGACCTTTATCAGTTTAGAGTGGTGAATGGTGTAAATGCACCTGTTCCAAATGTAGAATATTTCAACCTTGCAAATCCAGCATATACGTTGAAAAATATAAGTGATTATGTATTTTCGAAAGTAGAAATTCCACCATCGTATTACCTTATTAATGGTGTTTATCTGCAGGATCAAATCAAGTACCAACAACTTACTTTAACACTGGGTTTGCGCCAGGAATGGTACGAAGATTATGGTAATTACAGGCTAACAAATGAAACCAGAATCAGTCAGCATAAGCTGTTGCCGAGGTTAGGAATTACTTATGCTGTTAATAGCCATATCAACATTTATGGCACTTATCTTCAGGGTTATCAACCGCAAAGCAACACCGCCGCTTTAGTCATTGTGCCACCTCCGGCAGGCACTAGTTTCAAACCCCTTGAAAGTGATTTAAAGGAAATTGGCGCTAAATCTGAATGGCTTGGTGGTAATTTGATGGTCAATGTTGCGATGTTTGAAATCAATCAGAAAAACCTCTTAATGAACGCCAACGATCCGCTTGATGTAAACCGGTTAATCGAACGTGGTGCACAGCGAAGCAGAGGTATCGAAGTAGAATCATCGGGCTTTATCAAGCCCAACTGGCAATTTAATGTGGGCTATAGCTATATAGACGCCATTGTTACTGAAGATTTGAATTCTTTAGTAGTTGGCGAACGCGTGCAAAACACACCAAAACACAGCGCTAGTTTATGGACTCGTTACGATCTGCAAACCAGAACATTGAAAGGACTCGGTTTTGGAGCAGGCGTACAATACAGTGGCAATAAACTGCCTTTGTACATCAGGGACTTTACCCTTCCGGCTTATACCGTTGTAGATGCTGCCATCTATTATTCGCCAGCTGCCTCTAAAGTTCAACTTTCGATGAATGTCAATAACATGCTGAATAAAACCTATTGGGTGGGTGCTCAAAATTATCTGCGTCTCTTCCCGGGCACGCCCAGAAATGTCATGTTTAATGTAACCTATAGAATATAATGCCGAATATCACCGTTACAATCGCCAAACAAACCTATAAATCAACCTTTGGTAATCGGGCAACGTTAGTACTCACTATTTTATTGGGGCTTTCACTTTGCCTGGCCACTTATGTAGGCTGGCAGAATTTCAAAACACAAAACAACCAACGTTTACATTATAAAAATCTGGTGCGGGAGCAATGGCTTTCCAAACCCGATAAACACCCGCACCGGATGGCACATTATGGCTACCTGGCCTTTCGCGAGAAACATGAACTTAGTTTCTTTGATTTTGGGATAGAGAGTTTTGCCGGTGTATCCATTTTTCTGGAAGCGCATAAGCAAAATACTGTAAACTTTAGCGAGGCTGGCTTTTCTAATGGAATGCTGCGCTTTGGCGAAATCAGTATTGCGATGGTATTGCAGTTATTGGTACCCTTGCTCATCTTCTTCCTCGGTTACAACAGCATTTCCGCAGAGCGGGAATCGGGAACACTGAAAATTTTACTTTGCCAAAATGTAAGCTGGAAAAAGCTGCTCTGGGGAAAAACATTAGGGATTATTGGTGTAGCCTTAACTATTTTTATTCCTTTGATTCTGCTTACGATTTTGCTTTGGGCCTCGTTAAGCAATTGGGAAATCAGCATGGATGCGGCTTTACGCCTGTTGATTTTGATCACCAGCTACTCGGTTTATTTTTTCGTGGTTTCTGCCATCACCGTATTGGTCTCTGCATTTCAGCGCAGCTCGAAAACGGCATTGATTACGCTATTATCCTGCTGGATTTTCTTTGCCGTGCTGATGCCAAGAATTGTTCAGGCGATAGGTTCGAAGCTTCACCCTACACCTTCTAAAATCGAGTTTGCCGATGCCGTCTCCGAAGATATTCATAAGCAAGGCGACAGTCATGATCCGAACGATGCCCATTATGCGGCCATTAAAGATTCATTGCTACGTAAATACAAGGTAACGGATGTAAAAAAACTACCCTTCAATTATGGCGGATACATCATGGCTGAGGGCGAAAAGATCACTTCGAATATTTACAGCGCCCATCAACGCAAACTGAATGAAACATTCGGGAAGCAGAATAGCTTTACCGTATTTGCAGGTCTGCTTAACCCCTACTTATCACTGAAACAAATTTCTATGGCTTTAACTGCTTCAGATTTTGAAACTTATGTTGATTTTCAAAATCAGGCTGAAGCTTACCGATACGGATTGGCGCAGAAAATGAATAAACTTCAAATTGATAAAATCAGTAATATCTCGCCGGGCGAGCATGAAAAACCTTTATCCATCAGCAAATCCAACTGGGCAGCGCAACCAGATTTTAATTACCAGTTTAATCATTTAAACCATGTTCTGGCGCAGGAATCATTATCTCTAATTTCCTTATTAATCTGGTTATTCGCAGCATTCTTTCTGCTTCAATATGCACCAAGGTGGATTAAAACAATATAATAACATGAAAAAAAGCACTTATCATTTAGAATTCAAACTTTTCTTCAGAAATCCTTCTGCCTGGATCGGCATTGTCGTGTTGCTCCTTACTGGTTTCGCTGGCTTATATTTCGGCAAAACTTTTATTAAAAACCAAGAGGCAGTCATCCAAAAGGCAGCAGTGCTGCAAAAAAAACACACGCTGGAAAATATTGAGCACTTTAATAAAGATATCGGACTCATCTTCTTCCACAACAAATTTTCTGCCGCAAACACGCCAGATCAGTGGGCCGCTTTTGCCAATGGCCAAAGAGATGTAAACCCATACCTGATTTCGGTTACCATGCTAGCCCTAGAAGGTCAGCTTTACGATACCGACATTAACAATCCGGTGAGCATGCTGCTGGGAAATATGGATCTCAGTTTTGTTTACCTTTTTATGTTCCCGCTGGTCATTATTGCATTTACCTATAACCTCATCTCTGAACAGCAGGAAAGTGGCGTGTGGTCGCTGTTGAAATCACAAAGCAATGAACTTGCAAAAGTGATCTGGCAGAAATTTCTAATCAGAATTGCAGCTATATTTACAGTAGCATTTTTGCTTCTTGCAGTCGCGATTATCTACCTTAAATTACCAATAGATAGTGCTTTTTTGGCCGTTACCGGATTGATTGCCCTCTACCTGGCCTTTTGGTTTGCAGTTTCGATTTTCATCATCTCCTTGGGTAAATCTTCCAGTTACAATGCTTCTGCATTGGTAGCCATTTGGGTAGCCATCTGCATTGTGATTCCGGCATCTTTAAACCTCTTAATTACCCAAAAATATTCCGTACCAGAAGCTTTGCAAAATGTGATCAATCAACGCGAAGGTTACCATGAAAAATGGGATATGCCAAAGGAAGTAACGATGAAACCATTTTTCGAACATTATCCTCAGCTGAAAAAGTATCCTTTTCCGGCAGATAAAAGTTTTAGCTGGTTTTGGTATTATGGCATGCAGCAAATGGGCGACGATCAGGCATTAAAAAGCAGGTTGGCCGTTGCAGATAAACTTGCAGCCAGACAAAGATTCACCAATATAGTGGCCTTATTTTTCCCGACCATCCAAACACAACTGGCGGTAAACGAGTTGGCGGGATCAGATCTGGGTGCGCACCTGGACTTTCAACAGGCAGTGCGGGATTATCATGAACGAATCCGCTTACACTTTTATCCGGCTATTTTTCAGGAGCAGGATATTGCTTCCACAAATATCAAATCCATTGGTTTGAAAGCATTTACAATTGAGAAAGTTCATGATTGGAGCAGATTACTTCCACTTTTAATCTGGACGTTGATCTTTGCAGTAATGGCGTTTCAAAACCTGAAAAGCAGTGCATTAGCGAGAAATACAGCTACTTGATAATAGTTGAAAAAGATGGGAAACATTAAGGCATTGAGAATCGAAGGATTGATTTTTTCGGTTGGTGAGATAAATAGCCGCTGGTCGTAGCGCCTTGCTACGACCGTATCATTCCATTAAGGCATTAAGAATGCCCAGCAGGTTGATAGTTTCGGCCGTTGGAACACATGACCGATAAACGGGTCTGATTGTAGCGAGACGCTACGACCAGACCCGTTCTATTAAGAACTTTAGCACTACAGATTTTCATTGATTTTAAAACTACTGAATTTACAGCGGCCTGATCACAAAACCATAACTATACACTTTTCCCATAAACCGATATTCATTTAATGGTTTAGCGCCCCAGGAATTTAATCCACCAACTCCCCTTTGGAACAAATCAATTGCAAGAATTGAGTCAGCATTAGGCACAACATCAGAGGCGTGCTGCTGTTTTTTCGTTACGCCCGGATCCAAATCTTCCGGCAGGTTATTGGTGGCACTCACAGAAAGGGGTTGTAATCCAATAACCTCTACCCCTTTACCCCCCTTGTTCAGCAACTTTAGCCAACGGGTATCTGTTTTATTCCCGGATTCCTGCGGACGATAGTATGGATGCAACTGGTCTTTGACTTTAGCATTCCATATTTTGATAAATGAATCTGCATTTCTGTCGATATAATTTTCTCCGGGACCGCGGCCATACCAGGTAAACTGATCATGATCGCCAGACAAATTCATCAGCATGCCAAACCGCATCATTTCCGGAAGATCATCTGCAAGCGCCTGATATTGCGCCTCAATCTTTAAACTGCCATCGCTTTGAACTGTATAAATGAGGTTGACTATTGCAGAGATTCCGCGAAGTTTCGCTTCGTACGAGATGGATATACCCTGATTACTTTTTTTCGTGCCTTTATAATTATAAATGATGTTGAATCCGGCGGCTTCCCATAAACGCAGACTCCGTTGTGCACCTTCACCAAATTCGTTATCAGTTGGCGCTCGCCAAAAATTAAGACGAGGCAATTCATTGAAAATATTTTTCCTATCCTTCGTCATTTTCAACAAGGCATGACCACCTTTTCGCGAAAATTCATACACTGTTTGATTGGCACTTACCATGATTTTATCGGTCTCCTCTTCTATGCTAACTTTGCCAGCTTTAGCCGTAGGAGCTTCAAAGAAGCGACTGACATCAAAAGCAAATTCTGCTTTCGCCACTTCAAAACCAGCAGGGATAAATTGATCACCTTGTTTACGATACGCAAACACCTGTATAAAATATTCTACTCCAGTCTGCTGTTGGAATTTCGGTATACTAAGTTTGATGTCCTTTTGAGTATCGGCAGGAATGTTCACGTTAAATTTACCATGTGCTGCTTCAATTCCATTCTTCAACAACACCCACTTATAATCGTAATTTTTTGAGGTTAAATCCGTAAACTTAAAATCGTTGATTACCGTGATTACGCCATTTGCTATATCCTTGGACTTGAACAGGATATTTTGATAAACCTTTTTTACGATCCCAGTATGAGGTAAATATTGCTGATCGGGCGAGATAATCCCATCCATACAAAAGTTTTCACTGTTCATCTTCTGGTAACCATTTAAGTCGCCTCCGTAAGCCCAGTAGGCCCTTCCCTGCTCATCGGCAGTTTTAAAGCCGTGATTATACCATTCCCAGATAAAGCCGCCCTGCATGTTTTTGCTCGACCGCATCAAATCCCAGTAATTTTGAAAATTACCCATACTATTACCCATAGCATGTGCATATTCACACATAATGTAAGGACGGCCCAGGTCTTTTTTAGCATCACGAACCATGCTTTCCCAAGAGGGATACATGGGGCAAATGATATCTGTATTTCTATCTTTCTGATGTGCCTGCTCGTATTGTACCGGTCGGCTCGGATCGCGTTTCTTCGCCCAATCATACAGATCGAAAAAAGCTTTTCCATTGCTGGCCTCATTCCCCAACGACCAGAAAATTACCGATGCATGGTTTTTATCGCGCTCCACTAAACGTACCATTCGATCCAGATGTGCATCGTGCCATTCGGGGAAATTGGATACATTCTCCGGCCCATACCCCAATCCGTGCGACTCCAGATTGGCTTCATCTACCAGGTAAATTCCATATTGATCACATAGTTTATACCACAAAGGCGGCTGTGGATAGTGAGATGTACGGACTGCGTTGATGTTTAATTCCTTCATCAGCTGAATATTCCGCATCATCACTTCTTCAGAAACCACCTGTCCGGTTTTGGTATTAAACTCATGCAGGTTTACCCCTTTGAAGTAAATTTTCTTACCGTTGATGAGAACCTGTCCATCCTTAATTTCGATTTTTCTGAATCCAATTTTGTGAGAAGTAGCTTCTACAACTTCACCAGTACTGTTTTTCAACACTAAAAGCATGTTGTATAAATTCGGTGTTTCGGCTGTCCATTTTAAAGGCGAAGGTACCATACCAGCTAAATTAAGGTTCACCTCCTGTTCAGCCGGAAGCGTTACTACACTTTGCTTTTTAAAAACCGTGTGATTTGATCCATCCACCAATAACACTTCTATACTTTGCTGTTCGGCTTTTTCGCCATAGTTTTTCAAGCTGAGATCAACATCAAACAGGCCGTTTTTATAAGTGGCATCTAATGATGGGTGTGCAAAAAAATCTAGGATTCTGGTTTGGGCAGTGCTATATAAATACACATTTCGGTTGATACCGCCCATACGCCACATGTCCTGATCTTCGAGATAATAGCCATCGCTATATTTATGAACCTCACAAGCCAGTGTATTTACACCCGGTTTCAGGTATGGGGTGAGATCAAACTCTGCCGGGCTTTTTGAATTCTCGGTATAGCCCACCTTCTGGCCGTTCAGCCAAACATACATGGCATTTGTTCCACCCTCGAAATGGATCATTACCCTCCGGCCTTTCCATTTTTCATCAACGGTAAACTCACGGCGATAGGCACCAACCGGCGAATCATTACGATCAATAAAAGGAGGATTTGGCTTGAAACCAAAACCTTCACTTACATAAATCGGCGTACCAAAACCATTAAATTCCCAGGTGCCTGGAACCGGAATGGTAGCCCATTTTTTAACGTCGAAATCTACTTTGTAAAAATCTTTCGGCGTTTCGCCAACCTTTGGTACCCACTTAAACTTCCAGAGGCCATTTAGCGATTGGTAATAACCGGAAAATTGATAGTCGTTTTTTAAGGCCAGATTTTGATTGGCATAAGGGAGCGCAGTGGCCCGGGTATTTTCCTTGTTAACAGCGTAGACCTTTGGATTTTCCCATTCGGGTGTTTCTTGTGCATAAAGATTAATGCTGAAAGATAGCAGTAACAAGATCAAATATTTATTCATTTGCCGGAATATTTTTAAAAGACTGGGATCTAAATTCTAATTTCCCCCAATATACACCGGATGTTTCCGACTTCTTAACATCCTTTAAAAAATGCCAAAATCAAATGAATAATTGTCAAAATATGGTATTTGAGCACAGATACTTGTTGCGCTGGTTCAACTGCTATTGTTAAACCAGCGCAGTAAGTGTTACTTATATTTTTTATCGCCTTCGCCATCCGGGCGGATGATCAGGCGTAAAGTAGGATCATTGGTGATGAAACTCCAAAGCCAGTTGAACGCCAGTTTTGCTTTGTTTCTGAAACCAGCAATTGGAATAATGTGGATGAACAACCAAACCAGCCAGGCAAAGAATCCCCTGAAGAAACCCTTCGGAAGATCAACTACCGCTTTGAACTTAGCAATAATTGCCATCGATCCTTTATCGTTGTACTTAAAAGCTTTCATTGGCTTACTATGCTCCACCGCAGCTAAATTTTCGCCCAGCAAATCACCTTGCTGAATGGCTACCTGCGCCAGTTGAGGGTGTCCGTTCGTAAATGCTGCATCAGTAAGCTGCAAACATTGGTCGCCAATGGCATACACACCCTTTAGCCCCTCCACCTGGTTAAATGCATCAACAAGAATTCGTCTTCCTTTTCCAACGGCTTCTTTTGGCAGTCCGGGCACTTCGCGTGCGATTACACCAGATGCCCAGATTAGCGTTGCAGCTTCAATCTGCGTACCATCAGAAAGTGACACCACATTACCATCATAATTTTGAACCAGCTTACCGAGCATAATTTCTACGCCCAGATTGGTAAGTACTTTGATGGCTTCGTTCTGGCTTTTCTGACTCATCGGTGCCAAAAGCGTTTGTAAACCATCTACAAGGTAAACTTTACCCAAACCAGATTTTGCTTCCGGATAATCTTTTTTAATAATATGGCTTCCCATTTCGGCCATCATCCCGGCCAGTTCTACCCCCGTAGGGCCGCCACCAGCAATAACGATACTGGCGAGTCTTTTCTTATCATTATCGTTCTCGGCCCGTACTGCTTTTTCCAGTTGAAGGAGAATGTGGTTCCGCATCCGCAGGGAATCATCAATACTTTTCATCGGCAGCGCATGTTCTTTAATCTGATCATTACCGAAGAAATTGGTTTCTGTTCCCATGGCAAGCACCAAAACATCATAATCCAGTACGCCGTTATCCGTTACTACCTGCTGCTTCGCAGGAACAATTTCTTGTAAAACCCCCATAAAAAAACGGGTATTTTTGTTGTGAAACATTTTACGAAAAGGATATATAATGTTGGATGCTTCGATAAAGGCTGTCCCAACCTGATATAAAAGGGGTGGAAAGAAATGATAATTATGCTGATCTACAAGAGTAACCTGATGATACGTGCTTTTGGATAGCTTTTTAGCAAGATTTAAGCCTGCAAAGCCACCTCCAATGATGACAACTTTTTTCATATATAAATTTTAATGCTATTCACGGCAG
This sequence comes from Bacteroidota bacterium, assembly GCA_037033465.1. GTDB lineage: Bacteria > Bacteroidota > Bacteroidia > Sphingobacteriales > Sphingobacteriaceae > Pedobacter. The sequence goes on along the minus strand of JAZBLX010000010.1, from coordinate 12,990 downwards.
GTTCAAATGGTACAAATAAATGAACACTACTGCTCTTTTTTTGCCTGTTATCAACAGAACAAATTTAAAGGGATAAAGTTAGCATTTATTCATTTTATCTGTATTGGATGCATGGAATTAATGATGTTTTTTACAACATGCAAAGCGTAGTCTTCATACCCAACCTAAACGTGTCATTTAATTCACCGGTCTCCCAGATCAATATTGGAAGTTAAACAACATCTCCTACATTCAGTTTGGTTCTGAAATAAATTCAGGATGACTACATTTCGAACAGCTCCGCAGAAAGATACGACGAGACGAAAAAAAAGAAAATGCCATCCTGAAACAATCAGAATGGCATTTTTTAAATCAGTTCATCATTTCACTACTTTCTCACCTGATCTAAAATGGGTGTTGTTCTGGCTTCAAGTTCATTTTTTTCTGGCTTCAGTAATTCCAGGACAGATATTTCATTTGTGCCTGCTTTCAACCATTCTTTCGGCACATAAATCGTTTGTTGCGGCCCGATAAACCAGTATTTACCCAAGTTATGGCCATTTAACCAAACTACACCTTTCCCCCAATTGCTCATATCCAGATAGGTATCTTCTGCTTTGCTTAATTTAAATGTCCCCTTTTGAATCACCGGCCCATCGCCAGTTTTGGCAGTCGCCTGAGGTTTAGAACTTAATGCATCGATATTATTGAAAGGCAAACTGAACATCTCCCAATTTTTCACTTCCGTACCGGCAAACAACACCTGTTCGGTAATACCTTTTTTATTATCCAGCAGGTACTTCCCGAAATTAATCCTGCCCATATTTTCTACAAAAATATCTAGCTGCACTTCTCCTTCAGGCAATTGTAATTCGAGACTATCTAATAATGTCCTGCGATCTAAAATGCCTGCGCGGTTTTGATTCACGAAAACGAGGGCATAATCCCGCAGCTGTTTTACCTGAAGTAAACCTTTTCTGCCACCAGCTATTTTGGTACGGTAAAGTACGTAGCCGTAATCTTGTTTAAGGTCTTCAAAGGTTAATGGTTTCTCACTTTTAACAGCTTTCGGAAGTGAATCAAAGACACTGATTTTATTCGTCAGTTTAAAGGGTTTGATGGCCATGACTGGTTTATTCTTCGGAATTTCCGGCAGCTTTTTTCCATCGGGAAGATGCTTTTCAATCACCGACCTAAATTGTCTGAACTTTTCGGTTACATTTCCGGCTTCATCTACAGGAGCATCATAATCGTAACTGCTGGTTTGTGGTTCATAAGGAGAAATATCCTTGTAGTTTGCACCGTTCATGAAACCTCTTGTGGTACCACCATGAAACATATACATGTTAATCGAAATACCTGATGCCAGTACCGCATCCAGTTTATCTACATACTTTTCTACGGGAACCGTATGGTGCGGCGTTCCCCACCAATCGAACCAGGCCGGGTACCACTCTGCAATAAAATAGGGGCCTTTACCTTCGTGGTATTGATTAATGGCTTTCTTTACCCGTTCCGGATTATCCTGACCATTGATCGCAGGTAACAATCCTTTTAAATGTCCGCCAACGATATCACTTTCCGGATCACAGGTATACAATAAACCGTCAAAACCAGCTTCGATAAACATCTTTCTATTGATGTCTAAATATTCCTTATCCGCAGCGTAAGAACCGTATTCATTCTCTATCTGCACCATTAAAACATTGCCACCATGATTAATTTGCAATGGCGCCAGTTGTTTTCCAACTTCTATAATGTATTTCCTATATTCTTCGAGATACTGCTTTTCCTTGCTTCGAACTTCCAGTCCTTTTTCGGTGAGTAACCAATATGGATAACCGCCAAATTCCCATTCTGCACAAACGTAAGGACTTGGTCTGAGGATTACCCATAAACCTTCTTCCGTAGCGATCTTAACAAATGCGGCAATGTCGTTATTCCCTGTAAAATCGAATTTTCCTTTTTCAGGCTCATGCAGATTCCAGAAAACATAGGTACCTATAGTGTTCAGGCCCATTGCTTTGGCCATTTTCATTCTCGCTCTCCAGGCTTCCCTGGGCACCCTGGGATAATGAATTTCGCCAGAGATAATTTGAAATGGCTGATCATCAAGCAGGAACTGAGATTCGCCTAATTTAAAAGTGTGTTTTGCTTGCTGACTGTAACCCTGAAGAGAAAGGCACAGCAAAGTGATTAATAATAACTTGTTTTTCATTTAAAGGTATGGTAGTGTGTAGAGAGGTATTTAGCTGGAATAATAATCGGACCGCCCGCAGACGGCCCGAAAAACTAACCAATTTTTATTTTTAATAACCAGGGTTTTGCGTTAACACCGCATCCTTGTTTAATTGTATTTCATTTAATGGAATAGGCAATAACAAGGCTTTCGTTGTTAAGCCGGTGATTGGTTTTGAAGCATCGTTTGAATTTAAACGCAGTGCACGTTCAACTAAAGTTCCGGTTCTCATCAAAGTCATTCTTCGGTTTTCTTCGCCAATCAGCTCTCTGGCCCTTTCATCGAGAATAAAGTCTCTTGTCATTTCTGCGGCAGTAACCTGAGCAGCATTTGCCCGCGTACGTAATATGTTAATATTAGTAGCTGCTTGTGCCGTTTTTCCCTGCGCCACCTGTGCTTCCGCTAGTAAAAGATAGGTTTCACCTAGCCGCATCAATATAAAATCCTTAATCATTGCAAATCCGAAAGCATCATTAGGATCGAACGCACCCCATTTGGTGGTACTCGGGCAAATATTAATTAACGTATCCGGGCCAGTGAATGGAACTTGCTTGCCAAATCTTGCCGCGTAGGTTGGGTTAGGATCGTTATAATAATATCTTCTGCGAATATTATACTGAGAATTACGAATATCATTTCCTTTGTACAAACCGTAAAGTACCCAGTTACTTAAACGCAACCGTCCGATTGAACGACCACCGAGTGAATCGGCCACTGCCATGCCTGCAATGTTGTAATAAGCCGCACCCCAAACCCTTCTTTGTTGTGGATTATCAGTAATTCCACCAACTACAGCAGTCGGATTTTCTTGCTCCAATACCCAGATGGATTCTGTGTTACCCTGCGATCTTCTCTGGTTTCCGTATTGGAACATATCAGAATAATAATCTCCGGGCTGACTTGCTTTTACACCATAGCGACTTCTGATTAGGTTAAATTTACCACTGCTGATGATGGCCTGTGCCTGTTGCTCTGCCAAATCTGGTTTACCAATGCGCAGGTAAACTTCTGCTAAAAGTTGCATGGCCATAAACTTGTTTGCCCTGCCGTACATTTTACCCTTTGTATTGGTTTTTACCGCTTCAATATCTGGTAAATTAGCTGCAGCGAAAACTAAGTCGGCTACAATGAAATCGTTAACTTCTGTTATTGGTGCGCGAACGAAATCGATTTTTGGTCCGGTTAATGCATTTTTAACCAAAGGAACACCTCCAAACAAAGTCGCCAGGTTATTATAAGCATATCCCCTGAAAAATCTCGCTTCAGCGCTGATCAGGTTTCTACCATTCGGGCTAATTGTTGATGTGGTGAGGTTGCTGATGCCATCAAGAATGATGTTTGTGGAATTAACCATAACATAATTTCTGTTCCAGGCGCGGGCGGCACCATTATCTGTGGGTGTTAATAATGCATAATTGTAATATGGAATTTCCACACCTTGCTGGTTGTTCGTTGCATTTGCCACATCGGTTCCCACCTGCCAAACACTCGGCCAGCCTTGCTGATCGCTCCATGAAAACAAGGTGCTGGTGTGGTTGTACAAACCGATTAATGAGGCTTCGAAACCAAGAGAATCGGTAAGCGTTAATGGCGTGTAGGCCGAAAAGGGTTTTTCATCCAAAAACGCTTTTTTACAGGATGATAGTGCAAAAAACATTATGGTGATGGACGCTATGATGGTGATATATTTTTTCATGATGGTGATAATTAACGTAATGAAACATTTAAACCGATAACGAAAGTTCTGGTCACCGGGTAATTGTTAGTCCAGTCTGCTGCGAATGCCTGCTGATTAGCGTTTGAATTGCCTGTACCTCTGCCATAAGTTGTTTGTTCAGGATCCCAGCCAATCCAGTTGGTGAAAGTGGCCAGGTTCCGGCCGCTTGCATAAACGGTTAAACTGCCTAAATGAAGCTTATCTAATATTTTTTGCGTAAAAACATAGCTTAACGTAACATCTTTAATTCTGGTATAACTGGCATCAGATGCGTAACCGTAACCTAAAGTATTGTTATAAGATAAAGCCGGGCGGGTTTGGCTTTGGTTTTCTGGTGTCCAGTAGCCAATTTCTGCAGGTGTGTTTCTTCTTCCGGTTTCATCACCATAAGTTAAATCAGGATTATTTCTGGTGATGCCCTGAGCAGTTTGAATAAACACGCTTAAATTAATGTTTCTGTAGTGAAAAGTATTGGTAATACCACCTGTCCATTTTGGTGCAGTCTGGCCTAAAATAGTTCTGTCATCCGGGGTAATTCTGCCATCGCCATTGATGTCGGCAAACTTCAAACTTCCTGGTCTGGCAGTTGGATCTTGCTTTGAAACGTCCTCTCCCGTTTGCCAAATCCCGGTCATTTGGTAATCATACACTACATTAATAGGTTTTCCGATGAACAATCTATTACCCAGGTCGTCTTTACCATCGCCAAAAAGGTCGGTGATTTTGTTTTTATTCGTTGCAAATACAACCATCGTTTCCCATCTGAAATCTTTTCCTCTGAAGTTTTGTGAGTTTAAAGTTAATTCCAAACCATTATTAGTAGTTTTTCCAACATTTTCCAGCACCTGGCCATATCCGGTGATGATTGGCAAAGCCCGGTTAAGGAGAATTCCACTGGTTTTATTTTGGTATGCTTCTATACTACCAGAAATTCTGTTATCGAAGAGCCCGAAATCTAAGCCGATATTCGCTGTTTTGGTGGTTTCCCACTGCAACAATGTGTTCCCTAAATTTGCAGGAAGTACACCAATGGTACTGATGCCATTAAATGGAGATCTCACTGAATTCTCGGTGGTAATCGTTCTGTAAACCCCAACGGCTTCGTTACCCGTTTTGCCGTATGATATCCTTAGCTTTAAATTATTAATTGCCTTAAGGTTTTTCATAAAACTTTCGTTGGTGATATTCCAGCCTATTGCTGCTGAAGGGAAAATTCCATACTTAGTTGTATTTACACCAAATACGGATGATCCGTCTCTACGGGCGGTTAGTGTAAACAAATAGCGGCTGTCGTAAGAGTAAAATAAACGACCCATTTGAGAATTTAAACCATAACGATCACGGTAAGTATTGCTGGTTTGGGTTGCCCCCGCGCCGATATTATCTAAGCCCAGTTCATCATTAATAAAACCTACTGCACCGGCAGTTGTCGAATTGAATTTACGTTCCTGTGCGCTATATAAAGCGGTGAAATCAAAATGGTGTTTTTCGATATCTTTGGCATAGGTTAAGATATTCTCGATGGTATAGCTATTCGTAGAGGCGTTGAAGCTGCTTGCTGTACCATTGTTATCATTTGCGAGACGGCCTACATAACTGCCTCTTCTTTCCGGGAAATAAGTGTAACCTGCATTGAATCTATATTTCAATCCTGTTAACACCCCTGGGAATTTAATCTCTGCATAACCGTTACCATTGATGTTGGTTGTTCTGTTGATTTGCGTGGTCTTCAATCCTAACAATGGATTGGTATACAACAGTTCAGGCTCCATCGGAAAAATCTTATAAGAGCCATTTGCATTATATTGTTGCCCATACGGACTCATTGCACTGGCAAATAACAGATTTGCTCTTCCGCCATCAAACTTGTTACTGGTTAAAAACAACGAAGTTCCAACGGTTAAAAAACTGGTTACATTTATATCCAGGTTTGACCTTAAACTTACGCGATTAAACTGGTAACCTTTGATCACACCTTTCTGATCTAAATAATCACCTGAAATAAAATATTTTACATCTGGCGAGCCACCAGAGATGCTTATATTATGATCCTGGATTCTGCCTTGTTGCGTAGATTCATCAATCCAATCTGTCGTGGTGCCTGCGTTATAAGCCGCAAGTTCGCCAATGTTAGGCACTGGCCTGGTTTGCGTCTGGTTGGTTTGCTTCATAAAATCAGCATATTTTTGCACATATTCTGCGCCACTTCTCGGCTCCAGTGTGTGCGCAATATTATCCAGACCAGCATAACCATTGTAACGAATTACCGGTTTACCTGAAGTTCCACGCTTGGTGGTTACCAGAATTACCCCGTTAGAACCATTTGTACCGTAAATGGCTGTCGCACTGGCATCTTTCAACACCTCCACTGATGCAATATCATTCGGATTGATATCATTTAAAGAGCCACCTGTTTTACTCAAAGGCACACCATCTACCACCACATACGGACCCGCACTTGCAGAAATAGAGTTCTGGCCCCTGATCAAAGCATTAGGCTGACTGCCTGGAACTGATGATGTGGTACTAATATTTACCCCCGCCACAGCGCCTTCTATTGCCTGAAGTACGTTCGTAACCGGAAGTTGAGATAACCTCGCTTTAGGTACAGATACCACAGAGCCCGTTACATCTGATCTTTTTTGGGTACCATAACCCACCACAACCACATCATTAAGGGTTTTATCTGATTCTTCAGCAAGTGAAAAATTCAGCTGCGTTTGATTTTCTAAAACGACTGTTTTCGGCGCATAGCCGATGAAGGTAACAACTAAAGTTTCGCCTTTGGTTGCTGCAATTTTGTAACGTCCGTTTCCATCAGAAATGGCCACTTTAGAAGTTTTTTCATTTTTAATGGTTGCACCAGGAATTGGCAAACCTTTAACATCAAGGATAACACCTGATATTTCTGCATTTGCAGTTTGAGCATATAGACTATTGCCAGTACTTAAAGTAATTAAGATAGCGAAAAGTCCAAATATGCGCCCTAACGGGTAAAGTAAATTTGTTAGCATAATTGAATTTGGTTAGTGTATTTGTTTGATTGGATTTGGTTAGTGTATTTGTTTGATTGGATTTGGTTTCCGAAACCCGTTACTCGGCGCCTGTTTTTAATTGAGCACATTTTTTTGATCGCCACATGTGGCGCTTAAGCGTAGCTTTTATGAGTCATAAATTTTTATATTTGATTAACTCAAAGAAACCATAAATAAACCATAAGTAGTGAGGGGCAATACGGTAATTAATAGGGGTTAAATTGATAATTTCATTTGATTTCACGAATTTGAGATACCCTAGGCACTTTTAAGTACAATTATCATCGCTCACATAAACCGGATAAAATACCGGTCTTCTTATTCGGTCCAGATATAAATCCAGCTCAGGTGATATAGCAAAATGAACCCTTCTTTATAAAAGTACCGGCTAAGCGGAACGTTTCTAAACTGCATTATAATTAGCCAAATCAACAAACTTTGCTTTAATTTTGCGCCATACAAACAAAACAAAAATGGCTAAAACTAAACTAACAATAAACAATAACGGATCGGTAAAGATTGAAGGAGATTTCGAAATTGTAGACAAAAACGGAAATGCTTATGGTTTACAGGGCAGAGAAGTTTTATCTATCTGCCGTTGCGGTCTTTCTCAAAATAAACCTTTTTGCGATGGCGCACATAAAGGACATTTCGAACATGATGCAATTGCTTTTGATTTGCCGCCTAAAAAAGTATAAATGATCATTATAATCAAAGCCTTACAGAAATGTAGGGCTTTTTTTTTGAACAGATTTTTCTAATCACTACCAACTGAAAAAATCTTGTAACAAATTTTGATAAAATTTTATAATCTGAATAAATAAACGTTAATTAGACGATTATTTATTGTTATGAGCGCAGCAAACTATGTAATTGGTGTAGATTACGGGACGGACTCTGTTCGTTCGGTTCTGGTCGACACCGCAGATGGAAAAGAAATTTCAGCTTCTGTTTTTCTTTATCCCCGATGGCAAAAAGGTTTATATTGTAAACCATCCGCCAATCAATTCAGACAACATCCATTAGATTATATTGAGGGTTTAGAACACACCATCAAAGCTTGTATTGAAAAGGCTGGTGGTGCAGAAATTGCTCAATCGGTTAAAGGGATTTCTATTGATACCACAGGATCCAGCCCCGTGGCTGTTGATGCCACTGGTACTCCCCTGGCGCTAACTCCAGGTTTTGAGGAAAATCCAAACGCCATGTTTGTGCTTTGGAAAGACCATACAGCGGTTAAGGAAGCAGCAGAGATTAATGAGCATGCTAAAAAATTCCCGGTTAACTACCTGAAATATGTAGGCGGAATTTACTCATCTGAATGGTTCTGGTCAAAATTATTACGGATTTTCAGAATAGATTCTGCCGTTGAAAACCGTACTGAATCGTGGGTAGAACACTGCGATTGGATCCCTTTTCTACTTACGGGCGGAGATGATATCGCAACAATGAAACGCAGCCGTTGCGCTGCCGGACATAAAGCTCTATGGGCTGAAGAATTTGATGGTTTACCTCCGGAAAGTTTCTTTAGTAGTTTGGATCCACTTCTTGATGGTTTTAGAGAAAAACTTTTTGCTGATACTTATACTTCTGATGTTTCTGCGGGAACATTGAGCGAAGAATGGGCAAATAAATTAGGCTTAACTACTGATGTCGTGATCGGTGTGGGTGCCTTTGATGCACACATGGGTGCCGTTGGCGGTCAGATTGAGCCTTACTACTTAAGTAAAGTAATGGGAACGAGTACTTGTGATATTTTAGTTGCTCCGAATCAGGATTTACATGGAAAGCTGATCGGTGGAATTTGCGGACAGGTTAATGGTTCAGTAATCCCTGGGATGGCTGGCTTAGAAGCTGGTCAATCTGCCTTCGGCGATGTTTATGCCTGGTTTAAAAACCTCATCAGCTGGCCTTTGAATCATTTGCTTACTGAGTCTGATTTAATCGACGAAGCCACTGCAATTGCTTTGAAGGATGAACTGGAAAGTAAAATCATCGCCAACTTAAGTAAACAAGCCGAAGCTTTAGACGATGACGATTATGCCGAACTGGCCATTGATTGGTTAAATGGCAGAAGAACACCAGATGCAAATCAGGAGCTTAAAGGTGCCATTACCGGTTTAGGCTTGGGTACCGATGCGCCAAGATTTTTCCGGGCTTTGGCTGCCGCCACTTGTTTCGGTGCAAAAGCGATTGTAGACCGTTTTAAAGAACAAGGCGTTCCTGTAAAAGGTATCATCGGGATTGGTGGTGTAGCGAAAAAGTCGGCTTATATTATGCAAATGATGGCTGATGTTTTGGAAATGCCGATCCGGATTCACCGTTTCGAACATACCTGTGCTTTGGGTGCAGCCATGTTTGCTGCAGTAGCAGCTGGCATTTATCCAAACATCGAAGCTGCAATGGCTGCAATGGGAACCGGCTTCGAAAAAGAATATACCCCAAATATTAAAAAGCAGAAATTGTACCGCCAGCATTACCAGGCTTATTTAGGACTTGGTAGATACCTGGAGAAATACAACAAAAAAGACGTAAAACCTTACTTGTCATGAGCAATTACCAGGACATAAAAGAACAGGCATACCAAGCCAATATGCAGTTACCCAAGTTAGGTTTGGTACTCTTTACTTTCGGAAATGTGAGTGCAGCCGACCGGGCTAAGGGCGTTTTTGCCATTAAACCCAGCGGTGTACCTTACGAGGATTTATCGCCAGATAAAATGGTAATCGTAGACTTCGATGGAAACACCGTTGAAGGAAGTTTACGTCCATCTTCTGATACTAAAACTCATGCAGTGTTATATAAACACTGGGAAGATATCGGTGCAGTAGTTCATACCCATTCCACCTATGGAACAGCCTGGGCCCAGGCGCAGAAAGCCATTCCTATTTTCGGAACTACGCATGCCGATCATTTAACCGTTGATATTCCTTGCGCTCCTCCAATGGATGATGCCATGATCAAAGGAAACTATGAATATGAAACTGGCTTTCAGATCATGAATCATTTTGAAAGTCTGGGCTTAAGTTACAAAGAGGTAGAAATGATTCTGGTAGGTAACCACGCGCCATTTACCTGGGGGAAAACAGCTGATAAAGCCGTATACAATAGTGCCGTTTTGGAAGCCGTAGCCCAAATGGCTTTACTCACTCAACAAATTAATCCGCAGGCACCGAAGCTGAAGGATTCTCTAATTGAGAAACACTTCGAGCGAAAACATGGCGCTGGTGCGTATTATGGGCAGGTTTGAGTTGGGAGTTTGGAGTCATCAGTCCTGAGTCTTGAGTCTAAAGTCTAATGGCAGAATCAGTTTGGAGTCATTAGTCTTGGGGCTTAACTTGAGAGCCTCCACCCATCGTCATTGCGGGCAGGAACGACGAAGCAATCTCGTTCAGTAAATGCTGATTTCAAGTGTAGCTTGTTTAGGTTTACCTAAGTTAAATAAACCTGATTGGAGTGAGCATGGAAGCCATTTTTCATGGCTGGAATAAAACGGAAAGCAGGACTATCCTTTCCGATGAAAAACAGAAACCTGCTTTTCAAAAAATAAAAATTTCGGTCAGTAAGAATTTACACCGATGGATTTAAATAAATTAAAAATAATAAAGTAATGATTGATTTAAAGAAATTACAAGTTTGGTTCATCACGGGTACACAACACTTGTATGGTGAAGAAACGTTAAAACAAGTGGCAGATCATGCACAGGAAGTTGCTGATTCGTTAAACCAGAACGGAAATATCTCTGTTTCGGTTGTATACAAGCCAATTGTAAAAACGACTGAAGAGATATTCGAAACGTTGCAGCAAGCCAACATTGATGAAAATTGTATCGGCGTAATCACCTGGATGCACACCTTCTCTCCTGCTAAAATGTGGATCAGGGGCTTAAACGTTTTACAAAAACCACTCCTTCATTTACACACACAGTTTAACCGCGATATTCCATGGAATACCATCGATATGGATTTCATGAACTTAAACCAAAGTGCCCATGGCGACCGTGAATTTGGTTTCATCGTTTCGCGGATGCGCAAAGACCGGAAGGTTGTGGTTGGCCACTGGCAGGATGAAGAAGTAGCAAAACAAATAGATACTTGGTGCAGGGCTGCTGCCGGATGGAACGATTGGCAAGGTGCCAAGTTTGTTCGCTTTGGTGATAACATGCGTTTTGTAGCGGTTACCGACGGTGATAAAGTAGAGGCCGAAATGAAATTCGGATTCTCTGTGAACACTTATGGAATCGGTGACCTTGTTGCGGTAATTAATGAAATAGATGAAGACTCTATTCAAGCTTTATTGCAGGAATACGAAGAAACCTACACCATGGCAGATGAGTTAAAAGCTGGCGGTGCAAGACATCAATCGGTTTATGATGCGGCTAAAATTGAGCTAGGCCTAAGAAAATTCCTGGTCGACGGTGGTTTTAAAGGTTTCTCGGATACATTTGAGGACTTGCATGGCATGATTCAGTTACCAGGTATTGCTGCACAACGTTTAATGGCAGATGGTTACGGTTTTGCCGGAGAAGGTGATTGGAAAACTGCTGCCTTGGTTCGCGCCTGTAAAGTAATGGGCGCTGGTTTACCTGGCGGAAATGCTTTTATGGAAGATTATACTTACCATTTCGATCCTGCAAATTCAATGGTTTTGGGTTCGCATATGCTGGAAGTTGATGCTTCTTTAGCGAATGGAAAAGCGAGTTTAGAAGTTCATCCTTTGGGTATTGGCGGTAAGGCTGACCCTGCACGTTTGGTTTTCAACGTGGGTAGCGGCAATGCGCTAAATGCTTCCCTAATCGACATGGGAAATCGTTTCCGTTTGTTAGTGAATGAAGTAACGGCTGTTGAAGCTGAGCATGATCTACCACATTTACCGGTTGCACGCGTGCTTTGGAAACCACTTCCAGATATGAAAACGGGTTGCGCAGCCTGGATTTATGCAGGTGGTGCACACCATACAGCTTATAGCCAGAATTTAACAACAGAACATTTATCAGATTTCGCAAACATTGCTGGTTTGGAATATATCAACATCGGTGCGGAAACCAAAATCAATCAATTCAGAAATGAATTGCATTGGAATGAGGTTTTTTACAAATAGTCTGTATCAAATCAATATTCAATCAGGAGGCTCAGGAATTATCTTGAGCCTCTTTTTTGATCTATTTTTCAGAGTTTATTTAATCATCAGTTGATGGAGACACCGCCGATAGTATAAGGACGTTTTAATAGAGCGAGCTGCTTTACCGCCCTGCAACGCTCAACTCAACACTCCCAACTGCAGACTCAGGACTATACACTAACGAACACCGCTTCGATGACGCAAGATCCTCATCAAGTTTAGGAAGGAATATCTTTGTTGATTCTTCGATAGAGATTGCTTCAGCAAATGAAAAATCTGCTTCGCAATGACGATTAACGGAGCGACCTGCTTTGCCGATATGCTATCCGGCCTGGGAAATGATGGAAGGAGAAAACGTTTAAAGCTTCGCCACAAACTTTCAAACCACCACAACCCAAGGCAGCGCGTTTTGCTCCTGCTGGCGCACGCGTGCCGTGTGTGCATTTTTTGATCAAGAATAATTTATTATAGAATTTTAGCTATGATGCCTTTTAATATGTTCACACGCGGCACGCGTACGCTAGCGAAGGAGAAAAAAACATTCATCGCAGCTATCAATTTAAAAAAGTAACATCAAAACATAGGTCCTGAATCAAGTTCAGGATGACGACTGCTTTAACCCACCGTTCATGGAATGATGTATAAAAAAGGTTCGGTGTTGACTGAGGGCAGTAGCTGAAAACGCAGGGATTCTTCGCTGCGCTCTGAATGACAATATCGCTATGGCCACCCCGCTATCCGGCCTCGGAAATGATGGAAGGAGAAAACGTTAAAAGCTTCGACCACAATCTTTCATACCCCACAACCCAAGGCAGCGCATATTGCCCGATCCTTCATCGGGTGCTTGTGCTGCCGAAATTAAGCTTTGACGATTTTATCCGACATCAGTTCCAAGCCT
>JAZBLX010000009.1:0-149287 GCA_037033465.1 Bacteroidota bacterium | reverse complement strand
ACTGAACCAATTTTGCCGCAGGATATTTTGTAGCGAATTGTGCTAAAACTGCACTGGTTGAAGGGCTGTTAACTGTAGACGCTACAACACGGATTTTCTTTCCTGAAGCTTGTGCTTTTGCTAGCTCAGCTTTAACATAACTATCTAATTTCGCCCAGGTAGTTTCTTTATTTTCGAGCACTGGTGCTTTTAGTTTAGATACATCATAAAGATCTAATACAGAAGCTTGCGCTCTTGCATCAGTACCACGAAAGAATTCACCCGCATTAGGGTTTGGTTCAATTTTAATTGGACGACCTTCTCTTGTTTTAACTAAAATACTCTGGCCATTAAAGCTGGAAGTATAATAGTTAGGAATACCCGGAGTAACCTCTTCAGGTTTTACCAGGTAAGGAATAGATTTATGAATCGGGGCTGTTTGACATGCAGCCAAAGTAACCGCACCTAAACCAAAACCTAACGCCTTTAAAAAGTCGCGGCGTGGGGTAACGGTGCTTAACCCTGCTTCATTTAAAACATCTTCTATTGGAAGTGGCTCGGCAAATTCGTTTTTGTTATTCTTAACAAAATCGGGTGTATTGTTATACTCCTCTAAGCCTTTCCAGTATTTTTTGTTGCTTTCCATTTAAGCTATATTACTGTTTATTCGAACGTTCTTACTAAACTCTATTTATTAATAGTGGCATTTACCACACTCTAGTCCACCCAATAACGCTGGTGTAACTTTCTCGCCTTTTTTAATTTTTTCATGCGCTTCGATTACTTTAGCGTAGAAAGCATTATTTTTCTGACCAGAAATATCAGTTTCTTTGTGGCAGTTAATACACCATTTCATGGTTAATGGAGAATATTGATAAATCTCTTCCATGGTATTCACCGGACCGTGACAAGCGAAACACACCGGTTCTGTTGGTTGTAAACCTTTTGCCTTACGAATGGCATCTTCTGCAACCACTACGTGTTGTGAGTGATTGAAGTAAGCAAAATCCGGCAGGTTGTGCACACGTACCCACTCCATTGGTTTCGATTTACTCTCATCGTATTTCTGCGTTTCAGGATCATAACCCAATGCATTGTAGATTTTTTTGATTTCCGGAGAAATTTCACCATCATACTTATCTCTTGCCTGTACTGCTTTGTGGCAGTTCATACAAACATTTAAAGATGGAATCGTAGCATTTTTAGATTTAAACGCTCCATTGTGGCAATACTGACAATCAATCTGATTGATCCCGGCATGCAACTCATGGGAGAATTTAATCGGCTGTACTGGCTGGTAGCCGGTGTGAACACCTGTATTCCACATACCCATCCAACCAAATGAACCCAAAGCAATAATCAAACACAAGATGAAGAACATTACGAACTTCTTGTTTTTAAACATCTTGCGGATTCCTACTTTTAAAGGCACATCCTCTTCCATCTCAATGCCTTGTTTTTGTAGAATTAAGCGCTCCAATAACTTACTTGCACGACCTAAGATTACTAAAATAACAATAGCAACAATTACAATGGCAATGATCCCCGCAAGCGATAAACCCGAAGTACCTTCATCTTTTGCTGATGTACCAGCAGCACCTTCAGTACCAGCAGCCGGTTTCGGCTCACCTTCCTGAATGTAGGCTAAGATGTCTTTTACTTTAGCTTCATCCAATTCAGGGAAAGAAGTCATGGCAACTTTTCCATTGTCATTGAATAATTTAACCGCCTCCGGATTTCCAGATGCGATCATCGCCTGAGAATTAGGAATCCACTTTAAAAGGAATTCTTCTGAATGGCGGTCGGTAACTCCGGTTAAGGCAGGACCGACTAATTTCGCGTCTAAGGCGTGGCATGACGAACATTTAGCTTTGAAAAGCGTTCTCCCCTCTTTAGCATCCTGCGCGTTAACAGTCGAAACTGCTATTACAGAAATTGCTGAAAATAGGAATAACGACTTCCAAACACTTTTTAAAATCATCGAGATATCTCTCATAATGAACACTTTATACTTATTTAATTTACTTTTTGTTGTGAACTTGATGCCTGAGCTATGGTAGCCCCATCAAAACTTGAACAAAAGTATAACTTATTAATAAATCCCATGACATAATAGTGACCGGAAATACAATTTATAATCATTCTAAACAAATGTCGTTTCTGGCCTTTCAGGCAAGAAAAATGCCCATTTTTGACCTTTATCTCAAATGGGCATTATGAAATCTATTTGCTTTATTCGATTTTCCTTTTTATTGTTTCAATATCCAGGCGAACATTAACGGAGCAACGATTGTCGCATCGCTTTCAACGATAAATTTCGGTGTATTGATATCTAATTTTCCCCAGGTAATCTTTTCATTCGGAACTGCTCCAGAATACGAACCATAAGAAGTGGTAGAATCAGAGATCTGGCAGAAGTAGCTCCAGAAAGGAATATTTTCCATTTCCATGTCCTGATAAAGCATCGGAACCACACAGATCGGGAAATCGCCGGCGATACCACCACCAATCTGGAAGAAACCAATCCCTTTACCCCCGCTATTTGCAATATACCAATCGGCTAACCAACCCATATATTCGATTCCACCTTTCACAGTGGTTGCGGTCAGTTCTTTCTTCATCACATAAGAAGCGAAGATGTTACCCATGGTTGAATCTTCCCATCCTGGTACAACGATTGGTAAATTCTTTTCTGCCGCTGCCAGCATCCATGAATTTTTCGGATCAATTTCATAATACTGCTCCAAATCGCCGCTTAACAGCATTTTATACATAAATTCATGTGGAAAATAACGCTCGCCGGCCGCCTCAGCATCCATCCAGATTTTTTGGATGTGTTTTTGCAAGCGGCGGAAGGCCTCTTCTTCCGGGATACAGGTATCTGTAACGCGGTTGTAATGGTTTTCTAAAAGATCCCATTCATCCTGCGGACTTAAATCGCGGTAATTCGGTACACGTTTATAATGAGAATGTGCAACCAGGTTCATAATATCTTCTTCCAGGTTGGCACCAGTACAAGAAATAATGGCCACTTTATCCTGGCGAATCATTTCTGCAAGTGAAATTCCCAATTCTGCAGTACTCATCGCGCCAGCAAGTGTGATCATCATTTTACCACCTTCATCTAAATGCGTTTCGTACCCTTTAGCCGCATCCATCATTGCTGCAGCATTAAAATGGAGGTAATTACGCTCCATAAACTGAGATATCGGTCCTCTTGTATTGCTCATCTTGTTTTGTCTATTTGCGGCAAAAATAGGTATTTAGCTGGAAACTTAACCGCAAAGACTGCAAAGTTTTTCACAAAGCAGGCAAAGTAAAATTTTCTTATCCTCATAAATGGCTAAGCCGATCATTAATAACCAGCGAACAAATCACCATCGAACCGGTGAACTAATGACCAATGAACCGATAAATCTTCCATAAAATTTCAGTTAATTTGCGGCGATGAAAAAATATTACCTGATCATTGTTTTTGCCTTAATTTCTGGAAGCTCATTTTCACAAATGAAATTAATTAAGAAACTGCTTTCCAATGAGAAAGATACCTTGCGTAAAGCCAGCTTTTTACCCCTCCCCTCTTTCGGCTATGCACAGGAAACAGGCTTTCAGTTTGGCGTTGGTGCGATATTGGGTTTTTATACCGATCGGATAGATACTACAAATCGTCCATCTTCGGTAACCCTGAATTTAAACTATTCGACATTGAAAGCTTATAACATGAGTTCGATGATTGACATCTGGGGAAAAGGAAACAAATTCCATTATATAGGTGAGTTGCGTTTTAAAAGAATGCCTTTTGATTTCTATGGCATTGGTAACAGTACCGAGGAAGCAAACGAAGACAAGTTAATTCAGCAACAGATTAAAGTTCTTTTTCAGGCTGAAAAACAATTATTACCAAAGGCTTATACAGGCGCTTCTATTGGTTTTGAGAATTATAAATACCGGGATTTAGTTGCAGACGGCATTTTTAGTCGGGATCCTTACTACAATAACAGACGAGGAAGTGTTTTTTATTTAGGGGTATCGCAGAGCTATGATTCCAGAAACAACAATAACTATACTACTAAAGGACTTTTTGTAAGGGGAACCTACCAATATGCACCCAATGTTTTTTCTGACGGGAACTTTACAGGCAGCCAGATAAAAATTGATGCCAGAAATTTT
Source organism: Bacteroidota bacterium (assembly GCA_037033465.1). Classification (GTDB taxonomy): domain Bacteria; phylum Bacteroidota; class Bacteroidia; order Sphingobacteriales; family Sphingobacteriaceae; genus Pedobacter. Next base: position 145,138 of record JAZBLX010000009.1, on the reverse strand, counting down.
TGGACATTGAATAAAAGCTTCGCGATTGGCGTGCAGGGGTTATACAATACGGTTATTGGCAAAAATACGCCAATATACCTGCTGCCGCAGATGGGGAATGATGAAATGATGCGTGGTTATTATGGTGGTCGCTATCGGGATAAAAATCTTTTAGCGGTACAAACTGAATTGCGTTACCGCTACAGCAGTCGGTTTGGTGCAACACTTTTTGGTGGTACAGGAACAGTTTGGGGAATAGATAACTTCTCGGCTAAATCATTTAAACCCAATTACGGTGCAGGCTTCAGGTATTTCTTTGATCCTGAAAAAGGTATCAGCATTCGTTTAGATTATGGCATTGGAGAAAAAAGACCAAACGAAAAACGCCAGAGCGGATTTTACATTAGTATTGCGGAGGCTTTTTAGAGGTAGAAAGAGTTTATCATTTCAAATCAGTTCTATATAATCTGAATTTTCCCGTTTTCAAATCATAAAAAATCGAATCAGCTTTAACCGCTTTTTGAGTAGTTGATGAAAGTTCAGCTTGCTCAGCCGTCAAAACCTGATTCAAATTATTGTAAATAATCTTTGATCCTGAAATCGCGGTTTGACCATAGAATACTTTAGCGTTACCAAACAAATAGATGATGTTTTTATTCTTACTGTATTTGACGCTATCTGCCTGATACCTTACGTCCATATCGGTTTCAACTGTATTCGTTATTTTCTGTACTAAAGACTGGACCGAATGCGTATTTTTAGTCAAATCAAAGGTGATTTGATCTCCGGCTTCAACTTTCCCGTCTCTTTCAAAAGAAGCTTTTTTGGCAATGATGATGTGTTGTAAGCGATCATATTCTACCGATTCAGCCTTTAAAACCCCACCGTTAACCTCAATTTCAGCAGTTTCCAAATAATAAACCTGTTGCTTTGAATCACCTGTCATTTTCTGATAGGAAATCATCCTGGGTATTGCCGGAGCTCTTTTCTTTGAAACAGAATCTTCTTTTATTACTACAATTTCGACTTCCTTTTGGCGCGAGCGGCTAGGCTTCGCCTCTTTAAATACTTGAGATTGCTGCTCCATTACTTTCTTTTCGCCTTTCAACGCAGTTTTATTGTCTGCATAAACTACTTCAACCGCAAATAGCAAAAACAACCCTACAACTGCCGGCAAAGCAAAAAGATAAACCAACTTTTTCATACTTTTCGATTTTGCATTAAATAGCATTTGAATCCGGTCTTTAAGTGGATTTTTAACAAAATTGAGCACCAATGGCATATCGTTTTTAGTGATAGCCAACTTTAATAATAGATGTGCATAAGCATGATTCCCTACGCTGGCAGAAGTAGTTTCATCGGCAACATATTCATTTACCTGTTCGAGTGCCCGGTCATATAAATAGATAATAGGATTAAACCACAGCACCGCTTTGAAGAGCATGAGCAGAACTTTATCCACAGAATGAAATTGCGCCGCATGAACCTTTTCGTGTTGGAGAAAAACGCTCAATTCAGGATCGCTTAAGCTCTCCTGATCTATAAAGACATAGTTAAAAAATGAACAATTGGTAAAGCCTGTAGTTTTGGTTACCAGTTTTAAACCATCTTCGCTTCTAAAGTAACTGCCGGTAAATTTTAAAATATTAAACAAGGCACTCAATTGTATAGCAATGATTATCCCTGCAATCAATCCATAAACATGAGGAAGGAATCCAAACCAATCAATCGTTGGTTTTGAGTCATGATTATATAGCGGAACTATAGGCTGATTAAAGCGTAAAGGCTCGGCAAGATTACGCTCTGATTCGGTCCGGTCAATTAAAGTTTCTGCTGGTACCGTTTTTAATTCACGCTGCAGGTTAACATGCAAGGCTGGAATGATGAAACTTATTATTAAAGTACCAAGCAAGTAAAATCTGTTAAACTTAAAGAACGTAAGTTTGCTTAAGAATAAAAGATAGAGACAAAAAAACAAGGTGGTGCATACGCTCACCTGAAGTAAATATTTAAACCACTCCATAACTTTAGCTTTGAGTTAATTACCTATTTTAGCAAACGATACAAAACCATCTAAAATGAGATTGCTCACTTTGCGCACGTTCTGTTCTTTATTGATGAACTTTAAATTACTTTCGTTGGAAATGTTCCCGAGTTCAATCAGCACTGCAGGCACCTTAGACGCTCTTAATAATAATAGATTCGCATCTTTTAGCGCACTTTTTACTTCAATACCATTTAGGCCATTTAATTTATCGAGAATACCAGTTCCCAAATGTTCTGCAATTTTAATATTGCTATTTAGCTTCGAAACATAAACTTCTATTCCATTAGAGGGCGTTTGATGATCAAGGAAAGCATTGTGATGAATGGAAATGAAAGCAGTTGCTTTTTGCTGGGGCAGGCGATCACTAAGGGATAAAAACTGATCGTCGCTTCTGGTTAGGATCACTTTTATTCCTCTTTTTTCTGCTTCTTCCTTTAAAATTTTGACGGCGCGAAGGTTTAAGTCTTTTTCCTTTTGGCCATCCAGAGCCATAATGGCACCATCTTTACCACCATGCCCTGCATCCACTACCAATACCATTTCTGCTATATTAAAAGCGGAGGTTGAGTTTAAATTTACATGAGCTGAATGTTCAGAGTAAACCATGCCTGGATTTCCGGCGGATGGAATTTCCAGTTGATTACCACCCGTTTTAGGTTTGCTGATTTCTACCTCTTTGCGGTTTACAAAGGCAACCGAACAAACGAGAACAATTGGCACTGTTAAAAAATACATAAGCTTTTGACGCTTTGAATTTGGTTCTTTGTACATGATCATAATTCTATTTTTTAGGGGAAGTTTACTAAAGCTATTAATGGAGTAGTTTTTTATTGGCATGGCCAGGTTTAACAGCAAAGAAGCATAGGTGTTTTTATCTGCAATTTTTGAAATTTCATTATCTGCCAGAAATTCATGGTTATGGTCTATTGCATTTCTCCAGAAATAAATTACCGGATTAAACCAGAGAACAGCAGTAGCCAGATTAACCAGCATTTTATCGAACGAATGCAATTGTTGCACATGAACCCTTTCGTGTTGAATAACCAATGCACGTTCATGAGGAAGCAAAGCGGAATCTATCACGATCGTATTGAAGAAAGAACAGTTTTTTATGGTTGATTGAGATTCAACCAAAACCGTGTTCCCATCACGACTTAGGGCATACTTTCGAAGTTGATTTTTGATATAAAAAAACATTAATAACCACCTGAATAAAAACAGGCAAGAAACAACTGCATACCCATACGTTAGCGTTTTCACCCAGCTCCAGTTGGAGTCTACGACATCACCGCCATTAAGATTATCTTTTTCAAAACTACCTTCCTTACTGTAAACCACATCAGATTTAATCGTTCCTTCAGCTGCCGTAACTTCATTTATCCGTTCTATGGTCAGCGAAGGAATCGTAAAACTCACGATAAGCATCAACAATAAATAAATCCTATTGAGATTAAAAAATGTGAGCTTCGCAAAGAACACCTGATATACTGCAAAAAATAATGCTGTACATGCAGAAACCTTTAGGAGATAGATTAAAATCATGGTTTCGAATTTTGGTCAATGATTTTTTGGATTTCTTCAATATCCTGCTCACTTAACTTTTCTTCCTTTACCATAAATGATAAAAGGCTGGCTGGCGAATTATCGAAGTATCCGGAAAATAACTTTGAAAAGGTGGTTTTTGTATACTGATCTTTAGTAATAGCAGGAAAATACTCGTAGGTTTTGCCATAAGCCTTATAGTTTACGTAACCCTTTTTTTCTAAAAGCCTTACGATTGAAGAGATGGTGTTATAAGGAGGTTTAGGCTCATCATCCAATTCATCAATAATATCCTTCACAAAAGCCTTTTGCAGTCGCCATAAAACCTGCATAATGCGTTCTTCTGTTTTAGTTAATTCTTCCATATCCAAACATATAACTTATTTTTCAGTTATACAACTGCAAAATAAGTTATATTACTGAAAAAGCAGTTTATTATCAAAGCAGACTTAAAACTGATTGCAATAGCGGGCATCAATGATATAAAGAAAAACATGCCCAAAATCCAGATCATTTTCCCCGGCTCTTTGACAATTGATAGGAATAACCTTTCTTCACACAATATATTTTTTACCACTCGTTACCATAAAAAATCACACAATCCTAATATAAGTAATCATAATTACTTATATTAGGATTGTGAAAGGCTCGACCGATCTTGGTGACCAATTAGTATAGGACAATCGGGTTATTTTGGCAACAGCATCTGCTTAAGTCCATCTCTACTCCACTTCAAGTCCACATTAAGTCCACCTTTAGGCTATTTATACTTCATAAATACGTTACCTGTAACTAACGTACATCTGGGGATTAACCAACATGTAACGCGCGAATAATCATATCTGTAAAACATCGTATTTTAAGATTGCTTCGTGCCTCGCAACAACGGAAATGGTGTAAAAACACCCAATATTATTGTTACGTTACAATTTGGAAGGAATTAGTAAAGCCGGACTCAACCAGCCCGCCTTTCAGGCACCCCTCCAGAGGAGGGAAATTGCAATGCGTAGATAGCGATTGGTATAAACATCTAGTAAAGCCAAACCACTGTTTCTTCGTTCTGCTCTTAGACCGGCATGGTCAATTTTTCGGGATGGCACTGACCCAGCCCACCTACTGACTTCCATAGAAAAATTGCGAGCCGGCACTTTTGTTTCTTTTGGTGCCAAAAGAAAATAAGCCCGTCCTGCAAGGACAAAATAAAACTTAATTGCAGCAACCTGGGAAGGGATGTCATTCGATAATTGATCGTTCAAAGTTTTATAGCTTGCAGATGCTTCGTGCAACAGCATGCGATTGCTTCGTCGGTGCGCCTTGAACATTCGAATATACACATCAATTAACTTACTTCCCCAACCCGGCTAACGCATTAATTGTTAGTGCCACAATCACCGTATTAAAAACGAATGCAATTAAACTGTGGAGTAAAGAAAGTCGTCTGATTTTACGGGAAGAAATCTCTACATCAGAAACCTGAAAGGTCATCCCAAGAACAAAAGAAAAATAAGCAAAATCGATAAAATCTGGCGCATCGTCGCCGGGAAAATCCAGTCCGGATCCTTTATAAGCTGCTGATGGTTGATTACTATCCTCATAAAAAAGATGTGCGTAACGCATACTAAAGGTAGTATGAACAAGAAACCAGGATAAAAACATCCCTGAAATTGCGATCACCAGATCAAGCGGTTTTACATCGTGGTTAATTAGTAATAGAACCACCGCAAGTAAGCCTGCAAAAGTGGAAACTAAAACTATGGCAAAAATCTCCCCCCTGGTCTCATCTTGCTTTACTGCCTTCAAACGGGTTTCTGCAGTAGAAGTATTGAAGAACATGTACCAATGCATGCTGATTAACATGAGACAGAAAATATCCCAGCCAAACATGATGTGTGTAAGTGTTTCCGTTTGAAAAAGCAACGATGCAAAATAGCTTAACACGCCCACAAAAAGACTGATCAACAATATATATAAAGCCGATAACTTTTGAATGCCTTTTAATTCTGGTTCGATCTTCACTGTTTAAATTTTAACTTGAAATTTTCTTTCGCCCGGCCTTTTTTAAAATAAACTAAACCAATCCAGAACAAATCTACCGTTACGGTAACATCCGGATGATTTTTAATTTCTGCCCAGGCTTCTTTCATCCCCTCGCTCCAGTAAATATCATCAAAAATTAACAAAGAATCTTCAGTAACCTTTGGCAAGCACCATTTAAAATAATTTAGCGTAGCGTCCTTTCTGTGGTTGCCATCAATATAAACGAAGTCAAGGCTGGGCTGCCTGGCAATGATATCTGGCAAAATACCATCGAAATTACCCACATGAAGTTCAATATTGTCTAATTCCAGATCGTTAAAGTTTTGCCTGGCTACTTCAGCGGTTTCCGGACAACCTTCTATGGTAATAATTTCAGCATCAGGGCAAGCCTTAGCTAAATAAGAAGTAGTGATTCCTAAACAAGTCCCTAACTCTATAGCGGTTTTAGGATTGGTATCCTTTGCCAAACGATAAATCAGCTTTGCTAAACGCGGGCTTTTCAATGCATTCTTAGCAATCTGATTTACTTTCTTTGTTCTGTTTTTATTAAGATGTGAACCCGCCCCAAGATCCGTAACGGTGATAATGGATTCGTCAGAAAAAAGTTTTTTTCTTTGTTGTTCTATACTTTTGTATTCAGATTTGTGGGTAAAATCGTAAATTACCTCATCAGCGAGCTTGTACACAAATGGCGAGTGCGTTCCATGCCGGGTTTTTGCTGTTAATCGATGTTTTAGGTAATCGGTGATAAATTGAAATAGCATAGTGCAAAAGTAATTAATCGCCGCATACGGGTTATATGTTTTATGGAAAATATCACAGAGATAAGTGCTTTAGTAAAATTGCTCGATGATCCTGATGAAGAGGTTTATCATCATGTAGAGCAGAAATTGCTCGAATATGGTGGAGAAGTTATCCATTATCTGGAAAATGCCTGGGAGCAGTCTTTCGACGGTCTTTTACAAGAACGCATTGAAAATATTGTTCATCAGATTCAGTTCAGCACGGTTAAAGAAGACCTTAATTTATGGTACCTGAGTGGTGCGTTTGATTTACTTCAAGGCGCTATGATTATTAACCGATACCAATATCCAGATCTTGATGAACAAAAAATTATTAATCAGATTGAAGAAATTAAACGTGATATCTGGCTGGGCTTACAATACGAAATGAGTTCGGTAGAGAAAGTAAAACTGATCAATCATGTATTGTATCAGCAATATGGCTTTGGCGGAAACACCAAAAACCACCATGATCCCCAAAATTCTTATTTGAACCAGGTGTTGGAAAGCAAAAAGGGCAATCAAATTTCCCTGGCGATAATCTACTCCACGCTTGCGCAAAAATTAGACCTGCCCATCTATGGAATTAATCTCCCGCAGCATTTTATTTTAGGCTATATAGACGACAGTAAACAGGAAGGAACTGACTACAGTGTTTTGTTCTATATTAATGCCTTTAATCGTGGAAATATCTTTGGTAAACATGATGTAGACCAGTTTTTGCGTCAGCTAAATTTAGAGCCGCTACCCGAATATTATAAACCTTGCAGCAATACCGATATTATCCGCAGGGTAATCAGAAACCTCATTTCTGCTTATGAAAATGCCGGTGCTACAGAAAAAGTTAATGAATTAAACGAATTACAAAATATTCTAAAAGAAGAGCCTAAAACCAATTAACATTTTAAGATGCAAACTAAATCCCTATTTTTTCTTTCACTTACCTTCCTGTTTATTTTTTTCAGCACTAATCTTTCGGCACAAAAAACTGGCAAACCAAATGTCATTGCCTATTATACAGGCAATGGTACAGTGATCGACAGTTTCCCGATAGAAAAAATTAGTCACCTTATTTACAGTTTCGGTCATTTAAAGGGTGATAGTCTGCATATCAGTTCTGCCAAAGATTCTGCACTTATTACAAGGATGGTTGGTTTGAAGAAACGAAATCCTGATTTAAAAGTGATGATTGCGATGGGCGGCTGGAGTGCTTGCCCGGATTGCTCTGAAGTTTTCAGCAGGGCTGATGGCAGAAAGATGTTTGCAAAAACAACTAAATCTCTGTTAGATTATTTTAAAGCAGACGGAATTGATATCGACTGGGAGTACCCGGCAGTTGAGGGATACCCGGGCCATAAATATATGGAGGCAGACAAGCATAACTTTACCCTTCTGATTAAAGCTTTAAGAGATGAATTGGGCAAAAAAGCAGAAATTAGTTTTGCTGCCGGAGGGACTAAAAACTGCCTGGATTCTTGTTTTGAGTGGAAAAAGGTAATGCCTTTGGTAGATCGGGTAAACTTAATGAGCTACGATCTTGTAGGCGGTTATGCGAAAACAAGCGGTCATCATACACCGCTTTATTCAACGACGAAGCAACAATCATCAGCAGATTTCGCAATCAAGGAAATGCTTAAATATGGTGTTCCTGCCAATAAAATCGCATTAGGCGCAGCATTCTATGCCAGAATATTCGAAAATACCACCGATGCCAATCATGGCTTATATCAGCCCACGAAATTTTTAGATGGCGTTTCATCCAGAAATTACAAAACATTTTTTAGTAAAGAAAGTGGCTATCAATACTATTGGGATGATGAGGCAAAAGCGCCGTATTATTACAATGCGGCCACCAGGCGTTTAGTAACATTCGATGATGAAAAATCAATTGCATTAAAGACCAGGTATGTAATTGATCAAAAGCTGAACGGAATCATGTTCTGGGAACTCAACGATGATCCTTATCAAAATGGATTATTGGATGTTATCAACAACGAAATTAAGAAATAAGCTCAGCTACGATCAATAAACAGCCTGATTCTCGCATTTATTTGCAGGAAAATGTTTGTTCATATTTATCAATTGAGGTATCAGAAAGCCCGGCAACACCACCGCTGTAAAGTGTATAGGTTGAATTTATATTTATTACGGTTGCATTGCCCTTAGCATCGAACTGATATGAATATGTTGAATTGCTCACAAAGCCATTACCACCTAGATCTGTTGATGTTTCGGTAGTTGAGCCCAGCGCATTTTTTGATGGCTTGCCGAAATAATTACCTATTTGACTATCGGCAATAGTTACGAGTGGATCTGAAGCAAACGAAATATTAACAGCCTTTTCAATGCTGTAGCTAAATGTTGTCGTATTGGTTATTTGTCCTGTTGCTGCATCAGTAACTACAGATTTGATTAGATTTCCGTCTGCATAAGTTAAGATGTTAGTCGTTATTAGCATGTCATTCTGATAGCTTTTAACCGCTGTTAAATAGCCATCTGTATTATAATCATACCGTTTAGTATTTTCAAATCTTGGCACACCTGCTACTAAAGTACCACCAGTTCCGCTGGATATTGCCCTTCCATTAGATAATATCAGCTCATCAACAATACCTTCTTCATCTGTTGCTGTGATTTTATTAGCGGTAAATACCCGGGTATAAGTTTCGCCGGTTGATGTAGACTCTTTAATCACCCGTCCAATAGCATCATATTGCAGATTCAGGGAAAATTCTCCCGTCCCACTGATCACTTTCCAGCTGGTTAACTGACAGCCATTACTATTGGGATCACTATAATCAATTTCTTTCTTGCAACTGAAAATAGAAATCATGGCAACAAACGCTACCATGCAAAATTTAATTTTATTATTCATTTTTATAATAACTGAGGACGTAAACCACTGGCGGCAAATATATTAAAAATTAGCTCAACTTATTGCCAGCAGATTTTACTTTCGTAAATCTACGTTTCAAACTATTGCGAAATGTCAGAATTTTTGCTTTTTCAGCCAATCTGCCATCAGATTAAACCAATCCACATCTGAAGTTTTATTAATTAGGCCAAAACCATGACCACCCTTTTCATAAAGATAAACTTCTGAGTTAATACCTTTTCCCTTTAGCGCTTCACTCATTAAGATACTATTGGCATAGGGAACGGCATTATCATCTTTCGCATGAACAAAATAAACAGGTGGCGATTGCTGATCAACATTTTTATTTGCGGAAAAATAATGCTTCAGGCTATCTGTAGGGTTATCGCCAAGTAAATTTTTCATCGTCCCGGCGTGAACAGCTTCTTCAAAACTAATTACCGGATAAACCAGCACTGCAAAATTAGGACGGAGGTCTATTTTTTCAGGATTGGCAATTTTCAAATCATTATAATGCGTAATCAAGGTTGAAGCAAAATGTCCACCTGCTGAGAATCCCATGATGCCGATTTTATTTTTCCTGATGCCATATTTTCTCGCATTTTTTCGCACCAGATAAATGGCCTGCTGCGCATCTTGCAACGGACCATAGGCTTTATCGATCATGATCTGATCGCTCGGCAAACGGTATTTAAATACAAATGCCGTTACCCCAATCGCATTGAAACGTTTGGCAACATCTATCCCTTCATGGCTAAAGGCTAATGCGCCATAACCTCCACCCGGACAAATAATTACGGCAGCTCCCGTTGAAAGATGTTTTGGCGCCTCGAAAACAGTTAAAGTTGGAACAGATACCTTGGTGATGCTTAACGTTCCGTTTGCCCTTACTTCTGTATGTTCTACATAAGTTGATGGCGTAGGTTTTGCTCCCGGAATATCTCCGCTATAAATTGGAATAACTTCCTGAGCTTTTGCCATAACCACAATATGAGAAATAATTACTATTAAGAACAGCTTATTCATTGCTTTTAAATTATTATATTGATTAAATCTCCCTGCCATTCTCCCCGCAAATGTTTTAACTGTTCGAATAGTTTCAGCATTCATTGGACCTTTAATTTGATTTCTCAAAGCGGATATTTTAGTTGAATCATTAATAAACTTGATCGCATTTAATTCTTCGGACTCCTTTAAACGTTTATAAGCTTTTTGATTAGTTAATTTTATCGCTAATGTATTTAAAAGATCAAATTAATACTAATACTTACTAATCAAATATACCAAGAAACTGCCTAAACTTCATGGAATGAACATCAACTTGCGGAATGTGGCCTTTGTTGGGGGAAATACTTAGAAGTTTTAGAGCACAGTTATCAAAACTTACGAAATTCTTCAGCACCCAGGCTTTGGAGATTTCGTAAGTTGATAAATTAAGAATTAAAACTCCATTAAATACGCTTTCAAAAACTCGTTGATATCACCATTTAAAACCGCATCCGGATTGGAGGTCTGGTAGTTCGTACGGTGATCTTTTACCCTACGGTCGTCCAGCACATAACTCCTGATTTGCGATCCCCATTCTATCTTTTTCTTCGATCCTTCTACCGCCGCAATCGCCTCGTTCCGTTTCCGCTCTTCTATCTCATAAAGCTGCGATTTTAATAAACGAATGGCATTTTCTTTATTCTGTAATTGGGATCTCGATTCCTGATTTTTGATAATAATACCTGATGGCTTGTGGTATAACCGAACAGCAGTTTCCACTTTGTTTACATTTTGCCCACCAGCACCACCTGCCCTGAAAGTTTCAAATTCAATATCTGCAGGATTGATGTCGATCTGGATCGTATCATCCACTAGTGGATACACATATACGGAAGCAAACGAAGTATGCCTGCGGGCATTGGAATCGAAAGGAGAAATCCTTACCAAACGATGTACGCCGTTTTCGCCTTTTAAATATCCGTAGGAGAAATCGCCATCGAACTGAAGTGTTACCGATTTTATTCCGGCAATCTCCCCTTCCTGACTATCCTGTTCGGTAATTTTATATCCGTTTTTCTCCCCCCACATAATGTACATCCGCATCAGCATGTAAGCCCAATCGCAACTTTCTGTACCACCTGCGCCTGCTGTAATCTGCATTACGGCAGAAAGCTGATCTTCTTTATTGCGAAGCATATTTTTCAGTTCCAGTTCTTCTACCGCTTTTGTGCTGGCTTCAAACTGCTCTTTCATTTCTGCTTCTGAGGCATCGCCAGACTGGAAAAACTCCAGCATTACGGCAGCATCTTCTACTGCGTTATGGGTATCATTAAAACCATCTGTCCATTTTTTCTTGGAACTGATTTCGGCAAGAATTTTTTCTGCTTTTTTTGGATCGTCCCAGAAATCGGGCGCCATGGTTAATTTTTCTTCTTCGCGAATAGCGTAAAGGAGCTCATCAACGTCAAAGATGCCTCCTCAGGGACGTTACTCTGTCCCTTAAATCCTGCAAGTTTTCTTTTGTCATAGTGGCAAATATATAAAATCGAATTGAGCATCAGGCATGGTGAGGCGCTCCAATTCATATGATCTGTTCTAAGTTGTTCAAGATAAAGAAATATAACTTCCTTTCATTTTTTCATACTCATATAGTCAAGCGTAAGATTTGAAAGCAATTTAACGCCTAACACGAAGCCGCTTTCATCCAGATAAAAATCAGGCGTATGATGCGATGGCGCTTTCAAGGGATCTTTTCCCTTCGGCATCCCGCCTAAAAACACAAATAACCCTGGAACTTTCTCCTGAAAAAAGGAAAAATCTTCTGCACCGGTTACAGGTGGGCGCAACAAAACATGGTCTTTTCCAGCGGTTGCCTGCATGCTTGGTAGCATTTTTTCCGTTAATGCGATATTATTATAGGTAACCGGATAATGATTACTGTAAGGGATTTTTACTTCAGCGGTTGCACCGTTCGCTTCGGCTGTTTTAGTGGCAATTGTTTTAATCCGGTCGATAAACATGGCTTCGTCTTCCTTACTAAAATTACGAACCGTGCCTAACATCTCCACTTTCTCTGGTATAATGTTAGAACGTACCCCACCATTAATGGCACCAACAGTTACCACACCAGGGTTTTCCGTTACATTCAAATTGCGACTTACAATCGTTTGCAGATTATTAATGATCTGGGCCGAAACCACAATCGGATCGATACTGCTCCACGGATAGGCACCATGTGCCTGACGTCCGGTAACCGTAATTTTCATATCATTAACAGCAGCCATTGTTCCGCCGGGACGATACGTTACATTTCCAACTTCAGTTTGAGAATTGATATGTAAGCCGAAGATGACATCTACTTTCGGGTTTTCCAATACACCTTCTTTAATCATCAAAGCTGCCCCACCCTCGTCGCCAGCAGGCACACCCTCTTCTGCAGGCTGGAAAATAAACTTAACGGTGCCCTGAATATCCTTTTTCATGGAACTTAATACTTGTGCAACCCCCATTAATATGGCTACATGACTATCATGACCACAGGCATGCATTACGCCAACTTCCTGCCCGTTATATTGGGTTTTTACTTTTGAAGCAAATGGAACATCTACGCGTTCAGTTACCGGCAAACCATCCATATCTGCCCGCAAGGCAACCACCGGACCAGGTTTGCCGCCTTTTAATATTCCTACTACCCCGGTTTTAGCCACACCGGTAGTGACCACAAAACCTAAAGAAGTGAGGTGTTTCGCGATGATGCCAGCAGTTCTGACTTCGGTATTACCCAATTCAGGATGTTCATGAAAATCCCTGCGCCAGGTAATCACTTTTTGTTCAATGGCATCTGCTTTTTTAGAAATTTCTGTACGTAAAGGCGTTTTTTGAGCAAATGAAGTGAGTGAAAGCAAGGATAATCCAAAGAGATAGCTATATTTCATGAAAAAGGAGTTGGAGTTTAGGTTAAATGGTCACCTAAGCTAAGAATTTTTGACAGATAATGCAATCCTGTTAACTTCAGCAGATTGCTTTAGCTAACAGTAAGATTAAGAAGTACTAATTAAGCTTCACACCATTTATAAAGTCATCCTCAAAATATTAAAAAAACCATCAATTTTGAACATTAAAAAGACCGTTTTAAATTTTTGCTTTATTACTTTTACAAAAAAACAAAGATTATGTTACCGAAAATAAATTTTACAGAAACAGCGGCTTACCAATATTTGGCCGATCATTTTATTGATATTAACCAGAAAAGTATTAAAGATCTTTTCGCTGAAGATGCAGATCGTTTCAACAAGTTTTCTGTTTTTTTTGAGGATATCTTATTAGATTATAGCAAGAATCGCATCAGCGATGAGACCCTTGCTTTGCTGCTCCAACTTGCCCGCGAATGCAAATTGGATGAAGCCATCAAATCGATGTACGCCGGAGATAAAATTAATGAAACGGAAGATCGCTCGGTATTGCACATCGCCCTGCGTAATTTGAGCAATATACCGATTTTGGTTGACGGTAAAGACGTGATGCCAGATGTAAATGCAGTGCTTGCCAAAATGGAGAAATTCAGCAACAGCATTATTAGCGGAGAATGGAAAGGTTATACCGGCAAGGCCATCACTGATATTGTAAATATTGGTATCGGCGGTTCTGATTTGGGTCCGGTGATGGTTACTGAAGCTTTAAAACATTATAAAAACCACTTAAATATTCATTTTGTATCTAATATTGATGGTACGCACATTGCAGAAACGCTTGAAGGTTTAAATGCGGAAACCACATTATTTTTAGTGGCTTCAAAAACATTCACCACACAAGAAACCATGACCAATGCACATTCTGCACGTTCATGGTTTTTAGAAAAAGGCGGTAATGAAAGCGACATCGCGAAACATTTCGCGGCATTATCTACCAATGCGAAAGATGTATCTGCTTTCGGGATTGATACCGAAAACATGTTTGAGTTTTGGGACTGGGTTGGCGGTCGTTATTCTTTATGGAGCGCGATCGGTTTATCAATTTCTTTAAGCATCGGTTTTGATAACTTTAAAGAGCTTCTAGCAGGTGCACATGCAGCAGACAATCATTTTAAAACTGCTGAATTTGAAAACAACGTTCCGGTAATTTTAGCTTTACTAGGCGTTTGGTACATCAATTTCTATAATGCAGAAACGCAGGTTATTTTGCCTTACGACCAGTACATGCACCGTTTTGCAGCCTATTTCCAACAGGGAGATATGGAAAGTAATGGTAAACATGTAGATAGAAACGGAAACGAAGTAGACTATGAAACCGGGCCAATTATCTGGGGAGAGCCAGGAACGAACGGTCAACATGCTTTTTACCAGTTGATTCACCAGGGAACAAGAATTATTCCTGCTGATTTCATCGCACCGGCGCAAAGTTTAAATCCACTGGGTGATCACCATCCGATTCTACTTTCTAACTTTTTCGCGCAAACAGAAGCCTTGATGAATGGTAAAACAGAAGAAGAAGTGGTTTCAGAATTGAAAAAAGATGGTAAATCGGAAGAGGAGATTGCTAAAATTGCTCCATTCAAGGTTTTTGAAGGCAATCGCCCAACGAATTCTATTCTCCTGAAAAAAGTAACGCCATATACGTTAGGAAGCTTGGTAGCCATTTATGAGCATAAAATCTTCGTTCAAGGGGTTATCTGGAATATTTTCAGTTTCGATCAATGGGGCGTTGAGTTGGGTAAGCAGCTGGCCAAGAAAATTCTTCCTGAGTTAGACGGTGATGAAAAAGTAAAAAGTCATGATAGTTCTACCAATGGCCTAATCAATCAATACAAGGCTTGGAGATAAATAAACAAAAAAAGCGAGTTTAACACTCGCTTTTTTTGTTTTAAACCTATAATTTAGGGCATCTTAAATACTCACATTGTTGTGAATCCAAATTAACTTATTATTGAAATAATCTCTCGCATTCGCTTTGATCGTTTCGAATCACTAAAAACAATTACTAATGAAAAAAAAATTTCTTTTTGCCTTTGCTATTTCCGGCCTGTGCTTCAGTGCATCTGCTCAGAAGGTACAGTTCACGGAATTTGACTTAGACAACGGCCTGCATGTTATCCTTCACCAAGACAAGACAGCACCAGTTGTTGCCGTATCGGTTATGTACCATGTTGGCTCAAAAGATGAAGAAACGGAGCGCACCGGTTTTGCCCACTTCTTCGAACATTTATTGTTCGAGGGTTCTCCAAATATAAAGCGTGGCGAATTTATGAAATTGGTGAGCAGCAACGGCGGACAAAACAATGCCAATACCTCACAGGATCGTACCTTCTATTACGAAGTTTTTCCATCTAACCAGCTCGAACTGGGCTTATGGTTAGAAAGCGAACGAATGCTACATCCGGTAATTAATGAAGTGGGTGTTAAAACGCAAAATGAAGTCGTAAAAGAAGAAAAGCGCCTTCGCGTGGATAACCAGCCTTATGGCAAGTTTACAGAGAAAATTTTCTCTCACCTGTTTGCTACACATCCTTATCGCTGGCAGCCAATTGGCTCTATGGATCACCTGGATGCAGCAAAGCTGGATGAATTTATTGCCTTCTTTAAAAAATATTATGTACCTAACAATGCGGTACTAACCATTGCCGGCGATTTAGATATTGATAAAACTAAAACTTTGGTAAAGTCATACTTCTCTGAAGTACCAAAGGGAGCCGAAATTGTTCGCAAAAAGTACGAACTGCCGGAAATTAAAAAAGAAATCATCGATACGGCTTACGATGCAAATATTCAAATCCCCGCAATTTTTGCTGCGTATCGCGTACCAGGGATGAAAAGCAGAGAAAGTAAAGTGCTCGGCATGATCAGCTCAATTCTATCAGGCGGCGGCAGTTCAAGATTAAGTACTAAAATGGTTGATGATAAAAAAACTGCGCTTCAGGTTGCAGCCTTCAATTACTCGCTGGAAGATTATGGCGCATACATTACCTTGGCACTTCCGAATAAAAATACGCCGCTTAACGACCTGTTAAAAGATATCGACGAAGAGGTTTTGCGATTACAAACAGACTTGATCAGCGAAAGCGATTACAAGAAACTTCAGAATAAATTTGAAAACGATTATGTAAGTGCCAACAGCAGAATGCTTGGAGTGGCTGAAAACCTGTCATCGGGTTATACTTTCCATGATAAGGATACAGACGACATCAACAAGGAACTGGAAGTAATCAGATCGATCACAAGAGAAGAGATTAGAGCTATTGCTAAAAAACACCTGAACAAAGACCAGAGAGTTGTATTGTATTACTTACCTAAGAAATAAGCAGAGCGCATTTCATATTAATAGTTAAAATCATGAAGAAAATCTTTATCATAGCTGCAATTTCCTTATTTGTGCAAGGTATTTCAGCACAAACCATCAATAGGAGTCAGAAACCAAAGCCAGGCCCAGCGCCGGTAATTACCATTGGCGATCCTGCTATCTTTAAACTGGCCAATGGCATTACGGTGTTGGTGGTAGAAAATCATAAGCTACCAAAAGTATCAGCCAGTTACAGCATTGATGCCGGCCCCATTACCGAAGGAGCTAAAGCCGGAGTCTCGAATTTAATGGGAAGCATGTTAAATGAGGGCACGACTACAAAAACCAAAGCACAATTTGACGAAGCAGTGGATCAATTAGGTGCTGATGTGAGTGCAAGCTTCGGTGGCGGTTCTGCGTCTGCATTAACCAGATATTTTCCTGAAGCTTTTGCATTGATGGCAGAAAGTATTCGTAAACCCGCTTTTCCGGAAGCATCATTTGAAAAATTGAAGTCACAGATGATCACGGGTTTAAAATCAAATGAAAAAAATGCGAAAGCTGTCTCCGCTCGTGTGGTAAATGCACTTGCTTACGGAAAAAACCACCCAAGTGGTGAGTTCGAAACCGAAGCTTCTGTGAATGCCTTAACGCTTGCAGATGTTAAAGCGGCTTATGCTAAATATGTGACACCTTCGCGCGGTTACTTAACTTTTGTTGGCGACATCAAGCCAGAGGCTGCGAAAGCATTAGCAGAAAAAGCGTTTGGAGATTGGAAAGGGGCATCGCTTGCCCTTCCTGTACTGGCAAAAGTGGCTAACCCAACAAAAACAGAAGTAGATGTGGTCAATGTAAGTAATGCCGTTCAATCAGAAATAACGGTGGTTAATTTGATCGATCTCCCGATGGGCAATCCTGATTATTTTCCTGTGTTATTGGCTAATCAAATTTTAGGTGGCGGTTCGGAATCGAGGTTATTTAACAATTTAAGAGAAAAACATGGATTTACTTACGGTGCTTATTCTTCAACAGGTGCCGGCCGTTTTCAGTCTAAATTCTCTGCTACAGCAGCCGTAAGAAATGAAAAGGTAGACAGCGCGGTGGTGGAGTTTTTGAAAGAAATTAACACTATCCGTACGACAAAGGTAACAGCAGAAGAATTGCAAAATGCAAAGAACCTTTATAACGGAAGCTTTGCTTTGGGTTTAGAAAACCCAGCCCGGATTGCTGGTTTCGCAAGCAGCATCTTAATTAATAATTTGCCTAAAGATTTTTACCGCACTTATTTGCAGAAATTAAATGCAGTAACTACAGATGATATCTTAAGAGTAGCGAAAAAATATTACAACCATGATAACACCCGCGTAGTGATTGTTGGTAAAACGGAAACTTTTACGCCAGGCTTAAAGAAAGCAGGCTTCACCGTAAGTGAATTCGATAACTTGGCAGAACCAGTTAAAGCTACCGCAAGTACTGGCACCGCAGCGACTAAGTCAGCGAAAGAAATTGTAGACAGCTATATTACTGCGATTGGCGGTGCGGCTGCAATTAAGAAAATTACTTCCCTGCAGCAAAATGCTGAAATGGAAATGCAGGGCCAGAAGCTTACCGTTACCATGAAAGATATGGCACCAAACCTAAGCGCTATGGAAGTTTCCATGATGGGCCAAACGGCGATGAAACAAGCTTTCAATGGTACAACAGGCTACCAGATGCAGATGGGTAAGAAATCAGAATTGGCTGGTGATGATTTAGCGGAAAAGAAAGAAAGTAAAGGAATTGTGAGTCAACTTTTTTATGCTACCGATGGCACGAAATTGGAATCTGCCGGAACCGCTAAAGTTGGTACTGCTGATGCTTACAAACTAATTGTGACTTCACCCTCTGGCAAAAAGAAAACCGAATATTATGATGTAAAATCTGGTTTACTTTTGAAAGATGAAAAAACAGTAACCAAGGGAAAGATGGAAATTACACAATCTACTGAATATGGCGATTACAAAAAGGTTGGCGATGTATTGTTTCCACACACTTTAAATCAAAATATTCAAACTCCTCAAGGTTCGCAGGAATTTGCAATTAACATCAAAGAAATTAAAATAAATCCTCCTTTAAAAGCAGAAGAGTTTAATTAACCTTAGCTAATTAAAAATGAAAGCCATCACATTACAACATGTGATGGCTTTTTACTTTTGGCCTCTATTCGTTGCTGGTGCCCGGGCTAATCAGCATTTTTTGTAAATTGATAGATTATTACTGCCTGTGTTTATGGAAATGGTTAAACCCATACATCTTTAAATTGTTATAGTATTAAAACACAACATCATGAAACATTTAAAACTGGTTTTGAGCATGGCTTTGATGGCCATCACAATGCAACTAGCTGCTCAGACAAATAAGGTTACCACGATCAAAATTATTGGGGAAAAGGACTACACTTTTGTTGCCAACTCAGCGATACCGATGTCAAACATGGACGTTTCGCAAATTCTGTCACGCATGCCTGGATCTCAAGGTGGTGGAATGATCAACTTAACCGGAAGCCAATATGATTTTAAGGTAACCAGAGATAGTGTGGTGGCCTATCTCCCTTATTATGGTCGTTCTTTTAGTCCGCCGCTAAATCCAAACGAAGGTGGTATTAAGTTTACCTCGAAGGATTTCAGTTATAATGAAACTAAAAATAAGAAAGGAAACTACACCATTCAGATCAATACAAAAGATTTAAAGAGAGAGAATTTCAGGCTTTCCCTTAGTGTTACGCCAAATGGTTATGCTACCCTTGTTGCCAGTGGCTATAATAAGCAACCCATTACTTTTAATGGTTATTTAAGCGAATCAAAGAAAAAAGATCAATAACGATAAAAGCCAGATTTTTAATCTGGCTTTTATCGTTACAGTAAAATCCTTTTTGCTGCTATTGCTTTGAGATTTTGATTTCAAAGATATGCGGCCATTTTTTGCCGGTGACAAATAGTCTTTTGGAAGCCTTATCGTAAGCAATACCGTTTAGCACATTATTTGCCCTGGCATCATCTGTTTTGAAATAATCTGCAGGAAGCAAACCCGCTAAATTGATGTTACCTTCAACAGCACCGGTTTCGGGATTGATGATTAAAATATTATTAGTAGTGTAAACGTTCGCATAAATTTTCCCATCGATAAACTCCAGTTCATTTAATTGCTGAATGGCCCCTTTATTGTCAAAAACTTCAATTTCGCCCGTTGGTTTATAAGTATTTTTATCCAGAAAGAATATCGTACTGGAACCATCTGTCTTCAGGATTTTCTCTCCATCGAAATTCAATCCCCAACCCTCTTGAGTACCTCCTGTATAGGTAAATTCTGATAGTTTCTTAAAGGTATTCTTATCATATACAAAGCCTGTTTTTTCCCGGTAAGTTAACTGAACAATTTTATCGCCAACTACTGTCATTCCCTCTCCAAAATACTGTTTATCCAGGTCGGCTTTCAATACCACTTTACCTGTTGATGGTTCCACCTTACGCAAACTCGAGTGACCATAGTCGCCGGCACTTTCGTAGAAATAACCGTCGTGAAACTCCAGGCCTTCTACATAAGAAGAGGTATCGTGAGGAAGGGTTTTTATTACTTTGTAGGTGTATTGAACAGGCGCCTGGGCAGCTAGTACATTTACATTGGATGTTAAATCTTCTGATTTTCCATCTCCATATATTTTCGCAGTAATGATGTGGTTACCCAACTTCAGCCCTTCGGTTTTTATTTTGACTGCAGAAGTATCGGTTTTCGTATCTGTGCGGGTGCTGTCGATCAGGTACACGACTGAATCTACTTTACTTTCATTTCCAAAAAGTACTTTCACATCAAATTCTTTTCCAGATGCAACGTTAAGTCCCATCATCGGGGAAACAAAAGAACGGTAAGTTTTTGGAGCGTCGTTTTTACAGGCGCCTAAAAAGGCAAGTGTAATTCCGAAAATTAAGCGGGTTCTGATTTGTTTAGTCTTCAGGCCAAAAAGCATCTTCAATATGATTTAATGTATAACTATTTTTTGTAAAGGTAATTGCAATTATGTCAAAACGAATATCATTTTGATGATTCATGATTTCGATATATTCAGCAGAGGCCAGTTCCATCTGTTTTTGTTTGGCTATATCTACAAAATCTTCAGGTTCGCCAAAAGCAATAGAAGTCCTCGCTTTGACTTCCACAAATACCATGATCCTGTCTTTATAAGCGATTAAATCCACCTCGGCCTTGCCGTGTGTCCAGTTTTCATCCAAAATTTCATAACCCTTGGCTTCCAGGTATTCCTTAGCTATTACTTCCCCTTGTTTGCCTAAGTCATTGTGAAGCGCCATAAAAGAAATTATTTGAATGAGTGAATATTGTGGTGTTATGGGTTGCAAGTTAAATGTTATGAGGCAAAATGCCTTTAATGATTCTAGTTGATTGTGTGCTGGTTGCAAGTTAAATGTTGCGTGGTAAATGCATAAAATATGATCAGTCTTTATTAATAACAGATCTCGCTTTGAATGAATACACAGACTTATAACTTATAACCTGCAACTTTTAACTTATTTTACAATAACAGAGCCTAAAAACTTATTAATTTCTCTTTCCACGCCTTTAATTACACTATACCTTTGCATTAAGATTATCTGATTATCAGCATCTTTTTCATCTTTAATTTCTTTTAGCAAATTAGACAAAATACGATCGACTTTCCGCTTTTTCAAATGGAAAATTCCGCCAAGAATAGTGGCCTTCAGATTCATAGACTCATCTTTAACATAAATCAGGTGTTTATTGAGCCAATTTTCACTTAATGCATATTCAGATGTGGATAGCGTAATGGCCAAATCGGCAATATCACGATCTTCATGCTTGATAAAATGATTGGCAGTTGGTAATCTGCCATTATCAATTTCAGTTTTGTAGTAATCGATAATGCTTTTGCAAAGCTGATTTTCAAATTCAACATCAGCCAGGTTTTGCATCACAAAAGAACCGATGTACATATCATCTATATTATCCCAGTTTACAAATTCGTGCCCATAATTTAGCAATAACCTCACAATTTCTTTTTCCTGGATCTCATCGGTATCTACTTTCGGCTCGCCATAACCTGATGGCCCCGCGTTATCGTCCCATAAATCATCTGGCGGCCCTAATGGTTCTGGCGCACCTGAACCATAAGAATTTGGCTGATTACTTTGAGCATTTGCCCGCTGGTTGCTTTCAAAATTCTTTTTAACCTTACCAGAACGGATTTTATTCAATTCAGAAAGCAGTACACTTTCTTCAATCTCCAATAAACTACTGCTCTCGCGGATGAAAACAGAAGCTTTAATCTGGTCAGGGATTTTGGCGATACTTTCTACAATATCCCGGATAATCCCTGCTCTTTTGATTGGGTCATCGCCTGCATCTTTTAGCAACACATTCGCCTTGTAAAGAATGAAATCTTTCCGGTTTTTTTCGAGATAAGTTTTAAAGGCGCCTGCACCTACGTGATGCATGTAAGAATCAGGATCATGCCCATCCGGAAAGGAAACAATTTTAACGTTCAATCCCTCTTCCAAAATCATATCCAATCCACGAAGCGAAGCTTTGATCCCGGCGGCATCTCCATCAAATAAAATGGTAATGTTTTGCGTAAAACGACCGATTAATTTGATTTGCTCTACGGTTAAGGAAGTTCCTGAAGAGGCCACCACATTTTCTATTCCCGCCTGATGTACTGACAACACATCTGCATAACCTTCGGCAAGGTAGCAGTTGTCTAAATCGCGAACGGCTTTTTTTGCGTGGAATAAGCCATAGAGCACATTAGATTTATGGTAAATCTCACTTTCCGGTGAGTTCACATATTTCGGAACATTCTTATCTGTCTTAAGTGTTCTACCACCAAAACCAATAACTCTTCCGGTAAAGTTATGAATCGGAAACATTACGCGACCGCGAAAACGATCATAAATTTTTCCGTTATCATTTTTAATGGATAAACCCGTCGACTCTAAAAATTCTAATTTATGACCCGCATTTGTAGCATTTTGAGTCAGCGCATCCCAAACATCGGGTGAATAACCTACTTCAAATTTCTTAAGGATGTCTTCTCTAAAACCCCGCTCTTTGAAGTAGCTTAAACCAATACCTTTACCCTCATCCGTTTCCCAAAGCTGCTTCACAAAGAAGGCAGCAGCATATTGAGATACGATGTAGAGACTTTCTTTCGCACTTTGGGCTTCTGCAGCTTCTGGAGAAATTTCGGCCTCCTCTACTTCTATATTGTATTTATTGGCTAAAAATTTAAGCGCTTCCGGATACGAATACTTTTCATGATCCATAATGAAACGCACGGAATCGCCACCTTTTCCACAACCAAAGCATTTGTAGATGCCTTTGGTTACCGATACGTGAAACGACGGCGTTTTTTCTCCGTGAAAAGGGCAATTTCCAATTAAACTGGTTCCGCGTTTTTTTAAGTGCACAAAATCCCCTACTACCTCCTCTATCCGGGCGGTATCCATTATCTTATCTATCGTTTCGCGGTTTATCATTTTGGTGGTACGTTGTAAGTTATAAGTGATAAGCCTACCGACCTATAACTTATAACCTACAACTTTTAACTTTTTTTCACTAAAGCTAGGGTTATAAGATGAATTTCATTCGACCCTCAGCATCCAAACCTATAACTTATAACCTACAACTTTCAACTTATTTAATCGAAGGCAAGGGTTATCACATGAGCTTCATAAATCCTCAGCATCCAGACATTTAACTTATAACCTATAACTTTTAACTTATTTAATCAAGGCAAGGGCTATGACATGATCTTCATAAACCCTCAGCACCCAGGCATTTAACTTATAACCTATAACTTTTAACTTATTTAATCAGGGCAAGGGTGATGACATGAGCTTCGTAAACCCTCTGCACCCAGACCTTTAACTTATAACCTACAATTTTTAACTTATTTAATCAAAGGCAATAGCTGATCTGCAACCAACTTATTCCCTAAATCATTCAGGTGCACACGATCATTCGTTAAAACACCTTTTTCTTTATCTTCCGGATTGTTCCTGGCTTCGTATTCACCGAAAGCTTTTCTTAAATCACAAAGCGGAAGATTATTCTTTGCAGCTAATTCCCTTATTCCTGCCGCGTATTTATTCAGGTCGGCATCCATTTCATTGGTACCATCTCTTTTCTCGCCTATTACTGAAGGGGTGCAAAGCACCACTTTACTGCCAGCGCCCTGAATTTTTTTTATTAATGCCTGATAAAACTTGAAGTACTTATCATAATCAGTGCCCGTGTGGGAAGTTTGTTTATGCCAAACATCATTAATCCCAACGTAGATGACTACTAAATCTGGTTTCTTGTTTAAAACATCATCTTCTAAACGCAGGTATAGGTCATAAATTTTGTTTCCGCCAATTCCAGCTCCGATTATTTCATATTTAGTAGAATCAAGCGACTTTTTAATCAGGTTGATATAACCGTTTTTAGATACGCCCATTTGGGTAATCGAATCACCAAAGAAGATAATTCGTTTTGGTTTAAACGTCATTGATGTGAATATAATCAGGCAAAAGCCAATTAAAGTTGCGGTTTTGAACAGGGTTTTCATAGGTTTATTTTGGTTAGGTATTAATTGTTTTTCTTGAATTCCAAATCCTGGAAATCGAAACTAAAATCTGTTAATGGAGAGATAGCTTCTATTTTAAATCCATTCGGAGCAGCATGATTATCCAGACCAAAATTTACAAATGCATCGGCATCCAAACTTCTATCATACCATTTCACGATAAAGGTATTTCCTTTATAATAAGTCATATCGCCACGAAGTTTAGGCGCATTTTTAGCCTGAAAATGCATTTTACCATTTACATCGCTAATGGTTACATCGCCAAACCAGGCATCATGATAAGTTCCATAATAATTTTTCACATCAGGCTTTGCCGAATCGGCCTTTTGCTGGGCAGCAATATCAGCCCAAACCTTTGTCACTATTTCCTTAGCCTCTTTTTCATCAGCAAGGCGGCCATCATTAGAAGATTTAATTCTATCCCGGCCTTTTATACCCAGGTAACCATCTTTAATGGAGTTGGTAATGGCATTAAAAGCCGCTCCGGATTGTTGATTAGTTAAAACAATGATGCCTAATTTCAATTCTGGTAAAATCGTAACCTGGGTTACAATTCCAGACAAGCCACCAGTGTGTGTAGCCTGAAACTTACCATTCACATTACTCAAAAACCACCCCAGGCCATAGCTGTTAAAACTTCCCTGATTTCCACCTGCGATAATGGTTTGCGGGGTCCATAATTCGCGGGCCACAGCCTCACTAAACAATTTCTGATCAAGTTTATCTCCATATTTACCGCTATTGATCATCGCCTCTACCCATTTACTCATTTCTGTTACACTGGAATAGATCCCGCCTGCTGCGTTTGCTATCTCACCAAAACTTAACCCAACAGGTAACAACTTGCCTTCATAAGGCGCGTGACCGTCGATTACATTCGATTTATCTTTCAACCGATACCATGAAGCTGCTGTTTTAGCCATACCCAAAGGCTTGATGATCCGGGTTTCTATAAAATTTTCATAAGTAATCCCCGAAACCCTGGCCACCACTTCACCTGCTACAATGTACATGAGGTTATCGTAGTCGAATTTGGTACGGTAGGAAGACACAGGCTTTAAATAACGGAGGTTATGAATGAGCTGCTTTTTATCCACAGTTGAAGAATCTGGCCAGATCATCAAATCGCCGGCGCCTAAACCTAAGCCGCTGCGGTGCGTAAGCAAATCGCGAATGGTAAATTCACTGGTTACATAGGCATCGTACATTTTGAATTCAGGAATAACATCGGTAACTTTTGTATCCCAGGTGATCTTTTTCTCATCCACGAGCATACCCAATGCTGCGGCAGTAAAGGCTTTCGTATTGGAGGCTACCCCAAAAAGGGTGTTTTCATCTACTTTTTGATTGGTTTTGATGGATCGAATGCCATAACCTTTAAGGTGTACAATTTTTCCATCTTTAATTACCGAAACCGCAATTCCAGGAACGTTAAAGGTGGTAAGTGTTTTTTCTACAAGGCTATCAATCTGTTTCGACGACAGCACCTGAGCCTGTAAACTCACATTAAAAAGCACCAGGAGTGCCAAAGTAATTTTAAATACTATATAAGAAGATGCTTTCATTTTGCTGGTTTAAAATAATCGCTTAAAGATAAGAAATCTTTAATTCGCGCCAGCTAAATTCTACTTGCCCTTTTCCAGCTTATAATCTTTATGTACAATTAGAAAACTGGCACGCTCCTCTTTTTTAAATGGATAATCCCAGTTTCCCTGGTAAGTGATTTTGGTAGGCAGTTTATCTTCCCCAAAATATCCCATTTCGATATTCATCTGTACATTGAAATCAAATAACATATTGCCATATTTCATATCTACATAACGGCCAAGGATATTGAAATTTCGTTTGTCGAATATGGTTACTAGTTCCTTGATCATTACTCCATCTTTGGTCCAGCTGCTGAGGTCTGGCTTCACCGAAACTTTAAAGCGGTAAACCGGAATGGAATCTAAGTAGGTTCCGCTGGTAAAAGCATAATCATAATATTGGCGCATATTTGCGGTAAAAATTTCGGTTTTACTACCAATAAATGGAACCTTTACCGGGCGGCCAGGATTAAATATCAAAGTTTTGAGTTTGTCTTTATAACTTTCGTTTGTTCCACCCTTGCCATCACCACTTGGCGCATTCGGTACAAAATCGGTATTGTAGGCATTCATGAAAATGTAGTCAAACATTTCTACGGTATACAATTGGTATTTACCGTTTTTCTTATAAAGTTTACCTGTATCTTGTTTAACCAGGTATTCCATTTTATAAGGGCCGCTGTTGTTATGCTTTATTTTGCGGTAAATCTTTCCATCTACCTTATTTTTTTTATCGTAAGTATAGATTCTGTTTTCGGCGATAAAACTATAACGCTTCATATCCCTGAAAGATTGATAAAAGGAAGTATCGTTGATCACCTTATTGATAAAAGTCTCGATATTTAACTTTTCGGCTTTAATGTTAACTGTAGAATCGAGGGTGATGGTTTTAATCGTATCAGGATTGAAACGCGGAATCTCCTGCGCAAAACCTTTATAAAATAAAGAGCTGATGATCAGAACTAAAAATATTTTCTTCATGCTTGTGTACCTAGGCAAAAACGGTGCCTTGTTTATATGTAGACGCTGTTGGTTGAGTATTCGCAATTAATTACCCAATTGTTTCAAGGCAATATAGGCCATTAATCCTGTGGAGATTTTTAATGCATCTTCATCAATATCAAATTTTGGCGTATGGACAGAATATTGGGTATCCTTTGCTGCATTTCCTGTACCTAAGCGATAAAAGCAGGCATCTGTTACTTGCGAATAAAATGAAAAATCTTCTGCCGCCATCCAGATATCCAGATCCACCACATTTTCCCGGCCTAAAAAATCTTCTGCGAATGCCCTTGCATTTGCCGTTAATTTCTCCTCATTGATTAAAAAAGGATAGCCTTTATGAATATCAAAATCGCAGCTTCCACCCATGCTTTCGGCAATGCCTTCAGCCATTTTTTTCATCCTTTTATGCGCTTCTGCTCTCCAGTCTTCATCAAGTGTTCTAAAAGTACCCTCTATTTTAACTTCATTTGGAATAATATTCGTTGCGCCATTAGCCGTTACCTTACCAAAAGATAATACAGAAGGGATACGTGGATCAGCATTACGGCTAACAATTTGTTGCAAGGCGATGATGATGTGTGAGGCAATAACAACAGGATCAATATTTTGATGCGGCTGTGCACCGTGACCACCTTTTCCAGTTACCGTAACATATAATTCATCAGTAGAAGCCATGTAAATCCCTGAACGGAAACCAACTTTCCCGGCATCAATCAATGGCATTACATGCTGGCCGACGATATAATCTGGTTTCGGTTTTTCCAACACACCTTCTTTAATCATGATACTCGCACCACCAGGTAGTAATTCTTCGGCAGGCTGGAAGATAAATTTAATGGTTCCACCAAATTCTGTTTTCAGCTGACTTAAAATATGTGCAGTTCCCAGCAATGAGGAAGTATGTACATCATGACCGCAGGCATGCATTACACCGTTGTTCTTAGAAGCATAAGGTTTATCGCTGATTTCAGTAATGGGTAGTGCATCCATATCGCCACGCAAAGCGATGACCTTTTCTGATGGAAGATCTCCTTTAAGCAAAGCAACAACACCTGTATTTGCACAACTGGTAAATTCAATTCCCCACGCTGTTAATTTTTCTTTAACAAATGCAGAGGTTTGAAATTCATGATAGGATAATTCCGGGTTTGCATGTAAATGCTGGCGATAGCCAACTACATCATTGAAAATAGCCGCTGCTAAATCCTTAATTTTATCTTTGAGCATCAGTGGTGATATCTAGTTGTGGTGCATTGATTTTTTCCCTGAATATGAATAACGTTGGGAAGGTTGGTCTTATTTCACTCATCAATCTTTGAGCTTCCAATCTGGTCCTGAAATCGCCGACCCGAACGTAATAGTTTGGTTCTTTATAAATCAAGTAAGTATTGAGTTTTGGATACAATGATTTAAAACGGGCTTGTTGATTGAATACTTCCCGCCGATCGGAACCGTAAAAAATTTGCACCCGATATCCGAAAGATGAAACGATCGGCTTTCCAGGTTTTACTTCTCCCGATGTTTTATATACTGCTACGCGTTTGGCTATCAAGCTATCTATTAATGGATCTTTAATCACGATAACCTCCCCTTTTTGCGCAAAAGACACTTTGAATAATAATAAACAAAAGATTAAAGAATAAAATATTTTCATGATGGTATTACAGCGGACAAACGAAAATTGTTTTAAAAACAAGAATGCCGACTCGCTGCAAAATTCGGCATTCTTTATGGGTTGTGCAAATAGTTTAATGATGGCCGTTTACATATTCAGATTCTCTGGATTTGACGGGTTGACCAAAGCGTGTGAATATTAATATTCTGAATATCAATTTGTCGGAACGGGCTGTATTAGCCAGCTTTTATTGCATTGCTAATTTTGTTAATTCCAGGGGGTAAAAAAATTATTTAGACAAAAAAAGTGCCTCTGATAAACAGAGACACTCCACTAATCCAAATATAACTAACTAAGAGTTTTATATAACGGTGTCTATCTACCTCGTTATTATTATTGAAAAAACGAATAAACTAAAGTTCAAACTTAATAACCTGGGTTTTGCTTCAGCTTAGGGTTAGCGTTTAAAATATCCCTTCCTATTGGGAAAATTTCTGTATGGCTATCTGCATCTGGTTTTTTATCCCACCAGGTTCCTTTGTTAAATACTCTCCAGCGAATTAAATCCGTTCTCCGGCGATTCTCTCCAATAAATTCTCTCCCCCATTCATCTAACATTTCCTGATCGGTAAGCTGACCACCACCAGCAGTATATAAACTGGGTGAGCCTATCGGATAATTCCTTTGCCTCACCTGGTTAAGGTATGTGGCTGCAGCAGCTTTATCGCCTGCACGGTACCTGCACTCAGCAAGAGTGTAATAAACCTCTGAAAGGCGGATTTCTGCATAGGCAGAGGTAATCCGGTTCGGATCAGGTGTTGGGTAAACTGGATATTTAACCAGGAAGACCCCTGAATTATGATCAGCATGATTCATATTAGATTCTTTATCTGCGATTTTTGTGCCTGGTTTGGCACCCAGAAAGTGACCCACCTGATCTCTGATGAAAAGTGCATAAGGACCTTTATTTCCCCTTACCGTATCAGCTGTACTTGTGCCATTAACGGTTTTTGTGTAAGGGAGGTAACCATATAAAAACATGCCTTCGCGTTTGCTATCGCCTAGATTTTTATACTTTTTTAAACGCACATCATCAGGGTATTTTTGAAATTTAACAAATGGTTTACCCAGCGAGTGAGTGTATTCTACACTGTCTACATCTCTACCGGGCTGTAAGGCAAATCTTGGATTCGACTGGCCAAGGTCGGTAAATCCACAATAAAGCGGAGCGGCATCATAAGTCATTCCCCAGAAAAACATCCCTCCGTCATACTGCCAGTGCGTTCTGGTTAAGGTTCCAGGGAAACCATAAATCACTTCGGAGTTTAAAGATTTGTTGGTGTAATCAAAAGGGGCATCCCATCTGGTATCCAGGGCATAATTACCATATTTACCAGCAATGATATCACGGCACACCGCCTCACATTCTACATATTTATCGGTTCCTATATAAACGTTTGCATTCAGATAAAGGCGTGCAAGTAAAGTTGCGGCGGCGGCTTTAGTCCACCTGCCTATGCCATTGGCACCCAGTTGTTCCCGCATAGGAAGAAAAGGAATGGCCGCTTTAAGTTCTGATTCAATAAAATCAAAAGTCTCCTTTGGCGTAGCTTGCGAACCACCTTGTGTGGAATTTTTAACATCTGTTACAATTTCTATATTTCGATAAAAATCAAAGGCCCGCAGGTAAAACCATGCCCTCAGCGTTCTAAGTTCCGCTTTAAAATCATTTAATTCTTCATTAGTCACACTCAATTTTGCAGGATCGGTAATGCCTTCCATATCCTGAAGCGAGTTGGTTGCCAGCACAATTCCCTGATAGAAATTTCTCCAGGCACCGGTTGTAAAG
The DNA here is from genome assembly GCA_037033465.1 of Bacteroidota bacterium. Taxonomy (GTDB): domain Bacteria; phylum Bacteroidota; class Bacteroidia; order Sphingobacteriales; family Sphingobacteriaceae; genus Pedobacter. Next base: position 114,925 of record JAZBLX010000009.1, on the reverse strand, counting down.
CCATCTTGCGCTGTCCAGGTGTGGTAATGCATGCGTTGATAATATCCACCATCCTGCCAGTCGCCCTGGCGGTTGTAGGTTCCGATTTCATCGGTAGCGTTTTCGCCTACGGCATATACATCATTGCCCTGAATACTCCAGTAGGCGTGTTCAAACGGGCGTAGAAAATCGCGGATCACATCATCCCTACGGGTTAAGAAATTAGCTGCATCAACCTGGTCATATACCTTTTCATCTAATTTTGTACATCCAGAAGCCATTAATAGTGTGGCGAAAACAGCACTAAATAGTAATTTATAATTTTTCATTTTTTCCAGTGTTAAAAAGTCGCTTGTAAACCAAAGATGAACTGCATGGTAGACGGATAATAATTTAAGTTCTCATTTACCCCTGGGGTAAGGCCGTTTACCCGCACCTGTTCCGGATCGCCTCCTGTGTACTTGGTAAAAGTGTGGAGATTTCTTCCGGCAGCATACACGCGGATCGATTTTAAATACTTGTTATTTAGCGGCTGTCTATAGCCTAATGACACGTTATCGATTTTAACAAATGATCCGCTCTCAAGGAAATAATCAGAAGCAATAGAAGTTGTAGCGCTATTTTTAAGTAATGAATATTTACTTCCGCTGTCATAAGCCGACTTTAATACATTTGCATCACTTTGGCTGGAAGGTGTTCCAAGATAGAAAGCATAAGAATTGAATATTTTATACCCAAATGTTCCGCGGAAAAAGATTCCCAGATCGAAACGTTTGTAGGTAAATGTATTTCCCAACGAGGTGATATATTTTGGCAAACCATTGCCAACAAACTGTTTATCATCATTAGAAGCCAGGTTTGCCTGAACAATAGCGCCATCATTTTTATAAACCAGTAGTGCACCGGCATCGTTAACACCTGCAGACCGAAGCATGTAAAACTCACCGATGCTATGGCCTTCCTGAATGCGCTGAATATTTCCAGGAGATCCCGGAGCGGGCAATCCTGCTACATCCTGAAAGGTTCCTCCTTTATAAATCTCATTAGAAAAAGAAATAAACTTATTGCGGTTATAAGCAAATGCAACATTAACATTATAGCTAAAATGATCACTTTTTACCACTTCACCACTTAATGCCAGCTCTATACCGGAATTTTTCATCGTTCCAACATTGGTAAAAGTTGTTTGCTGTGTATTAGGCGGAACGGGTACCGTATAATCGCCCAATAAATCTTTGTTGGTACGGATGTAATAATCCAGTGAACCACTGATGCGGTTATTGAGTACAGCAAAATCTAAACCAACGTTAAAGTTTTCTGATTTCTCCCAGCTTAAATCTGGGTTTACATTTGAGGTAGGTCCATAAACCTGGTAATATTGGCCGTTAAAAGGAAAGTAACCGGCACCACCATAGAGCAACAGCGAGCGGTAGTTACCAAAATCCTGGTTACCTGTTACGCCAAAATCAGCCCGGAGTTTCAACTCATTTACCCAGGGAAGAGATGCTTTGAGGAATTTTTCTTCGGAGATTCTCCAGGCAGCAGATACCGCAGGGAAATTTCCCCATTTATTATTCGCTCCGAATTTCGATGATCCTTCCCTTCTTAAACTTGCAGTCAGGATGTATTTATTATCAAAATCGTAGTTTAAACGACCAAAAAATGAAATTAAGGTAGAACCATTTTGAGTGGACGCTACCGCTGATTGACCTTGCCCTGCGGCACCACCATTGTAAAGGCCTGAACCCAGGTTGTTCCACAAATAGGTATCAAAAGGAAAATCATAATTCTGCGCATAAACCCTTTTGTAATTGTAAAGTGAATAAGAATAACCACCTAAAAGCTTAATATGGTTTTTACCAAAGTCAGTTGCATAGTTTCCAGTCCATTCAATGTTTTTCTGATCCTCTTCAATCTGTTCCTGTGAAGCAAAGTTGGTTTGTGTGATTCTGTTCGCCTGTACAATGGTAGAAAGTGTAGAAGGCCTGAAATTCATATTTTTTACCGATCGGCTAATTTGTGAAATCGTTACCATTGTACTCAGATTTTTCAGGATGTTCATTTTGAGTGATCCGTTTAGATCGAGCTCCTTAATCTCTGCTTCTGATTTTATTTCATTGGCATTTTCTACCGGGTTGTTGGAAAAAAAGCCTGTATTGATATAATTGTATTTCCCCGCATTATTAAAAATTGGATACGTAGGATTAAGGGTTAACGCATTGTTAAAGTTTCCCTGGTCGGCGTTACTGGTATTCATATACCTTGGTGCTGCCGTTAATGTAGCCACAAACAGATTGTTATCTGTAGTGTGGTTAATGTTTAACCTGGCGCCATATTCTCTTTTGTGCGCCCGCAAATCAATTCCATCGGCATCGCGATAATCACCAGAGGCAAAGAAATTCGTTTTAGCTGTACCACCAGAGAATTGAGCGGTGTGTTTTTGAGCAAAAGCAGGCGCATTAGTTACCTCTTTTAGCCAGTTGGTTCTTGCTTTATAATCTTGTCCTTGTTTATTAGCTACCCGGTTGGCTATAAACTCATCAGCAGATAAATTTTCCAGTTCATTAGTGAGGTAATCAAAACTCATAAAGCCATCATAAAACATTTGAGACTGGGTACCTCCTTTTTTGGTAGTGATAATAATTACACCATTACTACCACGTGTACCATAAATTGCAGATGCCGCTCCGCCTTTTAACACATCAATACTTTCTATATCATTTTGGTTAATGTTGTCGATATTTCCACCAGGAATGCCGTTGATAACGTAAAGTGGACCTAAGCCAGCATTACGGGATGATACCCCCCTTAGCTGAATGCTTGGACTTGAATTGGGATCGCTACCCGAAGTATTGGTAATACTTAAGCCCGGTACCTTGCCCTGAAGCGACATTAAAGGATTATTCGATGATACCGTAAGCAGATCTTTGCCAGAAACATGCGTAATGGCACTGGATACTTCCCGCTTATCAAGCGTTCCATAACCTACACTTACAACCACCACTTCTTCGAGCGTATTGGAAGCCGAATTTAAAGCCACATTAATCACATCAGCTGAGGTAATCGTTACGGTTTTTGCCTGATACCCGATGTAGCTAAACGTTAAACTTTTAGCGCCTGCCGGAACGGTAATGGCGTATTTACCTTGTGTATCGGTTGATGTAGTTACAGATTTAGCATTGTCTGCCACAGTAACACCTGGAAGCGCTGTTCCATCTGCCACATCGGTGATAGTTCCGGTAATGACTCTGCTTTGCGCATTTGCAGGTGATGAAAGTATACAAAGAAGTGAGCAAATGCTCAGTAAAAGTAGAAGTTTCTTGTACATAGAATGAACGAGTTTTTTTGGTTAGTGAATGCTGTTTCTTGATGCACCTGAAAGAGTGGGTTTGCAAATTCCAAAGAAGCGGCGGAGCTATTAAGCAAATTCTGAAATCATCGTTTCAGTATTATAGTTGGTTTAAACTAAGGGGGCTTGTTGTTTCTCATAATTTGTAAGTTGATCCGGCAGATACCTAAATTGACTAAAAGGATTTACTGTTACTCGTTTTAGACAATTAGCAATCTGCAGAGATGTATTTGGTTAAATTAATTTTCCGGCTACAGACTGGGGCCTGCAAATCGAACATCTAATTTATAGACCCTACGCGAGGAAATAGGGAGAGATAAGCGGCCAATGAAAAACATATAAGAAAAAACAGCTTTATATAAAATTAAAATACTGTAAACAAACATCTTAAGATAAAAATTATCTGGAAAAATATAAAATATTTAAGCACTTAAATTGAAGAAAAATCAAATATTAACAGTAATCACTCACATTTAGCACTTTTGTAAGTCGTTGTAATAAGGCATTATACTTTGTTTTAAAGTCATTCTAACCATAAGCTTTATGAACCAATAGAATTAATTGATAGCAGTTTAAGATAAAAGCATCTGAACTCTTTAAATATATTATAATAGTTTGCAGAGCAACTGGTAGTTTGTTACCCATCAATTATTTTTACTTAAACGTTTTATAGATGGTCAATTTCACTATTTTTGAATTATCCTATCTCTAATAAATGAAACGTTTAAGCGTGATCCTAATTTTTCTTCAGTATTCCTTTCTTAGTTTCTCATCTGTTAAAAAAGATAGCCTGATCAATCAGCTTAAAATCGAAATTTCCAAAAAAGCTACTTATGATAAAGAGAAGCTATCAAGAATTAAGAACATCCAGTATCTACTGTCGCAAAACAAAGGGAACCAATATGACCAGATCTCTAAGCTATTCGACGAATACGAATATTTTAAATTTGATTCTGCTTATCTCTACGGAAAAAGATTACTTGAAATTAGTGTCAGAACGAAAGACAGCGTAAAGTTGGCGCAAAGCAAAGTTAAGATTGCTTCGCTTTTATTGCATGCCGGCATGTTTAAAGAAACTTTTGATTATTTAACAGAGATTGATGAATCTAAGCTTAACAGAAAGTTTAAATATGATTACTACTGCCTGAAATCGGGAGCCTATTCAAATCTGGCTATTTACAATAACGACCCGAATTTTACCCAGCCATATAATGAAAAAGCGATTGAATACCTCGATTCTGCCATTGCGCTTTGTAAACCAAATTCCCTGGATTTGCTTTTTACACTCGGTAACCGACAAGTTGTTTCTGGTGACATCAATAAACAGCCGAATTATTTTCTGAAATTATTAAAGAATTTCAAATTAACGGCACACGATCGTGCCAGACTGCTAACTGCACTTGCCGCTTTCTATCAAAGCGAAACCGAAAACGACAATAGAATCTGCTTATTGGCAGAATCTGCTATATATGATATTCGTTCTTCAACAAGAGAGACACTGGCCTCGCTCCTTCTTGCAGAAGATCTGTTTAAACAAGGTTACCTGGATGACGCTTATCTTTTTATCCTGCAATCAAGAGATGATGCCGGCTTTTATGGAAACCGCCTTCGAAAACTTAAAATCGAATCGATTCTACCCGATATTGCTTCCCGTGTAAATTTGGTAAGCCAGCAAGACAAAAACAGGTTCATGATTTATTCTGTTATTGTTTCCCTTATAACCATTGTAATTTTACTCGCTTGTTTTATGATTTTTGTACAGCTAAAACGGCTCAGGCTAAAGGAACGGATTATCGAAGAAAAAAATGGGGAACTGGAACAAATCAACAACCAATTGTTATCCATTAATGATAAGCTGCGCGAATATGCAACTGTAAACGAAAAATATATCGGATATTTCTTTGATGTAATTTCTGGTTATATCCTCAAACTTGATCGGCTGAAGAAAAACGTAGAACGAAAAATTCTCGCCAAAAGATATGGAGAGATTCTTCCATCGCTACAAGAAATCAACATTAAAAACGAACGGGAAGTACTGTTCAATACTTTCGACAGTGTATTCATTAGCATCTTTCCCAATTTTATAGAAGTATTCAATTCCCTTTTAAATAAAGAAGACCAAATCTGGCCGAAGCACCCGGATTTTTTAAATACAGATTTACGGATATTTGCGCTTATGAGGCTGGGGATCCACGATGTAAAAGCCATAGCTGCCATTCTGGAATATTCTGCAAATACGATCTATGTATATAAAATGCGAATTAAGGCACGGGCATTGGTTTCCGGAGATGAATTTGATCGCATTGTGATGTCGGTAAAAGCGGTGTAGAAACAAGAAAGCCTCACCGGGCATGGTAAGGCTTTTTCCTGCTGTTGCTCCCTCTGCTGGGCTCGAACCAGCGACCCTCTGATTAACAGTCAGATGCTCTAACCAGCTGAGCTAAGAAGGAATTTATTCTGGTCAATATTTATTTCTGCTAAAATCATTTAGCAAGTTTATCATAAAAAATCCCCACATCACTGTGAGGATTTTGCTCCCTCTGCTGGGCTCGAACCAGCGACCCTCTGATTAACAGTCAGATGCTCTAACCAGCTGAGCTAAGAAGGAGTGCTGGTTGTTCCCAAATCGAAGTTTTTAATGCTTTTCAACATGCAAACCCTTGTTCGTTTTGGGAATGCAATATTAGGGCTTTTAAATTATTTATGCAATATTTGCAGTGAAAAATTTTTAAAAAAATTCAAATAAAAATATATGAGCCTGATAATCATAGGTACTGTAGCGTTCGATGCTATTGAAACTCCCTTTGGAAAAACAGATAAAATTGTTGGTGGCGCCGCAACTTACGCAAGTTTAGCTGCTTCTTACTTCTATAATAACGCAAAAATTGTGGCCGTTGTGGGTGATGATTTTCCGAAATCAGATATTGATACCTTTACCGAACACGGAATCGACACTGAAGGATTACAGATTAAAGCTGGCGAAAAATCTTTCTTCTGGTCGGGTAAATACCATAACGATATGAATAGTCGTGATACCTTAATTACAGAATTAAATGTATTAGAAAATTTCGATCCGATTATTCCGGAGAGCTACCAGGACTGCGAGTTCTTAATGTTAGGAAACTTAACGCCGCAAGTACAGCAAACGGTGATTAAACGCCTTAAAAACCGCCCTAAATTAATTGTAATGGATACCATGAACTTTTGGATGGACATTATGATGGATGATTTACTGGAAACCATTAAGATGGTAGACGTATTAACCATTAATGATGCAGAAGCACGCCAACTTTCAGGGGAATATTCTTTAGTAAAGGCCGCTAAAAAAATCCTGGCGATGGGTCCAAAGTATTTAATCATTAAAAAAGGTGAGCATGGTGCATTGTTATTCCACGAAGATCGGATTTTCTCTGCTCCGGCATTGCCTTTAGCAGAGGTTTTTGATCCAACAGGCGCAGGCGATACTTTTGCCGGTGGTTTCATCGGTTACTTAGCTAAAGTGGGCACCATCAACTTTAATAACATGAAAAATGCAATCATCTACGGTTCTGCCCTGGCATCTTTCTGCGTAGAGAAATTCGGAACCGAAAAGTTATTAAACCTTACCGAGGCTGAAGTAGCAGGTAGAATTCAGGAGTTTGTAAATTTAAGCTCTTTTACGATCGAAGCATAAAAATGGTTTTTTGACTTAGCGGAAGATCAACCCCTATCGCAAAGACTAAATTAGCAGAAAAGCCGCCAATCTGTCTTCTACCAGATTTGCGGCTTTTTATTTTTTGTTATATCAATAGCGAATAAACCGACTGTTAAAAGCCACCGCAGTTACCTAAGGTAAATTTGGAATAGCCAGCAATGCTATTGGCGTAAACTTTTCAAAAACAGCTTCAGTATGCGGGGCATCAGGCAATTCATTTGTTAAATCCTGACCGGCCCAATGTTCATAGTGTTTTCCATTGCGCCACAACCGGCTATCAGTCATGTCGTAAATTAAACCCTTGTAAGCCACCCATATTTGCGGTTTATCCTGACCGTTTCGAAGTGCCAGTTGCTGCTTGGTATAGACAGGCAAATCCATTAGTTCTTCGCCCTGCCTTTAAACCACTCGTAAAGATAGATATTCATCAACAACAGACTCATTAAATAAAAATGGTCTTCAAATGGAATTGTTCCTACCCTGAAATTCAAGTTTTCTTTGCTATTATAAATCACTACCGGGATAGCTGTCAAAAACCCATTTACAATATAAAATGGAATTAATGCCACTAAATACGCCCTGTAAAATTTGTACATGAAACGAAGTTTCACGTTAACGTATTCTACATAGGCAAGTACAATAAAGAGATATCCAAAATTGATTAAGGTATACCAGTGACGAAAGCCAAAGAAAAGAATGGCAATACACAAGCCTAAAAACAGATTGCTCAGCGCAAGGCTATATTTTTGAAACTCGTTTTTGGGGAAATAAGCATTTAGGCATTCGTAAATAAAAACACAGGCATAAGGAACGGTTAAGAAAAATAACATTTCCTCCAGCGGAAGTCCCCATAAATAAACGCCAATAAGATAGTCTGGATTAAAAGACCAGACATCCAGTTTTACGAAAAGTAAATCCCAAATCAGGAACACTACCCCGGTTATTAAAATAGCTGGTACAATGTATTTCCATTTACTAAAAAAATACACTTTCTTATCGAACGACAATACCAGCGGGAAAAAAATTACTGCAATATTGATTAATAAATAAATGTAGTGCATTAAATGTATTTTTTTAAAATTTTAACTTCCTCAGGCGTACAACGGTTACTGTCTACCATAAACTTGGCTACATTTTTTACCAGCGACTGATCAGCAACACCAAAGTTTCCGTTTTGATAATGCTTAATAATTTCCTTTCTATCCAATGTCAAATCTTTACTAAAACCCAGAAAAGAAGGGGTGTAATGCTGTATAGAATAACGCATGAAACGGATTTCCATGTTTTCTTTGTCCATATTGATGGCTTTTTGCATGGTTTGCATGGAAACTTTTACATATTTTATTTTATTGTAAGGATTCCAGGCGTGTTTCGCTTTAAGGGCTTCTAACGTGCCGATATAAGCAGTTACCAATGCCGTCTTATCTGATAGTTTATTAAGCTTGACTAATAACGATTCGGTTAATTTTATATCATCTACTGCCCTCACCATATCGCCTTTGAGCACAGTTATTTCTTTAGTTGATAATTGTGCGTAACAAAAATGAACACTAAGAATAAGTAAAAGAGATAAAAATCTGAGTTTAAACATGGTTAATTGCAAATGTAATAAAAGGAAAACAAAAATACCTTGTCATTCAGAGCGCCAGCGAGGAATCTGCCACCCATAGAACATAAACTTCAATAAGCTACCAAACCAATAGGCAAACGGAAACCAAATACAGCACCCTGTAGCCCAGGGATTCTTCGCTGCACTCTGAATGACAGACAGCCAATAGTAAAATAATAAAACCATCCAACTCAAAAGAATACCACTCTCTATCATTATTATCCAAACAAAATCAGGGAAAATCCTTTTATTTACAGTATGGATAAAAAACCACAGGTTATAGTTATTGGCGCTGGTTTCGCAGGGCTTTCTGCTGCAGCCTTACTGGCGAAACAGGGCTGCGATGTGACCGTAATCGAAAAGAATGAAATGGCAGGCGGCAGGGCCAGAATCTGGAAGAAAGATGGCTTTACCTTTGATATGGGGCCTAGCTGGTATTGGATGCCCGATGTTTTCGAAAATTTCTATCAACTATTTAACAAAACAACAGCTGATTTTTACGAACTAAAAAGATTAGACCCTTCTTACCGGATTTATTTCGGTGAAGATGATACCATAAATGTACCGGCAACAGCAGAAAAATTGTATCAATTATTTGAAGAACTAGAACCTGGCAGCAGTAAAAACCTCGATCTTTTTCTTAAACAGGCTAAATATAAATACGATGTTGGTATGAACGAATATGTGTTCAAGCCTTCTCATAGCCTGATGGAATACTTTGATCCGAGACTAGCCATCAGTGGAATTAAACTCCAGCTTTTGGGAAACATGCGAAAGCACGTTCATCAGTTATTTAAAAATGAGAAACTCAGAAAGCTTTTAGAATTCCCAGTATTATTTTTGGGTGCAACACCTCAAAATACGCCCGCGCTTTACAGCCTGATGAATTATGCCGATTTAATTATGGGCACCTGGTATCCCATTGGCGGTATGCACGAGATTGTTTCAGCCATGAAAAAGATTGCGGAACAGCAAGGCGTAAAGTTTCTATTTGATACGACTGTTACTAAAATTGAAGCAAAAGATAAGATAGCGAAAACAATCAAAACCAACAGGGGGGATTTTAATGCAGATTATATTGTTGCGAATGCTGATTATCACCATGTTGAGCAACACCTATTAGAAAAAATAAACCGAAAATATGAAGAAAAATACTGGGAAAGCCGCACCATGGCGCCTTCAAGCCTACTTTTCTATATTGCTTTGAACAAAAAACTTAAAAATGTTCTTCATCATAATTTATTTTTCGATCAGAATTTCGATGAACATGCGGAAGAAATATACACTGATCCAAAGTGGCCTTCCAAGCCATTATTCTATGCTTGCTGCCCTTCTGTAACCGATCAGAGCGTTGCACCCGAAGGCTGTGAAAACCTTTTCTTTTTAATCCCGATTGCACCCGGTTTGGAAGACAGCGAAATTAAACGCACGGAATACTTTGATCTTCTGGTAGATAGATTTAAAAAATTAACAGGTAACGATATCAGCGATGCGATCCTATTTAAAAGAAGTTACGCCATGAACGACTTCATAAGCGATTACAACGCCTTTAAAGGAAATGCATATGGCTTAGCAAACACTTTGAAACAGACGGCCTTTTTAAAACCGAAGATGAAAAGCAACGTAACGAATATGTTATACACAGGTCAATTAACCATTCCAGGCCCTGGAGTGCCTCCTGCGATCATATCCGGACAAGTGGTCGCAAAAGAAATAATAAAAAAGTTAAAAAAAGCTTGACAAATTTAAAATTTCCCTTATCTTTATATCCACAAAACAAAAACACTGCTAATAGCCTTTTAAACACAATATTGTTCAAGGTTTGCATTTGTTTCGAAATGAAAGAGAAGGCGAATTGTTGAAAGTAAACATAAGAATCAACTAACCAAATATATGATAAGCAAATAAGGCCTGGTTTTTCCGGGCCTTTTGCTTTTACCCTATTCCTCAATCGGTAGCACATCCACCAGGTTGCAAATAACATTCTATGATTATTACCTATTCTCTCTTTTAGTAAATCACACATCCCTATTTTCTATTCCCTACTTTCTATTTTCTTATTCCCTTTTTTCCAGTCGAAAAAAATCAGCGCAAAAAAAAGTCCCGATAACTCGAGACCTTAGTTTTTCAATAGATGTATCTTAAGCCATTTCTGCAATGGCAATATCCTTAGAATAAGTTTTTAAGTATTTTTTCAAAATTCCACGGGCCACATGAATACGGGTTTTTACCGTGCCAATCGGAATCTGCAACATATCAGCAATTTCATGATATTTATATCCTTCGAAATAGCGAATAAATGGAACATAATATTCTTCAGGCAATTGAGCCAGTGCTTTATCAATATCGCCCAATACAAATTTACTTTCTGCCTGGTTTTTAGTCGCGCTATATGAAAGGTTTGCTGAAGAAATATCTTCGCTCTGTGTGATTAGTGTATTTGTTTTAACCAAACGACGATAGTTATTAATGAAGGTGTTTTTCATGATGGTAAACAACCAACCTTTTAAATTCGTACCCTCTTTAAACTTATTGTAATAAGTAATGGCTTTCAGCATCGTATCCTGTACAAGATCATTAGCATCTTCTGCATCTTTTGTAAAGTTTAAAGCATAAGATCTAAGTGAAACTGAGTGATGGTTAACCAGATGGTTGAATTCAAATTTTGTCATGATATTTAGCTTTAGGTTGATTTAAAACAAATGAATTGATGTTCATTTGCTATACTATAAACAAACTTAATACCAAAAAAAGTTGGCACACCCTCTTGCCTATTAAAGCGGGTAAAAACGCGTTTTCGTCACAGAATATTTACTTCTCGCTCGAGAGTGACTCCAAAAGTGGACTTTACACTGTCTATAATTTGTTCAGAAAAGCGAAAAACTTCCGTGCCAGTTGCATTTCCATGGTTAACTAAAACTAAAGCTTGATTCTTCCAAGTACCTGTTTCACCAATTTTCTTGCCTTTCCAGCCACATTGCTCAATTAACCAGCCTGCAGCAAGCTTAATTTTCCCATCCGGAGTAGGGTAATGCACCACATCTGGAAATTTAGCTGCAATATCTGCAAACTCATACTTTTCTATCACCGGATTTTTGAAGAAACTCCCGGCGTTGCCTATAGTCGATGGATCTGGTAATTTACTTACCCGAATATGCGAAACCGCCGCGGATACATCTGCAATATCCGGACTTTCAATTCCCCTTTGTCGCAACTCTGTCTCAATTGCTCCATAAGAGGTATTTATTTTCGGCTTTGATGATAAACGGAAACTAACATCAGTAATGATATATTGTCCTTTAAGTTCGCATTTAAAAATGCTTTCGCGATAACCAAAATGGCAATCTTCGAAAGTGAATGTTTTAATCTGGCCGGTTTTAATTTCGAAGGCTGTACAACTTTCGAATACATCTTTAAGTTCTACGCCATAAGCGCCAATATTTTGGATCGGTGATGCACCTACTGTACCCGGGATCAAGCTTAAGTTCTCAACGCCTGCAAAATTATTTACTACACAATAGTTAACGAAATCATTCCATACCTCTCCCGCACCAGACTTTACCAATACATCATCTCCGTTTATCTCAGATTCAAGCCCTTTAATACTCACTTTTATCACCAATCCAACAAAATCCTGCGTAAACAAAATATTGCTTCCCCCACCCACAATTAGTAGCTTTTCGGTTTCTAAAAGGCCGGTTTGAAATAAGTCATTCAGGTCATCTGCCGTCTTAATCTCTGCAAAATAACGTGCATTTACATCAATAGCAAAAGAATTGTATGGCTTTAAAGAAACGTTTTCTAAAATTTGAAGCATGGCAGATTTGAGATTATGCTGCAAAAGTAAAATAAAAATTAGTTAAGGAACGATTTCAGTAATGTCCTTATTAAATTTAAAGCTTAATTGGTTTGATTTTGCACCTGCTGTTTCTACCCCTGTTAATTTCCAACCTACAAACTGTGGCTTTACTCGAGAAGCTTCCAATAAACGATACCGGTCTTTTGTAAGCCTTTCGCTAATTATACCAACACTATCTGATTCCTTCTGGCCAAGATGTTCTATTTCAGATTCTAATACGGCCAGTACGGAATCAAGCTCATTCCCCTTCCTTATGCTATCTGCATATGCTTTAGGCTCGATGTTATAAAGGCTATCAAGCCTCGAATTTTTAAAATTTAGCTTTTGATCTAAGTTTTCATATTTCGTCTTCACCAATTCTATAGCCCGATCCTGATCTGTTTTTTTCGCACAGGAGGATAATCCCATTAGTGAAATTGCAAATAACAAAAAGTGGTAGCGTTTCTTCATCAAATTTAGTTTTTGAGTAATTTCTTATTGATAAACAACAAACCGAAAGCCCTCCCCTGTTCTTTTCCCTGATTTTTATGGTGAATTTTATGTGCTTTTCTAACCGCTTTCAGGTAAGTGTTATTGCTTTTAAATGTTTTGAATCGGCGATGTACAAACCAGTCGTGAATTATAAAATAGATGACGCCATAGAGTGTAATACCCAAGCCCGTGAAAAAACGATAACCGAAGTATTTCCGATCAATATACATAAGATAAAGTGACAAGGCAGCGAAAAGCAAGGCAAATAAATCATTCCACTCTAAAAATGAATGAGATTTCTTATGATGACTTTCGTGCATAAACCATAACGGACCGTGAAAGAGATACTTATGGATAAACCAGGAAAGACATTCCATTACAACTATAGTACTTAATACGATCAGAATACTGAAAATCACCTTCATTATTTTTGCTTATTGGCAGTAAATATAAGTAAACCAAATGAAAGTGAAATAAATTGTCATTTACATGTCAGTTGTTGATCGATTGTGAATCAACTAATTAAGAAATGAAAATTTAAATCTAACTTTGACTAATATATTAAAAAAGTCAGAAAGTAAAAAAGTAAAATGATTGTAGCTGATAAAAAGCGTGAACAAATTATAGAAGGTGCCATAAAGCGTTTCAGCCATTTCGGGATTGGTAAAACAACCATGAACGACATTGCTGAAGATTTATCTGTATCAAAGCCATCCCTTTATTATTATTTTCCAGATAAGAAGAGTTTAATTGTTGGTGTGATTGAAAAAGTATTTACAGATTATTTTGATCTGCTAAAGAAAAAATATAATCCTGATGACACGGTGGAGAACATTTTGTTTCAAACCATCGAAATTAGGAATAGCTTTTTCATGAAGTATTTTATGTTGAGAATTTCGGAAGGTCTTCCTGATATTTTCAACGATGATGCGATGAAGAAAAAACTAACGGCATTGAAAGATTCAGAGAAAGTCTTTTATGCAGATATCTTCGAAAGGGCAAAGGAAAAGGGAGAAATCAAACATGAAAACATGGCACACATTGCCGAGCTCTATCTCGAAAGTTTAATGGGCTTAACTAATATGTGCATTATGGAACTTGGCAAAGACCTATTACCTGATAAAAAAACGGTAAACAAGATGACTCAAAAGCAAAAAGACTTGTCATCCATCTTTACCAGAGGATTATCGGTAAACAAGCATTAAAAATCAGAAAATGATGCGAAAGCATTTAATACCTGTAGGAAGGTAAGTAATAATAAGGAACCCAAAAACAAAAAAACATACATTATGCTTAGAGTAAAAATGGTAAAATTGATGCTCGTCCTAATCATCGGCATGGCTTTACCGCAATTGGTAACTGCACAGCAACAGGTTACCTTGAAAGAAGCGCTAAACTATGCGCTTCAGAACAACATTAGAGTTCGTAAATCAAAACTTGATATCGAAGGTGGAAGATATAAGGTTGAGGAAGTTAGAGCCCAGGCTTTACCAACAATAACGGGCAACGTAGGCTTAACTTATAATCCGATTATCGGCCAGTTAGTTGCAAATCTTGGCGGACAAACGCAATCGTTTAAACTGGGCCAAAGCTGGAACTCAACTGCTGGGGTTAGCCTTTCGCAGCAATTGTTTAACCAAACGGTTTTTACAGGCTTAAAAGCGGCAAAATCAAGTGAAGAATATTACAACCTGACTTCTCAGTTAACGGAAGAGCAAATTATAGAGCTGGTAGCCAATAACTATTATCAGGTTCTGGTAAATAGAGAGCAGCTTAATGTAATCGACACCAACATTAAAAACATTAAAGTGATTGAGAAAATTGTTGGTAATCAATATCAAAATGGCTTAGCCAGAAAAATTGATGTCGATCGGATTTCTGTTAACCTGACAAATTTAACGACGCAACGTGATCAGGTTGTTAATGCAATTACGCAATTAGAAAATCAATTGAAATTTTCGATGGGCATGTCTGTAGCTACTCCAATCGAATTACCAGCTACAGAATTAACTGCTGTTACTCAATTGCCGGTTCTGGCTGATAATATTGATTTATCTAACAGAACAGAAGTTAAACTTTTAGATAACCAGGACAAGCTTTTATCGCTACAAAAGAAGGCCTACATTGCAGAATATTATCCGAGTTTAGCTTTATCCGGGAACTATACGTATTCCAGCCAGAGTGATGGGTTTGATTTCTTAAACTCTAATGCATCAGCTATTGGTTTTGGGTCATCAGCCATTGGCCTTACCTTAAAAGTGCCAATTTTCAATGGCTTTTTAACCCGCTCAAAAATCCGTCAGGCTGATGTTGATATCAGAAAAGCCAAAGAAGATAGAAAAGAATCTACAAACTCTTTAAATCTGGCTTATGAGAATGCTAAAATCCAGCTAAGAAATAACTTGAACACCATTAACTCACAGCGAAAAAATGCTGATCTCGCTCAGGAAATCTATAAAAGCACGCAAAACAATTACAATAACGGGCTGGCGAATTTAACTGATTTGATCGATACAGAAAATGCGCTAACTGAGGCACAGAACAGCTATACACAGGCTTTATTAAATTATAAAATAGCCGAAATACAATTAATAAAATCAAACGGAAATATTAAATCGCTAGTACAATAGAAATGAAAAGAATAATTATCGTAATTGTCGTTATTGTTGTTGCCCTTGGTGCAATAGCTTATGTTTTAACAAACAACAAAAAGAAAAATGAAGCTAAAACTGCTTTCATTGCTGAGGGTGGTGGCGCCGTAGCCGTTCGTATCGCTTCTGTAGAAAAAAAGGTAGTGGATTTAGATTTCGTTGCGAATGGAAACTTTGCTCCAAAACAAGAATTAAACTTCTTATCTGAAAACGCCGGCCGGATCACCAGGATTTATGTTGATGAAGGTGATAAAGTATCAAAAGGACAGCCATTGGCACGTCTTGATGCCGAAATCATTAATACAGACAGAGAAACTGCTGAAGCTACTTATCAAAATGCAGTGAGAGATGAGGCAAGATACCAAAGTTCTTTTCAAACTGGTGGTGTAACGCAACAGCAATTGGATCAGGCTAAACTGGCTACCAGAAATGCGAAACTCCGTTTACAGGCCTCACAAAGAAAATTGAGTGATGCAAATATCAAATCTCCGATTAACGGAATTGTAAATAAAAGATACATTGAAGTTGGTGCTTTTGTAACAGCTCAGGGTACGCAGTTATTTGAACTGGTTGATGTTTCTAAATTAAAACTGAAAGTAAATGTAAACGAATCTCAGGTTGCCAGTCTTAAAGTTGGGGATCAGATCAGCATTAAATCAACAGTTTTCCCAACTGAAAAATTCTCAGGGAAAATCACTTTTATTGCTCCCAAAGCTGATGCAACTTTAAATTTCCCTATTGAAATTGAAGTGACCAACAACACCAAGAACAGCCTAAGAGCAGGTATGTATGGAACTGCTGTGTTTAACTTCCCTAAACAAGCACCAAGTATCTTAATCCCTCGTACCTCATTTGTAGGTAGTGTAAGTAGTAATCAGGTATTTGTTTATGATAAATCGAACAATACTTCTAAGGTGCGTAAAGTAGTTACCGGCCGTATCCTGGGTGATAATGTTGAAGTTTTAGAAGGCTTAAACGAAGGTGAAAGCGTAATTACAAGTGGCCAGATTAACTTAGCTGAGGGTACTGCCGTTAGCATTGTTAAATAAGGAAAAGGTTTAGAGTCATTAGTTAGCACACGCGTTGATGTACATCACCGCATAAAAAAATAAAATGAAAATAACAGACATTTCAATAAGAAGGCCTTCGCTGGTAATTGTGGTTTTTACTGCACTTACCCTGCTGGGGCTATTGAGTTACTTTTCGTTGGGTTATGAATTATTACCGAAATTCTCAAACAACGTAGTATCGATCTCAACGATCTATCCTGGTGCATCTCCTGCTGAGGTAGAAAATACAGTAACAAAAAAAATTGAGGATGCGGTATCCTCTATGGAGAACATTAAAAAAATTAATGCGGTATCATTCGAAAGTTTATCCACCGTTACCATTACGTTAACAGATGCAGCGAACATTGATATTTCATTAAATGATGCTCAACGTAAGGTAAATGCCATTCTTTCAGATTTACCTGAAGATGTGAAAACGCCTTCATTAAGTAAATTCTCTTTGGATGATTTACCGGTAATTACCATGACCGCTTCGGCCAATATGGACGATGTATCCTTCTATGACTTAATTGATCAGCGAATTGCTCCTGTAATTTCCAGGGTAACTGGTGTTGCTCAGGTGAATTTGGTTGGTGGTTCTGAAAGGGAAATCAGAGTAATGCTTGATGCTGACAAATTGCAGGGATATAACCTTTCTGTACCTCAGGTACAACAAATGGTTTTAAGCTCCAATTTGGACTTCCCTACCGGAAGTGTTAAAACCGAAAATCAAGACGTTTTAATCCGTTTATCTGGTAAATACAGAAGTATAGAAGAGCTTCGAAACTTAGTGCTAACCACCTCTAAAGATGGTGCACAAATTCGTTTAGGGGATGTAGCAGACGTACAGGATTCGAAAAAAGAAACTGAAAAACTGGCCCGGATTAATCGTAAGGCTTCAATCGCTATTCAGATCATTAAACAAAGTGATGCAAATGCGGTAGAAGTGAGTGAAGGTACGCATGCCATTATTGCAAAACTTAAAACAGAATATGCAGCTAACAGGCTTGATATTAAAATTGTAAATGATAGTTCGATATTCACTTTAGAATCTGCTGATGCGGTAATTCACGATTTAATTCTTGCGGTTATTTTAGTAGCCTTTGTAATGCTTTTCTTCCTGCACAGTTTACGTAATGCGTTAATTGTAATGGTATCGATTCCAGCATCGTTGATTGCAACGTTTATTGGAATCAGCTTATTTGGTTTTACTTTAAATTTAATGTCGTTACTGGGACTATCGCTCGTGGTAGGTATCCTGGTCGATGATGCGATTGTGGTTTTAGAGAATATCCAGCGACATATGGAGATGGGTAAAAACAAAGTTCGTGCAGCATCTGATGCTACAAGGGAGATTGGTTTTACCGTGGTTTCCATTACGATGGTAATTGTGGTGGTATTCTTCCCGATTGCCGTAAGTTCCGGCCTCGTATCTAACATTCTTCGCCAGTTCTGCGTAGTGGTAATCATCGCGACTTTACTCTCTCTGGTAGCTTCATTCACCATTGTACCTTTACTTTTTTCGAGATATGGAAAGTTAGAGCACATCGAAGGAAAAAACATATTTGGTCGTTTTATTCTATGGTTTGAAAAGCAGTTAAAAAAATTCACCATCTGGATTACGGGCGTATTAAACTGGTCGCTAAATCACAAAAGACGTACTATTGCAGCGGTAGTAGTATTATTCGTGGCTGCAATGTGGCTAGCCGGAGCTGGTTTCATCGGATCAGAGTTTTTCCCGAAATCGGACAAAGGTGAATTCTTAGTGCAGATCGAATTACCGAAAGATGCACCTTTAGAGCAAACCAATTTCTATACACAACGGGCGGAAGCATTCTTAAGCAAACAACCACAAATTACCCAGTTGATTACAACTGTTGGTCAGGCCAGTGGTGATTTCGGTGGTACGCAGGCAACTGCATACAAATCAGAGATCAATGTTAGATTGGTAGACCGCAAAGAACGCGAAGGTCTGTCATCTGATGTTTTTGCAACGAAAATGAGTCGTGCCCTGGCTAAAGAATTGGTTGGAGCAAAAGTAAAAACGGTGCCAATTAGTATTTTAGGCATCGCAGAAAATGCGCCGATTAGTTTAGTGGTAATGGGATCAAACCTGGATAGTGCATTAAAATATGCAGAAGGTGCGCAAGCTTTACTTAAAACCATATCTGGTGCTACAGAGATTAAATTATCAGTTGAAAAGGGAACACCGGAGATTAATGTTCAGGTAGACCGTGATAAAATGTCGTCTGTTGGTTTAACCTTATCAACTGTAGGTTCTACGATGCAGACTGCCTTCGCTGGTAATACCGATGGTAAATATAGAAGAGGAGAATACGAATACGACATCAACATTCAATACCAGGATTTCAACAGAAAAAACATTGATGACGTACGTAACCTGATCTTCATCAATGATCAGGGTGCGCAGATTAAACTGTCTCAGTTCGCAAACATTACCGAAGGTTCAGGACCTAGTCAGTTAGAGCGTTTTAACAAATCTACTTCAGTATCAGTTCAGGCACAATCCATTGGTAGGCCAACAGGAACTATCGTGGCAGATTTCAAAGCCAAATTGCAGGAAATGCAGGAAAACGGCAAGTTAAAAGCTCCGGTTGGTGTAAGTTATACCTGGGGTGGAGATGAAGAAAACCAGGCAGAAGGTTTTGGTACTTTGGGTATTGCATTATTGGCTTCCATTATTTTAGTTTACCTGATTATGGTGGCTTTATATGATAGTTTTGTTTATCCTTTTGTAGTGATGTTCTCGCTTCCATTGGCTTTAATCGGAGCTTTCTTAGCACTGGCCTTAACCAATAACTCCATCGGTATCTTCACCATTTTAGGTTTTATTATGTTAATGGGTCTGGTAGCGAAAAATGCGATTATTCTGGTCGATTTTACCAACCAGATGAAGGCAGAAGGAAAATCGACTATTGAAGCTTTAGTTCTGGCTAACCATGCCCGTTTACGTCCAATCTTAATGACTACCATAGCCATGATTTTTGGTATGCTTCCTATTGCGTTAGCAAGTGGAGCCGGTGCAGAATGGAAAAACGGTTTGGCATGGGTTATCGTTGGCGGATTAACCAGTTCGTTATTCCTGACCTTAATTGTAGTACCTGTGGTATATCTGATTTTTGATATTATCTTAGATAAACTAGGTTTCAACAAAAAAGGTAAAACTATCGACGAGTTAATGGTTGAACCATATGACCATAAAGAAGTACTTGAATACGATTTGGATACGAAACATTAAAATAATTATATCCTGATTAACAATCAACCAGGCTGCCTTTCCAAAAAGGCAGCCTTTTTTTTGGCTAATTATTTAGGGGGATAAAAACCAGCAGTCTTCCAGCCTTCCGTCATATTGAACAGATAATCACCAGTCATCAAACAAAATAATATTCAACATTGTATATTAGTGATATGTTTAAAGTTGTCTTATCCCTCATTTTAATCAGCGCTTCACTTTTAGTTCGGGCACAACATCCACCAGTTTTCGCCGCAATGACCAGCGACTCATCCTTTATTAAGGTAGCAGACCTTGATATCACCCTGGTGAAATACAGTTACAAACCTAATGGCGTTCGTTTTTTAGTCGTTCACGATAATGAAGATACAGGCGTAAAGGCTGGATTCGATTATATCCGGTGGAGTGGCGGGGAATTAATCGACAGCCAATATGGTGGTGTAAGAGATTATACCTTTACACATATGGATGACCCCTATCGCATTGATCCGAATGCCATTTATACTGAAACAGGTGTTAAAACGCGTTTAAAGAAAGATGCATACAGCTCAGGCGAGGTAGAAAAATATATTCTGGATGCCGGGAAGCAAATCGTTAACTTCTACGATCCGAAATCTATCGGATACTTTCTTACCCTACACAATAACGGAGACGGTGGTTTTGGAATTTCATCGTATTTACCAGGCTACGACTTATCAAGCACAGCAGATTCGGTTTACATTAATTTTGAGATGGATGGTGATGATTTGCTTTATGTTACCGAACCACGTTTATTTACCAGCTTAAAGAAAGCCAATGTAAATGTAATTCTGCAATCGAAATTTGCGGAAAATGATGGCTCACTATCAGTTTATGCCATGATAAACAATATTCCCTACATTAATGTGGAAGTACAGCATGGTCATCAGGAGGAAAACCTAAGACTAATTGAAATTGCAATAGCCGCACTTAAGGAAAACGGCATATTGAAAAAGGAATGACGCTATTCGATAGCTTTAATTTTCCCAACTAAAAAGCTTACCAGCAGGCCAAAAAATCCGATTACGCCGTAAGAATATTGCAGGCTTGACAATGCAGAAATATAACCAATAAGCGGCGGCCCCATTAAAAAACCCAGGTAACTTACACTGGAAACAACTGCAATTGCAATTCCCGGAGATACCTTTCCGTTTTTCCCTGCTACACTATAAAGCGTAGGGACAATACTCGAAACTCCTACACCAACAAGCATAAAACCGATTGTGGCAGTGATGATATAGGGAAAAAACACAGATAAAAACATACCTGTCGACATAATCAACCCACTAATCTGAATCGTTTTTTTACGCCCCAACCGGGTGATAATTCTGTCGCCGACAAAACGGCCTGTAGCCATCATCACCATAAATGAGGCATAACCTAAAATAACCAGGGAAGTTGGTGCTTTAACGATATCTTTAAAGTATACGCCACTCCAATCGAACATTGCTCCTTCTGTGGCCATGCTACAAAAGCCAATAATTCCGAGTTGCATTAAAGCCCCTTCAGGCATAGTAAAAAATTTAGGTTTACGTTCGGGGGTAGCCCCTTTACCCGGCACCAGGTGTTTATAATTAATGAATACGTTAATAAAAATAAATCCGCTAATGATCCAAAAGTGATAATATGGAATGATGTGGAGATTAACCATCAGCAAACCCACCAGTGCTCCTGTAAATCCGGCTATACTCCAGGCACCATGAAATGATGTCATAATCGGTCTACCGAAAAGTTTTTCTGCTTCCGAACCTTGCGTGTTTACCGCGATATTACACATGTTACCTACCACCCCAAAAAGAAAAAGAAAGGCAGCTAAATGCCAGGGTGCAGTTGCTAATCCTAAATTGCCAAGAGCCAGAACATAAAGTGGTGCTGTAATGGTTAATATTTTCTTACTGCCGTATTTAGTCACTAATCTACCGGAGATTGGCATGGTACATAATTGACCAAGCGGAAGTGCCAGTAAAATACTTCCCAGTTCTCCATCTGATAGATTTAAAACATGTTTAATATCGGGGATCCGACTGGCCCAGGATGCAAAAGCAATTCCCTGTCCAAAGTAAAATAGTGAAACGGCTAATCGAGTTCTGTTTGGAGAGCTTTGTGCTAATACAGTTTTTTTATCTGCTTGAACTGAATTTTCCTGGGCTGCCTTTTTCTCTTCCAAATTATTGTTTTTTTTATGAGCGGGTAATACTTTGCAAAGTTCCTTAAATCAATTGAAAAAATAAAGCATTATTATCATTTAGAAATCACTAAAACGAAAAAGCCCACTTGCGGTGGGCTTTCTGTTGATATAGGGATGTACTTATATTTTATTTGGCTGGAAAAATTTCACGGTACCGTCGCCTTCGCTGGCCACAACTAGCAAACTTCTGCCATTCGGACTGTCTTTTGGTTTAATGAATAAAACGCCCTCGGGTGCATCACCCGCAGCAACTAGCTGTATAAACTTTGGTAACTCAGGTGTTGTGAGGTCATAGATCGCAATCATATCCACGCGCTCCAACCCAATAAAAGCTAAGGTTCTGCCATTTACCTGTGCTACCGTTACGCCCTCTACTTCAACGCCTTTATTATCAGATCGTTCATCGTCAAATTTACCAGCATCGATAACGTGTTGCTCTAAATCCCTTCCGATGTTTGCAACCAAGGTGCCAGTGCTGGCATCGAGAATACTTAGGCTTCTGCCTCCCGTGGCATATAACTCGTCGTAATCGCCATCTCCATCAATATCGCCATAAGCTTTTGATACAGTTAACCTTCCCAGGTTCTGGTCCAGCTGTAAAGTTGCAGCAGCGGGAAATTTGGCCGGATCTAGTTTTAAACTTTTCACCCTCACTTCCTCATCATACCCTTTCCAGGCCCTGGTATCACCTTCATTTGCCAAAGCAAGATAGGATACGCCACCTGTAGAGAAAAAAGAAATCGCATCCGGAAGATAAAATGCTTTGATTGGCCAGCTACCCAAAGCAATTTTACCATCTTTATCGCTCACATCAAAAGCATTTTCTGCAACACTAATATCCCTGGTGCCGAGCGGATTGATTTTTGTAATCGTTCCGGCAAGGAGATCAACTTCTGCAACACCATTGTTTTCCTGAAGCGTTACGTAGGCTTTTTTAGAATCGCTACTTACAGCTATATATTCTGGTTCAATATCCTGTGCGAAACTGGCTTTAGGTCCGTAGATTCTGAAACCACGCGCAACCAAAGCGACCTTTTGAGATTCAAATGCTGAAAAATCTATTGTTTTAACTGCATAATTATTTTTAATATTGATGATTGAAACTGTTCCTACCGGATCAACGGTGTAGGCCTCATTTGGTTCACCTTCATTTGCCGAAAGAATATAATTTCCATCCGGACTAAACGTGACCATATCCGGCATTGCACCAACAGTAATCTTTTTAAGCTCTGATAAATCGGACGTTTTTAGCACAACCACATCACCATTACCCTGTTTGTCTGCACCATCTAAGGCAATAGCCAATAAACCATTATTAACTGCAACACTGTTGATCCCGGCATTATTTGCAAAGGTTAGCGTTCTTAATTTAGTTACTGTAGGATAATTAGATAAATCTACTACTTCTACTTTTGCACCGCCTTCATTGCTTACCACAAATAATTTCTTTGTTGCTGGATCATAAGCGGAGATTTCAGACGAGGTTTCTCCTCCTAAATCAATTGATGCCGTTTCTTTAAAACTTGCAATATCTTCAGCAACAATTTCTTCGGTTTCCTCAACAGGCGTTGTTGTTTTTTTACAGGCAGAGAGCGCCACCGTTGCCATTATTAAAGCAACGAAAAGTTTTTTACAGTTCATGGTTTGTTAATATCTGAACTGCAAAAATAAATTCACATCAGACAGATTGCAGACTACCCTTGTTATCATTTTGTTAAGAAATTGAAAAGAAAAGAGCTGAAAGCTGAAAGACTAAAGTGAAAAGCAAAAAAAGTTAAACTACAAAAAAGGTCGATAATTTCTTATCCGTTATACCCTAGCGGTTGGTGTCTCACCGACCGAAAAACTCATGCTATAAATTTAATGGTATGGAGCGATTATGTGGCAAATAATAGGCTGGTTGGTGAGACACCAACCAGTAGAGTAAATGATATTAAACTAGAAAAGCCGATAATTTCTTATCAGCTTTCTTAATATTAATTTTAATCCTTTAAATCTATTTCAAAGTATTAAAAGATGCTAAAAACAAATTCAGCTTGTTAATTTTAAATATGAATTGCTCTGTTCTCCGTTGCAGCTAAAGCAGCCTCTTTCAGCGCCTCAGTATACGTTGGGTGAGCATGACAAGTACGTGCAATGTCTTCTGCAGATGCGCGGAATTCCATTGCGATTACGGCTTCCGCAATCACATCAGCAACCCGTGGACCAATCATGTGTACACCTAAAACTTCATCAGTTTCCGCATCAGCTAACACCTTGATGAAACCATCAGTGTCCATACTTGCCTTCGCACGTCCACTCGCCTTGAAAGGGAATGAACCTGCTTTATATTTTGTTCCTTTTTGTTTTAGCTGCTCTTCGGTTAAACCAACAGAGGCTACTTCCGGCCAGGTATAAACTACACCCGGAATCAGGTTATAATTGATATGTGGTTTTTGTCCGGCGATAGTCTCAGCAACATATGTTCCTTCATCTTCAGCCTTATGCGCCAACATTGCACCGGTAATAACGTCGCCAATAGCATAAACACCTTTAACCGAAGTTTCTAAATGTTCATTTACAGGAATTTTTTTACCTCTTTCTTCAATGGTAATTCCGATTTTTTCTAAACCTAAACCTTCGCTGTAAGCCGTACGTCCTACCGCAACGATGCAGTAATCAGCATCTAAAGAAATGGTTTCACCTTTTGGCGTTTCGGCAGTAACTGTTACGGTTTCACCATTATTGGTTGCACCGGTAACTTTATGGCCCATGTAAAACTCCATACCCAGGTTTTTCTTCAGCACGCGCTGAAGTTCCTTTCCTAAACCGGCATCCATTGTAGCAATGATTGATGGCAAGAATTCTACGACAGAAACTTTCGTACCCAAACGGGCATATACAGAACCTAACTCTAAACCGATCACACCACCACCAATTACAACCATTGATTTTGGAACTTCTCTAATATTTAGCGCCTCAGTTGAGGTAATGATCCGTTTTTTATCGATAGGTAAAAATGGCAATGTAGTTGGTTTTGACCCCGTAGCAATAATCACGTTTTTAGCAGATAATGTTTCCGTAGAACCATCTGCTTTAGTAACTAAAACCGTATTTTTATCTACAAATGAACCCACACCTTCATAAGAATCAATTTTATTTTTCTTAAAGAGATAAGTAATTCCAGCAGTATTTTGAGCCACAACGTCGTCTTTACGGGCGATCATTTGTTTCATATCAACCTGCAGATCTTTTAAATTGATTCCATGAGTAGAAAATGTGTGAGCAGCATTATGAAAATGCTCTGATGAATCTAATAACGCCTTCGATGGGATACAACCCACGTTTAAGCAAGTACCTCCAAAAGTTTTATATTTTTCAATAACTGCAGTTTTTAAACCTAACTGTGCACAACGGATTGCGCCTACATAACCGCCCGGTCCTGAACCGATAACAACAACATCGTATTGCATAATTTCTTTAGAATTTTGATTGTACAAATGTAACGAAAAAAGGTGGAAGGAGAAGCCCGGTAAACTGATTGATCATCGCAAAAAGTACAATTTTTACAATGAAAATGTATTGCAGGCGGCTATATACTAATTTCGTTTTAATCTCATAGCTGAAGCAGGATTAAAACCTGTGTTATAAAAACAAAACAGGCTTCGATGTTATCGAAACCTGTTCCGTAATGGTATTATATAAAAAATTTCATTTCTGAGGAAGCCTAGCAAGACTACTTGCTGATGAAAAACAAAATAGGAGCGGGTTTTAGCAAGAATTAAATCAGCTCTTTTGCCAGTATAAATTCCTTCGCGTTAGCAAAGCTGAGAAATAACTCATCTGCTATTTTAAGTTTAAGGTGCGCCCTTACATTACTCTGGATTGCATAACAGGTAATTCCGGCGGCCATCGCAGACTTTACACCGTTGATGGTGTCTTCAAAAACAAGGCATTCTTCTTTCGCCAAACCCAATTTTTCAACACAAATATTATAACTTTCCGGATCAGGCTTGCTTTTGCTTACATCCGTTCTGGTTACAAATAAGGTAAAATACTTTGCTAAGCCATTTCTTTTAAATACGGCTTCAACATCTGCCCTGGGGCTGGCAGTTACCACCGCCAGTGTAAGTCCTTTTTCATAAAAAAACCGAACAAAGTCTAAAGCATAAGGCATCAATTCGATGTCTTTATGTTCAAATCCGTAGAGTGTTAACTGCTCCCGTTGATTGATAAAAAGGGTTAGATCTGCGTCGATTTTATATTTATCAATAATGGTTTTGGCATTTTGAGGCAAGGGAATTCCAGCATAATTGGCAATCCAATCTTTGAATTCCAGCTGCACACCATACGCTTCTAAAAATTCATTCCAGCAGTCGAAATGAAATCTTTCAGAGTCAATCAGTGTACCATCCAAATCAAATAATAATGCCTTTATTTTACTCATGTTATCTGTTTATTTAATGTTAAAGGGCAGACTTCATCAAGGAGCTACCTCGAATAAAAAGAATTGCTGTACCTGGGTTTTTCCAAAATTGTTATCTACACAAAACAGAAGGGTATTGTTTCCGTTTGGCAATTTTGGTCCAAAGGTAATGCCTTCAATATTATCAACATGTATATTTAGACTATCAAAATCGAAAAGCAATTTCTTTTTTACCGGCTTTGGCCGGGTTTTGATAAAAGTTAAATTATCGATTACGTTTTGTGCACCGTTTAAGTCAACCAGATAGAGTTTTATAAACGAATGATCATCACGCCCCTTCGCCCAGGCCCTTTCCATCACTAAAAGCGTGTGAGGATTAACAGCCAAAATCTCAGAAATTCCGTTCAAATTCCAGTCGCTTTCTACAGTTGGTTTGATAGGCAAAGCATCGAGACGGTAAGCATATTGTGCAGTATTCTTTTTCTGGTTCACATCAAATTTCAAGATTCGGGTAAGCGCTTTGTCGAACTGAAATGCTGATGGTGCGCCATCCTGATACAGTGGCTCCTCTAAACCCGCATATAAGGTTTTGTAATGATCTGCATAAGCCAGCCCTTCAAAGAAAGCATTTTTACGTACGCCATATTCCTGTTTTGTAATATGAAAACCTAGCGGAAGTGGTACCGTATCAATATATTTTCCAGTTAATGAAATGAAAGTTAATGCCGGCTGAACGATGGTGGTATCCGTTGGACGAAACAAACGTTCTCCTTCATTACTCCAGATTAATGTCTTTCTGGATGGATCATAACGAACCGATTCACCGTCGGCTTTAGAGTTTCTCGCATGTTGAAGCTTCGGATATTGACTCCCGTCTTCCTGCGAAATAAAGATTACATCCTTAAAGTTTATCGCATCGATCCTGTTTTCTTTAATTGCTATTTTAGCAGTGTAAATCCTCGCCGGGCTAAACTGCGAGGGATCATCACTAATCAGGTAATACTGATCATTCCCCGCATTATAATCTATCCCTGATAAGCCACCCACGAATGTATTTTGAAAGGTAGTATTTAATGGCAAAATATATTCGCTCAAAAATTTAACAGATGATATCGTGGTTTCCTTCGATTGGACAGCAACATTTTTTTTCGATGCACAAGAAGAAAATAAGATTACTATCGAAAAATATAAAAGAATAGCACTGGAAGATACTTTTTTCAAACCGGATATTTTAGGGTATAAAAGTATAGAATTTACAAAGAGAATGGGAACAAATATTGGGATATTGGTTAAAACCCTAAAACCAATAAAAACGCTAACTAATCAAGACATGAAGTATACAAATCTTTCATGCCTTGATCAGTTAAATAGCGGCTAAAATAACTTACCAATCACTCGATAGGAAATATTGGTTCCATCTACCACTTCTTCGTAGTAAACATCATCTGGCGAAACGAAATATTTTTCATCTTTAATGGTAACTTCTCTGCAACCTTCCGGTAGTTCGGTAACAATTTCACCAATATTACGTGTAGTAGTCGTTCCATCTGCAGTATTTAAAACACCGTCTTTTCCAGCCACCAGATAAACGGTTTCTCCGTTTTTGTTTTGCCCCTCAGTGTAGAAGACACCTTTATATTCATAATAATCCACTCCATTAATTGTAACCCGGTTGGCCTCTTCCGGGATAGCTGGCACCTCGGCACCAACCGGTGGAATCACCACTTCATAATGATTATTATGCTGCTGGTAAAACAAGCCCCCTGAATAGTAAAATTGGTTAGCACCATAATAAAACGGATAATAACCATAAGGTAAAACACCTATTCTAATGCCCAGAAATGGCCTGTAAAAATTATAGTAGCTATAATAAGGACGGTAATATGGCCGCCCAAAGCCTGGCCGATAGCCAAAACCCGGCCTAAAATAACTGCCACCACGATAAGTATGACGGTTATAATTATAAGCCATTCTCTCCGACCTGATTCCTGATCGGCCCATGCCAGCTGAATACCCGCCACGGTTTGGCGATTGAAATCCCCTGCTGTTTGATGGCGAACGATAAGCTGAGCTACCTCTTGATGCAACAGAACCTGATCTGCCACCGCCAGAAAAACCGCCACCTCGCCCGGGCCTTTGGGCAGAAGCAATTTCTACATTTAAAGTGGCTATTAATGCTGTTGCAGCAAAAATAACCAAGCCCCGATTGAATAACCTTTTCATTTTGTGTTTTTTATTTTACCATATGACGATAAAAAGCTTTAAAAGATTGTTTCACAGGAGGATTTAACCAAATTTTGATAAAATAATGACCAAATTCTATCCGATCACTAACAAACCTTTTACCATAACTTTATCAGAATGATTACCTAATCATCTATATTTAAATTTTATTCCTAAAATATTTACTTAAATGAACTTTTCCAGATTTTTCAGCCTCCTATTTTGTCTGTTTATCGCTAATAACGTACTTGCTCAGGAAAGCGATTCTGCCTACGTGAGGCAAAATTACACTAAAATAGAGCGACAGATTCCGATGCGAGATGGGATCAAACTCTTCACTTCCATCTACATTCCCAAAAATCAAACCAAAAAATATCCCCTTCTGCTTAACAGAACACCTTATACCGTAGCACCTTACGGAGCAGACAAATATAAATTAAGCCTGGGAAGTTTCCCTGCCCTGATGCATGAAGGTTTTATTTTCGTTTATCAGGATGTTCGCGGAAAATGGATGAGTGAAGGAAATTTCGAAGATATCCGTCCGCAGACGACTAAAAAAGGCAAAAAGGATATCGATGAAAGCACCGATACCTATGATACTATTGACTGGCTGGTAAAAAATGTAAAAGGTAACAACGGAAATGTAGGCATCTCGGGCATTTCCTATCCTGGTTTTTATTCTACCGCCTCCTTACCAAATGCACATCCGGCACTAAAGGCCGTCTCGCCGCAGGCACCGGTTACCGATTGGTTTATGGGAGATGATTTCCATCACCGTGGCGTGTTATTTTTAATGGATGCATTTTCATTTATGGGTAGCTTTGGCGTTCCCCGCCCGAAACCCATCACACCAGATCAGGGACCAAAAGGATTTAAGTTTCCAATTGAAGATAACTACCGTTTTTATCTTGAGGCAGGTTCAGTTAAGAACATGAAGGACAAATATTTTGCAGACAGCATTAAATTCTGGAATGATCTTTTTAAACATCCAAATCTAGACACTTTCTGGAAAGCAAGATTAATCACCCCTCATTTAAAAAATGTGAAGCCTGCTGTAATGGTGGTTGGCGGTTTCTTCGATGCAGAAGATGCTTACGGTACATTTGATACCTACAAAGCAATTGAAAAACAGAACCCAGGTGCGAACAATATTCTAGTTGCAGGCCCGTGGTTTCATGGAGGCTGGGTGCGTAGTGAAGGTTCTTCATTTGGTGACATTTCTTTCGAGAAAAAAACCAGCATAGATTATCAGCAGCAATATGAATTGCCTTTCTTTAAACACTATTTAAAAGGCGAGGGTGATTTTAACGCTGCCGAAGCCAACATTTTTGTAACCGGATCAAACGAATGGAAAAAATTTCAAAGCTGGCCGCCAAAAGAGGTGGAAACTAAAAATCTTTATCTGCAGCCTAATGGAAAACTTAGCTTTGAAAAAGTTGGCAGAACGGATAGCTGGGACGAATATGTGAGTGATCCGAATAGTCCGGTTCCTTACCAGGATGGTATTCAGGCGAAGCGGACGAGAGAATACATGATCGATGATCAGCGTTTTGCTTCCCGCAGAGCTGATGTTAAAGTTTATCAAACAGATGTTCTAACAGAAGACATTACCCTAACAGGCCCTGTACTTGCCAATCTTATAGTTTCCACTACGGGTACAGATGCAGATTATGTGGTGAAACTGATCGACGTTTATCCGGAGGATGCACCAAACCCAACGCCGAATCCTAAAAATTTGATTATGGGCGGGTATCAAATGTTGGTGAGAGGCGAAATTATGCGAGGCAAATACCGCAACAGCTTTGAAAAACCAGAAGCATTTACGCCTGGTGCCATCACCAAAGTGAATTATCCCCTACCGGATGTGGCACACACTTTCAAAAAAGGGCATAAAATGATGATTCAAATTCAGAATTCATGGTTTCCATTAGCAGATCGCAATCCACAAAAATTCATGGATATTTATCAGGCAGAACCTGCTGACTTTCAAAAAGCGACGCAAAAAATCTATCATGATGTAAATAATAGTTCATTTATCACCGTTTCTGTTTTAAAATAACAAATTATAAAATGCCTGAATCTGATTTTTCTTGTGTTTATAGCACCGGCTGAATTTGCACAAAGCAAAGGAAATTACAGCAAGGGCAATCAAAAAAATATTGGAAGAAATAAGACAGCATTTCAAATAATTATAAATATTGTTGAGGCATTGAATTAAAAAACCACCCCCAACCCCTCCTTGAAAATAAGGAGGGGAGTTCCGTTCTATAGTCTTAAAAAGAAAAAACTAAACGAGATAAAATATTAATGCTGAACAAACCATTTAAAAATAGGATTCAACTAAAACCATCATATTAAACAAAACACTAACAACGAACAAAGTAAATTTATACAGCAGGATCCAACTCCCCTCCTAATTTAGGAGGGGAGCTCCGTTCTATATCCTTAAAAAGAAGAAACTAAACGAGACAATATTAATACTAAGCAAACAATTTAAAAACAAGATGCAACTAAAAGCATCATATTAAACAAAACACTAATAACGAACAAAGTAAATTTATACAGCAGGATCCAACGCCCCTCCTAATTTAGGAGGGGCGGGGGTGGTTAATTAAATAAAATGAAAAAACTAATTATATTCTTTGCCTTTGCCCTATATCTTACTCAGGCAAATGCCCAAATGCTAGGAAAAAATCAGGCAAATGCCCGAGCGGATAGCTTGAGAGGTACCCTCACTCCCTTGCGTACCTGCTATGATATTAATTACTATCATCTGGATGTTAAAATAGATCTGGATCAGAAGTCTGTTGCCGGAAGCAATGAATTTGCTTTCACCGCTGTACAAGATTTCACTAAACTGCAATTCGACCTTTTTGATAACCTGAAAGTTGAAAAAGTTGTTTATCAGGGAAAAAACTTACCCTTCACACGAGAATATAATGCGGTTTTCATCACCTTTCCAAAAGCCATTAAAAAAGGCAGCAAAGACAAATTCACTGTTTTTTATGCAGGCAATCCTGTCGTAGCAAAAAATGCACCATGGGATGGCGGCTTTATATTTAAGAAAGATGCTGCCGGAAATCCGTTCATATCTGTCGCCTGCCAGGGACTTGGCGCCAGTGTTTGGTGGCCAAACAAAGATCATCAAAGTGATGAGGTAGACAGTATGTTAATCAGCATCAGCGTACCAGAAACATTGCAGGAAATTTCCAATGGAAGACTCCGAAATACAGTAAATAAACCAGATGGTTACAAACAATACAACTGGTTTGTAAGTAACCCGATTAACAATTACGATGTAACGTTCTACATTGGTAAATATTCACATTGGCAAGACAGCTATGCAGGCGAGAATGGCAATTTAAGTCTTGATTACTGGGCTTTACAGGTAGATAGCGCTAAAGCACGCCCGCACTGGGATGCAGATGTGAAACCGATGCTAAAATGCTTCGAATATTGGTTTGGTCCTTATCCGTGGTATAAAGATGGGTACAAACTGGTGCAGGCGCCGCATCTGGGTATGGAGCATCAAAGTGCCGTAGCTTATGGCAATAAGTTTATGAAGGGTTATTTAGGAAGAGATTTAAGCGGCACTGGTCATGGCCTGAAGTGGGATTTTATCACCATCCACGAAAGCGGACACGAATGGTTTGGCAACAACATTACATCAAAAGATATTGCAGACATGTGGATCCATGAAGGATTCACCAATTATTCTGAAACCTTATTTACAGAGTGTACCGATAGTAAGCAATCTGGAAGCGAATATGTGATCGGAATCCGACAGGGAATAGAAAACGATATCCCGATTATCGGGCCGTATGGCGTGAATAAAGAAGGGAGCGGCGATATGTATCCAAAGGGAGCGAACATGATTCATACCATCCGCCAGTTAATTAATAATGATGAAAAATTCAGGCAAATTCTTCGGGGGCTAAATAAAACTTTTTACCATAAAACCGTAACGACGGCGGAAATTGAAAATTATATTGCCAAACAAAGCGGACTGAAGTTGGATAAGGTTTTTGATCAATACCTTCGCCACGCCAATATTCCCGTACTGGCTTATAAAATTAAAGAGGGCACATTATCTTATCGTTGGATAACTGATGTTAAAAACTTTGATATGCCGGTTCGCGTAACGCTAAAACCGAATGAATATACACTGGTGAAACCAACTAACGAATGGAAAACGATTAAAGTTGATCGAGGAATCAATGCGGATAACTTCATAAATGATCCTCAGTTTTACATCAAATTGAAAAAAGAATAATCCCTGGAGATCTTCCTTATTCTTTAATAAATGATAAACCCTGTTGCAGTGATATGGCAATGGGGTTTTTGATAAAAAAGAAAGTTGAAAAGCTGTGCAACTTTTTAATATTTTCATCGTCTTATAATCATAGCTCAGGTAAATTACTTGGCTAGATTAACTATAATTAAATATACTCATGAAAAAATTATTCGCCGTAATATTTGCAGCTTTAACCCTTACTACAGGTATCAACGCAGTTGCAAAAAATCAAATCGCCATTACATCATCGAAATACAATGATGACAGAGACGTTAGCAACTTCAATGGAATTGCTGCCGCAGGCCCGATAAATGTTATCGTTACGATGGGAAATAAAGAAAGTTGCCGTTTAGAAGGAGATGCGGAAGCCATTGCATCTATCATTACAGAAGTAAAAGGGAATATTCTTATCATACGTCCTAAAAATAGTATCACAAGCTGGTCTAGAAAATACGAAGGAAAACAAATTACAGCTTATGTTTCTGCTCATGAGCTGGCCAGTTTAACCATGAGTGGATCTGGAAACATGACCGTAAACGGCAAAATTAGCACAGGTGATCTAACCACTACTTTAAGCGGCTCAGGCAGTATTAAAGCAAATGCCGATGTAGATAACTATAGCGGCGTAATTAGTGGGTCTGGATCGTTAAACATCACCGGAAGTACAGACAGGGCAAAAATTGTAGTTAGTAGTTCTGGTTCATTCGAAGGAAAAAATTTCTCTTCAAATACCCTATCTACAACCATCAGTGGATCAGGAACGGTTAACATTAAAACAGATCGATCTATTAAAGCTGTAATTAGTGGTTCTGGAAGCGTTAACTATTCTGGTAATGCAACCGTTGATAAAACCATCATTGGCTCGGGAAGAGTAAGAAAAATCTAAAATAGTTATTAACGGATACGAAAAAAGCGTTTTGATTTTCTTCAAAACGCTTTTTTTATGCCGTGGAAAGGCTTATGCTATTTAAATGAATAATTAGCGTTCCACCTAAAACTGAATACCAACAACCGTTAGGTTTTCAACGTAATTAATCTTCTGACTAGCTTTATCATATTCATCCCAACCTGTTGTATGAATGGTTTTCAAATTTGTAGCGCCAACTTTCGTTGTATTTTGAAGATAAACATTTTTCCAGACATAAAATTTCAAGCCCACTTTAGCAGATACACCATAACCGGCAACATTCCAATGGTTGTTTCTGCCGAGGCCAAATAAACGAACATCAGAACGGGGAACGACCAATCCTCCACCTAATCCGGTTTCTAAAGTAAGGGATGTATTTCCACCTGGCGCTACCCAAATATCATCGTAACGTTCCAATTCAACATTGGCATAGTTAAACCCATCGGTATGTTCAAAAGTTAACATACTTTCTTTAACATTAATACTTTCGCCATTATAAGTTCCGGCTAAAGAACCTGTAGGTGCATTTTCGGGCGTAATATTAGCTCCAATAGTTCCGGTGATGGCTACCGTTTGCGGAATGTCCATCACATATTTCATGTGATCCCAACCTATTGAAATGCTATAGTTATCCTTTATAAAATAACCAACCCGGATATTATACTGCGGTACGGTAATCAAACCTGGATTCAGATAATCCCAGCTTAACTTAGATTGCCTGTCGTGCGCAACCACATCATGTAACTTAAAATCATAATTTGGTCCGGTAAACCTGATGTCGCTCTTTCCATACCAGGAATGGTTATATCCCCAATGAAAATAGAAATCGCCTTTACGCGAGAAGTTTCTTTTATGTTCAGGGTTAAAGATGCTTTTTGAATTTGGGGTATTCGTATTTGCCGGGTTCTGATGCTCTTGTGCTTGCATCCGCTTTGCAAATAAGAGGGTAAAAATCAATAATAAGTATTTCTTCACCGCGCAAATTGAGCAAAAACCATTGTGAATTACAATATTTTTGTTACGTCAACGGGGCTGTTAAAGGAAAAATGACTTTAAGACATTAAAACATCATTAGAACCTGGTATAAAGGGCCAGTTGTACGATATTATTATTAGTATGATTGTTTAAATTTTTTACGGCCTGGTTCATATAACCTGCCTCAATATCTACCTTTTTAGAAAAACGATACCCCGCAGCCAGGTAAAGTCTGTTTTGATCAAAAACACTGTTATTCAATTTGTCTTTGTTGTGGAAATTTAAAAATACTTCATTCTGTAAGGCAACAAAAGCACCCTTTGTAAAGGCCGCCTCTGTTTTATTTAAAGGCTGAATCAGTCTGAAGAAATAACGAAACCGCTGCGCAAACACATCATCCCCGGTTCTGCCTATAAAACGTTGCTCTACCCTAACCCGATGACTGGCGAAAATAGATTTTAATTTGTGATTGTAGATATACTGTTCAAAAATGCGGTGCTCATGTAAAAATGTATGAGGAGCATCTACAGGCTGATTTTGTGTGGTTTGCCACAAATAACCCAAAGCAACATTGCTTTTATTATTTATAAAATATTGAAGCGCCGGGCGAACCAATGTATTTCTTACATGACCCCAATCATCAGCAGAACGCACCTGCAAATCGAATTGTAATCCCCACTTCTCGTTAAATTTCGTGTTATTCAAAAACATAAACCACCCGGAATTCTGATGTTGTGTTTGTGCAGACAGCTTCCCCAGCAAACAGGAAAGCAAAAGAAAAGTTAAGAAAATGTGTCTCATAATTGATCAAATGCGTGTTTCTATCTACTAACGATAAAATCACTGGAATTGTGCAAAGCTAAGCAGTTTACATTAAATTAACTTGTGTAATTTTCAGGTCGCATTTGTGAACAATGATATTGCTTTATTTGAATTTCATTTAACGTTACGCAATTAAAAATTTATCTTCGTTGAAGATTTGGACTTGGAATTACATAATTTTCTGAAATTTGTCCATACGCTAAGCATTACAAAACGTAAAATAAGAACAAAATGATTATTGAACCGAGAATGAGGGGCTTTATTTGTTTAACTGCACATCCAGATGGGTGCGCACAAAACGTAAAGAATCAAATTGAATATGTAAAATCTAAAGGTGCAATTAATGGCCCTAAAAAAGTATTGGTAATTGGTGCATCTACAGGTTTTGGCCTGGCATCACGCATTACGGCTGCTTTTGGTTCTGACGCATCAACAATCGGTGTGTTTTTTGAAAAAGCACCTTCGGCAGGTAAAACGGCATCTCCAGGCTGGTATAATACCGCAGCATTCGAAAAAGAAGCACATGCAGCTGGCTTATATGCAAAGAGTATTAATGGCGATGCATTTTCAAAAGAAATTAAACAAATTACCCTAGACTTAATCAAAGCAGATTTAGGGCAGATTGACCTGGTAATCTATAGCCTCGCATCTCCGGTAAGAAAACACCCGGATACTGAAGTTTTACATCGTTCTACGTTAAAGCCAATTGGTGGCACTTACACCAATAAAACCGTAGATTTCCACACGGGGAATGTAACTGATATTTCTATTGAACCTGCCACTGATGAAGATATTGAAAATACAGTTGCAGTAATGGGTGGTGAAGACTGGACCATGTGGATTGATGCGCTGAAAGCTGAAAATTTATTGGCTGAAGGTGCAACAACAGTTGCTTATTCTTACATAGGCCCTGCTTTAACAGAACCTGTTTACCGTAAAGGAACTATTGGAAGAGCGAAAGATGATTTGGAAGCTACGGCCTTTAAAATTGGTGATAAACTGAAAGACATCAATGGAAAAGCTTTTGTTTCTGTAAATAAAGCTTTGGTAACCCAAGCAAGTTCAGCGATTCCGGTAATTCCGCTTTACATTTCATTATTGTATAAAATTATGAAAGAAGAAGGCATTCACGAAGGAACTATTGAGCAAATTCAACGTTTATATGCAGATAGATTGTATACAGGGGGTGAAATCCCTGTTGATGAAAAAGGAAGAATCAGAATAGACGATTGGGAAATGCGTGAAGATGTGCAAGCGAAAGTAGCTCAGCTTTGGGAAGAGGCTACCACCGAAACATTACCGGCAATTGGCGATTTACCCGGTTACCGGGCTGATTTCTTAAGTCTTTTCGGTTTTGAAATTGATCAGGTAGATTATCAGAAAGACACTAATGAAGTTGTTGAAATCGAAGGATTAGCAAACTAATCAGGTTAGTTATTGTTCTTCAATCTCAACCTGAGCGGCTAAGCCCGTTTTGGAAAGAATAAACGACAATAATTATATTACATAGATCGTATAGACGGCTGGCTTTTTAACCAGCCGTTTTTAATAACCAGACCTGATGAGTTTTGACCTGCAGCCTTCCTTTAACGATAATTTAATCAGCGTAGTCCCATTAAAGGAAAGCGACTTTGAAAACCTGTATGATGTGGCCGCTGATCCGTTGATTTGGGAACAACATCCAAATCCGGATCGATATAAAAGAGAAGTTTTCGAGGTTTTCTTCCAGGGGGCAATTGAATCTGGAGGTGCTTTTATGATCTATAACCAGGCCACCGGCGAAGTGGTAGGAAGTACCAGGTACTATGAATGGAATGAAGAAGATAATTCGATAGCAATTGGTTATACATTTATTGCTAGAAAATTCTGGGGTAAAGGTTTTAACGGTGCAATGAAAAAGCTCATGGTTGATTATGCTTTTAAATTTGTAGATAAAGTTGTTCTCCACATTGGTGCAACAAATTTTCGCTCGCAAAGAGCGATAGAAAAACTTGGTGCAACAAAGGTTGCAGAGATCGAAGTTGCCTATTATGGCGAACCGGAAAAATGGAATTTCGTCTACCAGATAACTAAAAATACCTGGAAAAACCGGTAACTTATCTTTCAGGTGAAGAATGAATTGCGAATACCTAATATTGAATAATAAACAGTTATCTGTTTACAGCTTATCCGAATAAAATCGTATTTCTGATTTAGTATTCTTATATTTGTATAAATCTCGATTCCACTCACCTTTCTAAAAACAAAAAACAATTATATATATATGGCTAAATCTCAGGCAACATACAGTAAAAAAGAGAACGAAAAAAAACGATTAAAAAAACAAAAAGACAAACAAGAGAAAAAAGAAGAGCGTCAGTCTAATGCAAAAAAAGGTTTAGCGCTTGAAGAAATGTTTGCATACGTTGATGAGAATGGTAACATTTCGTCTACTCCACCAGATCCTAAAAAGAAGAAAGTATTCAACATTGAGGATGTACAAATTGGTATAACAAGACAAGAAGACATTATTGATGAAAACCCGGTTAAAAAAGGAACAGTAACTTTCTTTAACGAGAGCAAAGGTTATGGTTTCATTAAAAACACCGAAACTCAAGACAGTATTTTCGTACACGCAAATGGCTTAGTTACTCAAATTAAAGAGGGTGATAAAGTTTCTTTCGAAGTAGAAATGGGTCAAAAAGGACCAACTGCTGTTAAAGTATCAAAAGTTTAATCGCTGTTCAGCTCTCAAATTGCTGTTCTCTAAAACAGTAATAGCATAAAAATCTGCAGAAAAATTCTGCTGCGCCAGGTTTTATAAACATTTATATTTCCGTCTATTTAAGCATAAAACCTAGCGCATTTTTTTTCTTTTCCAAGAAACATCTCAATTTGTAATCTGCCAAAACGAAGTTATTTTCTCTGAAAATTGCTTTTCAGAATAATCTTGCTCTATTTTTTCAAGACTTCCCTAATTAACCCTTGTATTTCGATGCTTTCTCAAACACTTGTGAGCTAGTGCAATACGCTTCAAAATAAAAGCATTTCGAATAATGTTTAATGCTTTAAGCATAGTAATTGCGCCAGCTTTTAAAAAATATGTTAATCGCGGTGTGGAATTTGCTTTGAACTTACATCATTACAGCACACACAAAGAAAAACAGCATATGAAAAAGTTAATTGCAGTTGCACTCGTTGCATTTTTAGGCTTATCTACAGCCATGGCTCAACAAACAGATTTACGTAGAAAAATTAGTGTTAGTGGTACTGCAGAAACTGAAGTTACTCCAGACATTATTTACATCAGTATTTCGTTAAAGGAATACTTGAATGGAAAGAAAAAAATTGAAATCACAGAACTTGAAAAACAACTCTATGCAGCTGTGCAGAAAGCAGGAATTTCAAAAGAGAATTTAACCATCAGCAATTTAAGCAGCTGGAATGACCAGAGCGCTAAAAAGAAAAATCCAGATTTCTTAGCGAGTAAGCAATATCGTTTGAAAGTGGCTGACCTGAATAAGTTTAATGCAATTCTGGAAGATTTAGATGCTAAAGGCATCGCCAACACCAACATTGAAAGCTATGACTATTCTAAAATCGAAAGCCTGAAAAAGGACTTAAAAGTTAAAGCTTTATTATCAGCGAAAGAAAAGGCAACTTATATGGTAGCTGCGCTAGATGGTAAGCTGGGTAGCGTACTCGAAATCCAGGATGGTGGAGACAATATCATACAACCTGTTTATAGAAACTTTATGATGAAATCTGCAATGGCGGAAATGTCAGCAGATACAGCACCAGAAATCGACTTCAAGAAAATTAAGTTAAACTTCACTGTTAATGTTATTTTCGAAATTAAATAGCGTAATTTAAAGTTTAATTAAGGCATTTTAAACCTACCAGAACATTTTGGTAGGTTTTTTGTTAGGTAGACATCGAACACTAAAAAAAATAAAAATTATGAAAAAATTCATTTACACCTTAGCCCTTATTTTCTCTCTAGGTATCAGTTTCAATTCAGTACAAGCTGCTGATAAACCTGCAAAAAACCCTACTGAATTAACTGCTGAACAATCACTTCAGTTAGAGAAAATTAAAACCCGTGTGGAAGAAATCAGAGACATGGATAAATCTAATTTGACTAGAACAGAGCGCAAAGCTTTACGTAGCGAATTAAGAGAATTGAAAGGTCAGGCACGTGCCGTTTCTGGTGGTGTTTATCTTTCAGTTGGAGCAATTATCATCATCATTCTATTATTGATTTTGATTTTATAATCGAAATCGAAAATACATCTATCTATAAAAGCAAAAAGCTTTGCATCGCTGCAAAGCTTTTTTTTATGCTCTATAATTTCGTCATCCTTAGTACAAGAAGCAATCTTTTTGTCCAGTAATGCAAAATGATTAGTCGATCATGTCGAAACCAGTATATTTCACCAACACTTCCGGAATTTTAATTCCATTCTCTGTTTGATAGTTTTCTAAAATAGATGCGACAATCCTTGGCAAAGCTAAAGCACTGCCGTTCAGGGTGTGCACCAATTGCGTTTTACCTGTTGCTCCTTTAAAGCGAATCTTCGAACGGTTACTCTGGAAGG
Organism: Bacteroidota bacterium; assembly: GCA_037033465.1. Taxonomy (GTDB): domain Bacteria; phylum Bacteroidota; class Bacteroidia; order Sphingobacteriales; family Sphingobacteriaceae; genus Pedobacter. Next base: position 74,599 of record JAZBLX010000009.1, on the reverse strand, counting down.
TTTCAACGTTTGAAACTGAAGAAACTTCCAGCCATCTGCCCTGTGCACCACTCCAGGCTTCCATATCATAAGTCATGGCAGAGCCGAAACCCATATCGCCACCACACAGTAACAACACACGGTAATGTAAGCCAAGTTTTTGCAGCAAAGATTGAACATAAGCACTCATATCTTCAAGTGTTTGATAAGATTGATTCGGGTGCGTAATTTGAACCAATTCTACCTTATCAAACTGATGTAAACGATTTAATCCGCGAACGTGCGCACCATATGATCCTGCTTCTCTACGGAAACAAGGCGTATACGCTGTATTTTTAATCGGCAAATCTTCTTCTTTAAGGATTACATCGCGATACAAATTAGTAACCGGAACTTCAGCCGTAGGAATCAGGTACAGATCATCTACTGTTGAGTGGTACATCTGTCCTTCTTTATCTGGCAACTGACCTGTTCCAAATCCAGATGCAGCATTCACTAAATGCGGCACTTGTACCTCATTATAGCCTGCTTCAATCGCCTGATCCAAAAAGAAGTTAATCAACGCCCTTTGCAACCTTGCACCTTTCCCATTATAAACCGGAAAACCTGCACCGGTTATTTTTACACCTAATTCGAAATCGATGATATTATATTTGGCAGCCAGCTCCCAATGTGGTAAGGCATTAGGAATCAATTCGGCAGGCGATCCATGCGTATAAACGGTTAAGTTTTCTTCTGGTGTAGTACCAACCGGAACCTGGTCGTGCGGCAAGTTGGGCAGCTGAACAAGTAAGTTAAACTGAGCGGTTTCCAGTTCGGTTAACTTTTCGCCCATGTTTTTAATATCCTCTTTATGCGCGGCACTTTGAGCCTTAATCGCTTCCGCTTCTTCTTTTCTGCCAGTACGCATTAAATCGCCAATTTGCTTGGCTGCTGCATTTGCCTCCGCAGAAATTACATCTAAAGAAGTTTGAGTGGACCGACGCTCTTCATCAATTTTAATGATTTGATCTACCAACTCTGGTTGTTTAAAGTTGCGTACACTTAAACGTTCTAAAACTTTCTCTCTATTTTCGCGGATATAGTTAACTTGCAGCATTATTTTAATTTTTTCACAAAGATAGAAAGAGTTTTCAGTTTTCAGTTTGTAGTTTTCAATCTTGATACTTGATACTTGATACTTGACTATGAGCGGCAAACTTTTCCTCGTACCCACACCGATAGGGAATTTAGAAGACATGACCTTCAGGGCCATTCGGATTTTAAAAGAATGTGATCTGATCCTGGCGGAAGATACCCGTACCAGTGCGCCCATGCTGAAGCACTTCGGGATTGATAAACGCGTTTTTTCCCATCACCAGCACAATGAACACAAGGCCACTTCAGAGATTATCAAATTCTTACATGAAGGCCAAAAAATTGCTTTAATCTCCGATGCCGGAACTCCTGCAATATCTGATCCCGGTTTCTTTTTAGTAAGAGAGGCGATTAAAAATGATATCGCAGTAGAATGTTTACCGGGAGCAACTGCTTTTGTACCGGCCTTGGTTAACTCTGGTTTACCGGCTGATGCTTTTACGTTCGAAGGTTTTCTTCCGGTGAAAAAAGGCCGCCAGACAAAGTTTAAGAAGCTGGCTGAAGAGGAAAGAACCATCATCCTTTATGAGAGTCCGCACCGTTTATTAAAAACACTCGAAGAATTTGCACAGTATTTGGGTGAAGACAGGCAAGCATCGGTAAGCAGGGAATTGACGAAAATGTTCGAAGAGACCGTGAGAGGTACATTGATTGAAATAAAATCACACTTTGAAAACAATACTTTAAAAGGAGAATTTGTAATTTGCATAGCAGGAAAACCAGCAACAAAGAGTAAAAATAAGTACGAAGATGCTGAGTAGTAGTAATGAAAATAAATACAAGATATGATTAGCATAGATAGATTTCTTAGCGACGAACAAGATCCAAGAGCTGTAGAAAAAGTAATTGGAAAATTAAACGACCTTTTAACCACTGGCGAAGAAATTCTTTACCTGGCGGTACAGAAAAAGCCAGCAGTTAACTTGTTGCCCGATAGTATTGCTGTAACCAATAAACGTATCTTTTATTGCGAGCCCGGTAATTTAGGCTTAACCATGAACTTTAAAGATATATCCTTAAAGAACATTAAAGAGGTTTCCTTTAAAGAAGAGTTGTTTGGTTCTAAATTTATTTGTGTTCCACAAACTGGCGAAAATATCGTTACTGAATTTATTCCAAAAACACAGGCAAGAAAACTCTATCAGGCTGCGAATGAACAATTAGAAACGCACAAAGCGTTATTGAAAGAAAAGCAGGATGAAGATAATAAAGCTGCCGTAGCAGCAAGTTATGTTGCACCGCAATCATTTGCCGAAATTGAGCCTGTAGAAATTCCTGAAATTAAGGAGCCAGAACCTATTCCAATTGCCGAAGTGATAGAAGAGCCAGAAGATGAAACCACATTGAAACTGCGCAAACTGAAAACGCTGTATGATAAACACCTGATTACACAGGAAGAGTACGAAGCTAAGAAAGCGAATATTTTAGATAGCTTATAATTTAAGAAAGGTGAATGGGAAATAGTGAATGGGGAATAGGAAATAGTGAATATAAAACGAAATAGTGAAAGGGGAATGGGAAATAGAAAATAAGACAGTGAATGGGAAAATAGAGAATAAGACAAGTGAATAGGAAACGGGGAATGAAAAACATTGAAGATAAAAATACTCAAAATAACATCACTTATTTCCCGTCTCCTATTCCCTATCCCTAAACATCAATTCACTACTATCCATTTCCTATTTTTCTCATCTATTACCTAAATCATTTCCTATTACCCATTTCCTATTGCCCCACACCTATTTTCTACTATCTATTTCCTATTCCCTCACACCATTTCCTGCTATACATATTCTTCTGCTCAATTCCTTACCACCAAAACTGTAATGGCTAATAAACAAATCTACCTCCTCGCTTTATTAAGCGCTTTTTTGCTCTGGCTGGCCTGGCCACCCATTCCATTCACCACTCCCCTGTTGCTGATTGGTCTGGTTCCCCTATTCATAGCATTAGATGACATTTCAAAAAGTGATAGACCGAGGCAAGGTAAACGTATTTTCTTAACCGCTGGTTTAACCTTTCTAATCTGGAATTCGGCATCCATCTATTGGGTGTACAATGCCATTAGTGCTTACAATGGCCCGATTGTAGCCATCCCGGTTTCCCTTATTCCATTTGGCTTAGGTGCATTATTAATGACTTTTGCCTTTTGGCTATATTATCGCCTGGGGAAATATGTAAACAAAAAAATTGCCTACCTCGGACTCATTTCTTTCTACATTGCGTTGGAATACCTGCAACAAACCTGGGATTTAGCTTTCCCGTGGATGACACTTGGCAATGGATTGGCAGGCATGCACCAGTTGGCACAATGGTATGACTTTACCGGAATCTACGGCGGGTCGCTCTGGATCTTAACCAGTAACATTCTTGCTTTTGAAGCATATAAAAAATACAAATCGCAAACCGGATATTTAAAATTCAGAACAGCAGGTACCTGGGCTTTGGTCTTGGCAATCCCGATTATAATCTCATTAACGAAGTATTTTACTGCGACTCAAAAAGGAACGCCAAGCAATGTTGTGGTGGTACAACCTAACATCGATCCCTATTTAAAATTAACAGAGATTACGCCGGCTCAGCAAATTAACATCCTGACTCATCTATCAGATTCTATTGCGCAACCCAACACAGAATATATTATTTGGCCAGAAACAGCAATTCCTAACTATGCTGACGAAGCACAAATTCGCAATAGTCCAGATTTCATTACGCTTCAAAATTTCTTAAGCAAATACAAAAACGGCACCTTAATTACCGGGATAGAAAGTGTAAAAGTTTATGCAGATAAGAAAACCATCACAAGTAAGTATAATGAACAGCAAGGTTTTTACTATGATAATTTCAATTCTGCCATGCAGGTAGAAAACTCGCCAAATGTTCAGTTTTATCACAAATCCAAACTGGTACCCGGCGTAGAAAAAATGCCTTTCCCGAAAGTATTTTCCTTTCTGGATGGTGTTTTTGCGCAATTAGGTGGAACTGTTGGCGGCTGGGGCTGGCAAGAGAAACCAAGTGTACTTTATGCACAAAGCGGAATTGGTGTAGCGCCTGTGGTATGTTACGAAAGTTTGTGGGGAGACTGGATTGGCCAGCAGGTTAAAGAGGGTGCACAATTTATTGCCATTATTACCAACGATGGCTGGTGGGGCAACACATCTGGTAAAGATCAGCATCAAATGTATGCCAAGCTGAGGGCGATAGAAACCCGCAGAGATATTGCAAGATCGGCCAATACAGGGATTTCATGTTTCATTAACCAACGTGGTGATGTAACGCAAAGTACCAGGTGGTGGACCAGAACAGCACTAAAAGGCAATATTAATCTAAATGATGAAATTACGTTTTACGTGAAGAGTGGTGACATTATCGCAAAGCTATTAAGCTTATCAGCCATCTTAATGGCTTTGATTATACCGTACAAAAAGTGGATTAATAAACGCAAACCGAATGCAACAAATTAAAAACCTTCGCTGGTCCATATTGATTTTTTTGCTCACGCTTAATTTCGGCTGTGATCAGATCTCAAAAAACATTGTGCGCACAAATATTAGCGATTACGAACACATTAGCATTATTAAAAATAGATTCACACTCACTAAAGTGGAGAATAGCGGTGCCTTTTTAAGTCTGGGCGATCAAATGCCATATATTTTCAGGCTGCTCATCTTAAACGCATTACCTGCACTTTTTCTGGGCTATGGATTATATTATCTTTTTTCCAGACGCAATTTGAGTCTAAGTATGCAAATTGCACTTTGCTTTCTAATTGGTGGAGGTATTGGTAATTTATACGATAGAATTTTGCACGGATCGGTAACCGATTTTATGCACATGGACTTCTATATTTTTCAAACTGGAGTATTCAACTTTGCTGATATTTCCATTATGATTGGTATAGGGATTTTACTGCTCCAATCTATTAAGGGAAACATAATAAAGCAAAACGAATTGGTTTAGAATCAAAAATTAGCTTGAACAAAATGAACTACGCACATAAAGATTAATCAATACGTTTTTGTATTTTTTATACTATATTTACGATAGCGAAAGCTAGTCATTACGATCAAACTAAAAACTAAACTATGAAGAACCTATTTAAAAAATTCGCAGCAATTGCGCTGCTTTCTGTTTTCATTATTTCTTGTTCAAAGAAAAATGAACTTATCCCCGATCAGCAAACTGAAACCACCCAACCGAACAAAGTTCTCGCTTACATTAAAAACCTTGGATTTTCAGACACCCAAATTGTAGACAAAGGGGAGAACTATGTGGTTGATGGCGATATCGTCTTTAGCAAAACCATGGAGGTTCCTGCAGATAATGGGAAATCGATCACAGAGCAATATTATAATGGAAATATTGTAACCAATAGCAGCAATATCCTGGTTAAACTTGATCCCTCGATAACAAGTATGACAAGCGATATCAACGCAGCCATCAATCAATGGAATATTGTTCCTAATTCTAAACTTAAATTTGTAATTACAACCGGTACAATTTATGATATTTTGATCAAAGTTGATAATACCATTGGGAGTTCGACATGTGGACAGGCATATCTATCTACATCAAATGGTAGAGCAGGTAATACTGTTTGGATCAATCAGAATTTAATTCGCAACAATTCTGCTGCACAGCGACAAAGAACAATAGCACACGAATTTGGGCATACCATTTCATTTAAGCATACTAACCAGTCTACAACAGTTAACGTGCCTGGAGTTGGCGGAACAGATGCACAGTCATTAATGAATGGCGGACAATGTGGAAGTGGTGCTACTGTTTTATCAACAAAGGATAAACAGGCTACCGCAGTATTATATCCGCTATAACTTCAGATAAAAAAACCAGATAATCAAAAAAATGATCGTAGTGTATGGGAAGCTGTTTCTAAGAGACAGCTTTCTCTGTTAATATATATGCCAGAACTTGCTTTTATTTTTATGAGCAATTTCTTAACAGGAAATTGCCGCTTCTAAACAAACATATAATTATCTTTAATTGTTAAATTAAACAAAAATTCAAACCATGAAAAGAAATGCAACAGCCGTTTGGCAAGGTTCTATTAAAGAAGGTGCTGGCAACATTACCACACAAAGTACAACTTTAAGCAATACCCAATATTCATTTAATTCCAGATTTGCTGAAGGTGTTGGTACAAATCCTGAAGAATTAATTGCAGCAGCGCATGCGGGTTGTTTCACCATGAAATTATCTGCTAATTTAGGCGAAGCTGGCTTCACTGCAGAGAAGTTAGAAACCAAATGCGAAATCAATTTAGATCCATCAAAAGGAGAAATTGTAGAATCGCACTTAACCTTAACCGCAACAGTTCCGGGTTTATCTCAGGAAAAATTCGATGAACTGGTTGCTGATGCAGAGAAAAATTGCCCGATTTCTAAATTGCTTAATACCTCAATTACAGTAGACGCAACTTTAGCCTAAACATAAAAATCATGCTGATGAGGTAAATCCTAATCAGCATGATCTTCTAAAAGTACTTCGGCAATCTTCCGGATTAAATCATATATTTCCCTACAATCGGCATCCTTCTTCCCATTCCAAATGCTTTTGGAGAAACCCTGAGTATTGGCGGTGTTTGATAACGTTTAAACTCAGCGATATTGACCAGCTTTAATACACGTTGCACCAGAGCCTCATCAAAACCTTTAGCGATAATAGATTTAGAACCTTGTTTTTCTTCGATATGGTGATAAAGGATTTTATCCAGAACATCATAATCCGGTAACGAATCAGAATCTTTCTGATCTGGTCTGAGCTCTGCTGATGGTGGTTTTACTATTGTATTTACCGGAATCAGTTCGCGGTCTTTATTAATGTATTTTGCCAGTTCGAAAATCTGGGTTTTATAAACATCACCAATTACACCGATAGCGCCACACATATCACCATACAAAGTGCCATATCCCACTGCACACTCACTTTTATTAGAAGTATTCAATAAAATATAACCGAACTTGTTGCTCATCGCCATTACAATGGTTCCACGCGTTCTCGCCTGGATATTTTCTTCGGTCAGGTTAAATGGCAAACCTTTAAATGCAGGGGCCAAAACTGTGTCAAAAGCTTGTGCAACCTCTTTAATCGGAATGATTTCCTGCATACAGCCAAAATTGTTCACCAGATCTATTGCATCTTGTACAGAGTGATCAGAAGAAAACTTCGAAGGCATTAATACTGCCATCACATTTTCTGCACCTAAAGCGCGACAGGCTAAAGCACATACTACAGCAGAATCTATCCCGCCGGATAAACCTAAAACTGCTTTACTAAACCCAGACTTTCTAAAGTAATCTTTAATGCCTAAAACTAATGCATCGTGAATTTGCTCAATATCACTCAAACGTTCTGCCTTTGGGTATTTATTGCGAACGTTTTCTATCTCAGGTAAATCAAATACCTGAAGATCCTCTTCAAAATATTTCATCTCAGCTTTCATTTCCCCATCGGCATCAAAAACCAGAGAACCACCATCAAAAATGATTTCAGTTTGCGCACCTACCTGATTGACATAGAAAACCGGTAACTGGTATTTTTTAGCATTGTCTGATAACACTTTAATCCGGGCATCATCATGCGTATAAGAAAATGGCGAAGCGGCAATATTAATCATCACATCTGGCTCCTCCTTAATCAACTCATCCATCGGATTAGAAACATAAAGCGGATTATCGTTAATATTCCAAAGATCTTCACAAATGGTTAAAGCAATTTTTTTGCCTTTAAAGTCTATACAACCGAATTGAGTTGCCGGTTCGAAATAACGGTATTCGTCAAAAACATCGTAGGTAGGGAGCAAAGCCTTTCTGGCAATTGCTTTTACTGTTCCATTTTCTATAAAATATGCAGCATTGTACAAATCTTTACCTTGAAGAATATCATTTTTAATCGGCACACCCACAATGCAGGCTATTTCTTTGCAATGTCTGGCAATCTCTTGTGCGGCCTCTTCACACAGCGCAATAAATTCATCAAACTCCAGAAAATCCCGGGGCGGGTAACCACAGATGGCCAACTCAGCGAATACCACTAAATCTGCCCCTTTATCTCTCGCCAGTTCAATGTGATCAATTATTTTTTTGGTATTTGCTTCGAAATTGCCAATGTGATAATTAAGTTGTGCTAATGCTATTTTCATATTTACAGAACATTTTTTTAGAAGAATACGCCGAAATTAAGTGCGATATAATGATTTCTAACATCCCGGTTCTTGTCCGTAGTGATATTCGTGAAACCATTATTGAACGTTATGCCAGCCACAATACTCGTATTTCCGGAAATATCGAACTCACCACCACCACCAATCAACAGTCCAGCACGATAGAATTTGGTGTGATCACCAATCTTTACATCGTTAAGTTTAACCGTACTGCTCACCGCATCTTGTTTAGCGCTTAATAAAATGGAGTTCGATAGGCCAAACTGACCATAGAACCGTCTGCCATTATCCTTTTCAGTTTTAAGTTTAACGGTTAAAGGCAATTCCAGATATTGAACTTTATATTTTAAATCATAAGCGACCGGAATGCTTTTATTGGCACCCAAATCAAGACTTTTTATATAGGTTGGGTCTACTTCCGTACTTTTCCCGTTCATGGTAGTAATCGTTAATCCTGTTGAAAAACTATAGTTAGGCGCAAAGTTAAAATCTCCTATTAATCCATAAGAGAACCCCAAAGCTACACCGTCGGTTTTGCCTTGTTCAGGTTTTACCCAACCGATTGTTGGTGATGCTGTTAAACCTAACCTAAAACCGAAGTTTGGCAATTTGGGAATTTGTGCGAAAGCACTAAAACTTAAAAAAGATAAAATTAAAATAGTCGATATTTTTTTCATACTGATGTGTTTATATTTGTTGAACATGATTTATAACGTAAAACACAGCCAAATTTATCTAATTTTTCTCTTTACCCTTGCATTTATTTCTTGTAAGCGCGATAACCGGCCTGATGTGAGTAATATAAATTTAGATATTCAAATCGAGAGATTTGATAAAGTACTTTACGCAGCCAAGGCAAAAAATGCTGGTGAAGTTGATCAAATGTTGATAAAAAAGTATGGTATGTTTTATGATGATTACGTTCATAGAATGATCGGATCTCCCGAATATAGCAACGACCAGGTTTTAAGTACCTTATTTAAAGACCAGGCTTATACTGATCTTACTAAAGATGTGGATAGCGTTTTCCCTAATTTAAATGCTCAGGAACAAGGATTAACGGAAACATTTAAATACATCAAATACTATTATCCGAAAGCGAAAATTCCAAAATTCGTTTCATTCGTATCCGGTTTTGCTTACCAGATGCCAGTGGGCGATAATTATTTAGGAATCGGTTTAGATATGTTTTTAGGCAAAGACAGTAAATTTTATAAGGCGATTATTCAAAGTGTACCTTTATATCTATCGCGAAGATTTACCCCTGAATATATTGTGCCACGGGTGGCAGAAACCTATGCGCACGAAGAACTTTTCCCAGAACCTGATGAAAATCGGACGCTGCTTTCCAAAATGATTTTCCAGGGAAAAATCCTTTATTTCCTAGATCAGGTTTTACCAGAAAACACAGGCGATTCTACCAAAATCGGGTACAGCACCGAACAATTAAAATGGGCGCAACAGTTTGAAGGTGATATCTGGGCATACTTTTTGGAAAACAACTTTCTTTACGAAACGGACTACCAGAAGATCCAGGTATTTTTATCCGAAGGACCTTTCACTCCGGGTTTAGGTGAAAACAGAGATTCGGCGCCTAAACTAGGCACCTGGACAGGCTGGCAGATTGTGAGGAAATATATGGAAGAAAACCCAAACATAACTTTGCAGCAACTCATGGCTGAAAATGACGCGCAAAAGATACTGAACCAATCGAAATATAAACCAAAACAAAAATAATGTTAGCTTTAGAGAGATCACATGTAAGTACTGGCAGACAATTTGTAACAGGTCTTGTCAATTATTAATACCGGAAATCTATATATGAAAGTTGGCATTGTTTTATCAGGCGGAGGAATACGGGGAATAGCACATTTAGGTGTTTTAAAAGCCTTTAGCAATTTAGGCATTACTTTTAGCCACATTAGCGGAACAAGTGCAGGCGCAATTGCTGGTGCTTTCTTTGCCGCTGGAATTGATCCGGAAGAAGGATTAAATATTTTCCTGAAAACGAAGCTCTGGCGATTTGTTCGCCCTGCTGTAGGCTCGTTAGGACTCATTAACATTGAAAACACTTCCTTAATTCTGAAGGAATATTTTCCGGAAAACACGATCGAAACCCTTAAAATTCCCCTCACCATTGCTGCCGTAAATTTTAGCGAAGGCCGGTTGGTTTATTTCACAAAAGGACCTTTAATCAGAGCCATACATGCATCGAGCTGCATCCCTGGAATATTTAAACCCATCATGATTGATGGACAAATGTATGTGGATGGCGGGATTTTAAATAACTTTCCGGTAGAGCCCTTAATGGGAGATTGCGATTTCATCATCGGTTCTTCCTGTAACCACCTTAAACCAGTTGATAAAATCACCGGAATAACCAATTTAATGGGCCGTGCCGGAATTATGTCCATCAACCATGATATGGAAAGAAAGGCAAAGTTCTGTAACATGCTCATTGAACCAAAAGGCTTAGGCGCCATTAGCACTTTCGATATGAAACGTGCCGAAGATATCTACTGGTTAGCGCATGAAGAGGCTTTGATTACCATAAAAAATAGCCCCACAATTTCACAGCTGATTACGAAGTAAGTTATCGAATACGTGTATTTTGAAATGAATTCAATTTCAATTGCTATTTTCTCACTGCTTCAAAGAGACTAATTTTTCGCCTTCTAAAACTGGTATAGCGGAGCAGATATTCAATTGCAGACAGAACACTACATCTTCCTCGATATTCAGTTGCGCTAAACGGTGGCTGTGTGATGACTTATAAAGATATTTTCGCAAATCGTCTTTAGCCAGTGAATATAAATCTTCAGCAGCTACGCTTGAATCATCAAAATGCTCAAAGTGTTTGCGCAACTTATTTACAACCGCTCCGGCAAACAAGGTATCCTCTAAATTAAACTGATCCTTCCAGCCGGCGCATAAAAGCAACACATTTTTATTTTGAGCTGCTAAATAACCACAAAGTGAATCAAGGTTTAAAAAAGATCCGACAACCACCTGATAAGCGCGCTTATTGGCTAAATGCAAAGCCTTTGTGCCATTGGTAGTGGTTAACACAACGGTTTTGCCGCTCACTTTTTCTTTGGTGTAAGAGAACGGCGAATTCCCAAAATCATACCCGGCCACTACCTCCCCGTTTCGTTCTGCGGCAAGTAAATAACCTTTATCAACATAGGTTAAACAATCTTCAACATTTGCTACCGGAATAATGGCTTCTGCACCATTTTCAATACCATAAGTAATCGATGATGTTGCCCTCAAAATATCAATCACCACTACGATACTTTCTTCGATATCGTATAAATCGATCAATGCGGGGGTTAGACAAACTTCTATTTTTTTAGACATATTGATAGATCTGAGTCTTGAGATTTGTGATATGAGATAAAAGCGAATCGCACTCAAATCTCATATCTATTGTCTCAAATCTTATTTATAAAAAGGAAACTTAACAATTTTAGCTTTAATCGGAGTGTTACGAATAAGGATAAAAATCTCTGTTCCTTCTTTCGAAAAATCTTTAGTTACATAACCCATACCAATTGCTTTTTGCAGTGATGGTGCCTGTGTGCCTGAAGTAACTTTGCCTATAATATTTCCTGCTGCATCTGCAATTTCGTAGTCATGACGGGGAATCCCGCGATCAATCATTTCGAAACCAACTAATTTCTTTTGAATTCCGGCTTCCTTTTGAGCCTGTAATGCCTCTGAGTTTGTAAATGGTTTAGAAAATTTAGTAATCCAGCCTAAACCAGCCTCAATTGGAGAGGTGGTATCATCAATATCATTTCCATATAAACAGAAACCCATCTCTAAACGTAAGGTATCACGGGCACCTAAACCAATTGGTTTAATGTTTTGCGCTTTACCAGCGTCAAAAATGGCATCCCAGATTTTATCAGCATGTTCATTATCAAAGTAAATCTCAAAACCACCAGCCCCAGTGTAGCCAGTTGCAGAAATTACGACATTATCCACACCTGCAAAAGTGCCTTTAACAAAAGTGTAATACTCCATAGAAGCTAAATCTACGTCAGTTAAAGTTTGTAAAGCATCTGCAGCTTTCGGCCCCTGAATGGCTAACAAAGATGTTTTATCAGAAATATTGTGCATTTCTACATCATTGGTATTAAACTGTTGAATCCAGTTCCAGTCTTTCTCAATATTAGATGCATTTACAACTAACATATAGGTTTTCTCATCAATGCGGTAAACCAAAAGATCATCAACTATTCCACCATCATGATTAGGCAAACAAGAATACTGAACTTTGCCATTGTACAATTTAGACGCATCATTACTGGTAACGCGTTGAATTAAATCCAGGGCATTTTCACCTTTTAAAATAAATTCGCCCATGTGGCTGACATCAAAAACACCTACTCCGTTACGAACAGTTGCATGTTCTGCATTGATACCCTCGTAAGTAACAGGCATATTATAGCCTGCAAATGGAACCATTTTAGCGCCTAAAGCGATGTGTTTTTCTGTTAATGCCGTATTGTTCATACCTAATCTTTATTTGCCGCAAAAGTACTAAGAAAACAGCAATGTTTAAATATTTAAATCAGAGCTTCGAATGTTCCAAGACATATCTGATTTTATTTATTATTTTTACTAGACAGACTGATGCTAAACTAGCAAATGCTTTCAAAAAAATAAAGTTATGAGTATCAACAAGGAGCTTCCGGCGGAAAGGATAGAAGAGTTAATCCTGCTTCTAAAAAACCGTTTCGACCAGAACATGAAACGTCATCAGGCACTAAAATGGCCCAACGTAGAAATCAGATTAAGAGCAAATCAACATAAATTATGGTCGCTTAATGAAATGGAAGAAACTGGCGGTGAGCCAGATGTAGTTTCATTTAACAAAGAAACTGGCGAATATCAATTTATCGATTGCTCGGCAGAGAGTCCGAAAGGCCGGAGAAGTTTATGTTACGATCGTGAGGCGCTGGATGCCAGAAAGGATAATAAACCAATAAATTGTGTGATCGATTTGGCTGCGGAAATTGGAATTGAACTCTTGACCGAGGAACAGTATCGTGATTTACAAAAACTGGGCAAGTTTGATGAGAAAACCTCCAGCTGGATCAAAACACCTGATAACATCAGGGCGCTTGGCGGTGCACTTTTTGCTGATTTTCGCTATGATCATGTTTTTGTCTATCATAATGGTGCACAATCTTACTATGCAGCGAGGGCTTTTCGCGGATTGTTAAATTTCTAGATCAGCATCTTATTATAATAGATTTGTTTTTAAGCACTAATGAGCTGCTTATAAATTTCCAGCATTTTAGACGAAATTAGTATGATGCCGTGATCTGTCTCTACAGTGTTACGGGCATTCTCCCCAATCTCCATCCACCGTTTTGGGTTGATAATACATTGTAGAATAGAGCGGTAAAATTCATCGGCAGAATCTGCGATGAGGATATCATAACCATGCTTGCAATTAATACCCTCGGCCGCCGTGGTGGTAGCAATAATACATTTCTTCATGGCCATGCCCTCAATAATTTTTACCCGCATACCAGTGCCTGAAATCAGCGGAACAATCATAATCGCTTTCGAATTCATGAAATCTACCGCATCAAAAACTTCTCCCTCTACAATCAGGTTATCAGAATCATATTCAAAGAAATGTTTCTGCATATTCTTGCCTGCAATGTAAAAACGAAGGTCTTTATTTAGCTTTTCGATATCCGGCCAGATATCATCCAGAAACCATTCCAAGCCCTCCCGATTTGGCCTCCAGTCCATAGCGCCCAAATGAAACAGCGTAGGGAAACTTGTCTTTGTTTTATCAACCTGATATCTTTCTAAATCTATAGCTACCGGAAAAACCGTCACCGGTATTTCACAACCAAACCGGAGAATGCTTTGCCTGTCGGGTTCACTAATCGCAAAAATTTGATGAAAACGATTGATCTGTTCGGTTTCATAAGCCTTTAAACGTTGTGCCAGGAACGCCAGATATTTCCTGCGGAGTAAGAAACTTTCGGAGTGAGAAAGACGTTCCCACATGGTAAATTCAATGTTATGCGCCCGGTAAATCAGCTTTGCATGGCTATTCGCTTTAACAATATCCAGATAAGGAACGACAAAAAGTCCTTCAAACTGAATGATATCAAAAACATTTTCCCTGAGCACATTTTCTAACTGACGGGCAGCCTCCTCACTGTAAAATCTCGAAATATTATAAGACTGGTTAGTGAAGATATTGAAAAATGCCGACCAGACATTCACATCAGTGTCTAAATCAACACTGTGATACCTGATCTTTTCGAAAACAGGATCAGAAATATCTTCTATGTCTATCTTTCCTTTAGAGGGATTTAAACTAAACAATGTGATATCTGCACCAAGTTGAAGCAAACCCTTCATGGTATTATAAACCACAATGGGATAACCACTATTTGGCGGAAAGGGAACCCGCTTAGTTATTAGTAAAATTTTCACAATGCTGTGAAAATACTAAATTTTAAACGGTTTTTGAAAACAAATCCAATTGTGGATCGCGAACATTAAATGTTTTCCTGTGAAACGGAGAAAGCCCCAATTCTATCACCGCTTTTCGGTGTGCAATGGTCGGATAACCCTTATTCTGCTGCCAGTTATAATGAGGATAGTCTACATGTAAATTGGCCATAAATTCATCGCGATGGGTTTTAGCAAGAATTGAAGCTGCTGCAATATTCAGGTACTTGCCATCACCTTTTATGATGCAGCAATGCGGAATTTGTGGATAGGCTTTAAAGCGGTTCCCATCAATAACAAGGTATTGAGGTGGCGTATGCAATTTTTCTATGGCCCGGTGCATCGCCAAAAATGATGCATTTAAAATATTGATCTGATCAATTTCTTCATGGTCGCAGGAGGCAACTGCCCAGGCTAGAGCTTCCTGCTCAATAATCGGACGTAACAAATCTCTTTGATCATGGTTCAATTGCTTGGAATCATTTAATCCTTCCAGATAAAAACCTTTTGGTAAAATAACAGCTGCAGCAAATACAGGCCCAGCCAAGCAACCTCTCCCCGCTTCATCACAACCTGCTTCTAAAAATTCTTCCTGATAACAATTCAACAACATCTACGACTATGATTAAACAACACCTACTATGATTACCATGATTCACTGAGCACTATGATTATCATTATTTAAGGAGCACTATGATTATTAATAAGTACTATGATAAATCACTTTTGCAAAGATAACTGCTTCAAGTAAATACCTGTAATAATTTCTTTAAATTGTGATTGACTATATTTTTAAAGTGATGATAGATACTCAATATCCGGAAAGCGAATTAACCGGAAAGATAATTGGCTACGCGATGGAAGTACATAAAGCTTTGGGTTAACGGTTTTCAGGAAAAGATTTATCAACGCGCTCTTGCTATTGAATTAAATAGTCAGGGTTTAAATTTTGTACAGGAACATGAAATGAGCATCTATTACAAAGGACACTTTCTTGGTAAACGGAGGGTAGATCTATTTGTTGAAAATAAAATCATGGTTGAACTAAAGGCTGTAATTCTATTGGATGATGCTCATTTGGCTCAAGCAATAAATTATTTGGAAGCATCCGGTTTTAAGATTGGCCTACTCATTAATTTGGGCAGCAGAAGTTTGCAGTTTAAACGAGTAATGAAACCCGGGCACAAAATTATAATTTAGGAAAGCCATGATTTAAGCTGGTGAAGTCAGAATTATTGAATCATAGTAATCAAAAAATATAGCTCATTCTATAATATCCTTAAAAATCAAAGCGGTCATTTAATCATTATAATCTTAGCTATCAATTAAGAAATCATAGTCAATCACTTAATCATGATCATCATAGCCCTACACCGTAACATTCTGCCCCTTTACATCAAAAGCATCGCGAAGACCAATGGCTAAAACGTTAAAAGCATAAACGGTAAGCATGATGGCTAATCCTGGTAATATGGCTAAATAGGCTGCATCCATAATAATATAACCATAGTGTTCCTTAATCATACTACCCCAACTTGGCATTGGCGGTTGGGCTCCGAAGCCTAAAAAGCTTAAACCGGTTTCCAATAGGATTGCTGATGCAAAATTGGAGGAAGCAACCACGAGAATAGGTCCGGCTATGTTAGGCAAAATGTGTTTAATAATGGTTCTCGAAGTACTAAAACCTAAGGCCCTGGCCGCTTCTACAAATTCTACTTCTTTCAAAGCCATAACCTGACCGCGTACCAACCGCGCTACATCTACCCAGGTAGATAAACCCACGGCGATAAAAATCTGCCAGAATCCTTTCCCCAAAGCAAAAGAAATAGCAATAACCAATAGCAAAGATGGAAGAGACCAGACTACGTTCATAAACCAGCTGATCGCAGCATCTACCCTTCCACCGAAATAGCCGGCAATGGCGCCCAAACTCACGCCGATAAAAAGTGAAATCAGTACAGCCATTAATCCTACAGATAAGGAAACGCGAATCCCCAGAATTAAACGGCTTAACAAATCCCGTCCGTATATATCTGTTCCAAACAAATAGGTTTGTTCGTAAGTATTGGATTTTTCAAAACGCTGTTCAGGTGTTTCTGATTGATTTAGCAAAGCGCAATCAGGGCAAAGCGCTTTAAGACTATAAACTGATTCTTTACTGGTTTCTTCTTTCCCGATATATTCGTGAATCAGAACCTGATCGCCATTAATTTTATAGGAGGTAATGGGAATACCTTTGAATCTTGGTTTTTGTCCATAAAGCATTCTTTCGAAAAAACTCACCTTTTCTACATTCGGGTATCTTTGAATGATCACAAATTTAAATTTGGATCCCATTGGTTCCTTACTAATCTGAACCATTTGAGTATTGGCATCCGGAGAATTAACCGGAAGAATAGTATATCCCAAAATTCCCATCGCCATTAACAGCAAAATGAAAATGAGGCCGGCAAATGCCAGTCTATTCCGCTTAAACTTTAACCAAACTTTTCTCGACGGGCTGTTATCCATTACCTAACCATTCTACCTTTCCAGTTGTATTTGCCACTATTTCCTGCAATGCCGATATATACCATGTAGAGAATATGTAAAACAGTTAAAACAGGGATCAATATGAGTAAGCCTCGTCGTTTTGCAAAGCCAGTAACATCCCATAAAAATAAGCTTTCTAAACTCATTTTAACTAACAGTTGATAAAATGTAACGATTAAAAAACCTGGAAAGAATAAGCCTGTAATAAAGTTAGCCAGAATGCTCACATTGAAAACCCAGACGAAGACACCCAAAACGATAATGGCTTTGTTTTTATACCTGGTGCTTTTAGAAGCCCACCTTTTTCGCTGCTGTAAAAAAGACTGAAGATTTTCTTTAGCATGTGTGTATACTATAGCCGATCTGTTTTTGAGAAACCCAATCTTATCTGGATACTTTGCCGCAATTTTATGAAGTAATAACTCGTCATCACCAGAAGCCAAATCATCAATTCCCTGAAACCCCCCAACCTCGTAAAATGTTTTTTTCTCGTAAGCTAAATTGGCACCGTTACAAGTTGATGGTTGCTTATTACCGATAGTAGATGCACCTAAGCCAATTAAATAAAGAAACTCCAGCGACTGTAAACATTCAAAAAAACTTTTCTCTTCAAAATAAGCCACAGGCGATGAAATCATCTTATAATCCTGCTTTTCATAATAATTTACAATTGTAGAAAGCCAATGTGTTCCCATCCTGCAATCCGCATCGGTGGTAATGATCAAATTTCCGGAGCAAGTTCCTATTGCAGTCTGTATCGCTTTCTTTTTATAAGAATTAAGCGCCTGATCTTCATTCAACCTGATTAATTTTATGCCCTGATTTGCGTAACTAGAAACAATTTCTGCTGTCCGATCGGTTGAATGGTCATCAATAAAAATAATTTCTGTTAAATGCTTCGGATAATTCTGAGCAACAAGATCTTCTATTGTTCTGATAATATTTAACTCTTCATCACGCGCAGCCACAATGATTGAAACGCGGGTTTCAGGTACACTTTGGATTGGAGAAAAATTAACAAGTTTGTGCCAACCTCTTATAAAAGTGAGTACAAGAAAACCGTAAACAAGGGTTAGCGCAGCAGATAATAAACTAGTTAGACTTAGAAATTCCAAAAAAATTGAGTTTAAAAACGAAATATGTGCCTAATATAGCAGGAATAATAATATTTATCAGCCAGATGCTCGCGGTACAAGCAATTACGGCAACATGTTGATCGGTTATATGCTTAAATAATTCTACTGCCGTGATGCTTCTGATGCCTACATCAAATAGATCTAAAGAGGGTAAAGCAGATTGGATGAAGAATAAAAGGCAGGTCATCATTAAGATATCAGGATAATGCAAACCAGGAATTAGCCAGGCAAAAAGAATAAAATATTGTGAACTGAAAACTACATAGCGGGCGAAGCAAAAGAGTATGACTTTGAATAATTCGGCTTTTCTGTATCGGCCTAAAATGCTATAGAACTTTTTGTATTTCCTGGTAAACTTAAAGGATAACAATATCCCGTTTAACCACTGGATATTGAAATAAAATACGATAAAAAATAAGCAAAAAACAGAAGCGAAAACAACCAGCGCAGTAAAAACCAGACCTTCTATGGGTATGAACCGGTGAATAAAAAAACACGCAGCAATGGCTCCAAATACATTGGTAAGTACCAATTGACCAATGTTTCCCACCGTCATGGCTACAATTCCAACAATCCGCCGTTTAGGAGAAAGAAAAAATACCCGGCCGCCATATTCACCCAGGCGATTAGGCGTAAAGATCGCAAGTGTTAAACCACAAAAAACCGATTCTATTGCCCGATAAAAAGTAATACGCTCGATATGAATCATTAACCTCTTCCACTTGGCCGCCTCTAAAAACCAGTTTACCAGCATGAGCACTAATACCGAACCGATTACTACAATAATCTCTATTTGAGGAATATTGCTTAACAGTAATTTAAAATTACGCAGGTTTTCATTCGCCACCAGCTTATGGTAAATAAACCAAAAAGCAAATATTACAATGGCGGCTTTAATCAGTAAGGATAATGTTTTTTTAGTCTTGTCTGTCAAGATTATCTTTTTAGTTTGCAAATATGCTTAATATTGCTGTAATGTTGAACGAAAAAAAGGAACGGGTAATTTTAGGTATAGACCCCGGCACGGCAGTGATGGGTTACGGCATTATCTTAGAAAAAGGAAGTAAAACGGAATTGATTAGCATGGGCGTGGTAAAAATGACTCACCTGGACGATCCATTTCTTAAACTTCAACGTATTTTTGAAAAAACAGTTGTACTGATAGATCAGTATAAACCCGATGTGCTGGCCATAGAGGCTCCTTTTTATGGAAAAAACATTCAGGTACTGCTTAAACTTGGCCGGGCGCAGGGAACAGCCATTGCAGCAGCCCTTTCCAGGAACATTTCAGTTACCGAATATTCTCCCAGAAAAATTAAACAATCCATTACCGGCAGTGGCAATGCAACCAAAGAACAGGTGGCCGCAATGTTGCAACGTTTGCTAAATTTCAAAGAAACCCCAGAATTTTTAGATGCAACGGATGGACTGGCCGTTGCCGTTTGTCATTCCTTTCAAAAAATTACTTCCGGAGGAAAATCTAAAACCTATTCAGGTTGGGAATCTTTTGTAACAGATAATAAAACAAAGGTTAAAGGTTTGGCAGTAAAGGCTAAAAAATAGTTTCAATTCGTCAGTGCAAGATCGCTACGGCATTTTGCACTGACGAAAAAGTATTTACCGTTGATTAGTAAGTGGGCTATTAGTCGCTAAAATCATGGCTTTTCTGTTTTTTTTCACAAAATACCTGATGAGGAAAAACCCACTAAATCCCAGTAAAATTAAGGCCCAAATGTTAGCCAAGCCAATAATAAGTTCTTTGAATATGGTCCACCCATTTACGATTCCCATTAATAATCGGTTTCCAAAACCCGGCTTGTAATCATAAACATCATCATTGGCTACTATAATTGTTTTAATGGTATTATCCTGATAGAATTTAAGCGTAATGGTACTATACTTCACACGGATATCAATAGATAGGTTTTGAATTTTTTTATTGACGTAGTCATCTTTGACGTTAAGGGACGTTTCTATAGAAGTACTTTTCTTGCCTGCAACCTTATTGATCTGACTTACCGCTTCTTTCCTGTTGTTTGCCTTCATTTTATTCTCTAAATAGGCTAGACTCTGGTCATCTAGTTTTAGAGACTGGTTATCCACGAAGACAGCCATTTTCGCAACGGTATTGGTAAACTCATCTAATTTTTCAGATGGAACATTTGCAACAAGATAGCCTTCTGTACGATAGGAAGTAATTTCTTTAAGAGAATCGATAGATTGTTTGACTTTTTGAGTTTCCTGAATAACACTTTCAATGGAAAATTCGGTAACTGTGCCCCCCTGGCCTTTGATGGTTTGACTTAACTGCTCTTTTGTATTCTGAACATTTTTTACGCGAAACCGCATATCGGCTGTTTTGATCACTTTTGGTTCAGTGATTCCATCTTTAGCCAGTGTGTCCGGAATGACCATTTCTGCTACATTCGCATCGTTTTTGTTTTTCGAATTACAGCCAAATAAGGCTAAAAGTATGGCAATAGCAATAATATTCCTTTTCATGATTTTGTAATTTTAATAAAATAATCATTTCAAATATCTGCTTCAAATGGCCATTTAAAGTGTTGATGTTTCGGTTAGGTGATCACATCGTATTTTCTCTTTATACAGAAAATAGATTAAGGTAACCCAAACGGCGAAAACGTTTATTTATTGATGATTTATTCAATCACAATCCATAAAAGGAATTAATAATTCGAAGGTAGTGACATTAGAACCTTTCTCTTATTATCTATAATCTGGTTGAAAAAACCAAATACAAAAAAAGCCGATTATGGGATCATAATCGGCTTCTATATCTAGAGAGAAAGTTATGCGTCTAAAATTTTAAATACACCTTTAATAGCTATGATGGCTCCAATGAACAAGATAATCCAGGAAACTAAAGATAATACCCAAGAATCAAATGCAAAACGGGCATAAGTACCCACCATACAAATCAATACGCCAAAAATCATTAACTTATAAATCCCTGGCTGATTAGCCGTTTGCATACTTTTTGTATTGTGTTTTAATTCGTTGTTTTCCATAATCTTATTTTTATGATGCTGCAAAAGTAATACTTATTGCTGAATAATTACAAATACTTAGTAACTTTTTAATCGTTCTAAACGCTGTTTTGCTTTATCCTTATCGTTCAGCTTTTCACCCTGATATAAAGGTTTTTCCCAATCGCCATACATTGGATTTGGCAATACAATATACTTACTTCCAAAAAGCTCCTGATTTCTATCAACCTGCTCCAGTGTATTTTTGTTTTCCCTGTAGAAAACATTAGAGAAATCGCTTAGGTTATCGCCACATAACATTAAGATATTATGGGTTCCGTTAACCTTTTGTCTGCGCGCTTCTTTATTCGAGGTACCTTTTGATACGATTAGATGCGCATCGTCGGCAAATGGAAAGCCAAAAGCCTGCAGGTTCTTTAATGTCGCCGCATAATCTTTTTCATCGCGGTTGCTGATGTAAAACGTTTCGATATTTTTAGCTGCTGCAAATTTCAGAAATGCCAGTGCCCCTGGAACTGTATCTGCTTTCGCCAGGCCTGTCCATTCCGTCCAGTCAGCAGGATTATAGCTTAAACCCTTTTTAATTTCATGGCCCTGAAATGCAGAATTATCTAAAACCGTTTCATCTATATCTACTACTACACAGTTCGGCTTTTTACTGGTATCTGCCCACAAAGCTTCTTTCAATGATAAGCGGGCGAAGTTGTAAGCCTGAAAGCATAAAGCCCTGTACTCGCCAGATGTTTGCTGCCAAAGTACCGCATTGGTGTAATCTCTGGCTGGCGATTGGGCATTTACCAAGAATGGAATGATTGTAAGTAATGTGAATACATATTTCTTCATTTTTTTTCTATTAAGGAACAAAGGTATTAAGAATCTGGTGATACACTTAACTGATACGAAATTTGACAATTAATTAAATTTTCTAGAGGTAAGGCACTATGTTGGATATACAAATTATTTCGTCTGTTAATATATCTTTCATTTGTATTTTTTTATAGCTTCGTGCACACACAAATAAATCTATTTATCTATGAAATCTAAATGCTTACTAGGGGCAATTATTCTCCTAATGTGCTTTACTGCGTGCAGGAAAGAAAATCCAATAATAGACCCATTGGAGCCTCCCTCTATTGAGAAACCAGATCATCTGGAACTTCTCAAGGATTCGGTGTCATACACCCTGGATGGAAAGCAAATAGTACAATCAAAAATTATCTCAAAAGGTTTAATTAATGGAGAATCAAACCGAAAACTTGATTCGCTAATTGAGAGGAAAGAGTATATTTCCAAAGATAAAGACTCCGTTATGTTCGGCAGATTTTTCAGATTCAGTGGAGCAGACAGAAACGAGATAACAATTTCATTTGTGAAGAAATACCACAAAAACCAAGCTCAGCCTGCAAATAACTTTACAACTTTATTCATGCCTATAAACGCATTCGACTTATTTTCAGTTGGTGAAAGGAAATTCGCATTAGATTTTTCAAGAAACAATGCTCAAAATGGCATTGTGCAGCAGTTATATGTTAATAGACAGGAACTTCAAACCAATGGCTATCCAAGCCTGGCTTATCATGCTCTCCTACAACCGGAGTTACAAAGCGAATCAAAATTTGAGCTTATAAATTTGCATAAGCTTAAATCGGGAAGGTATATTATCGAAGCAAAATTTAATGCATCAGTATACCGTGGAGATGGCACTAACATTCAGAAAATTCAAAACGGCTATCTTAGAATAAAGTTAACCCCAGAAAGCATTTATTTTTAAATTAAAATCCCACTTCCCATAAGAGGTGGGATTCTTGTTTTATCATAAGCTATTTAAAAAGGAAGCCCTATCCGCTTTCGATAGAATCAATGCTTCCGCATTGGGATAAGCCTGTGTAAAAGTTGTAGGGATTTTATTTTTACCTCTTTCGCTCCATTTAAACTCAACCGCCAGAAATTTTGATTTTGTTTTTTCCAAATAGTCTATCTCCTGTTGCTGCGTAGTTCGCCAGAAAAAGCAGTTAGCTTCTATTTGATTTTGGTGTAAAAACTTCATCCGCTCGGCGATCATATAATTTTCAAACAGTGCGCCTACATCATTTCTGTTTTGTAATGAATTGAAATTTCGGGTAATTGCATTTACGATCCCCGTATCATAGAAATAGATTTTCTTGTTCTTTTTAATTTCATTTCTCACGTTACCTGAAAAAGCAGGAAGCGTAAAAACTACAAAAGACTTTTCTAACAAGCTAACGTACTTATCTACCGTTTTTTGATCTGCCTTAACCAATTGGGCCAGTTCAGAAAAATTAACCTCACTTCCTATTTGTAGTGCCAATGCCTTTACAATTTTTTCAAATAGTAAAGGTTTCTTAACCTCCTCCAGCGCAAACAGGTCTTTATATAAATAGCTGTCCGCAAGCAATTTTAAGTGTTCTTCTGCGTTTTGAGGATCATTAATAATTTCAGGGTAAGAACCAAAAATCAATCTTTGCTCCAAAGATCTTTCTTCGGTAAGGAAATCAGTATTGTTTACCAATTCGGTATACGAAAAAGGTAAGAGCATCATTTCATATTTCCTACCTGTTAGTGGCTCATTAATTTTGCCAGATAATTCAAAAGCCGATGATCCGGTAGCAATTACCTGAACGTTTTTAAAACGGTCTACAATGATTTTAATTAATAATCCTACATCACCTATACGTTGTGCTTCATCTAAAAAAAGCACCTCATAATCGCCAAGCATCTGTGCAATCTGCATAGCATTGGGTTTGGCTAAAGCTTCTCGTACATCTGCATCATCCCCGTTAAGGTACAATGTCTTCTTATCTACCTTAGCCAGTAACTGTTCTACAAATGTAGTTTTCCCAGTTTGCCTTGGCCCAAAGATGATAAAAGCTTTCCCTTTGAATAACCTATCTATGGCGTATTGTATTTGTTTTCTAACAATCATTGCAAATTATTATAATACAAAAATATAATAATTTTGGATTGAAATCCATAAAAAACATAATAATTTTGGATTGAAATCCATAAAAAACATAATAATTTTGGATTTCAAACTTATCGCCGCACAAAAAAGCCTATCTCAAATTAAGAAATAGGCTTTATATTTTTTTGCAATCAGTACTGCAAGCTCACAACAAAGAATTGCAAACTAATTATCCGTTCAATGCAGCTGCACCACTTACAATCTCTGTTAACTCAGTTGTAATTGCTGCCTGACGTGCCTGATTATAGGAAAGTTTTAAGGCTTTCAATAATTCACCTGCATTTTCAGTTGCTTTATCCATTGATGTCATACGTGCGCCGTGTTCAGATGCATGAGAATCTAATACTGCTTTATATAACTGAATTTTAATCGATTTTGGAATTAATTGTTCAACGATCTCTTCTTGTGATGGTTCAAGAATATAATCAATTTTAGAAGCCTTGGTATCTACCTTAGTGGCTTCCTCTGCTTTTGGCAATGGCAACAGTTGTTCTGTAGTAATGAACTGAACAGCAGCATTTCTGAAACGATTGTAAACCACTTCAACTTTGTCGAAATCGCCTTTGATAAAACCCGCCATAATAGCATCGGTTATCTTAGTTACGTTTTCGAATGTTAAGGCTGAATATAATTCATTATTGTTGCCAATAACATTGTATTTACGTTTTTCGTAAAAATCCTGTGTTTTTTTACCAATAGAAATAATGCTCACATTACCGTTTTTAAACTGCTCGCTATATTTCTCAGCTATTAAATTATTGGCCGCTTTAATCACGTTCATGTTAAAGGCACCAGCCAAACCGCGGTTTGATGATACCGTAACGATCAGCACCTTATTGGGTTCACGTTCCTGAATGAAAGGTGACAAAGAACCCTCTAAACTTGCCGAAAGATTTTCCAATATCTCTTTCAGTTTAGTTGCATAAGGACGTAAAGCGATAATTGCGTTGGTAGCACGCTTCAACTTCGCAGCGGAAACCATTTTCATAGCTTTCGTGATCTGCTGCGTTGATTGTACAGATGCAATTCGGTTTCTTACTTCTTTTAAATTAGCCATTCTTTATTTAGATGTGAGAGGTGAGATTTAAGATGTGAAACGTTGTTCTTGTCCAATCTAAAATCTCAAATCTCATGTCTCAAATCTTATTAATATTTACTTGAAATCTCTTTTGCTACCGTATCTAAAACACCAGTAATGGTATCATCAAATTTACCAGCTTTTAATGCCGCTAAAGTTTCCGGATGACGCATTTCTAACTGAGTTAAATATTCCGTTTCAAATTCTTTTACTTTATCAACCGGTACATTACGCATTAGGTTTTTAGTACCTGCATAAACGATAGCTACTTGTTTCTCTACCGTAAATGGTGTAAACTGTGCTTGCTTTAACATTTGTACGTTACGTGCACCTTTATCTAAAACTGATTTCGTTGCTGCATCTAAGTCAGAACCGAATTTAGAGAAAGCCTCTAATTCGCGGTATTGCGCCTGATCTAACTTTAACGTTCCAGAAACTTTCTTCATTGATTTAATCTGTGCATTACCACCTACACGTGATACCGATATACCTACGTTAATAGCCGGACGAATACCAGAGTTAAATAAGTTCGATTCTAAGAAAATCTGACCATCAGTAATTGAAATTACGTTGGTAGGAATATAAGCAGAAACGTCACCAGCTTGTGTTTCAATGATTGGTAAAGCGGTTAATGAACCACCACCTTTAACGATATGTCTGATCGATTCCGGTAAATCATTCATGTTTTTAGCGATATCATCATTTGCGTTGATTTTCGCAGCTCTTTCTAACAAACGACTGTGTAAGTAGAAAACGTCACCTGGATATGCCTCACGGCCCGGTGGACGACGAAGTAATAAAGATACTTCACGGTAAGCTACTGCTTGCTTAGATAAATCATCATAAACAATTAAAGCTGGTCTACCTGTATCACGGAAAAATTCTCCGATTGCAGCACCTGCAAATGGCGCATAAAACTGCATTGGAGCAGGATCAGCGGCAGAAGCAGCTACAATAATGGTATATGGTAAAGCACCGTTTTCTTCTAATGTACGTACAATGTTTGCAACGGTAGAGTTTTTCTGACCAATAGCAACATAAATACAGAACACAGGCTCACCCGCTTCATAAAATTCTTTTTGGTTGATGATGGTATCAATACAAACAGCTGTTTTTCCAATCTGACGATCGCCAATAACCAACTCACGTTGACCACGACCAATTGGAATCATTGCGTCAATCGCTTTGATACCAGTTTGTAAAGGCTCATTTACCGGCTGACGGTAAATTACACCTGGTGCTTTACGTTCTAAAGGCATTTCGTAAGTTTCACCTAAGATTGGACCTTTACCGTCTAAAGGCTCACCTAAGGTATTAACTACACGGCCAAGCATACCTTCACCAACTTTAATAGAGGCAATTTTCTTAGTACGTTTAATTGTATCACCTTCTTTAATTTCGTCGAAAGCACCTAAAAGTACCACACCAACGTTATCTTCTTCAAGGTTTAATACAATGCCTTGCAGGCCGTTTGCAAATTCAACCAACTCACCCGATTGAACTTTAGTTAAACCGTAAACACGGGCAATACCGTCGCCCACTTGCAACACGGTACCAACTTCTTCCAGTTCGGTTTCTGATTTGAAGCCCGCCAATTGCTGTCTGATAATTGCCGATACTTCGTCTGGTCTTACCTCTACCATAATCTATTTATATCTTTTTGTAAATGTTAATTTCGGCGCATGGCGGTTGGCGTTCAATGCCACACGCTTAGCGCATCCTTTTTATTGTAGACTTAGTAATTAGCAATCAATACTTTTTACCTCGTATTTAATGTTTCTGTTTTCCGGTTTGGTCGTAATTTAACAATTACGCTCAGTTAATGCGCTAACTCTTTCTTAAGCTTATTTAAGCTATTGGCTATACTTGCATCAAATTGTTTGTCGCCAACTTTCAGTATAAATCCACCGATCAGTTTCTCGTTAACTTTTTCGTTAATGATTACTTCATTAGCACCTAATTCTTTTTTTACTATTGCAACAATTTCTGCTTTAGCAACAGCACTTAATGGTATGGCTGTAGTAACATCAGCAGTAACAATACCTTTAAGTACATTATACTGGTGGATAAATTGCTTTGCAGTAGCGAACAAAACAACCGAGCGACCTTTGCTGACAACTATTTTGAAAAAGGTAAGGGTTAACTTCCCTACTTTATCGGCAAAGATGCCATTCAAAATGCCAGTCTTTTTATCCAAAGGCATGATTGGATTTTTCAGTATGGCCTCTAGTTCAGGAGTCTGATTAACAACTTTTTCAAACAAAACCATATCATTGTAAGATTCAGCCAGTGCGTTATTTTCAACGGCTAGATCAATTAATGATTTGGCATACCTACCTGCAACTTTAATTTCTGACATATATTTAGGTGTGAGATGTGAGATGTGTGATGTGAGACATGAGAACCAATCTCAAATCTAATATCTAATGTCTCAAATCTAGTTTAGTTCAACGTCTTTTAACAAATTAGCTACTAAAGCTTCCTGTTTTACCTTATCATCTAACTGATTGCGTAAAACACGTTCCGCAATCTCTAACGATAATGTAGAAACCTGGCCTTTAACTTCAGCTAAAGCTGCTTTCTTCTGGTTTTCAATTTCGATTTTAGCCTTTTCAATCAATTTAGCACCTTCTAACTGAGCTTGTTTTTTAGCTTCATTTAAAATGCCATCTTTCAATGTTTTAGCCTGCTTCAAAATTTCATCACGTTCAGCACGGGCCTGTTGCATTAAATCCTGGTTTTGAGCCGTTAAACGAGTCATTTCCTGTTTTGCTAATTCAGCTTTGTTTAAGGCTTCATCAATACTTTGTTCACGCTCATGGATAGCACCCAAAATTGGTTTCCACGCTAACTTTCTAAGTAATATTAATAAGCAGATAAATGCAAGTGCCGTCCAAAAAACCAGTCCAATGCTTGGGGTTACTAATTCCATTTTATATATTTTTTTACTTAATTTCTTTGTTAAAACCGGGAAAGCAACCAATCGTTGAATTCCCGGTTTATAAATTCCAGTTTGCTATTAAACTTGTAAGCCTAATAAAGCAACTACTACACCGAATAAAGCAGCACCCTCAATAAGGGCAGCAGCGATAATCATTGCAGTTTGAATTTTTGATGCAGCCTCTGGTTGACGAGCAATACCTTCCATTGCTTTACCACCTACATGACCGATACCGATACCGGCACCAATTACTGCTAAACCGGCACCGATTGCCGCGATTGAACCTACCATAACTAATTTAATTATATAATTTGTAAAAAATAGTTTTCCGTTAATGATGCTCTTCTACCGCCATTCCGATAAACAGGGCAGATAATAATGTAAAAATAAAGGCTTGTAAAAATGCAACCAATAATTCCAATACATCCATAAATAATACGAATGCTACAGAAACCGGTGCAATAGCCAATGTTTTAAAAATAAAAATCAATGATATTAAACTCAATACAATGATGTGACCCGCAGTGATGTTTGCAAACAAACGAACCATCAATGCAAATGGCTTAGAAATAATACCAATTAATTCCACAGGAATCATGATTGGATATAACCACCAAGGTACGTCTGGAGTTAAAATGTGTTTCCAGTAATATTTGTTTCCATTTAGGTTTACCACCAACATGGTAGCTGTAGCCATTACAAATGTTAAAGCAATGTTACCCGTTACGTTAGCGCTACCGGGAAAAATTGGCACTAAACCCAGTAAGTTATTAAATAAGATGAAGAAGAAGATTGTTAACAGATAAGGCATAAACTTAGCATATTTATGACCGATGTTTGGCTTAGCAATATCATCTCTAACAAATATAATTACCGGCTCTAAGAAAGACTGTAAGCCTTTAGGTGCTTTACCTACCCTTTTTCTGTAACCTGCTGCAACTGCAGAGAAAACGATCACGATTAATGCAATAGCGATAAACATTGCCGCAACATTTTTAGTGATTGAAAAATCGATTACTGTATCAGATGCAGCCTCATCAATCTGTCCATCAGCACCAACCACTTTAATGTTCTTATTGAACATATCTTTAGTCATGCTTTGCTTTAAACCCGTTACCAGGCGATATTTATTATATTTACCCCGGTAATCGTGCTCTCCATGATGAAAATTTGCAGAAGAGAAAACCTCTAAACCTCCCGAAGTATATAAAATAACCGGAAGCGGAATAGAAGTGTGTCCCCATAAATGCCAAACGTGTGAATCAGCAATGTGTTCCATGATTACTTTCGTAGGCTCAAATTTCTCTTCTCCATGCGCTGTAGCAGCAGGCTCTCCGGAAACTGCATGAGCAGATTCAGCCAGAATACTATCAGGAGACGCAATTGCGCTATCAACTTGAGCGAAAGTATCATTTTTGAGAGATAAAAACGCGACTAAAAGCGTAAAAACAAAGATTACCTTCTTAACTTTCGACACAAAAACTTGGTTACAATCCATTTATTGGCAGTTTTTTACTTTAAATTTTGGTGGCGCAAGTTACGTAACAAACAGTATATTTCAAAGGCGGTAAACAAGAAATACAAAGAAAAAAAATTTAGTACAAAAAGCTGCCCGTTTCCCTTTGCTTTTATACTGTAAACCAGCACAAAAGCCATACAAAAAATCATTTTTACTGCAATTGATCCCATAATGGCCATTATACCTACTTCCGGATCTCTTTTTATTCCAATATCCACAAGCATATAGGCGATATAAGTAATGCCTGCCATAAAACCAAATACGACCCAGAAATTCTTAACAAAAAGTTGTTTCTCTGGAAAAGCGACTGGTAAAACTGCGATAACCGCGATTAATATCCCTACGAAAATGAAATAGATGCTTGTAAATTTGGCTAGCGTCAATGGAATAAATTCTTTGCAAATAAAAACTTGGGCAAAGATAAGTTTTTAAGAGATGTAAGCCACTACTTTATTTGAATTTATTGACTGTTAATTTGTTGCAGGAAAAACAGCAGCAGACATTACTTTTACAAAAATAATTACAACTGATTATCCTCTTGTTGCTTGCTTAATGGCTTGGTAGAGCGCAATGCCTACGCCTGCAAGCGCAAATGCGGCGGTTATGATCTTAGTCCTACTGTTTCGATGTTCATCTATTTTATAGCCTATAAAAGTTAATAAGCCAATTGTTGCAATCATTTGGAAGCCTATTGCAGAATATTTTGCCGCCGCATTTATCTTTTTCCCTGTGTTTTCTTCTTTAGGATTTTCCATTTTTTAATACGATAATTAAATTAACTTTGGATAATAAAACTGATACCTGAATAATATAATACTGTAAACTCTGTATATTGTATCATACTAAATAGAACTACAATACTTGAAACAACGCATCAATAAAAGCTTTAACCGCTTTTTCTTTCTTATCGGCTTATTTTCTATTTATGGTTGTGTAGCCAACAAAGATACCGCCATCGACCGTAAGTTTCAAAACCTAACGGCCAGATACAACTATATCTACAATTCGAACGTGCTATTAACAGAACATCGTGAAGCCTTGTTGCAGAATTACATCGATAATTACGAAAAAATACTTCCGGTTTACCTTGATCCGGAGCCACAGGTAAATTTAGTATTAACACCAGGAGCGCCAAATAAGCAGTTAGATGAAATTATTACCAAAGGGCAAACGATTATAAACGATAAAAGTTTCAGTAATTACATTGACGATGCCTATATGCTTTTAGGAAAAGCGAACTATCTGAAAGGCAATTATTTTATTGCGTCAGAATATTTTGATTACACAGCAAAAACTTACAGCAGTGACCTGAAAACTTTTATTATGGCCATGAACTGGAAAGCACGGAGCCAGATGGAATTAAATAACATGGCAGTTGCAGATAAAATTCTTGATACCATGCTTCGTGCCCAGGATCAATTAAAAAAAGATCTGGCTGAGCCGCTCGCTACAACGGCTCAAATGCGTATTTATCAAAACAGAAATAAAGAAGCTATCTTGTTATTGGAAAATGCAGTACGTCTTGCTAATGAGAAGCAATTAGGTATTCGCTGGAGGTATATTTTGGCGCAACTTCAGGAAAAAGAAAAGGACTTCCAGAATGCTTTCATCAATTTCACCAAAGTTGAAAACAGCAACGCACCCTTTGAAATGTATTTTCATGCAAATCTGCAGCGCATAAAACTAAGGGGATTAATTAACGGATACAAAGTGGATGAAGATAAGGCACTTCTTGCCTTGTTAAAAGATGATAAAAACTTTGATTACACCGACCAGATTTATTATCAGGTTGGCGAAATGTTTTCAACCGAAGGAAAGTTGGAAAAGGCAGAAGAAAACTACTTAAAATCGATCCAGAAAAGCACTAAAAATCAAACTCAAAAGGCATTGTCGTACCTACGGGTGGCAGATTTAAACTTTAAAGAATTTAACAATTACATCAAAGCTAAACTTTATTACGACAGTACGGTAATGATCTTACCGAAGACTTTTCCAGATTACACAAGCATTGCCAAAAAAGCCGAAAACCTTACTTATCTGACAGATCGTTTTACCATAATTGCCTGGGAAGATACCGCTCAGGTTTTTGCGAAACTTCCATCCAATGAACGTGAGGTTAAGGTGAAAAAATACTTAACACCTAAGGTAGAGGCGACTACTGTAACATCAATTCCCAACCAAATGCTAAATGATCCGGACTTTCCGAATCAGA
Source organism: Bacteroidota bacterium (assembly GCA_037033465.1). Lineage (GTDB taxonomy): Bacteria > Bacteroidota > Bacteroidia > Sphingobacteriales > Sphingobacteriaceae > Pedobacter. The sequence goes on along the minus strand of JAZBLX010000009.1, from coordinate 42,399 downwards.
CATTAAATCCAGTTAACAATATTGTTGGTAATACATTTTACTTTAATAATAATGCTGCAATTAGCACTGGCTTTGCAGATTTTAAGAAACGTTGGGGTAACAGGCAATTGGAAGATAACTGGCGACAAAGTACCCGATCATCTGCACAGGAGAACAACCAGGTAATGTCTGGCGGTAAAGTAGCAAATGAAATCATACCTGCAAACCAAGGAGTTGCCCAAAATGCCCAGGATCAAACTTCTTTGGAAAGAACATACCTGAATGCTTTACCTGTTACTCCGGAATTACTCACAGCATCAAACCAGAAAATAATAGATGCTTACTTTGAGATTGCCAGTTTTTACCAGCAAGAATTAAACGATAAGGCAGAAGCAGATAAAATCTATCTTGAGCTTTTGCGAAGATTCCCGGAGAACAATCATCTGGCTGCTATTTATTATAGTTTGTACCTTAATGGGAAAGGTGTTGATGAGAACAGATCTAACGAATACCGACAACAGGTGCTTACAAAATATCCTGAAAGCAATTTTGCTAAAATTATTTTAGATCCCTCCTATTCGGCGAAGCAAGGTGACCTGGAAAATATTACCATTAATAATTACAACGTTACATTTGATGCATATGCAAGAAAAGATTATCCAGCGGTAATTAACCAGGCAAACATTAATATTTCGGCATCGCCGGATAATGGTTTAGCGCCACAATATGCTTACTTAAAAGCCATCGCTATTGGCCGAACCTCAAAGTTAGACGCTTTATTAACGGAGTTCAATTCCATTAATACGAATTACGCGAACGATATGATTATTACGCCCCTGGTTCGTGATCATTTAAAATATATTGAAGCCAACCTGGAAGAATTTAAGCAAAGGCCTGTAGCATTAATCGATTTCGATTCCACGGAGCCACGTTTTGTAAGCCAGGCGAAACCAGTTGCAGTGCCAACTAAACCATTAAAAACGGATGTTAATGCAACTATTCCAACTGTTGAAAAACCAGTCAAAGCTGATGAAGCAGAAAAACCAGTGGAAATCAAACCTGGAGAAGTTGCTAAGCCGGCAAGTATTTTCAGTGCTGCAACATCTAATGAATATTATTATGTTATTGATGTTGCAGATGTAACGTTAACGCTGAGTTCTTCTCGTTTTGGAATCGGCCAGTTTAATCGCGGCAATTACCCGGATAATGATTTGGCGCATAAATTGATTGAGTTGGATAACGACCAGTTAATCTACGTAACAAGCTTTATTGATTTGGAAGATGCGAAATTATATGAATCAGGCATTTCAGGCCAATTGAAGAACATCATGAAAGTCCCTGCCAACCTTTACAAAGGGTTCATTATCAGCCGGGAAAACTTTGAAAAGCTTACCAATAGGCAACGTATAAATGAATATCTGGAGTTTTTAAAAGACAACTATAAATAGAACAGGACGCTCCATAGCAAGCAAAATGTTCATTTTCTTTAAAAATTAATAAATTTGCAGCTTGAAATTGGCTCAGCAATGATCCTCTTTTGAACTAATTACCACACAAAATGAATAAATCCCTTTCTGCACAAGAAACAAAAAAATATAGTTTAGTCATCTGGAAAGTACTTATTGCCGGAATAGCCATTTTTGCTATTTTTATATCCATGATAGGCTTAGGCCTTTTCGGTGCTTTACCCTCTTTCCGTGATATTGAACACCCAAAAAGTAACCAGGCATCAGAAATCATTGCTGAAGACGGTCGCCCGCTCGGAACCTATTTTGTACAAAACCGATCTAATGTTACTTATAAAGATATTTCGGAGAATGTAATCAACGGTTTAATTGCCACAGAAGATACCCGCTTTAAAGAACACTCGGGCATCGACTTTAAACGTACTTTTACAATTATTGGTTACAACCTGATTGGAAAAAAACAAGGCGCCAGTACCATTACCCAACAATTGGCTAAAAACCTTTTCCCAAGAGAATCTAACCTCAATTTCTTTTCGCTAGTGCTCACCAAGTTTAAAGAGTGGATTGTTGCCGTTAAACTGGAAAGAAATTATACCAAAGAGGAAATCATCACCATGTATTTAAACACGGTAGATTTCGGCAACCAGGCATATGGAATAAAATCAGCCGCAAGGGTTTACTTCAACACCACCCCAGACAAATTGACGCTCACACAAGCGGCTACTTTAGTGGGGATGCAAAAAGGTATTACCATGTATTCGCCAACCCGCCATCCGGAAAGGTCAAGAGATCGTAGGAATACCGTAATGGCCATGATGGTTAAATCAGAGTTGTTGAGTCAGCAAGAGTTTGCCGAAGAACAGGAAAAACCTTTAGGTCTAAAATTTAATGCAGCAACCGTTAATGATGGCATTGCCCCTTATTTTAGATCAGTCTTAAAAAGCGACATTAAAAATATTTTTCAGGAACAAGGAATTACCAAACCTGATGGTTCTGCGTATGATTTGGACCGTGATGGTTTGAAGATTTATACCACGATCAATTACGATATGCAAAAATATGCTGAAGAAGCGCAAAAAGAATATATGAAAATTCTGCAGGCGCAATTTTTGGCAAGCTGGAAAGGCCGAAATCCTTTTAAAGGAAAAGACCTACAAATTCAACAGGGTATTAGAAGATCTGATCGTTATAAATCACTAAAACTGGAAGGTAAATCTGACAACGAAATCAAAGAAGATTTTAACACCAAAACCGAAATGACCATTTTTACCTGGAAAGGTAACGTAGATACGGTAATGAAGCCAATCGATTCTGTACGCTATTATAAAATGTTACTTCGAAATGCCATGATGACAATGGACCCAACAAACGGCCATGTTAAGGCGTGGGTTGGCGGGATTAATTATGAACATTTCAAGTATGATCAGGTGAAGATGGGAACAAGACAAGTGGGCTCAACAGCTAAACCTTTTACTTATGCAGTAGCCATTGAAAACGGATATTCTCCTTGTTATACCGTACCAAATGTTCCTGTTACCATTGATGGCTATGGAGAACCGTGGACACCAAAATCATCAGGAAAACCTCTTGCCGGTACCATTACGCTTCAAAAGGCATTGGCGTTTTCTCAAAACTATGTAACGGCATATTTAATGAAGCAGGTTGGTCCGGTTGCCGTTTCTACCCTGGCAACGAAAATGGGAATTCCTAATGTGCCTGCCTATCCTTCTATTGCCTTGGGCACTTTCGATTCATCTATTTATAACATGGTAGGGGCTTATGGTGCCTTCGCGAATAAAGGCGTTTACACCAAACCGATCTATTTACTAAGAGTTGAAGATAAAAATGGTGTAGTATTGTTTTCTCAAAAAGAAATACCAAAACCGATCATGAGCGAAGAAGTGGCGTATGTAATGACCCGGATGCTTAAAGGTGTGGTTTCGGGAGGAACGGGTTCGAGATTAAATTACAAGTATAAAGTTAATGCGCCAATCGGCGGAAAAACCGGTACCACACAAAATAACTCTGATGGTTGGTTTATGGCGATAACGCCTCAGCTCGTAACAGGGGTTTGGACAGGTTGTGAGGATAGGGCGTTCCACTTTATCAGTACCAGCCAGGGAGAAGGAGCCAATACAGCCTTACCGATTTTTGCGGGATTCATCAAACGGGTTTATGCCAATCCGGGCTTGAAGATTAGTCATGCTGATTTTGAAGTGCCTAAATCTGGTGTCTCCATTACCTATGATTGTAACCAATACCAGCAACAACAGGAAGAAACCAACCCTGAACTTGATGAAAAATTAGGTTTTTAGGCCCTAAGTTTTTACGTGAAGGAGTAGCATTGAGAAGCTTGGGTGCCAGGTTTTTCTATCGGGAAGAGGACTTGAAACGGACAGACAGAACCTTTGCACAGCCCCCGGGCAAGCTAAATTAAAGAAAACCCCTAAACGTTTTCAGCTGTTATCTCAAATTAACCCTATTTTTGCAATAATGAGCAGTTTCGACCATAAAACAGCATTAACAGCTATTCCGCATAAACCCGGTGTATACCAATATTGGGATGCAGAGGGGAAGCTGATGTACATTGGTAAGGCGAAAGATTTACGTAATCGTGTGGGCTCGTATTTTAATACCGATAAGCAACAATTTAATGGTAAAACACGGGTACTTGTTTCCAAAATCAGGAAAATTACCTTTACGATTGTTGATACTGAAATTGACGCCTGGTTACTTGAAAACAGCCTAATTAAAAAACACCAGCCCAAGTTTAACATCAACTTAAAAGATGATAAAACCTATCCCTGGATTATTGTTAAGAATGAGCATTTCCCTAGAATATACTGGACGAGAAAAGTAATCAAAGACGGGTCTACTTATTTCGGGCCCTACGGATCGATCGGCATGATGCACACCATCCTGGATTTGATAAAGGAAACATACACCCTTCGAACTTGTAGCTTACCCTTAAACGAGCAAAATATTGCCGAAGGAAAATTTAAGGTTTGCCTGGAATATCAGATCGGAAACTGTAAGGGGCCATGCCAGGCTTACCAAACAGAAAGCGACTATGATAAAAATATCGGGGAGATAAAGGAAATACTAAACGGAAAAATAGGCAATGTTATTCGCGATGTTAAAGGGATTATCAAATCCGCATCAGAAGATCTAAACTTTGAACTGGCGCATCAGTATTCCAGAAAACTCCAGGTTTTAGAGAAATATCAAAGTAAGTCTACGGTAGTAAATAGCGCCATCACCAATGTAGATGTGGTAAGTATTGCTTCGGATGAGCGTTATGCATTCATCAATTACCTTAAAGTAATGAATGGATCAATTATTCAAACGCAGACCATCGAAATCAAAAAGCAGCTTGATGAGAGTGATGATGAATTACTAATTACTGCGATGCTGGAATTCAGAACGAAATTTACCAGTACATCTAAAGAAATTATTGTTCCGTTTGAACTGTCGCTGCAAGATGAAAGCCTAAAATTTACCGTGCCTAAGCTTGGTGAGAAAAAGAAATTGCTGGAACTTTCTCAAAAGAATGTATTATTCTTTAAAAAGGAAAAGCTCAACCAATATGAGAAGTTAAATCCCGACTTAAGAACAGACCGCATTTTAACGACCATGCAAAACGATCTGCGGTTAACACAGTTACCAAAACATATCGAGTGTTTTGATAACTCTAACTTCCAGGGTAAGTATCCCGTTTCTGCTATCGTGGTATTTAAAGACGCCAAACCATCTAAAAAAGATTACCGGCATTTTAATGTGAAAACAGTAGAAGGTCCGAATGATTTCGCAACCATGGAGGAGGCTGTTTTCCGCCGCTATAGAAGAATGTTAGATGAAGACCAGCCCTTACCTCAGTTAATCATTATTGATGGCGGTAAAGGCCAGCTTTCCTCAGCAATGAAGAGCCTGAAGTTATTAGGGATTGAGAACAAAGTTACGGTTATCGGTATTGCAAAAAGATTGGAAGAATTATTTTATCCGGGTGACTCCTACCCGCTTTACCTGGATAAAAAATCAGAGACTTTAAAAATCATTCAACAACTCCGTGATGAAGCGCATAGGTTTGGCATTACCTTTCACCGGAAGAAAAGAGATCAGGGGACACTTAAAACAGAACTTGAACAAATTGATGGAATTGGCAAAACAACTGCCGATAAGCTGTTGAAACACTTCAAATCTGTTAAGAAAATTAGAGAGGCTACAGAGAAAGAATTAAGCGAAGTGCTCAATAAAAAGCAAATGGTTACACTACAGGGCTATTTTTCAACAGGTGCTTTAGATGGGGAAATAGATAATAGTGCTGAGATATCAGAAACGACTTTTCCTGATACGGATCAATAAAAGCATCCGGAATTAAACCAAAAAAGGAGCAAATTATTTGCTCCTTTTTTGGTTTTTTCTAACCTCATATTGTAGGGTTAGTCATTAATATTCCCAAAGTCCCTGTTCGTAATCAAGAACAGATTTCTTAATCCTTTCAGATTCATATAACCTTTGGCGTGGATCTGCGATGATGTCTCTTAGTTTATTATCACCCGGGTTGGATTCTTTAACAATGTAACTACTAAATAAGCGACGGATGAAGAAATCATCGAAACTTAAAGTAGAGGCATCGTTATTTGTATTTACCAAACGTTTTTTGGTTAAGATTTCCCTTGCTTCAGGATAGTAAATCCAGAATACCGGTTGCCACTGTTTTGAAGACTCAATAAATTTCAATGGTGCAATACCAACAATACGAGGCTCAAAAATGGAACGTTTTACATCGAAAATCCAATCTTCTTTAATTCTGAATTTTAAAAACGATTCAGGATTAAGATCATTGGCAACAGTTCTAACCGTACCTGCTTTCGAATCAGTAACTTCAACTGTTCCGGCAGCCTGCATCATTGCAGAATCTGCAGTCATTGGATTTGTAAAAGCATCATCTTCATTATTTAAGCTATCAAAAGGAGAATAAGCACTAAGTTCCTCCGATTTTACGGCAGAAATCAATACGTCAATCAATCTTGACTTTGGAGACCTCAATGCAGAGTTCACCGTATCACGCAAATCAATTTCTCTCCAGATCCGTTTAGCATAAAAAACATCCTCTTCACGCACATCTGCCAAAGGAACCATCTCCGTGCTATCTATGTCTTTACGCGCATAAAAGCCATCCTTTGGTGGAACCTTTAGTTTTTTCTTTGCTGTTTTAACAGGTGCCTTCACTGTATCTGCAGGCGCAGTAGCTACAGGTGCAGTTCTCCTTGGGGCTAACTTCGTTGGCTTTTTCTGTGCAAAAGCAAGCGTAGTCAATAATGTCAAAACAGCGATGCTTAAAATCCTTTTCATCTTATTCTTATTTAACAGTAAAAGCTAATGAAGGTAATACGTTCTGACGTCCATCTGGACCAACAGAAACAATATCTTCAAAAAACACCCTTGTTCCTGGAGTAATCGAGTTTATTGCCGCTCTCACCTGACCAGCGAAACTCCCACCACTGCCTGATATGGTAATTGCATCAGAACGTGGTTTAATGATCGTTAATTTATAACGCTGAATCTTAAATTTTACATCAAATGGAAAATCATCAAGATCTGCTTCAATTTCACTTTCGCTTTTTAATTGTACAGATGCTACGTCTCCGCCGGATCTGCCACCAACCTTAGCAATTGGTTTTGGGATGGCTTTAACCCTGAACTTCTGCGAACCAAGACTAACCGTTTTACCAGCATTAGATGCACTAACATTAATAGAAACTTCCTGACCAACCTGGCTACCGGAAAGGCTTACATTGTAATTCCCGTTTGAGCCAGACATCGATCCGGATGAGATAGAAGCTTTGATACTTTCTAATGGAAATCCTGCTGCCGAAACGGTAAATGGATTTGGAATACCCGCATAAATCACGTTCATTTTAGTAGATGAAACTGTGGCAGATGGCTTTGCAACCTGATATTTTTGCGGCTGAGTTTTGTACTCTTTCACCTGCCCATCAGTTTGACGAACCCTAACCGTACCTACCCAGGTAAACTCGCCAACACTGCCAGTTGAACCAGTGTAAGTTCCTTTTCCTTCTTTGATAGATAGTTTATTTCCGTTTACCGAAATATCTGGTGTAGATCTTGAATCACTGGCCGTTAAAAATACTTCTGCAGTGTAAGGCTGACCTTGAATCACGTATGATGTAGGCGCAACTGCTACCGCAGCAAACTGATCAAGATTAACCTGAGCCTTATCCATGTTTCCAAACAATTTCTTCACCACTTCTGCTTCTGCATTTTTTGTATCAGCCTGAAGTTTAGTTAAAACAGTCATGGCAGCAGTTAATGGCGTACCCTCACCAAAATAAGTTGCCTGCCAGTTACCTTTTCTTTTTCGTTCAGGATCTTTCGCTTCTAATGAAAAAGCAACGTTAGCCCTATCGGCAGGATCAAGTAAAGAAATTAATTTCTCACGTGTGGCATTAATTTTAGCTTTTAATTTATCCGCTTCGCCTTTGTTGATCATAATATCCTGAGCAATGTCAAGGTTATCACGGTTAACAAGGTCTCCGGTTTCAGGATTTATCCCGTCACCAGCTACAGTAAACTGCTTTTTAATATTTTCAATATAATTATTCAACTCATCAGCAGCGGCCTTAGCTTGTTGCGCCTTTTCATATATAGGCTGTGCACGAGCTGGTTCTTCTTTCAGTTTCGAATTTTCAAAAGCCGAAAAAAGTTGATTGATACTGGAGTTTACATTGTTTTTCGAAGTATCCAAACTATCATTGATATTTTTGAATGCATCTAAAACAGTATCTGATACGTTTAAGGCCAGCATCGCCAACAATACCAAATACATGATATTGATCATCCGCTGCCTTGTTGTTTCTTTTCCGCCTGCCATGTTTATGTAGCTTTTTCTTTAATTAAAACCCAAACAAATTATAGACGTGGGCCATTCATGGCCGATAGCATATTGCCGTAGATTGCATTTAATGATGACAAGTTTTTAGCCAGCTTGTTCACTTCTTCTTTAAACTGTTTCGAATCTTCCATCGATTCGTTAAAGTTTTGCATGGTTAGCGACAAGCTCGAATAAAATTTATTCATAGATTTTAAATGAGCACTCGAATCTTGTAACTCTAATTCATAAACTGCATTTAAAGCCGATAAATTTTTAGATAAATTATTTACCTGATCATGGTAAGCCTGAGCATCTACTTTGTTATCACCCATGGCTTTCAGGTTAGCTGTTGCTTTTTCGAAAGATGCGCTTAGATTATCAAAACCTGCAGAAGCTGTTTTCACTTTACTGGTGAATTCGTTTGTAGCTGTAGAAGCATCTGCAACATTAGAAATTGCAGCAACTTTATCACCAAATGTGCGTAAGCCATTGCCTAAACTTTCAATTAACTCCGGACCAACTTTAGCATCACTTAACATTTTATCTAACGCTGCTGTATTTGCTGGTGCTGATACTGTAGCAACAGGTCTGGCAGATGCTTTTGGTAGTTCTCCTGTAAAATCTGTTCTAAGTTCCGGATAAACCCTTTCCCATGCAGGCTCTGGTTCTGGCGGGAAGAATCCAGTTAAAAAGAACAGGATTGCTTCTATCCCAAGTCCTGCTCCAATCATGTAACTACCGACAATTCCACCAATATGCAGAATCTTAAATAGTGCTCCAATAATTACAATACTTGCTCCCCATGAAATCGCTACGTGTAACCAGCCTGGTTGTTTTTTTGCTGCCATAAATTTGATGTTTTCTTAGTTTAGTTTGTTCGGTTTAGTTATTTCTTAAATCGGTACCCGGATAAGATGATACGCATCTGAAACCGATATATGACCTTTGTGTATCCTGATACTCGTAAGTAGATACGGCATTTTGAAGGAAATAGCCTGTATCTTTCCAAGAACCTCCTTTTACAATTTTTCTCTTTAGGTATTTGCTATCATTCGGTCCCGCAACATAGGTAAAGTTCGGGTTTAAATCATGCAGCAATGGTGATGCACTTTTATTATAGGCTGTTAATGTCCATTCAGAAACGTTACCAGACATATTGTAAAGACCGTAATCATTCGGGAAATAAGACCTTACGCCGACAGTATAGATTCCGCCATCGCTTGAATAATCTCCCCTGCCGGGTTTAAAGTTCGCCTGTAAGCATCCTTTGGTATTTCTGATGTATGGCCCGCCCCAGGGATATTTCGTCTTTGTATTTCCACCTCTGGCCGCATATTCAAATTCTGTTTCTGCGGGTAACCGGTAATCAGACCTCGATCCGGCCGGCATTTTCCTCGCTTGCGCAACGCCATCATATAATCTTGTTCTCCAGTGAGAGAATGCCTTAGCTTGTTCCCAGCTTACACCAACCACAGGATAATCATCATATGAAGGGTGATTGTAATAACCGCGAACCATCGGGTCGTTTTGAGAATAAGAATAATCTGTTTTCCAAACCATGGTATCCGGATAGATGGCAATGTTATAACGATCGATATAATCCTGTCGCTTGCTATTTGGATTTTTATGCCCTAAAGCAGCCTTATCCATATTTAACTCCGCATAGTTATATTCAAATTTACGAACGTCAAATTCTTTTCTACCAGGTAAGGCATCTAAACCGGAATAGTACATTCCATCGAGCTGGGCAGCCTGAGCACCTGCGCCGCCTTTACCTTTATTGCGCCAGATATTTGCGCCATTGTTTCCAACGGCTTTCCAATTGATGTATTTTTCGCCACCAAGTGCAGCCGCATTTTTACTTTTGGGATTCATCATGAATTGCTGGGGATTGCCCATCATCGAAATCGCAATAGAATCTCTTACCCAGTTGGTAAACTGGCGGTACTGTGCATTAGAAATTTCGGTTTGATCCATGAAGAATGCACTAATGGTGGTCATCCTGCTTGGCCCGTTTTGAGAGAATGTAATATCCTCATCAGACCCTCCCAATGGCGTATGCCCAGGTGGAATATAAACCATTCCCAATGGGATACGGTTATTTTTGAATTTCCGGTTATAAGCACCTACTAACTCGCCCTGGCCACCTTGACCACAACTAGATAGCAATACACTTATCCCCACAATGGCTAGCAGGTAGATTTTCTTCATATCATTTATAGTGTGTGCAACGCACAATTTGGAGCAATTTTATCAAAAATCAATACAATTATCAACAAATGCAAATATTTTGACTTAAATAGTTTATTCTTAGACACGCACTACTCTTTTTAGAAGTATTACCCATCTAACCGTCAGCGAAGTAAATACATAACTCACTGATAACAAAAATATTAGCCTTTATTTTACTGACTTATAAGAAATATGAGTAGTCTTATTTATTAGATACTTTGATATAGTTCTCAATAGCCATAGTCATTGATGGAACACCCGGGGTAGGTGCTGCAATATCAACGATGAGATCCATATCTACACAAGCTTTACTGGTATTTGTACCAAAAGCAGCGATACGGGTATTGTTTTGTTTGAAATCAGGGAAATTTTTAAATAAAGATTGTATACTGGAAGGACTAAAAAATGCAATTACGTCATAAAAAACTTCTGCCAAATCAGATAAGTCACTTACTACAGTTTTAAAAAGTACTGCAGGGGTGAAATCGTAGCCACTTTTTTCGAGAAATTTCATGGTATCTTCTGTAGCCATGTCAGAACACGGGTACAAAAACTTTTCATTAGCATGCTTTTTTAAAACCTCTGCAAGGTCTGCAGCCGTCTGTTTTCCGAAAAATATTTTTCTTTTACGATATTGAATATATTTTTGAAGATACAGTGCAATGGTTTCGGAAAGACAGAAATATTTCAGATCTACCGGCACATCATAACGCATTTCTTCACAAATCCTAAAGAAATGATCCGCAGCATTACGGCTGGTAAAAATTACCGCTGTAAAATCTGCAAGGTTAATCTTATCCTTTCTGAAATCTCTTGCCGGTACACCTTCAACGTGGATAAAAGATCTGAAATCAACCTTTAAATTATGTTTTTTCGCCAAATCATAATAAGGAGATTTTTCTGTCTCAGGTTTTGGTAAAGTAACCAACATACTTTTTACCTTGCGAATTCTAGAGTCGTTCTTTTCTTGCATTTTCCTTTTCCTACTACAATCCTATCGTTTTAATTAGTATCAAAATAGGACATATTTCGAGGGCGCAAAAGTACAAAATTAAATGCATTTTAGAAAACTTATTATTAGAAAGTATTGTAATTCCGGCCCTAAGCAGTTGGAAAGCAAATATCACACCCAATAGCAGGTAAGCCAATGCAATATATACCACACCATATTTTAATGGCGATAGTGCAAACGCAACCACCAATGGAATAAAAAGTAAAGACGCATTAAAGTAACTTAAATATAAAATGGAGATATATTCGCCAACTGGCTTCTGAACATTAAACAGGTAGCCGATAAATCTTAAGATAATGAGCTTCAATGCATAAAACACAATGATTGTGATTGAAATTGTAAAGAAAAATTTAAACCCATGCTTAGCCTGATACATATCGTAATACTGCGCTACCAGGAAGAAGAACATCCCTAAAATAAATCCAAATTGAATAAATAACAGTAGAAATGGCCAGGAACTAAACAGGTTATCTTCTTTGTTGATATTGTTCAGGACCCGGTTACTGAAAAAAGATTCTACAATAGCAGACAGCTGTTTTGAAAAAGCGTTTTTCAGCACAGCAAAGATGACCAGCATGGCAAAAATGAAACCCAGCAAACCAACATTTCCTTTCGGAATTTGCTTACCCAACTGGTAAGGATTGGCTTTTTTCTTAAATTGCGAATATTGTTTTTGCCAGCCAAATAAATCCAGACGAGGAAAAAGAAATTCTTTCTCTACGCTGTCCATCAGGGCATTTTTATTCATCATGCTATCTGGTAATACCCAGGTATGCCTAATAATAGAATCTGTTACAGCTTTTTGCCTCGCTAACGATGCCGAATCGAGCCGATAACGTTTAAATTTATATGGATTTACTACAATTGCACTATCAGGGCTAGCTGGAGTTTCTTGTGCAAAAACACCATTAGCCATCCAAATGAAAGCAAATAAAGTAAAAATAAATTTCGGCATGCTGTAAATCAAAACTTAAGGACGCAAAAGTAGCTGAATAATCATTGTTTACCTAAAGAAAGTAGAGTTTAAAAGTAAAGATAAATAAGTCTATACCCAACATACGTGAAGCCTTAAGATTTCTGGTTTAAGAGAAGCTTTGGCCACTAAATTGAAAGGAAAAAGGATTTTAGGATGTGATAAGCGAATGATTTTTAATTAATTTTTCCCCTATTTTTGCTACTATACATTTTACTATGTCAGTTACGTTAAACCAACATGCGCCCTTAAATCCTTTGCAAATTAGCCTATTGAGGCTTTTTAACAGGCCTATGCCGGAAAACGAAGTACTAGAACTTAAACGGCTTTTAGTTAACCATTTTTCCGAGTCATTAGATCTGGAATTAAAAAAAGTTGTCGAAGAAAAAGGATATACACAAGAAGATATCGATCGTCTGCTGAACGATAATGATTAATGAGAGTTGTAATAGACACAAACTGTCTTTTGGCATCTATACCACCAAAAAGCCGTCACTTTTGGCTATATCTAGCTTTTAAAGACGAGCAGTTTGATGGCTTATCAGTAACGAAATTCTATCTGAATATATTGAAAAGCTTACTGATTTTTTCTCAGAAAATACTGCCATGATTGTGTATTCCATACTCAGCGTTGCTCCAAATGTGCATTTTACCGAACCTAATTTCAAGTGGCAATTAGTAGATTTAGATCCAGATGATAATAAATTTGTAGATTTGACAATTGCTGGAAATGCCGATTATCTGGTAACGAACGACAAATATTTTAATCCTTTGAAGTCTCTTGATTTTCCAGTACTCAATATTGTTTTAATAGACGAGTTTAAAAGAATCATACTAGGTTAAGCTTAAATCGGTTTTCACCCAGCCGTCCAATATCTTTATTAATTTTGTAGAAAACATGTCCGGTATCTATATCCATATTCCATTTTGCAAAAAAGCATGTCACTATTGTGATTTTCATTTCAGCACTTCGCTGAAGTATGAAAACGAAATGGTTGACGCGATTTGCTGGGAAATTAAAATGAAACAAGACAGAATTTCAGGGCAGGTTGGAAGTATTTATTTAGGCGGAGGCACACCTTCTATCTTATCTCAGGCTGCATTACAAAAGATTTTCGATACCATTAATCGCACCTTTTCGGTGGATTCAAATGCGGAGATTACTATTGAAACTAACCCTGATGATTTAACCGTTTCAAAATTAAGGGAACTCAGGCAGTTGCCAGTGAACAGGTTCAGCGTAGGGATCCAATCATTTTTTGATGAAGATTTAATCTGGATGAATCGTGCTCACCAGGCAGAGGAAGCAGAAAACTGCATTAAAAGGAGTCAGGATGCCGGCTTCGAAAATTTAAGCCTCGATCTGATTTATGGTTATCCATTACTAACTGATTCCAAATGGTTAAGTAATATTCAAAAAACGATTGAACTCGAAGTACCCCATGTTTCGGCTTATGCGCTTACCGTAGAGCCTAAAACCGCACTGGCGCATGCAATCAGAAATAAGAAGCAGACACCGGTAAGTGATAGCCAGAGTGCAGCCCAATTTGTAATCCTCATGGATCACCTTATAGCTGCCGGCTTTGAGCATTATGAAATCTCAAACCTGGCCAAACCTGGCTGTTATGCAGTGCATAACACCAATTATTGGCGTGGTGTAGATTATATTGGCATTGGTCCATCTGCCCATGGTTTTGACGGACAGAACCGATATATGAATCCCGCGAACAATGCGCAATATATGGAAGTACTGGCTCAAAATAAACTTCCGGAAATAGTAGAGGAATTATCATTAAATGACCGGTTTAATGAATACATAATGACATCCTTAAGAACCATGTGGGGCACCGACTTAAAGAAAATAAAGGCTGATTTTGGAGCAGATTTTTTAGAAGAAACCAATCATAATTTGAAGGCATTTGAAGATAAAGACTGGCTGATCATTCAGGATGATCAAATTAAACTGAGCGAAAGCGGTAAACTTTTTGCAGATCATATCGCCTCAGAATTATTTATAGTGGGAGACGAATGAGTGAATTGAAATGATTGAATTATAGAATGACTGATTTTGCGAGTTAAAACAACATTCACTCAATCAAAACCTGGTCATTCAAGAATTAATTAATAATATGTCGAAAATTGTATGGATTACAGGAGCATCATCCGGCATTGGTGAAGCCCTGGTTTACGAACATTTTAAAGCCGGAGATAAACTGATCATTTCAGCCCGAAACAGAGATGAACTTTTTAGGGTAAAAGGCAATTGCCAGAATTCTTTCCATGTGCATGTTTTACCTTTCGATTTGTGTGAAACCGAAATTTTAACCCAAAAAGCTGAAGACGCCATCCGGATTTTTGGAAGCATAGACTTATTAATCAATGCCGGTGGAATAAGTCAGCGGGGATTGGCACTGTCAACTGATCTAAATACCGAGCAGCAAATCATGAACACCAACTTTTGGGGAACCGTGATTTTAAGTAAAGCAGTTTTACCAGTAATGATCAAAAACGGCGGCGGGCAAATTGTAGTGATCAGCAGTTTGGTTGGGAAATTTGGAACCAAGTTCCGTTCTACCTACGCTGCATCTAAACATGCACTGCATGGTTATTTTGATTCTTTAAGATCAGAAATATATGATCAAAACATCCAAATTACCATTATCTGTCCGGGCTTTATTAAAACAAATGTTTCTATCAATGCTTTAACAGCGGATGGAAGCGGTCAGGGAACGATGGATGATGCGCAGGCAAACGGAATGAGCGCAGCAGAATGTGCAAAACAGATTGTTGCAGCGGTGAAAATAAAAAAAGAAGAGGTTTACATTGGTGGAAAAGAAACAAAAGCTATTTTCCTTAAACGCTTTTTCCCTGGCTACTTCTCTAAAAAAGTCAGAACATCAAATGTAACCTAGTTTAACCTTTAAATCGTCTTACAGCAACCTTATGCGTTTTAAAAAAGCATAAGGTTTTCTGCTTTTATAGCTAAAAATCTGGTCTTAATATAATCACCAAAACTAAATCAAGGTTGAAAAGGTTACTTCATCAGAAAAGGAGATAATATTTTAAAACCCTAACAGTAAGCAATTTATATCTATTTTACGATTTTAAAAAACCAAGCGTTGCTAAGGCATCGTAAATGAAATCAAATAACAAACACCTAAATATTAAAAAAATGAAAAAGTTAATTTTATCGGCATTTGCCGTATTCACAATGGCTGTTACCACTCAGGTTTATGCTCAAAAAAACCCAATGGTTGGTGGCGCTGAAATGTATTCAACAAAAGATATCGTTGATAATGCAGTAAACTCTAAAGACCACACGACACTGGTTGCCGCTGTTAAAGCAGCAGGATTAGTAGAGATTTTGAAAGGTGCTGGTCCGTTTACAGTTTTTGCACCAACAAATGCAGCGTTCGATAAACTTCCGGCTGGAACGGTTGACAATTTAGTGAAACCTGAAAACAAAGCTACATTAACAAAAATCTTAACTTACCACGTTGTTGCAGGTAAATTGGATAGCAAAGCAATCGCTAAAGCAATAAAAGCTGGTGGTGGTAAATTAGAATTAACAACAGTAGAAGGCGGCAAACTTTGGGCTTCTATGGAAGGAAAAAAACTAATCTTGAAAGATGAAAAAGGTGGAACAAGCACAGTTACTATTGCTAATGTGAACCAAAAAAACGGCATTATCCATGTTATTGACACTGTTTTAATGCCTAATTAAAACATAGTATCTAATTAATCTAAAAAATGCGTTTGCTTAAGCAAATGCATTTTTAATTTTATTCTAATTAAAATCTGCAAATATTTTTTTCATATCTGAAATTTAAAATAGCCAGAATTAATCTTTTTAACGACATATCACGTCCCGGTTGATTGTTAATCTAACGTCCTTGCTTTCTGTGAGGGCGTTTATTTTTATCTCGATTTAAAGTTTAGTTTGTTTGTCACCTGTTTTTCAGGTTTTTGATTTTTGCATTTTACTCCAGATTTACTGCTTAGTTTTGGCAAATCAACACTTTACCATCTTCATTTACTTTGTAATAGATCAGTTTATAGAAAAATATGCACCCCAATATTTTAAAAATCCAGGAAAATATTGCCCCATTAAGGCAGCAGATTATCACCCATAAATTATACACAGCAATTAGTGAGCTGGAGGATTTACAGGTTTTTATGGAATACCATATTTATGCAGTATGGGATTTTATGTCGCTTTTAAAATCCTTGCAAATTAATTTAACCTGCACTACCCTACCCTGGTTTCCTGTGGGCGATCCAATTACACGCCAGCTGATTAATGAAATTGTTGCGGGAGAAGAGAGTGATGTTGATGCCGATGGGAAGATTAAAAGCCACTTTGAATTGTATCTGGATGCCATGCTGCAATGTGGTGCTAACGTAGAACCGATTAATAATTTCTTAACGTCGTTAAAAAACGGCAGAGATTTCGATATGGCTTTTGAGTTGGCTGAGGTTCCTCAGGCGGCCAGAAACTTTATTAATGCCACATTTGAAACGATTAACAGCAGAAAAGTTCATCTTCAGGCGGCAAGTTTTACTTTTGGCCGGGAAGATTTGATTCCAAATATGTTTTTCAGCATGGTTAACGATTTGAATAGCGCAAACCCGGAACAGGTTTCCATTTTTAAATATTACCTGGAACGTCATATTGAAGTGGACGGCGATCACCATAGTCATCTGGCTTTATCGATGACAGAAAAATTATGTGAGAAAGACGAGCAATTCTGGATCGAAGCGGAGGAAACAACCAGGAGCGCCTTGCAAAGACGAATCGATTTGTGGGATGCTGCATATGCAGAAATTGTCAAAAACAAAATTCCCGCGTAAGTAAACAAATCCTTAAGAAGCTGTTAAGTCAGGATTACGTGAATTTAGTCACATTTAATGCACAATTTCCTTTTTGTAAAATAAAATTTACATTTTTGTTGTTCGGCACAAATAACCGATTTTAAACGCATGAGTTTCATTCTAAAACCTGTTGATATCGTTGAGAGTATTACTCCAGAGGATTTCAAAAAAAATTATTTGAAAACGAAACGTCCGCTTGTCATCAAGGGCTTAACCAAAGACTGGCCAGCAAGGGAAAAATGGACAACAGCATATTTGAAAGAGATTGGCGGCGAACTGGAAGTTCCATTATATGATAATTCCAAAGCTGATCCATCTAAACCAATTAATGCGGCAACCGCCCATATGAAATTTGGCGATTATCTAGATTTGATTAAGCGTGAGCCCACAGAATTGAGGATCTTCTTCTTTAATTTATTTAAGAAAGTTCCAAGTTTAATTAATGATATAAAAATCCCGAAAGATTTAATGGGCGGCTTTATTGAAAGTATGCCTGCAATGTTTTTCGGAGGATCGAACTCTGTAACCTTTTTACATTACGACATCGATTTACCACATATATTTCATACCCATTTCGGTGGCAGAAAACACATCGTGCTGTTTGATAATAAATGGAAAGATCGTTTATATTGCCTCCCGAATGCCACATATGCTCTAGAAGATTATCAGGTTGATAACCCTGATTTTGAAAAATTTCCAGCTTTAAAAGGCATTGAAGGCTACGAAGTTTTCTTAGAACATGGCGATACGCTATTTATGCCGACAGGTATGTGGCACTGGATGAAATATCTGGATGGCTCGTTTTCTTTAAGTTTACGTGCCTGGGATCAATCCATCACCCGAAAAGTAGCCAGCGTTTGGAGCCTGTTTACCCATGGAGCAGTTGATAGCTTGATAAAAATGGCTTTCAAAGAAAAATACGCCCATTGGAGAGAGAAAAAAGCAGTTAAAATTGCCAAACGTGCATTGGCTAAAGGCAAACCATAAGATTTTATAGCATCAATTATAAAGCGGGACATCTTTTTAGAGGTCCCGCTTTTTTATATAAACAGGTCCCTAAAAAACTGTTTTCAGTCATTTCCATCTCCAGAATATTGATCATCTGGTTACTATTGCTACCTTTAAAATGACCACACAAATTATGAAGTAATGGAGACAACGCTAACAGAAAAAGAAAAAATGCTCGGGGGTAAAGCCTACCAGGCTGGAGATGCAGTCTTATCCAAAGAAAGATTAAAAGCCCGTGAAATCACTTTTGAATTCAATAATCTGGCACCAAAATTTATTAAACAACGTAAAGCGCTAATTAAAAGGCTTTTCGGCAAAACGGAAAAGATGTTTTATGTAGAACCACCTTTCCGTTGCGATTATGGCTACAACATTGAAATTGGCGATAACTTTTACGCAAACTTCAATTTAGTAATTTTAGATTGTGCAAAGGTCTCTATCGGCAACAGTGTATTCATTGCGCCAAATGTTTCTATCTACACAGCAGGCCACCCTATTCATTCGCACCTTCGCGATCAGGAGTTTGAGTGGGCGCAGGAAATTACCATTGGAGATAGTGTCTGGATTGGCGGAAACGTAGTCATTAATCCTGGTGTGAAAATTGGATCTAATGTGGTTATCGGGTCAGGAAGCATTGTAACGCGGGACATTCCAGACCATGTTTTCGCTGCCGGAAATCCCTGCCGGGTGATTCGCCAACTTACAGATGAAGACAAAGAATATTATTATAAGGATTTCAAGCTGGGAGAATAGCTGATAATCTTCATTTCGATTGGCCTAAGGCTGTCATATACTAAAGTTTCCTAATCCAATCGAAACATTAATTAATTAACTGGAATGATCAACGAATATTTTCCATTCGCCCTTTATTTTTTTAAATAATAAGGTAAAATATCCTTTTGGCTCATCTTTATCTCTTTTGAGATGCCAGCTTCCTAAAACGAAAGCCACATTTTTATTTAAAAAATCGACTTTTTTAATCCCGAAAGTGAGCTGTCCCATTCCGGCGGCTCCCTGATAAGTCCTTTTATAATTATCTAGTGTTTTCTGCCAGCCGTAAGTTGGTCCGCTGCTTCCAACAAAGAGGAGGCTATCACTTTTTATATAACCTTGCATAAACGTTTCTAAATCGCCCTTATTCCAGGCGAGGCGCTGTGTTTCCAGCACTTTAAGAATAGTTTGTTTATCAGCAGGCGTTTGCGCCGTAGCATAAATGGTAACGCAGCAAAAAAGAAAAACAAAAATTGATTTAATCATTTTAGTTCTGGTTATTAAAGGATGTAAACGCTACTAAAATAAGAAAAGCTTTTGAAAATTATCAAGAGGATAGCAGAAATGAAGTATAGATCGGCAATACTTTGAATATAAAATTTAAAATAGCACGGCCAATTGGCAATTGATTATTTGACAAATTGCTACCTTGCGAAATCAAAAAGTCAACTATGAAAAAATCAGTTATTGCCATTGGCGAAATACTATGGGATGTTTTTCCGGAAGGAAAAAAAGCAGGGGGATCATCAATGAATGTAGCTTTGAACCTTCATAAACAAAATATTGATAGCCAATTCATCAGTGCGGTTGGTGATGATGAAAACGGCAAAAACCTGATCGGCTTTCTTTCATCTAAAGGTTACCCTATTGATTTAATCCAAACCCATACCACCCTACCTACCAGTACTGTTGAAGTGAAACTTGATGACCAGCATCAGGCAACTTATACCATTGTTGAGCCGGTTGCCTGGGATGCAATAACACTTAATGATGAAATAATTAAAGCTGTTGAACAGGCTGATGCTTTTGTGTACTGCAGCTTAACCTGCAGATACGAAGAAAGCAAAAACACCATTTTTACGCTATTAAAGCATGCAAAACTTAAGATATTCGACATCAATCTTCGCCCGCCGTTTTATACGATTGAAACGTTAAAAACACTTTTAGCAGCGGCTGACATCCTGAAAGTGAATGAACATGAATTGGTTTACCTCAAAGATGCGTTAGCTTTAACAGGTAATACCGATGAACAACTATTGAAGCAAATTAGCCATAGTTTTGATATTGAGATCATCTGTTTGACCGTAGGCGAAAAAGGTGCTTATGTGCTACAAAACGGTCATTTATACCATCATAAAGGTTATCAGGTTGAAGTTGCAGATACTGTTGGCGCAGGCGATTCGTTTCTGGCCACCTTTATTTCGAGTTACTTGAATGGCTATCCGATAGATACCGTTTTAGACAGGGCCTGCAAAGTTGGTGCCTTTGTAGCTTCACAACATGGTGCAAACCCTGATTATGGTGATAAAGTTTTCAGTTAGCAATTGACAATTTTCAGTTAGCAGTTTTCAATTCGCAGGCAACAGGTAAACCAATGACTAATGAACTACTGAACCTGTTTATTTAAAAACCACCTCTGTAGCGCCATAGCCGAATTTTTCTTTCCTGGCATCCATATAGGTTTTGATATTTGGATTTTTACTGATCAGTTTATGAATTTTATCTCTGAGTGTACCATTTCCTGAGCCATGGATAAAAATCATTTTATCAAAGTGATGCACAATTGCGGCATCAAGCGCATTCTGGAAATGGTTTAGCTGAATCTGTAAAATTTCATCAGCCTCCAGAAAATGATGATCATCCCGTAACTTTTCAATGTGCAGGTCTATTTCCTTAGCAGGGGCATCTACCGTTCTCTTCTCTGCGGGCGATTTGAAGAAACTTTCCTTTAATTTCTGGGCATCAATGGTAACAGGAACCAGATCATCTAAACGGATTAACCAGCCTTTCTTAGCTATCGGCAGGTCTTTTTGTTCAGAAGAAAAATCTTTTGCCCTGAATTTCTTATGAATTACCAGCGGATCAACAGGTTTCACATCTGTTTTACCAGTAATTAAAATCTGAAAAGTGAACTCAGGCCAAAGGTCCAGATCAGCTAAAGAAGCAGAATAAACCAAACCCGACTGGTAACTTTCTATCATACCATGAAATACCCCAGCGTATTTCTCTTTTCGCGCTGTAGTCAAGCTAACCAAAAGCACATTCGGCGATTGATTTAATAGGTGAAAGTGAACCACATTGCCAGCCTTATTATCCGTAGCTACGGCCACATAAATACCATTCTCCACTTTATTGATGGAAGGCACATTTACCAGAACCGGCTTTGGCGCATCCTGTTCTTCAGCAACAACACCATGCCCATGCACCGAAGTTAAATTACTAATGGCAACAGGTATTTCGAAACCGTCTTCATCGGTAACACCCAAAGTTTGTGCGTCAATAATCTTCGTTACATACCCCTCACGTTTTTCATCAACAAAACGAACAAAATCTCCTAGTTTGAATTTCATATTTAACCTTAATCCCCTAAATGGGCTTTTGACTTTCTATCATTTATAATAACTTCTTTTCTCTGCACTTAGCTTTTACTCCCTGCCTACCACCTTGCTTTTCAGCCTTTCAGGGGGCTGGAGGCTAATGCCTCGTATCATTACCATGATAAATGCTCAGGTAACTTTCGTACCTTGATATGGCAATTTCATCATTATTAACTGCTTCAATTACCGCACAACCAGGTTCATTAACATGCCTGCAGTTGTTGAAACGGCATTGATGTGAAGTTTTGAAAATCTCTCTGAAGAAATGGCCCAACTCCTCTTTTTCAATATCTATTACACCTAGTTCTCTAATTCCCGGCGTATCTACAATGAATCCTCCTTGCGGCAATTCAAACATTTCGGCAAATGTGGTGGTATGCTGCCCCTTGTCGCTCCAGTCAGAAACTTCACCTGTACGCAAATCGCGATCCGGCAATAATGCATTAATTAAACTTGATTTCCCTACACCTGAGTGGCCGGAAATCAGCGTAATTTTATCAGTTATAAGCTCTTGAATGACCGGGATATTAATTCCTTTTAAAGCAGAAACTTCATAGGTGGCATAACCGATTTTTTCGTAAATATCTTTAAACTCCTGTAAAATCTCCAGTCCTTCTTTACTAAAAAGATCAAGTTTATTAAACACTAAAACAGTCGGCACATCATAGGCCTCGGCGGTAACCAAAAACCGATCTATAAAACCTAAAGATGTTCTCGGCGAAGCAAGCGTAACCACTAAAATCGCCATATCCAGGTTTGCTGCCAAAATCTGCGCTTGCTTGCTCAGGTTGATAGACTTACGGATAATGTAGTTTTTTCGGGGTAGCAATTCATTGATGATTCCCTGATTGCTGCCTGGTTCCAGATCAAACTTCACCCGGTCGCCAACAGCGATTGGGTTAGTCGTTTTAATCCCTTTCATCCTAAATTTGCCCACAATCCGGCAATCGTAACGTTCGCCCCCATCGGCCAAAACGCTATACCAGCTCCCTGTAGATTTTATAACTAAACCTTGCATATCTTAACACAAAGGTAATAATAAGGGATGGGAAAATGGATGTTTGAGCTAGAAAAGGGGAAATGAGAAATGAACAAGGGAAATGGGGAATAGAAAATGGGAAATAGGTAATTAAAAGGGTGAATAGCTAATTGTACAACGCTAATGGTAATATCAATTTGACCAAACTTATTAAACCAATTAAAATTCGAAAAACATAATACGCATAAAAAAAATATATGCGTATATTGATTATTATGAAAGCCAGAGTTAATTTAACAATTGAACAAGATATTTTAGATAGGGCTAAAAAATATGCCTCTGACTTAGGAAGCAGTGTTTCTGAATTAGTAGAGAATTACCTAAAAAATGTTTCCACAAAAGTAAATTCAGAATCTTTGATCGACTATGTTGATAAATTAGAAATTCCTGATCTCGATAAAAACATCGATTACAAGAGACAGTATTATGAAGATAGAGGACAGAAATATGGCTTCTAAAATATTTCTTGATGCAAATATAATTTTAGATTTTGTTTTGAAACGTGATCATTATCAAGAAATAAAAGCATTATTTCAACTGGAGCAAGATGCTAAAAATGTTTTACATGAGCGCTACAGTGGTGCACATCATCAGCTATTTTTTAAAAAGAACTGTTGGTTCATCCATTACTAAAATTAGTATATTTAAATTGCTTAACAGCATTCAGGTGACGGATGATAACCACTCTACAACTGTTTTGGCCATTTAATCTGACAATCCTGATATTGAAGACGCACTACAACATGAAATAGCTATCAAAAATAAAATGGATTAGTTTTTAAGTTCCGATAAAAAGTTTCAAAAGTATAGCACTAATAAATTGCCAATCGTTAACACCTCTGAAGCGTTTGCGCTATTTTTTAATTAATTGAAAGTTTAATATAAATTGCGATTACAAATAGCATGATCTAACTTCATTCCATGAATGTAAACCGTACCTTCACCTCAAATCTATCTCATGGAAAATTTCAAAATCATCGGCATCTCAATAGAAACCACTAATCAAAACAACCAGGCGGCAACAGATTTAGGCCAGCTCTGGGGAAGATTTTACAACGAACAAATTTCCAGTCAGATCGAGAATAAAGAAAGTGAAGATGTTTATGCCATCTACACAGATTATGAAAGCGATTATACCGGCAAATACACCACGATTATTGGTCACCGGGTTACTTCTTTAGCTGTTATTTCAGAGGGTTTGGTTGGAAAAGAAATCATTAATGAAAAGCTGTTAAGGTATATTGCCAAAGGCGAAATGCCAAACGCCGTAGTTGCCACCTGGCAAGAAATCTGGTCTAATAATATTGCTCTTTACCGTACTTACCATGCAGATTTTGAAGTTTATGGCGAGAAATCTCAACAAGGTGAAAATTCTGAAGTAGAGATTTACATTGGGGTAAGGTAGGTCATTCTAGTTTTTCAAGAAAGGGTTTTAGCCTTTTAAATTCCTTCCCTGCAAATTTATTGTTTATGCTAATACTAACGACACCGTAGGCTCCTTTGGCCCCATAAATGGCCGTGGCAGTTGTATCTTTTGTTACATTTATTGATTCGATTGTATTCGGATTTACCGCTTTTATATATTCATTTTTCATAACAAAAGTTTTATTCTTAAATACCACCAGCCAAAGTGGCGGCGGACCCTTTGGAGTTACTCCACAATCCAGTGTTATTTTAACGTTTTTTTGAGAATAGACAGCAGTATTAACGGCAATCAAAATTAAAGCAGCAAAAAAGATTTTCATGGGATTTATTTTTAACAAAGATGCCAAATCAACCAGGATTCCATAAATATTCTTGATACTAGTGTTAAATCCAAATTTCGTAACCAACAGATTAAAGAATGATTGGATATCGTTCAGATCACAACGAGGCTGGAAAGTGTAAAACCTAATTATAAGTCAAAAGAACCAACATGGTTTCCAGTTCAAAAAATGCTTTAATTTCATTCACTTAAACGTTTTATTAAAATTTTTCTAAATAAATTTTGAAATTGTTTGCATTTAAGAAAAATAATCTGCTACTTTACGGTGTACAAAATACACCAAGAGCAATGATTTTTAATTCTTCGATTATTACAACGATTATTATTACCACCGGGATAAACCAGCGGGGCTAATTTGTTGTAAATTGAATTAACATACAAAACACAGAAAGCGTCCCGACATAAATCGGGGCGCTTTTTTTTTTAACCAAACCGTTGAAAACTGCACTAGACCAAAATAATTAACCAGCAACAGTGCAGCTTTCACTAAAACCACAACTAATGAAAGTACTTAAATTCGGTGGCACATCCGTAGGTTCGGCCGAGAACATTAAAACACTACTTAATATAGTAGCCAAAGAAAAATTACAAAGCAATCCGGTAGTTGTATTATCGGCAATGAGTGGCGTAACCAACCTCCTGACTGATATGGCCGAAAGGGCTGAACGAGGAGAAAATTACGACGCCTCTTTAAAGGAAATTGAAGCGAAACACTTTGCGGTTATCCGCTCTTTGCTGCCCGCAGCGGCACAAAACCCGGTATTTACACGCCTGAAGATCTTCTTTAATGAATTAGAAGATTTATTACAGGCCGTAACCAACCTTCGCGAGTTAAGCCCACAAACCAAAGATCAGATTCTGAGTTATGGCGAACGTTGCGCTTCTTTTATGATTGCGCATATCGCTTCACAACAGTTTTCGGAAGCATTATATGTGAATGGATCTGAATTAATTAAAACCGACAGTAATTTCGGACAAGCGAAAGTAGATGCAGATTTAACAGAAATACTGATCAACGAGTTCTATCAGACGAATGCAGCTAAAGTACTTTTTGTTACCGGTTTCATCGCCAGCAATGCTGCAGGAAGAGTAACTACATTGGGCCGTGGTGGTTCTGATTATACTGCTGCAGTTTGGGGTTCTGCCCTTAACACCGAAGAAATCGAAATCTGGACAGACGTAAACGGGATGATGACTGCAGATCCACGGATCGTAAAAAAAGCTTTCTCCTTACCAGAATTGAGTTATACCGAAGCAATGGAATTGAGTTATTTCGGAGCGAAAGTGATCTATCCACCAACGATGATCCCTGCTTTCATGAAGAAAATTCCGATCGTAATTAAAAATACCTTCCAGCCTGATTTCAGCGGAACCTACATTAAAAGCGACGTAAAAACATCCAGTCTACCCATCAAAGGTATTTCTTCTATCGATCATATCAGCATCATCAACCTTACCGGAAGCGGAATGGTGGGAAAAGCCGGCTTTAGTGGCAGGTTGTTTTCTCTGCTTTCCCGGGAGCAAATCAATGTGGTGCTGATTACCCAGTCTTCATCAGAACACAGCATTACCTTCGCTGTAAAACCAACTGATGCCGGACAGGCAATTGCATTGATTAAGAAAGAATTTGAACTGGAACTTGATGCCAATAAACTGGCCTTGCCTGAAGTTGAAAACAACCTGGCCGTACTGGCAATTGTAGGTGAAAACATGAAACGCACACCCGGCATGAGCGGTCGTTTATTTGGCGCACTAGGCCGCAACGGAATCAATGTAAGGGCAATTGCGCAAGGTTCTTCAGAATACAATATTTCTGTAATCATTAGTAAAGATGATTTATCAAAGGCAGTAAACGCTGTTCATGATGCTTTTTTTACTGATTTAAAAAGAACACTTAATATCTTCTGCCTTGGAACGGGAAACATTGGCAAAACATTATTCAATCAACTGAAGGAACAAATGCCTTTCCTTGCTGAAAACAATGACTTGCAGGTAAAGGTGACTGGAATATGTAATACCCGCAAAATGGTCTTCAATGCTGATGGTTTATCACTAGAAAATTGGGAAAATGACCTGAATGAAAATGGTGAGCAGGCTGATCTCGCAGGTTTTGTAGCGAAAATGAAAGCCATGAATTTACCCAACTGCGTTTTTGTAGACAATACCGCTGCAGAAACACCTATCGAATTTTATCAGGGCGTTTTCGAAAGCAGCATCTCTGTGGTTACCTGCAACAAAAAAGGTAATTCTGCAGATTACGCCCAATACAAATCATTTAAAGATACTGCCCGTAAGTTTGGTGTAGATTTTTATTACGAAACCAATGTAGGTGCAGGTCTTCCGATCATCCGTACCCTCAAAGAATTGATGATGAGTGGAGATAAGGTGGCCCGCATCGAGGCAATCCTATCGGGAACAATCTCCTATATTTTCAATAATTTTAAAGGGGAAGCCGGATTTTATGAAACCGTGAAAGAAGCGCAGGAGTTGGGTTATACAGAACCAGATCCACGGGATGATTTGAATGGAAAAGATTTCATGCGTAAAATGTTAATATTGGCTCGTGATGCTGGTTATCCATTAGAAGCTGCTGATGTGAAGATTGACAACATTTTACCCGAAGCTTGTTTAAATGCAACCTCTGTAGAAGATTTTTATAACGAGTTACAGGCAAACGCAGCTTACTTCGAGGATTTAAAGAACAAAGCGACTAGTGATGGCAAAGTATTGCGCTACATTGGAAAACTGGAAGATGGCAATGTAGAAATCAGCCTTCAAATGGTTGATGATAGCCATCCATTTTACATGCTTTCAGGAAGTGATAATATCATCTCGTTCACCACAGATCGATACAAATCCCGTCCGTTGGTGGTAAAAGGCCCTGGTGCTGGCGCCGAAGTTACCGCTGCCGGCGTTTTCGCCGATATTATTAATGTTGGAACGTTAACCCACTAGTCCATCAAAGGAGAATTATACGAATTATTGCCTAGGGTTTCAACCCCAGGCATTAAATAAACCTCAGGTTAAAACCCGGGGCGATATTAATCTAAGACTAGGGTTTCAACCCCAGGCATTAAATATCCCCAGGTTGAAACCCAGGGCTATATTAATCTAAGCCTAGGGTTTCAACTCAGGTATTAATAGCAAACATAAACAACACCCCAAGGTTCAAACACGGGGCGATATAAAATTATAACAAAATGTCAAACAACAATTTAAACCTTGCCGATGATTTAGCTGTTGACCCCGAGAAGGCAAAGTCTCATTCAGGAAAGCCAGGAGTAATCCGCGTATTCGCCCCTGCAACTGTTGCCAATGTGGTTTGTGGTTTCGATGTGCTGGGCTTCGCGGTAAACGAACCCGGAGATGAAGTTGAAATGCGGTTAACCGATACCCCTGGAGTAGTCATCAAAAGGATTACGGGCGATGATGGTCGGTTACCACTGGCTGCCGAAAAAAACACGGTCAGCGCCAGTGTTCAGCATTATCTGCAACACGTAAACCGGTTAGATGTTGGTGTAGAAATTGAGTTGCATAAAAAAATGCCCATTGGCAGCGGATTAGGATCAAGCTCTGCCAGTACCGTGGCCGGCCTGTTCGCCATTAACAAACTCATGGGCGATTTACTTACGCCAAAAGAACTGGTTCCTTTTGCCATGAAAGGCGAAGAACTCGCCTGCGGTTACGGTCATGCAGATAATGTTGCGCCAGCTATTTTAGGTGGCTTTGTTTTAGTAAGAAGTTATGAACCACTAGATGTAATTTCTTTGCCAACCCCTGCCGGAATGTATGCTGCCATTGTTTATCCGGAAGTTGATGTCCCAACAAAAGATGCCCGACAAATGATTCGTAGTAAAGTTCTGCTTAAAGATGCGGTTACCCAGTGGGGAAATGTGGCCGGTTTGGTGAGCGGACTATTTATGAACGATTTTGATCTCATCGGCAGAAGCATGAAGGATGTTCTCGTAGAGCCTACTCGTTCGATTTTGATTCCAGGCTTTGAAGAAATGCGAGCAATCGCCATGGAAAATGGTGCCATCGGATTTGGTATTTCAGGATCCGGCCCTTCTGTATTTGCATTGACAAAAGACGAAGAAACGGCAAAGAAAATTACCAAAGCCCAGCAACAACATCTACATAAAATTAATATCAACAGTAAAGCTTACGTTTCTTCAGTTAATGCCGAAGGGCCAAGAGTAATTTAAGGTAGATGGTTGAGGGTAGAAAGGTCGAAGGACAAATCTTCAACTTTCCTACTTTCAATCCGCCTTTAAGAATTGTTAAAAAAGAACTAATTAAGGATGCAAAGAGACGAACATTGGGAATCATGATCCCAAACCTTCCAATCTTCCAACCTTCTAACCCTCAACCATGATTTTATATTCAACCAATAATAAAGATTTACGCGTTTCCTTTAAAGAAGCTGTTTTTAACAGCATGCCTCATGATAAAGGCTTGTATATGCCTGTTGATATCCCGCAACTGGATGCAGATTTTATCCAGAATATTGAAAAGTATTCTTTACCAGAGATTGCCTACAAAGTAGCTTCAACGCTTCTCAAAGATGAAATCCCGGCTGCTGATTTACAGGCCATAATTGATGATGCGATCAATTTTGATGCTCCTGCAGTAAAACTCGATGATAAAACATTTGTGCTCGAACTTTTTCACGGCCCATCGCTGGCTTTTAAAGATTTTGGTGCCCGTTTTATGAGTCGTGTGATGGCTTACTTCCTAAAAGATGGCGAACAATTATTAGATGTGCTGGTAGCCACTTCAGGCGACACCGGCGGTGCAGTGGCTCTGGGTTTTTTAGGCGTGCCAAATACCAGGGTGACCATTCTTTATCCAGAAGGAAAAGTAAGTCCGATACAGGAATTACAACTCACCACTAACGGAAATAATATCAGAGCTATTGAAGTAAAAGGCACTTTTGATGATTGCCAAGCGCTGGTGAAACAAGCTTTTGCTGATGAAGAATTGAACGCTAAATTCAGACTGACATCCGCAAATTCCATTAATATCTCCCGGTTAATCCCACAATCCTTTTACTATTTCAACACTTATGCACAGCTGAAAAAACAAGGTTTAAATGAAGTGGTTTTTGCTGTACCAAGCGGAAACTTCGGGAATATTGGCGCGGGTTTATTGGCTTACAAACTGGGCTTGCCGGTTAAACAATTCATTGCGGCCACCAATATTAATGATACCGTTCCCCGGTTTCTTGAAAGTGGTATCTACCAGACTCGACCATCTTCGCAAACTTATTCTAATGCCATGGACGTTGGTGCACCAAGTAACTGGATCCGCATTATGGATTTATTCAACCAGGATGTTGATCAGTTGAAAAAAGTAGTTACCGCCTATCGTTTTACTGATGAAGAAACATTGGAAGGCATTAAATATTTAGACCAGAAACTGAATTATGTTGCTTGTCCACATACCGCAATTGCTTACCTAGCTGTAGAAAAATATAGAGCGGAAAATCCAACGGAAGATAGCGCAGCTGTATTTTTATCTACGGCCCATGCCTGTAAATTTCCGGATATCTTTCCTGTAGACATTGCCGCTAAAATTGATATCCCAGCGCAGGTTACTGCATTGGAAAGCCTGCCTAAACATGCAGATCAATTGGAAGCCGACTTCGAAGCGTTCAAAAATTACCTGTTCAAAAAAACTTAATCGAACTTAACTATACGCAAAAGGTCGGGAATTCTCCCGACCTTTTTTAGTTATAAGATTTTATTAATGTCCGCCTTTTACGCTGGTTTGCTCAATTCCTTTTAAATGTTTTGCACAATAGATCCCGAAATACAAAATAAACAGATAACATACCAATGGTAAAATAAAGGAGTGATGCACACCGATCTGATCTGCAACTGCACCCTGAACCAATGGTAGAATTGCACCACCTAAAATAGCCATTACCAGTAGCGATGATCCCTGACTGGTATAAACACCCAGTTTCGCAATCGAAAGTGTATAAATATTGGAGAACATAATGGAGTTGAAAATCCCGATTCCAAGAATGCTATACATCGCCAGTTCACCTTTATTGACCATTACAGAGATCAACAGCAATACGTTGATGGTGGAGAAGATTGCCAAAGTTCTCGCCGGAGCTGATTTACCAACCAGAAAGCCAATAAAGTTTAATATAATAAACACAAGGAAGAAACTGATTTGTGCAAACGTTAAATCCACAATGCTATAAATAAGGGCAAACACTAAGATTGCTGTTCCCAGCATGTAAATAATCTTTTTTCCTTGACTTAATGAGTGATTTAATGAAATAGCGCCAACAAAACGGCCGATCATTGCACCACCCCAATATAAGGAAAGGTAGTTTTTACTTACGGCTTCTTCCAGCCCGCTGATTTCAGGCAGGTGTAAGAAACTGATAATAAAACTACCAACAGCTACCTCAGCACCTACATAGCAGAAAAGCGCTACAATCCCTCTCGTTAAATGAGGAAATTTCAACACGCCCAATCCTTTTGCCTGTTCTTCCTCTTCCGGTTTGAAAGATGGCAGCTTGACATAGAAAATCAGCAAACCCACTAAAAGTAAGATTGCTCCAAAAATTAAGTATGGAATCCGGGTAGCAGAAGCACTGAAACTTCCATCTGCTTCAGAGAAGAATTCAAAGATTAAATGACCACCTAAAATAGGCGCGATTGTAGTACCGAAAGCATTAAAAGCCTGCGTTAAATTTAACCTGCTAGAAGCACTATCTTCCGGACCTAATAATGAAACGTAGGCGTTTGCCGTAATCTGTAAAACGGTAAAACCTAATCCTAAAACAAATAATGCACCTAGAAATAACGGATAGATGGAATACGTTGCCGCAGGGAAGAACAATACACAGCCAATTGCAGCAAGCACAATACCGAAGAGAATTCCTTTTTTGTAGCCTACTTTATTAATCGGATCGCCTTTGGTGTAAGAAATTAAAAAGTAAATCAGTGAACCAACAAAATAGGCTCCGAAGAAACTAAACTGCACCAGCATCGATTCAAAAAAAGTAAGCTTAAACAGCTGCTTTAAGTATGGAATCAAAATATCATTCATGCAGGTAATAAAGCCCCACATAAAAAATAAAAGCGTGATGGTGATAAGCGGAACGGCGTAATTTGATTTGGGTTTCGTTTCTGAAAATTTGGTATCCATTGTGTATATAAGTATTAAACCACATAAAATGTAAACGCCATTTAACGACGTCCCATCTTAATCTATCAAAGAAACGGAATTTTCAGTTTTTAAAATGTGCCTGCTCATAAATCGTATAACAGTCATTAAGACGCATATTATCGAATACAAACTCTTGAATAAACTAACAATCAACACCTTACAGTAAATCGATTTATATATACCACTAAAGCTATAAATTTATGTGAATTAAAATATGACTTTCATATTTCATTTTTGCGAAATGGTGTGAAGATTTTAAAATTCCTGGAAATGTAAAGGCTGGATCAGCATCCAGCCTTTACATAGTTTTATTTCGCACTTCTTGATTTTAGTGATTGGATCTCTTGTCGCAATGCATCAATCTGTTGCTGTTGCTCTTTGATACTTCCAACCAATAACGGGATTAAGCTTTCATAATCAACTTTTGTAAGTGTTGCTGACCGATAAGCATTCTTACCAACTGTGTAATCTTTCGCCTGTATGGTTACGATTTCAGGCACAGCCGATTTAGCATCTGTTCCAACGAAACCATATTGTTGTTTAGGTGAAATTTTCAATCTTTCTGCCCAGGCTTTATCGTAGTTAAAACTAACGGGTTGTAATTTCGCAACTGTTTCAAGTGAATTGGTAACTGGTTTTACATTATTTTGTGCCACTTCCTGTGCACTAATTTGTAGCGATGCGGTAACTAAAAAAGCCGCAAAGGTGAATGAAATTGCTCGTTTCATATGCTGATATATTTGAATAATTAATAAAATGAAAATGCCATCGCGGTTACGCAATGCACACTAGACTATAAATGAATTTTCTATACTGATGGTGGAGGTGTGAGTACCTCTGGGAAATATGCAGGGTAAAAGAAATGATCCGGGATGATCACTTTTTTCTCTGTAATAAAAGATGTGTTTACCGCTGAAACGGTAGAGAAATAATTGGCAAAATATTCTGTTTCAACCTTCTTTTCTTCTTTTTCTGTAGCATCGTCATTATTGGATGCATACTCCAGTTCTATGGGTGAATATTTAATATACGACACCGCATTGCTCACCTTTATAAAAAAAGTGGTCACGATGCAAATGATCAATATATATTTCAACCCGGTAAACTTCATTGCTGCAAATATAAGTTGTACAATCTATCTAACAATCTAATTAGGTTAAAGTTCTGTCAGAATTTTTTTCATTTCACCGGTAGCAATTTGAATATCGGCGGTAGATGTTCGCCAATTGACGAAGGCTGCACGAATGGCTTTAACGCCTTTATAAATGGTAGCGGTCATAAAAACTTTGCCGGTAGCATTCAGCCGATTTAGAAATTCGTCTAACTGATTTTTATCCTTTAACGAAAAACAAACAGTATTCAATCGCACAGGGGCGAGCAACTCGAAAGCCTCATTACTTTTTATAAATTCAGCAAACAGCAGCGCATGATCCACATTGCTTTCTACAATTTGCCGATAGCCCAATTTGCCATAACTCATCAAACTAAACCACGCTGGTAATGCTTTCAGGCGACGGGAGTTTTCAGGCAGGAAATTGAGGTAACTAAAGTTCTCGAGCGGATCGCCAAGATAAGCTGCATTTGCATTCTGAAAAGTTTCCATTTGTAAAATCTTATGCTTCTCCTTCAATAAGAAAACTGCACTTTCATAAGGCACATTGAGCCACTTATGGCAATCAACAGTAATGCTGTCTGCATTTTCCCAGCCTGAAACCAGGTGTTGGTATTTTGGAGAACAAGCTGCAAAACCACCGAAGGCTGCATCGATATGCCACCAGAAATTATATTTTTGACGCAATTCTTGAATGGCTGTGAAATCATCAAAATCAACGGTATTCACAGTTCCTGCGCTCGAAATCAAGATGAAAGGCTCGCCATTCAGTTCAATAATTTTATCTTCCAGATCGGCTATATCTATTGCCTCCCGGTTACCGGCAAGAACTTCAATCTTCGTCACGTTATTGCTGCCAATTCCAAGCATGGATAATGATTTCATAGCAGAGGAGTGTGGCGTAGCCGATAAAACTTTGATCAAACCACTCACGCCATCTCTTGCAAAATCTTTCCCGGCTTGTCTACCAATCCATTGTCTGGCGCTTCCTAAACATGTAAAATTAGAAATGGCGGCACCGGTTACAAAACCACCAAAAAAATCATCCGGCAGGTTAAAAAGAGATAATAAAAGTTTGATGGTTTCAAATTCTATCACTGCAGAAATATCACCATTGCCTTTGGCAGATTGTGTGTTTTGATCATAAACTGAAGCAAGCCAGTCGCCGGCAATGGCCGCTGGGGTAGTCCCGCCGGTTACAAAGCCCCAAAACCTCGGACCTGATGAAGCAACCATTGCAGGTTCAAATCGTTCGTTAAAATATTGCAGCGCGCCTAAAGCCCCTACACCTTCTTCGTGGAAAGTAACTTCCCGATCAAGATTTACATGCCCAGTTGTTGGTCTGTGATGAAGTTGATCGAGGTACGCTGAACTTTGCTTTTGTATCTGGCTAAGAATCTCCTCAAGCTGCGCTAAATCTTTATTTAAATGGTTCATTTGTAATGCTATCGGTGATCAAAACAGGGATTATCTTTAAAAGATCGCTTTCGCAATTTGCTTGGTTTGTTCTGGCCTGCCCATGGTATAAAAGTGTAGCACCGGCGCACCGAAATCCATCAGTTCCTTGCATTGCTTAATCATTGCGGCTGTACCAATTTCTTTTGCTTCCGCATTGCTTTTAGCATGAGATAAAGCATCAGTTAGCTCATCCGGAAGGTCGATATGAAAAATTTTAGGCAAAACATTTAATTGTGTTAATGTGCTGATTGGTTTCAAACCCGGAATAATCGGTACATTGATATCATTCTCCCGGCATTTCTTCACGAAATCGAAATACTTCTGATTATCAAAAAACATTTGCGTCACAATAAACTCTGCACCCATGTCTACCTTTTTCTTCAGGTATTTAAAATCTGCATTTAAATTTGGGGCTTCGAAATGCTTTTCAGGGTATCCGGCTACGCCAATACAAAAGTCGCTTTTGAAGGTTTCAATATCTTCATGCAAAAATTTGCCCTCATTATGGTTTTTGATATGCTGAATCAAATCGGTAGCATAACAATGACCACCCTTTGTAGGGATAAACGAATGATCTGCCGCCCGTGCATCACCTCTTAAAGCGAGTACATTATCAATACCCAAAAATTGTAAATCAATCAACGCATTTTCAGTTTCCTCTTTAGTGAAACCGCCACAGATTAGGTGCGGTACGGCATCAATTTTATATTTATGGATAATGGCCGCACAAATGGCAATCGTACCAGGGCGTTTACGATAAGATACCTTTTGCAACAAACCATTTTCCTGCTCTTTATAGATATAATCTTCACGCAGGGAAGTCACATCAATAAACGGTGGATCAAATTCCAGTAAGGGATCAATCGCATCGTAAATCCATTGGATGCTCTGGCCTTTAATTGGTGGTAATAGTTCGAAAGAAAATAAGGTTTTACCCTTGGCGTTTTTTATATGGTTGGTGATTTTCATTTTTAGTACTCAGTATAAAGTATATAGTATATAGTATCAAGATTAAATGCCTAAACTTCAAAGTAAACAAATAGCCGTTTTAGTACTCAGTATAAAGTCTATATTATCCAGATCAAATGCCTAGACTACGTTGTAAACCACTGATCATTTTTTGAAGTTCATTAATTTTAATTATCGTAACCTCATATATATCTTTACTAATATATTCAAATTCATATGCTAATATTATTTGTGTTTCCAATTCGAAAGCAGAGCCTAAGCTAATACTTAAGAATTGATTAAATTCTTTGTCAGATTTTCTGCCACATCCTTCGGCAATATTTGATGGTACTGATACCGCACAACGTGTCAATTGAGAAGTTAGCGAATATCTTTCTTCAGCAGGAAAGGATCGGGTAAGTTGAAAAACCAGTTTGGCAATCTCAATTCCCATTTTCCAAACTTTAAGCTCTCTGAAATTATGCATCCTGTCTAACTACTATATACTTTATACTAAATACTTCATATCTTAAACCAAAACCTAGTATGCCAAATTCGGACTCAGCCACCGCTCTACCTCCTCTATAGACATGCCTTTACGCGATGCATAATCTTCGATCTGGTCTTTGGTGATTTTTCCCAGACCAAAATACCTGGATTCCGGATGTGCAAAGTAAAACCCACTTACCGCTGCCGTTGGATACATGGCATAACTTTCGGTTAAACGAAGGCCAATCTGATTTTCAGCATCCAGCAATTGAAATAAAGTACCTTTTTCAGTATGCTCGGGACATGCCGGATAACCAGGAGCAGGACGAATTCCGGCATATTCTTCTTTAATTAATTCGGTGTTCGAAAGATTCTCATCTTTGGCATAACCCCAATATTCTTTACGTACCCGCTCGTGCATGCGCTCGGCAAATGCTTCGGCCAAACGATCGGCAAGGGCTTTTGCCATAATGCTGTTGTAGTCATCATAATTCGATTCAAATTCTTCAACCAGCGCATCAATTCCAATGCCTGTGGTTACTGCAAAACCACCGAAATAATCCTGAATCCCCGTTTCTTTAGGTGCAATAAAGTCTGATAAAGCGTAATAAGGTTGTCCATCAACTTTTTCTGCCTGCTGGCGAAGGGTGTGTATGGTAACTAGTCCTGAGTCTTCAGTCGCTAGGCTGGAGTCGCCGTTCTGACTTCCGACTCCGGACGTCGGACTCCGGACTTCTAATTCAATATCGTCTCCAACTGTATTTGCCGGCCAGAAACCAATCACTCCTCTGGCGGTTAGCAATTTTTCATCAAGAATTCTTTTTAAAAGTGTCTGCGCGTCATCGAAAAGCTTCTTCGCTTCAGCACCAACATTTTTATCATCAAAGATTTTAGGATAGCTTCCGCGGAGTTCCCAGGTATGGAAAAAAGGCGTCCAGTCGATATAAGGAACCAGTTCTTCGAGTGGATAATTATCAAATACCCGCGTTCCGGTAAACTCCGGTGCAGGAAGATCTGGTTTAAAATCGATCTTAAATTTATTTTCTCGTGCTTGTTCAAGCGTTTTAAAGCGCTTATCAGAACGCTTATTTAAATGTGCCTCTCGTGCTTTATCATATTCTGCTCTGATCCCCGCTACATATTCATCCTTAGTTTCCGGATTCATCAAGGTACTGCAAACCGTTACACTTCTGGAAGCGTCCAATACATGGATGGCAGGACCAGAGTAGTTTGGCGCCACTTTAACAGCTGCATGAATCCTTGAGGTGGTAGCGCCGCCGATGATTAATGGGATGGTAAAATTCTCCCGTTCCATTTCTTTGGCGAAGTGAACCATTTCATCAAGAGATGGCGTAATCAAGCCACTTAAACCAATGATATCAGCATTTATTTCTCTGGCCTTTTTGATGATTTCCTGTGCGGGAACCATCACGCCCATATCTACTATTTCGAAGTTATTACAGGCTAAAACTACCCCTACAATATTTTTTCCAATGTCGTGAACATCACCTTTTACAGTAGCCATCAGCACTCTTCCAGCTGATGAACTTTGATTCTGATCTGGATTATCCAGTTTCTCCTGTTCGATAAATGGCAATAAATAGGCCACCGCCTTTTTCATTACCCTTGCCGATTTCACCACCTGAGGAAGGAACATTTTACCTGCGCCGAATAAGTCACCAACAATATTCATCCCATCCATTAAAGGCCCTTCAATGACCTGAATCGGGCGGGGATATTTCTGACGGGCCTCTTCCACGTCATCATCCAGATATTCTACAATTCCTTTAACAAGGGAATGAGATAGGCGTTCCTCTACAGTTCCTTTTCTCCACTCCTCGTCTTTTACAATTTCTTTGCCTTTTGATTTGACGGTATCGGCATACTCCACCAAACGCTCCGTTGCATCATCCCTCCTGTTCAACAGCACATCTTCTACTCTTTCTAAAAGCTCCGGTGGAATTTCCTGATAAACTTCGAGCATCCCGGCATTTACAATCCCCATATCCAAACCAGCCTGAATGGCATGGTAAAGAAAAGCGGAGTGCATGGCCTCACGAACGGTATTGTTCCCCCTGAAGGAGAAAGAGATATTGGACACCCCTCCACTTACCTTCGCATGTGGTAAATTTTCTTTAATCCAACTGGTGGCATTGATAAAATCGACAGCATAATTGTTATGCTCTTCCAACCCGGTGGCTACCGTTAAAATATTAGGGTCGAAAATGATATCTTCTGCCGGAAATCCAATTTCATGAACCAGGATATCATAACTTCTCTTACAAATTTCTTTCCTCCGCTCGTAATTATCGGCCTGGCCTTGCTCATCAAAAGCCATTACCACAACTGCGGCGCCATATTGCATAATCTTTCTGGCGCTTTCACGGAACTTATCTTCCCCTTCTTTTAAGGAAATCGAATTTACTATACCTTTACCCTGCAAACATTTCAGGCCATTTTCAATCACCGACCATTTAGAGGAATCGACCATGATGGGCAACTTTGCAATGTCGGGTTCAGAGGCGATCAGATTTAAGAATTTGGTCATTGCCGCTTCCGAATCAAGCATTCCTTCATCCATGTTCACATCAATCACCTGGGCGCCACCTTCCACCTGTTGTAAGGCAACGGCCAGCGCAGCTTCGTAATCGCCACCTAAAATCAGTTTTGAAAATTTAGGCGAACCGGTAATGTTGGTTCTTTCCCCAATATTAACAAAAATACTTTCTGGCGTAATGGTTACGGGCTCAAGGCCACTCAAACGCATAAAGGGCTGTATTTCCGGAATTTTTCTGGGGGATGCTTTTCTGGCATTTGCTGCAATACAGCCTATATGTTCTGGTGTGGTACCACAGCATCCCCCTACAATATTTACGAAACCCGAAGCGATAAAATCATCTACCAAATGGGCAGTTTCATGCGGTTGCTCGTCATAGGCACCGAATTCATTTGGCAAACCCGCATTTGGGTAAGCAGAAACGTAACATCCCGCTTTTGCAGCGAGCTCTTCGATGTGCGGACGCATTTCCTTTGCCCCCAAAGCGCAGTTGAAACCAATACTTAAAGGCTTCGCATGCATCACTGAGTTTAAGAACGCCTCGGCAGTTTGGCCGGATAAGGTTCTGCCGGAAGCATCGGTAATGGTACCAGAAATCATAATCTCCAGTTTGCGTCCAATTACTTCTTCATATTTCTTAATGGCCACAATGGCCACTTTTGCATTTAAGGTATCGAAAATGGTTTCAATCAGCAATACATCCGAACCACCATCAACCAAACCACGTACCTGCTCATAATAAGCGGTTTCTAATTCGTCAAAGTAAACTGCCCGGTAACCTGGATCGTTTACATTCGGCGACATGGAAAGGGTTCTGTTGGTTGGGCCAATGGCACCGGCAACAAAACATTTACGATCCGGATTAGCGGTCATAAACTCATCCGCGGCCTCTTTGGCTACTCTCGCACCTTCATAACTGAGCTCATAAGAAAGATCTTCCATCTGGTAATCAGCCATGGAAATTCTTTGCGTACTAAAGGTATTGGTTTCGATGATATCAGCTCCGGCGGCCAGGTATTCAAGGTGAATTGCCTTAATAATATCCGGGCGGGTGATATTAAGCAAATCGTTATTGCCTTTAACATCACATGGATGATCTTTAAACCGTTCGCCTCTAAAATCTTCCTCGGTAAGTGTATAACGTTGAATCATAGTGCCCATTGCACCGTCGATTACTAAAATTCGTTTTTCTAATTCTGCTCTTATGCTCATACTAGTAGTTAGTAGTTAGTATAAAGTATCAAGACATTCGACATTTTATAAAACTACATTTGAACTTAGTTGATTAGTTTAGCAATTAGGGTCTAACTACTAAATACTTTCTACTAAATACTTAAAAAAGCTTATTCAAAAAGTTGGCACATGGACAGTACTTCCTTAACTTATCTTTCTCCCGGTTAACCAAGATTAGAATGTAGCACCTTGTTGGCACAGGTTGCTAAGACTTCGTTGGGTCTAATCCCTCCGTCTTTCTTAATAAGCATACAAAAATGCAACAAAGCAACATCATTTCCAAAATTTATCGCTTCGCTGCCAAATAAAATTACAAAGGCCATGCAAATATGCATAGCCTTTAAAATATTGTTTTGTTGTTCGCCCGAAACCAGAGAAAAGCAATGGTCAGGGGTTTTCGAAGAAATTACCTTCTGTTACCGAAAAGACGTAATAGGGAGACAAATAAGTTAATGAATGTGATATAAAGTGATAAAGCACCCATTATTGCTAATTTCTTGCTATCTGCCAGTGCAATTTCATTCCCGTTTTCGTCTAAACCTTCGCCAATTCTTTTAATCTCCTGAACTTTGTAAGCGGTAAGTGCCGTAAAAATAGCCACACCAACAAAGCCTAAGATGTAATTCAAAGTATCGCTACCGATAAAGAAGTTGATCACACTTACAACCACTAAGCCGATTACACCAGCCATCAGGATTGGGCCGAATTTACTTAAATCGACATCTGTTGTATAACCCATGATCGCCATAACAGCAAAGATAATCGCGGCTGCAACGAAGCAAATCGCTATAGATGCAGAGGTGTAAATTAAAAGAATAAACCCGAGCATCACTCCCGTTAGCAAAGAATACAATAGAAAAATACCTACTAAAGCAGGGAATGATAGCCTTTGCATTGCGGCTCCCATGATCATCACTAAACCAAGCGGAGCGAAAATGGCGATGTACCCAAATACGGTAAATCCCTTTTCAGCTACTAAATAAGATAAGATTCCAGGAGAATTTGCCAATAAAAATGCAGAAGCGCTTGAAACGATTAATGCAACGAACATCCATAAGAATACGCCGGCAAAGAATTTTTTCGACACGGAGTTTTCCTGTACGAAAACACTGTTGTCTTGATATTGATAATTTTGTTGTTCCATTTCTTTTTTGTGTATTTAAATGATTTTAAAAATAATACTTTAATTCAGTCTTTTTGTCAGCAATTCTTCAACTTTTTTAAAGAATTGTAAGGGTTTTAATGTGCGCCAGGGAAGGTGATCAAATGCGCCTCCAAAATTGATGTAATAATCAATGTTATTGTCTTTGAACTCCCGAATGACATGTTCCTGAAAGTTTATCCCAACAATCCAGCCATCTTCGACCTCCTGAAACCATTCTTCGTAATAACTATCATCAGAAGAATGAAAGTTCAGCACGTTTTCACCAATTAAGATGAATTTGTTAATTCCCTCATCCATCATTAACTCTAAAATATCGCGCTTGAGCAACATGATATCATTATTGATGGCATCATTCCATTCGCCGATAAATTCTATAATGGCATAGCTATGGTCATAATCGGCATACAATACTTTCATGTATAAAGTATTTGAACCAAATTCATCCCATTGCGGGTGAAGCAGAAAGTTATAGATCTGCTTATCAAAGTAAAGTTCAGAATATTCGGTATTATAAAACGGCGAACGCTCATCTTCTGCCGAAATATAATCATCTCTCCACTGGTAATACGGTTCTATTTCGTGCATTTTAAGTTGAAAGTTAAAAGTTGTAAGTTAAAAGGGGATTTGTTAATAAATGAAAAATCATTAAGATATTAAAGTTGAATGCCTAAACTTAAAACATTCAACTTTCAACCCTTAATCCCCTTTTCCTGCTTCCACCGCCTTACGAACGCTACCATGTTTGCTCAACAAATCTGCAGCTATATCATAACTCAGATTTAATTCATCAGCCACCATTTGCGTACCGCGATCAACCAGCTTATGATTAGTTAACTGCATATCCACCATTTTGTTTCCTACCACACGCCCCAATTGTATCATTACCGTGGTACTCAGCATATTTAAAACCAATTTTTGTGCTGTTCCGGACTTCATTCTGGTAGAACCAGTAATAAATTCCGGGCCAACTACTACCTCTACCGGAAAATCAGATTCAGCGGCGATTGGTCCGCCTGCGTTGCAAACAATACAACCGGTTAAAATGCCGTGTTTGCGGGCAGTATTTAAGCCCCCGATTACATATGGGGTAGTGCCCGAAGCCGCTAAACCCACCAGGCAATCTTTCTCGTTAATGTTAAATTCCTGCAGATCCTTCCAGGCCTGTACCGCATCATCTTCGGCAAACTCCACTGCTTTTCTGATTGCAGTATCTCCACCGGCGATAATTCCCACTACCCAATCAAATGGAACACCATAGGTTGGCGGACATTCGGATGCATCAACTACGCCCAAACGACCGCTGGTACCAGCGCCAATATAAAAAAGGCGACCACCTTTTTTCATTCTTTCGGCAACAGCTGAAGTCAGTTTCTCTATTTGAGGCAAAGATTTTTCAACAGCAAAGGCAACAGTTTTATCTTCGTTATTGATTCCCTGCAAAACTTCCATTACCGACATTTCATCAATGTGGCTATAGTTTGATTCTTGCTCGGTAACTCTATTCATATCTATATTTTTGATAAAATTCGGTAAATCTTTTCTAAAATCTACCCTAAAAATTCAAAAATATAGAGGGCTAGTCCTTACCGTGAAGTTTGATCTGTTTATTTATGTGAAATATTATAAACAAAAGACAGA
>JAZBLX010000008.1:142254-154100 GCA_037033465.1 Bacteroidota bacterium | reverse complement strand
ATCTTTTAAATAACAGTCGGCTAAAGCAGGACTGCAATGAATGGACAGGTAAAAGGTGCTTAAACTGAATTCAGCATAACGATTCAATTATACTGCATCCAATCGACGAAACGTTCTTACGAATAATCGTCTTTGCGAGGCAGATTCTTTATCTGCTGAAGCAATCTCAATCGAAAAAAGAGCAAGGAGCAAAGAGTAGGAGCAAAGAACAAAGAATAAAGACTAAAGCGGAAAGGCAAAGGACTAAAGCGTGCTTCTAATGGAAAGGTGATGACTGGTGCCAAGAACGAAAATCGAATGACGGCAAACGAAAAATGACAAACAATACCATCCTTGTGTTCTTAATAATAAAGGTAAAGATCGCGCCTCTAATTAGATATGAAATATCATTTTCATCCATAGCTGGTATTATTAAATGTTATGGGATGATGAACTAATATATTATATAATTAAAAGTTAGACTAAGATATGTTAAAATAATATTACTGGTGGGGTCTGTTGTTGAGAAGAAGTAATTTCCCGCTGATTTTCACCAGATCTCGCAGATCCGGTTGGAATACCGATTCAGCGCAATGCTTCTGGGCACTCTGCTATCTTTACTAAATCTAAACCCTTTCCCTCTTCCTTTGTTAAGATTAAAAGAATTAATCATGAACAAAGAAAAACTAATCCAAGAGGCCTATCTTGTTGCACATAAAATAGAAGAAAACGGAAATTTCCCAAATAACCCGAATTTGCCATTAATGATTTATAAAGGTGCGTTTCTAATTCATCCTGATGAAACGGAGGAAGAGATCAAAAAAGTATTTGCTCAAAACGGTTATACAAATGCCTGGGTAGACGGGATTTTTGATTACCAACATTATCATAGTAATACGCACGAAGTGATGGGCGTTTTTAGTGGAAGAGCGGAAGTTCAGTTTGGAGGGGAACATGGCGTATGCATAGAACTTGATAAAGGTGATGTGGTTGTAATTCCGGCAGGTGTTGCGCACATGAAATTAGGTGCTAGTGAAGACTTTACAGTTGTGGGCGCTTATCCAAATGGAGCAGAATATAATATGAAATATGGCAAGGCTGATGAACGACCACAAGCTGATGAAGAGATCGCTCAGGTGAAAAATCCGGATAATGATCCGGTTTATGGAAGCAAGGGACATTTATTCGAATGCTGGTATAATCAAAAATGCGCAAATGTTTAAAACTCTTTCGAATTAAACGTCTAAATTTCTTTAATTTTCGGGTTTTAAATCCCTACTTTTTACAATAAATGAATTTTAGATATATATGTTCAGCATTAGCCCTCTCCATTACTTTATTAACTGCTTGTAATAGCAAGAAATCGGAAGAGAAAAAGGCTGCTGATGCAAAAATCCGTGTCAAAGAAGACGATAAAGCGGATAGTGCTTTGATTGCGTATAACCCTGCAAAGGGGGATAAATGGATTGCAGATTTTGTTCAGAACCTTCATAAAAAGTATGGTTTTAATGGAAACATGTTGGTAGCGAAAGATGGTAAAATTCTCTATGAAAAAGCAATTGGCTGGGCAGATTACCTGCACCGTGATAGCCTGAAAATAAACTCAGAGTTTGAGCTGGCTTCCATTACCAAAACGTTTACCGGAACCGCCATTATGCAATTGGTAGAGGCTGGCAAATTATCGCTGAATGATAACGTGAAGAAATTTTTTCCTAATTTTCCCTATGATGGGATTACAGTAAAATTACTGCTTAGTCACCGTAGTGGAATGATGAACTATGTCTATTTCATTGACGATATCTGGAGAAAAGAGAAACGCCCGATGAAAAAAGGGGTAACTAATCAGGAAGTAATGAACGTAATCGCTGAGCGAAAACCTAATCCTTATACTAAACCTGACAACCGTTTCCACTACAATAATTCAAACTTTATGGTGCTGGGTGCCATTATTGAAAAAGTGACTGGTCAGCGCTATTCACAATACATGATGGAACATGTTTTTAAGCCTGCAGGCCTGAAGCATACGCACGTTTATAGCACTACTGAATATGAAAAGATTCCGGTAGATGTGGTTGGACACGATCGTAGCTGGAAATATTCTGTAGCGCAGAACTTCCTAGATGGACCAGTTGGCGATAAAGGGATTTACAGTACATTACACGATTTGGTGTTATTTGATAAATATTTAAAAAATGGTCGCCTGATCACCAAGAAAAGTAGCGATTCATCATATGTTGGTCGGAATAAACCTGTGAATGGCCATTTCAATTATGGTTATGGTTGGAGGATGTTTGATGGTGAAAAGATGGATAAGGTGGTTTACCACACGGGATGGTGGCACGGTTTCCGCCATATCTATGTTCGTGATTTGGATAAAAATATTGTAGTTATATTTTTAGGAAACTTAACCAATGGCAGTCTGATGCATTTAGATGATTTATATAAGCACTTGAATATGCCCATTATTCGCAAAGGTGCATATCATGGAAATGGCAGTTTACCAGGCTCTGATGAAGATTAATTATGGCTAAAACAAAATGGATTATTGATGCAAATACCCTAACTATTTATCCAAA
This sequence comes from Bacteroidota bacterium, assembly GCA_037033465.1. GTDB lineage: Bacteria > Bacteroidota > Bacteroidia > Sphingobacteriales > Sphingobacteriaceae > Pedobacter. The sequence continues at coordinate 151,545 of JAZBLX010000008.1, read as the reverse complement.
ACGTAATTTGAGGATAGTAGGGTTGGTCTTTTTTATTCTGGTTGCAATATTTATTTATTTTTTAGCGACCCAGATGAGTGGCTATTCTATTACAACTTCAACAACCTATTATGGGATATTACTTCTAATTCCTTTACTCTTGGTTTTTGTTGCGGAATCAAAACTCATCTTTAATGGAACTGATCGAAAATTATATAAGAAAATTGGTTCCTTGCCTATCGGATCTATTCCGTTTGATGATATCGCAGCTGTTGAGCCTTACGAAACATTAGGCAGCGGATTCAATTATTCACTGTTTAAAAAGAGTAACCGACACGGAAAGGGTTTAGTTGTATCTGCGGGTTATAGCAAAGCAACAGATGCCAATCTCATCCAGTATCAAAATGAAGTATTGCCTAAGATAGATGAGTTAGTCTTTGCTAATGCACCTTTTATAGCTAAACAGGCCATTTACGACTTTGAATTTTTTCGAGAAGAAAGTGGGGTTTATGTATTACGTCAGAATAAAATCGGAAGCTTGATTTTAGGTTTCGTCATGGTTGGCATCACCGTAGCCATTTGGCTCACGCCGGATTTTATGATTGATGAAGCTACCTTTAAAAGAATTTTGGTCACTTATTTTCCGCTAATTATCGGTCTGGTATTTATATATGCATTCTTATCAAATCTCAAATTTGATAAGAATCAGCGTAAGGTCATTCATTCTACTTTTGGAGGCAGGAAAGTAAATGAATATGCGTTTGATGATCTTGTTCGCTTTCAGATTGTGAGAAAAACGACGAATTTGATTTATTCAGGTACCGAAGTAAATGCAGAAATCTATCTTCCTGAAAAGGATAAAATGAAAACACTGGCGATAAAGAGCTTCATAGGTACGAAGAAAATTGATCGTTTTCTTGATGAAGCTAATACCATTCTTGGTCGAATTTAAGCCTAGAGAAGACTAACTATTTCTGATTTATTCATTTGTAAATTCAGCTATATAAAAGCGGCATCTGAAAACCAATTCAATTGAATTTCGTTTACTATAAAACAATAAAATTATGTTCGATAAATTGTTCGCAGCACAGCAAAAAGCCGAAGAAATAAAAAAGCGATTAGATACTATTTCTGTATTCGGTGAAGTTGAAAATGGCGCCATCAAGATTACGGCTACCGCTAATAAGGCGATTACTGCTGTTGCCATTAATGAAGATTTTTTAAAAAATGCAGATAAGGAAGAACTGGAAGAATTGCTTTTAACAGCGATTAATAAAGCCCTTGCCAATGCAGAACAGGTAAGCGCTACCGAAATGCAGGCATCAGCACAAGATATGCTTGGTGGTTTGGGTGGCATGTTTGGACAGTAAGATTTTTTAAACGAATTGGTTATCAACAGATACTAAATATAATGTTAAGTGTTGATGCCAGATTTTTAAATCCTGATATTATGAAATACACTTATTATGGTCAATCTTGCTTTTTGATTGAAGCAGATGGCCAAAAATTTCTTTTCGATCCATTTATCAAATCTAATCCTCTGGCTAAAGATGTTGATACCACAAAAATTGAAGCAGATTACATTTTAGTAAGTCATGGCCATGCAGACCATGTAGCTGATTTAGTAGAACTGGCAAAGCAAACCGATGCGCAGGTAATTGCTATGGTTGAGGTTGCAGGCTGGATTAAAAAGCAGGGTATTGAGAAGGTAATAGATATTAACTTCGGAACACAAACTTTACCTTTTGGTAAACTCCGCACTGTATGGGCAGTGCATAGCAGTTCAAATCCAGATGGAAGCTACGGTGGTAATCCGGCGGGTTTTGTACTGGAACTGGAAGGAAAGCAAATTTACTTTGCGGGTGATACTGCATTAACTTTAGAAATGAAGTTATTGGCAGATTTACATCATTTAGATTATGCTATTTTACCAATTGGAGGTCATTATACGATGGGCGTAGATGATGCCGTTATTGCTGCGAAGTACATTAATTGTGAACGGGTAATTGGTGTGCATTACGATACTTTTCCTCCAATTAGTATTAATAAAGAAGAAGCTGTTGCCAAATTTAAACGAGAGGATAAAACTTTATTACTCGCTGCAATTGGCGAGACTATTATACTTTAAACAAAAAAGGGTTCTAACTTTCGTCAGGACCCTTTTTCAATTATAAACTAAACCTAATTCTTTTTAACAGTAGTTTTATTTGCTTTGTAGCGCATATCTGCTGTACCATCCTTTTTTGTAGGACCAGTAACTTTGGTTACTGACTTAGTTTTGTTTTCTGTAAAACGTTTATCAGGTGTGCCATCTGCTTTCAACTTGGTTGCTGTTGCAGTAGTCTTCGTTTCAACTTTTTTCGTTTCTAGTTTTGCAGCTGCTTTTGCAGGCGCAGTTGATTTTACTTCTTTTTTTACAACGGTTTTAGCTTTAGCTGTTGTTGCAGGTGTCTGAGCAAATGCTGTTGTTAAACCAAATGCTGCGATTGCGATTAAACTTAATAATTTTTTCATGTCTTTTAGATTAATTGTTAACGGTCATGAAGCTTCCTCTATATACTTCGACGTTTCATACCTTTTGTTTTTTAACTCATTATTTATTGATATAAAAGTGATTATTCGGAATGAAGTTTTAATGAAGTTAAGAAATTATTTGGTTTAGTGTGCAGCCAGCCAATTATCACCTTCGCCTATTTCTACTACAATAGGAACAGTTAACTTTATCGCATTCGCCATTTTATCCTGGATGATGGCTTTCATCACTTCCTTTTCTGATTTTAGCACATCAAAGACAAGCTCATCATGCACCTGCATGGTCATGGTTGATTGTAGATTTTGCAGCTTCATCTCCCGGTGAATGTTAATCATTGCAATTTTAATCATATCTGCAGCAGAACCTTGAATGGGAGCATTGATTGCATTTCGCTCTGCAAAACCACGTACAGTTTGATTGGCAGAGTTAATGTCTCGTAAATAGCGTCTTCTACCCATAATCGTTTCTACAAAGCCATTTTCCCTGGCGAAGTTCATGGTATCACTCATGTAACGCTTAATGCCCGGATATTGTGTAAAATACTGCTCAATAATATCAGCCGCTTCTTTGCGCGGAATGCTAAGGTTCTGCGATAAACCAAAAGCTGATTGCCCATAAATAATACCAAAGTTTACGGCTTTCGCATTTCTTCTTTGCGTGCTGTCTACTTCCTCTATCGTTATGCCGTATACTTTTGCAGCAGTCGCGGTGTGAATATCAATGCCTTTGTTAAACGCATCCAGCATGTTCTCTTCTTTACTGATCTCGGCAATAATCCTTAATTCGATCTGCGAGTAATCTGCAGATAATAGGATATGGTTTTCATCTCTTGCAATAAATGCTTTACGTACCTCACGTCCTCTTTCCGTACGAATAGGAATGTTTTGTAAGTTTGGATTATTGGAACTTAAACGGCCTGTTGCAGCTACAGCCTGATTATAAGAGGTATGCACCCGCCCGGTTTTTGGGTTCACCATTAAAGGTAAGGCATCTACGTAAGTAGATTTCAGTTTTTGCAGTTGCCTGAAATCTAAGATATCTTTCACAATATCGCTTTTGCTGGCTAAAGCTGTTAATACATCTTCGCCGGTTTGGTACTGGCCGGTTTTGGTTTTCTTTGCTTTAGGGTCAAGCTGAAGTTTATCAAACAAAACTTCACCCAGTTGTTTTGGGGAAGCTAAATTGAAAGTCAATCCAGCTTTATCATAAACACTTTGTTCTGCTTTTCTAATTTCAATTTCCAGTTCTGCAGAATAGGTTTTAAGCGTGTCCATATCTATGCGAACCCCTTCTTTTTCAATATCAGCTAAAACGTATACAAGGGGATTTTCAATTTCCTCTGCCAGTTTAGCTGCATTAAGTTCTATCAATTTAGGTTCGAAAATGTGGGCCAGCTGCAAGGTTACATCAGCATCTTCTGCCGCATAATCTACTACATCCGCTACGGGTACATCACGCATGGTGCCTTGATTCTTTCCTTTAGGGCCAATAAGTTTAGTAATTGAGATTGGCGAATACCCAAGGTAATTTTCTGATAAAACATCCATACCGTGGCGAGTATCCGGATCGATCAGGTAATGTGCCAGCATGGTATCGAAAATTTTTCCTTCAACCTGAACGCCGTACCATTTCAGTACTAAAATATCATATTTCGTATTCTGACCGATTTTCTCAATTTCAGGGTTTTCCAGCACTATACGGAACTCATCAACAATGATTTGGGCTTCTTCTCTTACGGGTGATAAAGGAATGTAGTAACCTGTACCTGGTTTGATAGAGAAGGACAGACCAACCAAATCAGCGGTATTGGCATCTGTTCCCGTGGTTTCCGTATCAAAAGAAATTCTTGGTTCTGCTAATAAGGTTTTGATTAGGTCAGCACGTTTTTCTGCTGTATCAACCAGCTGATAATCATGTTCGGTATTCTCTATTGTTTTAGGAGGCAATTTTTCTGCCGGTTCTTCTTCAATAGTATTGGTATATTGAATTGTTTCTCCTGTTTGATTGCCAAAAAGATCAGTTTGGGTGCCTTCTCCAAACCGGGCAGTAGTAACTGAAAATTCGTCGCCAAAAACCCGGCGACCTAAAGTTCTGAATTCTAATTCTGTAAAAAGGGGCTCCAGTAAATCACGACTCGGATCGCAAAGCTCCAGGCTTGCCTCATCCAATTCTACCGGAACATCCAGAATAATGGTGGCAAGTTTCTTGGAAATTAATCCCTGTTCGGCATAATTCTCTACATTTTCGCGTTGCTTGCCTTTGAGTTCGTGAGAATGGGCGATGATATTTTCCATCGAACCATAAGTTTTGATGAGTGCCTTCGCCGTTTTCTCACCAATGCCAGGGATTCCCGGAATGTTATCTACTGCATCGCCCCATAAACCTAAAATATCAATTACCTGTAATACATTTTCGATTTCCCATTTGGCTAAAACTTCTTTAACGCCGAGAATTTCCATATCGTTACCCATGCGGGCTGGCTTGTAAATGAAGATATTTTCAGATACCAGTTGGGCAAAATCCTTATCTGGGGTCATGCAATAAACCTGAAATCCTTTTAGTTCTGCTTTTTTAGCCAGCGTACCGATAATGTCATCCGCTTCGTAACCATCAGAAGTAATCACCGGAATATTAAAGCCGGTAATCAATTTGATTACGTAAGGCATTGCAGCGGCTAAGTCTTCAGGCATTGCCTGGCGATGTGCTTTATAAGCCTCAAAAGAGGTGTGCCTTTCCGTGGGTGCTTCTGTATCAAAAACGACTGCAATATGGGTAGGTCTTTCTTTTTTTAATACATCAAGCAAAGTATTGGTAAAGCCCATTACTGCCGATGTATTGATTCCTGTTGATGTGAAACGGGGATTTTTACTTAGTGCAAAATGTGCCCGATACATCAGGGCCATCCCGTCTAAAAGAAAGAGTTTTTTGTTATTCATGTGATTTCACCGATTTAATGATTACACCGATATGCAGGTTTAATCTGTTGATAAAAGTAACCAAAGTTAAGCATATGAGTAAAATGCTTTTTCAACAAAAAAAAATCATCCAGCTGCTAATAGTTGAAACATCAAAATCAGCTCAAAGTAGTAAGATTTAATAATTTGTTCCGTTATTTGTATTAAGCACATTGATTATGAAATTCTTCTTGTCCATATTTTTCTTAGCGTTTACTTTTAATCCAATCTTTGCCCAGGATTTCATTGTTAAAAATAACGATGATGTGATTCGCGGAACCATTAAAGGAACCGATTATTTCTTCGTTTTCATCAATGCAAATGATCAGCAGGAGGTAATTCTTCCTGCAAAGGATGTTAAGAATTTCTTCTGGAATGGAAATAGTTTTCTAAGTAAAGGTTTTGCGAACGGTAAGAATTTTGAATACCGTTTCGTGAAGGTAATGGAGCTGGGAACGGTAAACTTGTATTCTTTTGGCGGTGGAACACTGATGCCTGCCGCAAAAGAAAAGAGAGTAAGGTTTCGTCCATCTGTAGGCATTGGAGCCGGAACGGGCGGCTTTGGTGGAATGGGTATGGGCGGTGGAATCAGCATTGGCGGCGGCGGTCGGGGTTCAGCGCCAGAGCGTTCCGGATCAGCGGCAGTGCGTTACTTTATTGAAAAGCCCGGGACTGGTCCGTTACAGGAAGTGCCCATGAAGGCAATCACCGACGAAGATAAAAAAGCAAGTGTGAAAGCGGTGCTGTTGCAAAAGTTAGGTGATCAACCAGAGCTAGAATCAAAGATTGAGACCGCTACCGATTTAAATAGCAGAGATGTAGTGGGATGGGTGCAGGAGTATAATAAAAACTGATAGCTCTAGTTACGGGTATCAAGTATCAGGTATCGAGACAGGGCTTCCTCTATCTCGCGCAGCAATCCAGTAGATGATCGTTTACCATGCCTGTGGCCTGCATAAATGCATAACAAATAGTCGTGCCGAAAAATTTAAAGCCCCGTTTTTTCAGGTCTTTGCTAATCGCATCTGATATTTCCGTCCGCGCCGGGACGTCGCTCATGGTTACTATTTTGTTTTGTATTGGTTCCCTGCTTGGCATAAAGCGCCATAGGTAATTAGAAAAGCTTCCAAATTCTTTCTGGATTTCGATAAATAGTTTAGCATTGGTAATGGCGCCATTAATTTTTAATTTGTTGCGGATAATGCCAGCATCATTCATCAGTTTTTCAATATCATTTTCATCAAACGACGCTACTTTTTCTACTTCAAAATTAGCAAAAGCTTTATGGTAATTTTCCCTTCTTCGAAGGATTGTAATCCAACTTAAGCCTGCCTGTGCACCTTCTAAAATCAGAAATTCAAATAGGACTTTATCATCATAAACAGGTTTTCCCCATTCTTCATCGTGGTATTTCTGGTATAAAGGATCGGAGCCGGCCCAGGAGCAACGTTTTAGTAAGTCCTGAGTCTTTAGTCGTGAGTCTTGAGTCTGCATTGCGATGGAAGTTAAAGTCTTTAGTCTTTCGTTTGCTTGCCTAGTCTTCTAAGAGAATTTGGTGGGGGAGTTTTTAGTCTGTAGTCCTGAGTCATTAGTCGGTAGTCTCCAAGCATTTAGGCAAATTTAGCTGGATTATTAATCATATAATTTAATAACTTGCTCACCTCTTCACACTGATCATCCAACTGCTTAAATGTTTCATCAGAAATGTATCTGCATGCCAAAGCTACATCGAGCCAAACCTGCGTTTCTCCATTTTCCATATCCGCATCTGTTAACTTACTGATGAAATGATTCGGATACCTGCGCTTTTTATAAGCTTCGCCAATACTGCTGCAAACTGACCTGGATGATCTTCTCATTTGATCAACTAAACTATGTTGTTCAAATTTTGGAAATCCTTTGGTTAATGTATAAATTTCCATCAATAAAGAAAAACCTTTTTTATAGGCAATCAGTTGTCTAAATTTTCCCATGGTATAATTTTCACCTAATATAGCTATTAAGAGTAAGAATAGCTTTGGTTTCAATTAGACACTTAGCTTGAAGACTTCAGACTCCAGACTTAGGACTAGCCAAAAGCTCATCCCAATACTCCACTGCTCTTCTATAATGCGGAATTACAATGCTTCCACCAACCAAATTTGCGATCATGAAAATTTCATTCATTTCGTCGCTGTTTACTCCGGCATCATGACATTTGCCCAGGTGATACTTAATGCAATCATCGCAACGCAAAACCATCGAAGCGACCAGGCCAAGCATTTCCTTTGTTTTTACATCCAATGCGCCATCTGCGTATGAGGTGGTATCGAGCGCGAAGAAACGTTTGATGTTTGTGTTCGCGGTTTCCATTATTCTATCGTTCATTTTTTCACGATAGCCATTAAATTCTTCTACTAACTTTCCCATTTTTTAAAATTTAAACCTTTTTGAATTAGTGATTGTTTATCTGTAAAATAACCGAATATGAAAATTATTTCTCCAAAATTTCATGCCGTATTAGATTATATTTTAGTGATGTTATTGCTCATCTCACCAGATCTTTTTGGCCTTTCATCGTCTGCATCAACACTCGCTTACAGTTTGGGTATTGTATACTTTATATTAACCATTTGCACCAATTTCAGTGGTGGTATTTTTAAGATGATCGACCTGAAGATTCATGGTTTTATAGAACTGGTACTTAGCATTGCTTTAACTATATTAGCTTTTACGGTGTTTAAAGGGAATATCGTGGATGAAATGTTTTATGCCTGTTTCGGAATATTGTTGTTCATTGTTTTCTCTTTAACAGATTATAAACGAAGTCTGCCTGTTATTCTGTAATTTCTTCCAATGGGTTCCAGAACACCATTTTAAAATTCACCACCTTATTATCTTTTACTTGTACGCCTTCTTTGTCCAATAATTCTTCCATCATTTCCGGGGTTCCGAAATGGAACTTTCCAGTCAGTAATCCTGCGCTGTTTACTACCCGGTGTGCAGGTACGTTTGGATGCGCCGTGCCTGCAAAGCGCATCGCATGACCAACCATTCTCGACGACTTTGCTGCGCCTAAACTTTTAGCGATTGCACCATAAGAAGTTACCCTTCCTTTTGGAATGAGGCGAACGATCTCATAAACCTGCTCGTAAAAGTTTGTATTCATTATTCGAAGGAAAATTGGATATAGTTGATGTTTTTATCGTGAAGGAGGTACTTCTTCTCGTAATAGGTTTTGATCGATAGTACTTCATCAGCAAACTCAGAAGTGTATAAATGATCGGTGTTCTTATGGACTATTAAGTTTAACTCAGTCGTTTTTTCAACGGTATACGCATATAATTGATCGTTATCTGTTTTCAGATTAACACATCCATGTGGTTTCAAAACGAGTTTATACCGGTTTAAAAATGCAGGGAATGTTAAGCGTTTTTTCTCGCGACTATCCTGTGGTTGAGGATCAGGAAAAGTAATCCAAATCTCGTCGATTTCGCCTTCCGCAAAATAATCAAGTAAATTTTCGATCTGAATTCTTAAAAAGGCCACATTATCAATGCCCTCTTCAATGGCCGTTTTAGCACCACGCCAAATGCGGTTTCCCTTGTAATCGATGCCAATGAAATTTTTATCTGGGAATAATGTCGCCAGATTTACAGAATATTCGCCTTTTCCACAAGCCAGTTCAAGCACAACAGGATTGGTGTTTTTGAAGTGATTGGCTGCCCAATTTCCTTTTAATGCCTTGCCTTTTTCTAATTGATATACGTTTGCAAAGGTTTCGATCTCCGCAAAACGTCTAAGTTTATCTTTACCCAAAAGTTTAATTTTTCTGCAAAAATACAA
>JAZBLX010000008.1:0-142244 GCA_037033465.1 Bacteroidota bacterium | reverse complement strand
TTTGCAAAGGTTTCGATCTCCGCAAAACGTCTAAGTTTATCTTTACCCAAAAGTTTAATTTTTCTGCAAAAATACAATTAAATCAATATCGAAGTTCTTTTGACAGAAAGATTAATACCATTCTTATCAAGGAATTGTATTTTTGTGGTCTATAAAAATAACTGTGGAAAAGAACGCAAAAATATATGTAGCCGGGCATCGTGGAATGGTGGGTTCTGCTATTTACCGGAAGCTGATTAAAGAAGGTTACAACAATATTGTCACCAGAACATCTGCCAAATTAGATCTTCGGAACCAACAGGCCGTAACTGATTTTTTTGCAGCAGAAAAGCCTGATTACGTTTTTCTCGCGGCGGCGAAAGTAGGTGGTATTGTCGCCAATAATACTTACAGGGCAGATTTTCTTTATGAAAATCTGGCTATTCAGAATAATGTGATTCATAACGCTTACCTAAACGAAGTAAAAAAACTGATGTTTCTGGGGTCCAGCTGTATCTACCCTAAACTAGCACCACAGCCTTTAAGGGAAGATTATTTATTAACCGGAACTTTAGAGGAAACGAATGAACCTTATGCTATAGCGAAAATTGCGGGAATTAAAATGTGTGATGCTTATCGAGATCAGTACGGTGCCAATTTTATCTCGGTTATGCCAACTAATTTATACGGCTATAATGATAATTACCACCCTGAAAATTCACATGTATTGCCAGCATTGATTCGCAAAATCCATGAAGCGAAAATCAACAATGTAAATGAAGTGGTGGTATGGGGATCAGGGTCGCCAATGCGTGAGTTTCTATTTGCGGATGATTTAGCTGATGCCTGTTATTTTTTAATGGAAAATTATAACGAACCTCATCTTATTAACATTGGTACCGGCCATGATTTAACGATTAAAGATTTAGCGCTGTTGATTAAAGATGTTTTGGGTTACGATGGTGAACTGGTATTTGATACCACCAAACCTGACGGAACACCAAGAAAGTTAATGGATGTAACCAAATTACATAATTTGGGCTGGAAACATCAGGTTGAGCTTCGAGAAGGAATTGCATTGGCTTATCAGGATTTCGAAAGCAGGTATTAATAAATCAGAGAATGAGAGAATTTTGAATGAAAGAATGTTAAAGACACTGAGCATAGCTATATGTCGTACGTTAATTAGTTAAATATTCACCATTCTATCATTTACTCATCCATCACTCAATCATTATTTCAAGTTATAGTTTAAATTTATATCTTTGAAAAAGTAAATAAATTTAAACTATATGACTTTAGTTCAGCTAGAATACATTGTTGCAGTTGATACCTACAGAAGCTTTGTAACCGCTGCAGATAAGTGTTTTGTAACGCAGCCTACTTTAAGTATGCAGGTGCAAAAGCTAGAAGAGCTATTGAGCGTTAAAATATTCGATCGCAGTAAGCAGCCTGTGTTCCCTACCGAAATTGGCGCGCAGGTAATTGCACAAGCACGGATCATTTTACAGGAGAGCGGAAAGGTTAAAGAATTAATTAGTAGTCAGCAGCAGGATGTTTTAGGTGAACTTAAGATTGGTGTGATTCCTACAGTTGCCCCTTATTTATTGCCTGAAGTGATATCTGCCATGCTGGAGAAATACCCAGATCTTAAGCTCCTGATTTGGGAATATACCACAGAAGATATTATTCATCACCTTAAAACCGGCGTATTGGATTGTGGTATTCTAGCCACTCCGTTAACAGACCCTAATATTGCTGAGACACCGCTCTATTACGAGAACTTTGTAAGCTACATCAGCAAAAATAGCAAACTTTATAAAAAGAAAGCCGTAGATGCAGAGGATCTCAACGAAGAAAATATCTGGCTTTTGAACGAAGGACACTGCATGCGCAACCAGGTGTTGAACATTTGTCGCTCTACTAAAAATAATAGGTTACAAGGTTTAGAATACAATACCGGAAGTGTAGAAACATTGATCAGAATGGTCGATTTAAACGGCGGAGCAACACTGTTGCCGGAATTAGCCATCGCTGAATTGAGCGCCAAACAAACCGGGAAAATCCGTCACTTTAAGTCGCCAGAGCCGGTAAGAGAAATCAGCCTGGTTACCCACAAAAATTTCATCAAAAAAAGAATGTTGAATGCTTTGAAAGATGAGATCCTGGAGATCATTCCAAAAGCAATGAAGCAAAAGAAGAAAAAAGATATTGTAGGGATTTAACGCAGGCCACAATAGCAAGCCTTGTTTAAATCGCAAAAGCGACCGTCCTGAACCTGAAAAAAAATGTTATTGTTTTTGAGGCTCAAGTGGAGGTGCAGATAGCAAGCCTTTAATATCGCCTTCTACTTCCGGCTCGTCGCCTTTTTTCTTTTTCTTATTTTTTCCTTTAGCAGATTTGCCGCTCAGGCGTTCTTCGATCACTTTATCATATTCGCTTTGTTGCTCGCCTTTTAATACGTTACGGATGTTTTTCGACGTTTCATTCTGAAGTTTATAAAACTTATCTACATCTTCTTCGCGAGAATTTCCTGCTTGCTGTCTTTTAACCAGATCGGCCTGTTCTTTGGCCTGGTTGAAGGTAAAACGATAGATTACACTTTTTTGGGTATCATTTAGTTTTAGCCTTTTATCTAAGTCCTCAACATTCTTTTTAGCGATTTCATCTGGCGTTGGCATCTTGTTTTGCTGCGCATTTGCCAAACCACTTAATCCAGCTAAAACTAAAAGTAAAAATATAACCCTCTTCATTTCGAATATTTTGATTGTGGTAAAGTTAGGTAATTATCTTAAAACAAGAAAGTCCCGATTTTTACACCGGGACTTTCTCATTTAATGATATTGGTTTACTTAGATTGCTTTTTTGTAAAGTTCTGCAACAGCATCCCAGTTTACCGCATTCCAGATTGCAGCTAAGTAATCCGGACGTTTGTTTTGATATTTTAAGTAATAAGCGTGCTCCCAAACATCAATACCGAAGATAGGCGTACCTTTTACTTCTGCAACATCCATTAGCGGATTATCCTGGTTTGGAGTAGAAGAAACCTGAAGCTTTTTATCAGCACCAACAGATAACCAAGCCCATCCAGATCCGAAACGAGTTGCACCAGCTTCTTGTAATTTAGTTTTTAATTCAGCGAAAGAACCGAAAGTTTCATTAATTGCTTTGGCTAAATCGCCAGTTGGCTCACCACCTTTATTTGGACCTAAAACGTTCCAGAATAAAGAGTGATTATAATGACCACCACCATTGTTTCTAACAGCTGCAGGATATTTTGAAATGTTTTTAACAATTTCTTCGATGCTTAGATTCGCTTCTGGTTTACCTTCAACAGCTTTGTTCAAGTTGGTTACGTAAGCCTGGTGATGTTTATCATGGTGAATTTCCATGGTAGTTTTATCAATATGCGGTTCTAATGCGTCTGTAGCGTAATGCAACGCTGGTAATTCAAAAGCCATAGTTTTTATGTTTTAAATTTAAAAATGTTTGTTGAGCAAATATAACATTCGTAGGTTAAGATTTGTTCATGTTATTATCATCAAATGGTATTCCTTTTGAGCAAAGGCTAGAGGTAAATCGATTGCTAATTCAAATCGACCCAAAAATTAACGCTTCTTCGCGAAAAAGTTTTTCATGAGTATACCACATTCATCTGCCATTACGCCACCTTTTAAAATGGTTTTTGGATGAAGTAAATCAGCGCCTTTAGAAATAAATCCCCTTTTTTCCTCCCTCGCTCCATAAACAATCCTGCTAATCTGTGTCCAGTAACTGGCACCCGCACACATTACACAAGGTTCTATGGTTACATATAAAGTGCAATCTTTAAGGTATTTGCCTCCAATGGTTTGCGCTGCGGAGGTAAAGGCCTGCATTTCTGCATGAGCGGTAACATCATTAAAGCGCTCTGTTAAATTATAGCCACGTCCAATGATCCTGTTTTTGCTCACTACAATTGCACCTATCGGAATTTCATCTTCTGCCAATGCCTTTTTAGCCTCTTCCAAAGCCAGCTTCATATAGTGGATATCTTCTTCCTCGGGATTCGTTTCTTCGAAATTATAAAAACTCATGACGCAAATATAGACAATCTTTCAAGCTGACTTCAATGGATTTGGAGCGGAACAGTAGTGCCTCACTCCAGGGTTCCTTCCTGCTTTCCATTTTAGTCCCGATTAGAAAAAATCGGGCGCTGCCATTCCAATCAGCGCTAGATCCAACGGGTTGTGCACAACACGCCATACGTTCGCCTAAATAAGTTTAGTGCCGTTGGGTACTTTACGCTCAACAGCAGATAGCACAATATCACCATTCTCATCGGCAACGCCAGTCACTAAAAACTCAGACATAAACTTACCAATCTGTTTTTTAGGAAAATTGATTACGCCTATAATCTGTTTGCCCGTTAACTCTTCAAGGCTATAATGTTTAGTGATTTGGGCACTGCTCGTCTTGATCCCGAATTCGCCAAAGTCTACCCTTAACTTATAAGCAGGACGTCTAGCTTCGGGGAACTCAGAGGCTTCTACAATAGTTCCAACTCTAAGCTCAACCTTTTCGAAATCATCCCAGAATATTTGTTGCATAGCTAATACTTTTGGCCAAAATAGTGAAAAATCGATAATTATTTAATCCATCACCTGTAAAGGCAATATTTTTCAATTTCAAATCCCGCTTAACCGATTAGTTGGTTTTATTCTTTGTTAAAAATCATTAATAAAAGCAAAAAAGTTTGCGATTAAAATTTTTCCGGTTAACTTTATGCAACCGTTTGCATAACCAGATATTTAAAATTAATTATAAACGAATGTATTTATTAGGGATAGATATTGGCACTTCCTCCATAAAGGTTGCAGCAGTAGATGCTGAAACCCGAAAGTGTGTAGCTACCGTTCAATATCCAGATCAGGAAACAGAAATTAAAGCCGTTAAAAAGGGTTGGGCAGAACAATCGCCAGCAGAGTGGTGGGAAAATGTACAACAAGCAATTTTGAAACTGAATACGACCACAGGTATTAATCCGAAAGAAATTAAAGCGATAGGTATTGCTTACCAAATGCACGGTTTAGTAGTAGTGGATCAGGCACAAAACGTTTTAAGAGACAGCATTATTTGGTGCGATAGTCGTGCAGTGGAACTTGGAGAAGCCGCATTCGATGCTATCGGGCATGAAGAGTCGCTTTCTCACTTATTAAACTCTCCCGGAAACTTCACCGCATCAAAGCTGGCCTGGGTAAAAGAAAATGAACCAGCTACTTATAGCCAGATTGATAAAATCATGTTGCCCGGAGATTATATCGCCATGAAATTAACTGGAAACATCACCACCAGTATTCCGGCGTTATCGGAAGGTATTTTCTGGGATTTTAAAAATGATAAAATTTCAAGCGACCTGATGCAATATTATGGTTTCGATGAAAAATTGATCCCAGACGTTAAGCCACTCTTTTCATCACATGGAACGGTAAGTAATGAAGTTGCAAGTTTGCTTGGTCTAACAGCTGGCATTCCAGTTTCTTATAAATCTGGCGATCAGCCCAATAATGCCTTGTCGCTTAATGTACTCGAACCTGGTGAAGTTGCTGCAACAGCAGGCACTTCGGGTGTAATTTATGGCGTAAGTGATGAGTTAACCTACGATCAGCAATCACGGGTAAATACCTTTGCTCACGTAACTTATACTAAAGAAAAGAAACACACGGGCGTATTGCTTTGCATTAACGGAACAGGAAGTATGTATCGATGGGCGAAACACAACTTTGCGCCAGATGCGACCTATCCTGAACTTAACAAGTTGGCTGCAACATCGCCAATAGGAAGTAAAGGGCTTAAAGTTTTGCCTTTCGGAAATGGAGCAGAAAGAATGCTGAACAACAAATTCACTGGTGGTCAATTAATCGGCATCGATCTAAATCTGCATCAACAAGCAGATATTTTCAGGGCAGTACAAGAAGGGATTGCTTTTTCGTTCAGGTACGGTTTAGATATTCTAAGGGAAAATGGCATGCACCCAAAAGTTATTCGTGCAGGTAGGGCCAATCTCTTTTTGAGTGAAGTATTTGCGCAGACTTTTGTAGATGTAACGGGTATTCCGGTAGAACTTTATGAAAATGATGGAAGTGTAGGTGCGGCTTTGGGTGCAGGAATAGGTGCCGGAATTTTTGAAAATGCTGAAGATGCTTTTACACAACATCAGGCCATCAAAACTTTAACTCCACAGCACTCGGAACAATATGAACCGATTTATCAGGAATGGAAAGAAATATTAATCAAATTATTATAAACAGAACCGCAAAATAAGAGTACAATGAAAAACGTAGTAACAGGAGAAAAAGAATTTTTTAAAGGGATAGAACAGGTTAAATTCGAAGGCCTGGAAAGTGATAATCCGTTAGCCTTCAGGTGGTATGATGCCGATAGGGTAGTGGCTGGAAAAACCATGAATGAGCATTTCAAATTTGCCTGTGCTTACTGGCATTCTTTCAACGGTAATGGTGCAGATCCTTTTGGGGGTGCCACACACGTTTTTCCATGGGATGAAAAGAAAGATGCCATAGAAAGAGCTAAAGACAAGATGGATGCTGCGTTTGAATTCATTACTAAAATGCAATTGCCCTACTATTGTTTTCATGATGTAGATGTTGTTGATTATGGAAATAATGTTGCAGAAAATGAAAACAGGCTTCAAACATTGGTAGAATATGCCAAGCAAAAGCAGGCAGATAGTGGCGTGAAATTGCTTTGGGGTACTGCAAACTTATTTAGCCATGAGCGCTATATGAATGGTGCTTCTACCAATCCTGATTTTAAAGTTCTGGCCCACGGAGCGGCTCAGGTTAAAGCTGCTTTAGATGCTACAATTGCCTTAGGAGGCGAAAACTATGTGTTCTGGGGTGGAAGAGAAGGTTATATGAGCTTGTTAAACACGAATATGAAACGTGAGCAGGAGCACCTGGCTCAGTTTTTACACACGGCTAAAGATTATGCCCGTAAACAAGGATTTAAAGGTACTTTCTTTATCGAACCAAAACCATGCGAGCCATCTAAGCACCAGTATGATTACGATGCGGCTACCGTGAAAGGCTTTTTGCAACAATATGATTTATTAAACGATTTTAAATTAAACCTTGAAGTGAACCATGCCACTTTAGCTGGTCACACTTTCCAACACGAATTACAGGTTGCTGTTGATAGTGGTTTGCTGGGATCAATCGATGCCAATCGCGGAGATTATCAAAATGGCTGGGATACTGATCAGTTTCCAAATGATATTAATGAATTAACAGAATCAATGTTAATCATTTTAGAAGGTGGCGGCCTTCAGGGTGGTGGTGTAAATTTCGATGCTAAAATCCGCAGAAATTCTACCGACCCTAAAGATTTGTTTTATGCCCATGTTGGTGGTATGGATATATTTGCCCGCGCCTTAATTACGGCTGATGCCATTCTACAAAAATCAGATTACAAAAAAGTAAGAACAGAACGTTATGCTTCTTTTGATAGTGGTGAAGGTGCAGAATTTGAACAAGGAAAGCTGAGCTTAGAAGATTTGAGAAACTATGCTGCAGCGCATGGCGAGCCAGAAGTAAGAAGCGGCAGACAGGAATATCTTGAAAATCTGATCAACAGATACATCTAAAATCTGATGCTTGAGTAAAATCATAGATTAATAAACGTCTTTTTAACGTTTTTGTTTAAAAAAATATGAATATTGATTTATGATTTTACTACATTTAGATTTCTAAACCAAATAACCTTTTATCATTCAATGAAACAAAACTTACTGGACACGAAGGATTACATTGTATTTGCAATCTACTTCGTTATTGTAGCAGCCTACGGTCTATATATCTACAATAAGAAAAAATCTGCATCCACAGGTTCTAAAGATTACTTTTTAGCAGAAGGGTCACTTACCTGGTGGGCAATTGGCGCCTCTTTAATTGCTTCCAATATATCTGCAGAGCAGTTTATAGGAATGAGCGGATCTGGCTTCAAGATGGGTTTAGCCATTGCTACTTACGAGTGGATGGGCGGACTTACACTTGTAATTGTGGCGATATTCTTTATTCCTGTATACCTCAAGAATAAAATTGCAACCATGCCTCAGTTCCTGCACCAGCGGTATAACGGCACCGTAGCAATGATTATGGCAGTGTTTTGGTTGTTGCTATATGTAGTGGTTAACTTAACCTCTATTTTGTACTTAGGTGCACTGGCGGTAAGCAGTATCTCTGGTTTCGATTTAACTTTCTGTATGTATGCCATCGCTGTCTTCGCTATTTTAATTACCCTGGGCGGGATGAAGGTAATTGGTTATACCGATGTTATTCAGGTATTTTTCTTGATTTTAGGTGGTTTAGCAACTACTTATTTAGCGTTAAACCTGGTATCTACACATTATGGTACATCAGGTGTTTTTGAAGGTTATAGTTTAATGACTTCAAAAGCTTCAGAGCATTTCCAGATGATTTTAAAGCCGGATAATGAAAATTATATTGATTTGCCAGGTTTAAGTGTGCTTATTGGGGGTATGTGGATTGTGAACCTAAACTATTGGGGATGTAACCAGTACATCACTCAACGTGCTTTAGGTGCCGATTTAAAAACAGCCCGTGGTGGTTTACTTTTCGCTGCATTTTTGAAATTATTAATGCCAATTATTGTGGTGCTTCCCGGTATTGCGGCTTACGTGTTGTATAAAGACGGTGCTTTCCAGTCAGAAATGATGCATGATGGTTCTGTAAATCCAGATCGTGCTTATCCGGTTTTATTAAACTTATTACCTGCCGGATTAAAAGGCTTATCATTTGCGGCATTAACAGCTGCGGTGGTAGCTTCATTGGCTGGTAAGGCAAATAGTATTGCTACCATTTTTACTTTAGATATCTATAAAAAGGTTTTGAAAACAGATGCCTCTGAAAAAGACCTGGTATTTACCGGTAAAATCGCCGTTGTAGTGGCTATGGTGTTAGGGGTTTTAATTGCACCTCACCTGGGGATTGATAAAAAAGGTGGTTTTCAATACATTCAGGAATATACAGGTTTCGTATCTCCGGGTATCTTCGCCATGTTTATCTTAGGTTTCTTTTGGAAAAGAGCTACTTCAAATGCAGCCTTATTCGCTACGATTGGTGGTTTCGGATTGTCATTGTTGTTGAAGTTCTTGCCAGGAATGATCGATCTTTCTTTCTTATCAGGAATAGGATTCTCGGTTAAAACTGCAGCAGGCATTTATGAAATTCCGTTCTTAGATAGAATGGGAATTGTATTTGTATTCTGTATTTTAGGAATGGTATTAATCAGTTTAACAGAAAACAGAAGAGGTATTGCCAATCCGAAAGGACTTGAAATTGATTCGAGCATGTTTAAGACAACACCTGGCTTTGCAGTTGGTGCTTTAATCATCGTTGGCTTGTTAGTGGCACTTTATGGAGTTTATTGGTAGTTCAAATACCAAACCGTTATAACCCAAAAGAGCTCAGATTTTTCGGAGCTCTTTTGGGTTAAAGTGTATTGTAAATCAAACTTACTGCCAGTGAATATATAACATTAGTAAGTATAATAAATTCTATAATTATTGAGCGCAAGGCCCATCAGGGATTTCTTTGCTAATCTTTAAAACTTTAGTTACGACTAACGTGGAATCGAAATCTGCAGAAACAGCTGAGGTATCAGACTTTGCAAAATAACCCTCCAGCTCCACATAAACAGGTTCGTATGGTTTTTCGAAATTAAGGTTACTGTAAGAAAGCTCCAGGTTTTTAACGCTATCGGCCACCCAGTATTCACGGCCATCATCGCACATGGTAAATGATTTCATTTCCGGACCGAAGCTATATAATCCTTTAACCGTTTTAACATTACTCTCTTCTTCCTCGGCTTTTTCTTTCCTATTACAAGCTGTAACAGCCACTCCGAGGAGCACAACAAATACAAATGCCTGTTTAATTAATTTCATTCTTATATCGTTTGATTAATTTGGTCTATCTTTTTAACACTTAAATTTGATGACAAAGCTGATGCCAGAAATGAGAAAAATCCAACGGTGACGAAGACTAACAGGTAGTCTTTCCATTTAAGGCCGATTGGATAAGAATCCATTAATAAATTTGCTTCGCCCATTTTAATAATGCCATAATTGTGCTGAACATAGTAGAAAATCAGTCCTATTATCAGCCCTAATACGCAGCCAGACATGGTAATCATCATGCCTTCAAATAAAAAAATGCGTTTGATCAGTCTTTTGCTTGCGCCAAGGCTGCTGAGGATTGCAATGTCCTTCACTTTATCGATCACCAACATGGTTAAAGAACCAATGATATTGAAAATAGCAATGATGAGAATGAAAGTAAGGATAATGTAAACGGCCCACTTTTCTGTATTTAATATGTGATAAAGCGACCGGTTTTGCTCTGCCCGGTTGCGCACTTCAAAGCCTTCACCAAGATTGCTGGCGACTTCTTCTTTGAAACGATCTACATCGGTTCCTTCCTGCAGGTTAATTTCTATGGTAGATACGTTTTTTTCTTCTCCAAGCAGTTCTCTTGCAAAAGCTAACGGAACTATAATCCCGTTATCGAACTCCTGCTGCACTTCAAATACACCACTTACCCTGATGCTTTTGTTTACAAAATCTTCTGTAGGGTTTAATGTATTAACTGCGATTGTTTTTTTAGGGGAGAAAATCTCCAGTTCTGTGAATGGATCAACTGTATTTACGGCAAGCTGACTTTGCAAAGCCGAGCCAATTACAGCCGTAAACCCACTTTTATTTTGTAGTGTGAAATGTCCTTCCCGAATGGAGCTATCCAGCTTGGCGTTTTTTAAATAGGCTAAACTTACGCCCTTTACCATGCCAACAGCTTGTTTTTGGTTGTATTTAAGGAGCGCATTTTCTTGCAATACTTCGGTATAAGAAAAGACCGCTTTGTTTTTTTGCAGTGAAGAAAAGTAGCTTGTATTTGGATCGAACGTTTTTCCCTTCGCCGGTACGATAACGAGTTCGGGGGTCATTGTATCAAAAAGCCCGAGTACCACTGTTTCTAAACCATTAAATACAGAAAGAATAATAATTAACGCTGCGCTGCCCACCATAACACCAACCATAGATATGCCGGATATCAGGTTAATAGCATTGGTAGACTTCTTTGCAAACAAGTAACGTTTTGCGATATATAGGGGCGTATTCACAGCAGTAAAGATAGTTAAAATGTAAGTTGAATAAGGTTGAACAGAAAATTGTGTATCAATTGCACAGTCTCTGCACTCTTCTTTCGCTTATATTTAGAAAAACGGGTTATGCTTTTTCTCGTAACCAATAGTTGTTGCCGGACCATGGCCTGGATAGACTGTTGTTTCCTCAGGTAGAACGAACAGGCGCTGTGAAATGTTTTGAATTAATTGCTGATGGTTTCCGCCGGGAAGATCTGTCCGGCCAATGCTTCCCTGAAATAACACATCGCCACCGATTAAAGTATGATCTGCTTCGCTGTAAAAACATAAATGTGCCGGTGAATGACCTGGTGCAAAAATAATAGAAAGCGAACTGTTGCCAAATTTGATGGTATCAGCTTCTGTTAAAAAAGTTTCTGGAAGTGGCGAAATCTGGTAATTGGTTAAACCCATTGCTGGCGCATATCCTGGAACAGCATTTAATACCACCAGTTCTCCTTCATGAAACTGCGGTTTTAATCCATAAGTATCGAATACAAATTTATTTCCGAACACGTGGTCAAGGTGACAATGTGTATTCAATAATAAAACCGGCTTAAGTTCATTTTTTTTAATGAAAGAAACCAATTCGTTTTGCTCATGGCCTTCATACATTCCCGGATCTATAATTACACACTCCTTTGTTTCATCAAATAAAATATATGTATTCTCACTGTAGATATTAAATGTTAAGGTTTTTACGGTAATCATAATGTTATTGGTTTTTCCACCTGAAGGTAGAGATTAAGGTGTCTATATCTTTTTTTATGAAGTTGATTACTGGTGCAATCGAATCATATTGGGGGCGCTCGTTGAAATATAAGGCTCCCCTGAAATAATGTTTGGTACTGTCTGTTAAGAAAAACTGAACAGAAGAAGCGGTGTTGCCTTCTATCGCATAATAAATGCCATATACTTTCCTGTCGGGATAATAAATTACTTTTTGATCAATCGCGCTGGCTTTGATGGTATGTTTAAACGCTAATTTTCTGGCGTCTTCCACCATATTATCATATTCACCTTTACCAGAAACATCATAATAAGTTAAATGAAGGTACCCGTTAAACTGCTTGAAATGTAAATTATACCAGTTCTTTTGTGCATCGCGGCTTATATCTTTCTCGAGGGTGGCATATTTTGGATATTCAAAAGTGAAGGGAACAGGTGCTAAAAGCGGTTGGTAAACCTTTTGAGGATATTCAATCCGATAATAAGCTTTCGGTTTAGGGCTATAGTCATTGTTCTGGCAGGCCGAAAAGGAGAGCAGCAGAACAACTTGAAAAAGGATGATGTATTTTAACTTCATTGTTCTTTAAAATCTTGATGATTGATCGGTGCCTTAACACTGATATAAACTATCTATTCCATATGGCCCAGGCTTTCTCTGCTTGCTGATGCAACATTTCTAAGCCATTTTTGATAACGGCTCCATGCGCCGCTGCTTGGGTAAGAAAGGCCGTTTCCAGCGGATTGTAAACTAAATCGTAAGCCAGATGCTGGTCTGTGATTTGTGAATAATCTATTTCCGGGCAAGTATCTACATTCGGCGACATGCCTAATGGCGTGGTATTGATCAGTAATTTATGGCTGGCTAAAAGCTCCGGTGTTACTTCTGAATATAAGATAGCATTGTCTGCTGCTTTGCGCACCACCACCTGAAATTCGATATTAAGTTTTTTTAATACGTATTTAACGGCTTTGGCTGCCCCGCCATCGCCAAAAACCAAGGCTTTTGTGTGTTGCGGTTGCAAGAGGGGTGCTAAAGATTTCTCAAAACCATAAGCATCGGTATTGAAGCCTTTTAAATAAGTTTCACCTTGAAAACGCTTTACGCAGATGCAATTTACAGCACCAATTTGTTCTGCGGCTTCCTCAATCTCATTTAAGAAAGGCAAAACACTTACTTTATGTGGAATGGTAACGTTTAAGCCACAAATTGATTCATTATTACTTAATAAATCAGGAAGAGATTTGATGTTTTCGATAGAATAAAGCTCATACTGATGGTCAGCAATGTCTTCATTTAAAAATTTTTCTGTAAAATACTTTTTAGAAAAGGAATGAGATAGCGGAAATCCGATTAAGCCGTAAGTTTTCATATGTATATTTACGTCAATGCGAAGCAGAAAGCAATCGGAAATCAGTAGATTTGAATTGCTTTTTGCCTCGCAAGGTCAGTGCTTATTTATTTTGTTTGGTTTAGGAAATAGTCGAACGTGTCGCCTCTTAATCCTAAACGAATGGTTTCTAATGGAATCACTTCTGCCGGCGCAATGTTGCCCAGGTTTACATTTGTTCCGATTAGTTTAATAAACCAAACCTGTTGTTCTTTTTGTGGCGCTTCCCAGATAATGGTTTCTTCAGGGATTTGCGTTAAAATTTCGTCAACTAAACCTTCACGAACCTCGCCACTACCACGGTAAATACCTACGTTTCCACCTTCACGTGCTTCAGCGATTACCTTCCATGCGCCAGCTTCGATTTCAGCTTTCATTAATTTGATCCATTTATAAGGAGCAAATATTTTAGCTGCATCTTTACTGCCTACTTCGGAAATTACGGTAACCTGCTTAGCCAGTTCAGTGATGTAGCCACATTTCAAGTCGTGTTCAATTTCAATAGAACCATCAGATACTTCAGCATATTCCATTCCATATTGGTCTAAAATGCGTTGATAATCCGTAAACTGATCACGTATGATAAAGGCTTCAAACAATGTTCCTCCGAAATAGGTAGGAATACCAGCACTTTTATATAAAGCTAATTTTTCTTTAAGGTTTGGCGTAACGTGTGATGTAGCCCAGCCTAATTTTACGATATCTGTATGTACACCGGCAACTTCAATAAAATCTTCCACCTGGCGCAGGCTTAATCCTTTATCCATAACCATTGTAAGGCCATTTTGGCGTGGTTTAGCAGGACGTTCAGGAACGTTTAATAATGGGTAATTCATATGCGTACAAAAGTGAAAAAAATTTTGAGATTTATTTGTTAAATTTTTCTCAAAACGCTGTTATCGGATATAGCGGTTAATAACGTTGATAATGGCACTGTTATCCTGCAATTGAGGCAAATATTCGAACAAAATATAGTGCTTGTCAGGATCAGTTGTTAATGCCGTTTCTAAAAAGCCCAATGCATCTGCATAATTTCCAAGGGCAAACAGGTAAGCCACCATGCGGTAATAAAGTTCTGCGGCTTCCGGATTATTCTTGATCGCTTCTGCCATCGTTTCCGATGCTTCTAATAATTTGCCTTGCTCGTACAATACCGTACTGAAATCCAGCCAGGCTTCTATATCCAAAGGATTATATTCCAAGACCTTTTCATAAGCGACTATAGATTCTTCAATCTGACCAAGTTTATAGTAGGCATCAGCCATGGCAAACCAGAAATCCGGATTTTCAGCTTCTAAATCAATCGCCTTTTTATAAAAGTGTAAAGATTCAAAATAGCGTTCCTCATGGTTTAAAGTTACCCCGATCCCGAACCAGGCATCTGCCATTTTCGGGTCCATTTTTACCGATTTCTTGTAATATGAACGGGCCTCATCCATTTTTTCTAACTTCTCGTAGCATTCGCCAATGGCACAGTAAGTGTCTGCGTTAGGTTGTTCATACTCAAAAGTATGCTTATAAACCTCTATAGCTTCGTCGTACTTATCCAATTGCACCAATGCATTACCCTTGTTAAAATAAGCAGAGCTGAAATCTTCTTTGATTAAAATGGCATAATCGTATGCATCGATTGCTTTTTCAAAAAGATTCAATTTATGGAAACTGTTGCCCAGGTTATACCAGGCTGCATAAGAATAAGGATCGGTATCTATGTATTGTTGATAAAATTTGATGCTTTCTTCCTGCTTATCCAATACGTCGTAACAGAAGGCCAACTCGTAAAGGCCATCCTGGTTTTCCATGTTTTGTTCTAAACTCAGCTTAATATAAGTAATTGCACTTTCATAATCGCCCATACTTTGATACACGTAAGCCATTTGCAAAAGTACCTCATCTGTGCTTTCTGCCAAACTCAAAGCCTTTTCATAGTTTTCAAGTGCCTCGCTATAACGTTCCGTATTCTGGTAAATATTGCCACGCAATAAATAAATATCAGGTTCTGATGGTTCCAGTAATTCGGCTTTTTGCAAGGCAAGAAAAGCCCTGTCGTGATCGTTTGTTAAAATATAAAGATGTGCCTGCTTGATTAAAAAAACGGTTGCGTAAGGGTGTTGATTAACCGCGTAATCTACCACTTGCAAAGCCTTTACCGGATCATTTTTTTCAATGTAAAAATCTACAATATACTCAAAAGCACCAGCATCGAAAAAGTATTGATCCTGATTACGGATCATCTCTTCGTAGCGTTCCACTGAACGTTGTGCCTCTTCATTGGATTCAAAAAAGAATTCTTCTTCCATATACAATTAAATTAAAGAACCGTGCCAATTGGCAGAAAAATACAATATAAGTTTAACAATTTTAAATATCCGATTAAGAAATAATTATTAACATTCATTGTTTAAAGCGATGTAAACAGCTGAAAATAAAGCTTATTATTGTGATTCTGATGTGTGGATAATCAACAGATTTTTTCAACACCGCGGTTCCTTTCTCCTTCTTTTACAAAAATAGCATAAAAATTTGGGACTAAGGTAATGCAGGCGTCAGGAAAGGATGGAAGCTTAAATCCTTCAGAAAGTAGTAGTTGTTGTGTCAAAATAGTCACTACGAATGGTTTTTATACCAGCATGTTCCTGCCAGGATATGGTGACATTTTTGAAATGCTTCAGGTTCGAATGGTTTTTAGCTGCCACCAAATCCCGAAGCATTTACTTAAAGGCTATTATAAAATTTAAACACCGCAACCAGGTCGGCATCTGATTTTAAGTCTAAGTTTTCTTGTGTAATAAATGTTTTAATTTGCTCGCGCTGATTGGCCAAAGTACTGCTTAGTCCTTTTACAGATGGGTTAATTTTTTGAAATTTATCGTCTTCACCGGCAAAGTAGCTGTCTTGACGTACCATTTTACTTGTTTTTCTTTTGGTATAGAAGTCTTCAGTGGTTTGTTTTTTTGCTTCGTTTAGTTTATATAATTTTTTACGTCCGTTAACCAAAAGTTCAAAAAATGGCAGGGGTTTAATGTTTTTCACTTTTTCGAAGGTGTGGGTTTTTCCTGATGGATCAGAAAGTATAAAAGATTGCACAGAATCCTGGATGGCATATACCTGATCATTTTCTGTGTATTCCAGTTGCTGAGTCTCTAAATTATACCGGAGATTTTTTACTTCAAACTCTTTTTGGCCAACAGTTTTTATTTTTCCCTGACCATAACGATCATTAAAATAAGCGCTTCCTTCTACCGGAGTTTTTATAAGTGACTTTAAAAGCGGTTTTTCGCCCGGACCTACCGTTACATTTTGTGCAGAAGACGAAGTTGCTGCTGCAATAAAGAGCAGAAAAAAAGTAATTTTTTTCATAAAAGTTGAAAAATTAAGTCTTTCGTTTGGTTTCATTCTGATAAAATGTTTTTTAGAAATCAGCATGAAAACAAACATAAAAAAAAGCTAAAATAAGTCGTTTCAAGATGAGGTTTTGTATTAAAAGGCCATCAGGCTAAAACATTTTAGTGATAATTTAAATGCAATTTAATCTTTTTTAAAGATATGTGTTAAAAATTTTGATTTATTGAAAGAAATAACTGTAATTCGGGGATTATTAACTAAAACAAGCTAAAGAATTATGAAAAAACTCGTACTGTGTTTAGTCATATTTTTGTTTTGTGGCATTATTCAGTCAAATGCGCAAAATAAAAATATTACTGGAAAAGTGATTGCATCTGGCGATGGGCTGCCTCTTCCAGGTGTAAGTGTCCGTGTGAAGGCCACAAGTAAAGCCGTTTCCACCGGTTCTGATGGAAAATTTACAATCAATGTTAATCCAAATGATGTGCTACAATTCTCTTACATTGGTTTTGTGGCTAAGGAAATTACAGTTGGTTCACAATCAAATTTCAATGTAGGCCTGGAGCCAGATTCGAAAAGCCTGAGTGAGGTTACGATTTCTACCGCTTTGGGAATTAAACGTAAGCCAAAAGAAATTGGTTATGCTACGCAACAGGTAACGGGTAAAGCCTTAACCTCTAGCAGGCCAACCAACCTTGCAACAGGTTTATCCGGTAAGGTTGCTGGTTTACAGATTAATCAGGCCAACAACCAGATTGATGCTGGCGATCAGGTGAGGGTTGTATTGCGTGGTAACCGGTCTTTCACCGGAAATAATCAGGCACTTTTGGTGTTAGATGGGATCATTGTACCACTAAGTCAGTTGAATTCGATCAATCCGAATGATATTGAAAATGTAAACATTTTAAAAGGTGCCAACGCTGCGGCGCTTTATGGTTCGGATGCATCAAACGGTGTAATCATCGTGAGTACCAAAAGAGGAACTTCTAACGGAGGGGGCATAAGCTTTACTAATTCAACTTTACTAAATCGTTTAAGCTACTTCCCTAAAGAGCAAACCGAATTTGGTGGCGGAACCACTCAGGATGATTTTGGATTTGGATTGTATACGCCTTTCGAAAATCAAACTTTTGGAGAACGTTTTGATGGCAGCATCAGGCCGTTAGGTAGGGTTTTGGAAGATGGTACCTACCAAATGGTTCCATACACTTATAAAGATGGTGAGAAAGAAAATTTCTTCGAAACAGGTATCGATGAGCAGAATGACCTTACCTATTCTGGCGGGAATGAAAACGGAACAACCTATATCAACTTACAACGCGTAAATAGCAAAGGTTATGTTCCGGGCGACAAATCGAACAGAACAGCCATCCGGATTAACGGAACACGTAAATTAGATAAGTTCTTCGCTGATTATTCCTTTAATTACACGCAGAGAAACTATGATAAGAGCACAAACCAGGTATATAACAATGTGATTAATACACCGGGTAACGTTCCGTTAACAGAGTACAGTGATGTGACTTCGAAATATGGTAACCCTAATGATTATTATAATGATTATTACAGCAGCCCTTATTTCGGATTGCAACAATACCGTAACAATGAAAGAAGAGATGATTTATTGGGTAATTTATCTTTCACTTATAAACCAGTAGATTGGTTGAGCTTATTGGCCAGAGGTGGTTTTAGCAGCAAAAACACCCAAGGTAAAAATAAGAATTATGCATTTACGTATTCAGATTTTGCGCATGACTCTGGCAAGGCTGCGGCTGCAACTCAATACATCAGATCATCAGTAGGAGATTACAACGAATTTGAAAGCAGATACACTGGTGATTTTCTTGCTACAGCTACTAAAACGATTAATCAATTTAAATTTACCCTTATTGGCGGTGCCCAGGTGATTCAGAAGAATTATAAATACATGACTCAGTCGGGCTCTAATTTGGTGGTTGATAACTTATTTAACATCAATAACCGTACGGGAGAAATTGTAGGTTCGCAAACCGAGCGTAACTCCCGTCAGTTGGGTGTTTTTGGTGATGTAACTGCAACTTATAATGATTACTTAACCATCCATATTTCCGGTAGAAATGACTGGGATTCTCGATTGGCAAAAAGCAACCGTTCTTTCTTCTATCCGGCAATTGATGCAGCTTTAACGCTTACTGATGCGATTCCGGCATTAAAGGAGAGCAAAGTAATCAGCAATTTAAAAATCCGTGGAGGAATTTCAAAAGTGTATGCGGTGCAGATAGATCCATATAGATTAGTTTCTACTATAAGTCCGGCAGGAAACTTCCCATATGGTAGCACTGCAGGTTACTCTATTGATAATACAGTGTATGATCCAAACTTAAAACCAGAACAGACCATTTCAAAAGAAATTGGCTTTGATATCGGCTTTTTAAATAACCGCATTACCTTAGAAACTTCCGCATATCTTCAAAATACAAAAGATCAGGAAATTATTAACGGGGTAGATTTATCTGGCACAACCGGTTACACCAGTGCAATTATAAACACAGGTGAAGGTGAAAATAAAGGGATTGAGTTTAGCTTAAATGCTGCGCCGGTAATCGGTTTATCAAATGGCTTCAGGTGGAATGTGGGGGTAAACTACTCTTACAATACCAATAAAGTATTATCGCTATATCAGGGACAGAACCAATTGGGTATTGGTGATAATAACTATATCGTGGTGGGTCAGAGTTTTCCATCATTGCAGGTAAGTAGTTATCAAACGGATCCGAATGGTCGTGTAATCGTTGATGCAAATACTGGTTTACCATTATCTAATCCAATTAACAAAGATTTCGGACAAACCAACCCGAGCAGTGTATTGGGTATCAACACCAGCTTCACTTTCAAAAATTTCACTTTATCTGGTGTAGCAGAATATCGTAGTGGTAATGTTTTCTATAACAGTTTTGCCAGTACACTCGATTTTGCAGGAATTAGTTATACTTCTGCTCAGGCAGGACGTGAGCGTTTTATTTATCCTAACTCCGTTATTGAAACTTCGCCGGGTGTGTACGTGCCAAATACAAATACGACAACAATCCAGGGGAATGGCTCATTTTGGTCTGATGGTATTCGTACCAATACGGCTTCCAACTATGTAATGAGTGCGGCCTTCTGGAAAATCAGAGAGCTTTCTTTAGCTTACCAGGTGCCAACCCAATGGCTCCAAAACAGAGCTAAGTTTATTAAAAATGCCAGCATTGCCCTGATTGGAAGAAACCTGTTTATGTTCAGACCGAGCGATAATATTTATACCGATCCTGAAATTAATGTAGGAACAGGTAATGCACAAGGTGTAAATAACCTAAATCAAACGCCACCTACCCGTATTTACGGTTTCACGGCAACCATTGGCTTCTAACAATTAACGAATAAGAGATGAAAAAGAAATTAATATATGTGTTTACAGTATCGGCAATATTATTGTTAGGTGCCTGTAAAAAGGATTTTCTGGATATTAACGAAAATCCGAATAATGCCACAGTAGTTAAACCGGCTTTAGTTTTAACCGGCGCATTAAATAATACAGCAGCTTATACCACTGGAGGATCTATCTTTTACAGCTTTGCGGCTTTGTGGATGAACTACTGGATGACACCAGGCGGTGTTTCTGGCTGGTATGAAGAGCGTTCATATAACTTTACCACCAACTGGAGTGGCTCTACCATACTTTGGGCTAACCTTTACGATAACCTGAATGATTATACTTATTTAGAAACACAAAGTAAAGCCACCGGGCAGAACTTTTTTGTAGCCGTTGCCAAAACCATGAAAGCCTGGGATTATCAATATCTGGTAGATTTCTATGGTAATGTGCCTTATACACAAGCTTCAAAATCTGTTGCTTTCTTAAATCCAAAATACGATAAGGCACAGGATATTTATGAAGATCTAGCAAAACAGCTTGACACTGCAGCCACTTTATTTAAAACGGCAGCAGTTGGTGCGGCTGATGCTACTGCCGATATTTATACCAAAGGAAACGCACAGAAATGGGGTAAATTTGCCAATACGTTAAAGTTGAGGCTGCTATTGAGACAATCGGAAATGCCCGGCAGACAGCAATACATTAAAGATGAGATTGCAAAGATTACTGCAAATGGTTTAGGTTTTATCGGAACAGGAGAAGGCATATTCAATAACCCGGGATATTTAAATACGGCTGGGAAGCAAAATCCATTTTGGGCAGTTTATGGTTACGGTGTTGATGGAACCAGAACGGCTTCACATGGTTATATGTTAGCCAGTTCTTATGGTTTAAATTTCCTGGAGGATAATGATGACCCAAGATTAGGCAGACTTTACAACACTGTTAACGATGGTGCCGGAAGTACTTATGTAAGTTTAGTTTGGGGTCAGGAGGTAAATTTTGATCAAACAATTGCGACAGTATCCAGTATCGGAAAAGGGGTATTAAAATCATATGATCAGCCACAGCCGATTATAACAGATTTTGAAAGCTTGTTTCTTCAGGCTGAAGCCGCACAAAGAGGCTATCTAACCAGCAGTGCGCAAAGCAATTATGAAGCAGCAGTAAAGGCTAATTTTGTATACCTTGGTTTAACAGAGTCAGATGCAACGACTTATCTTACCGAACAGGATGTGGCAAACTGGAGTAGCAACAATGACAAAATTGCATTAATTATTAAACAAAAGTGGGCTGCAATGAATGGCACCAATGCCATCGAAGCGTGGACAGATTACAGACGTTTGGAATTGCCGGCAGATATGCCAATCTCTATTGCTTCTACAGTAACCACAAGAAAAATTCCGGTAAGGATGTTATACCCACAAAGGGAGTATAATACCAACGCTGCTAATGTGGTTGCGGAAGGTACAATTAACCAATTTACTTCCAGAATATTTTGGGATGTCAAATAAATCAAGTAAAACGATGAAAAATAAAAATATATTGAACGGGCTTGTTGCTGCACTTTGCGTGATAAGTTTATCCTCTTGTTTAAAAAACAAAAATGAACAGCCAGATTTTTCTGCCACAACGCCTGTAGTAGAAATTCCTGTGGGTTCGCCAGTTGGTGATGGTGGTGTAAATTCACTTACTACTTCTCTTATTCAGCAAGATACACCCAGCGATTACATTTACTATATCAATTATGCTGCATCAAGCACAAAATCAACAGATATTAAAGTAACGTTATCTGTAGATCCGGCAGCACTTGCTGCTTACAATGAAGCACATGCTTCTGATCCTGCATTAACCATCGTACCAACCAGTGCTTTTACTATGCCAGTATCGATTACCATTCCTGCTAATCAACGCAGGGTTCAGGTACCGGTTAAATTTATCAGTACACTACTTAATCCGGCAATAGCTTACGGTCTTCCTGTAACCATAACGGATGCGTCTGGAGAGGTGATCAGCAAGAAGTTTGGTTCGGTAGTGATAAAGGTTGCGGTAAGAAACAGATACGATGGAAAATATAGCTTCAAGGGCTATATATTCAGAGAAGGTGATCCGGTGTTAAGTGGAAACTTTAAAGGCTTAACAAAAGATTTGGCAAGCAATGGCGCTACTGCCGTAGATTTTAGCCAGGTTTGGTCTAATGGAACCGCTGTTGGTGGTATTGATGGACTAACCATTAATGTGAACCCTACAACAAACAAGGTAACCATGAGAAGTACAGTAAATACAGGCCTCGTAAACGACCCTGCTTATGATAACCGTTACGATCCGGCTACTAAAACTTTCTATCTTTCTTTCAAATGGGGAGCAAGCCCGGCAGGAAGAGCGGCCACCGATACGTTAACTTACGTGTCGCCAAGATAATCAGTAAATATTAGCTTAATACAACAAGAGGCCCGCTGGAAATAGTCGGGCCTCTTTGTTTGGTATAAGGAAATATGGATGATTTATTCTTTCCCCAAATCAGCTGCTGCCTTTTTAAACAGTTCGGCTTGTTTGTTCAGGTTCGCTTTCGCTTCTCCATTTGCTGATTTAGCCTGTGTTAATTTACCTTGTGCAGTGGCCTCATAAGCTGTAGCAAGTTGCTTGTTTAAATAAGTTTGTAGCTTCAATCTTTCAATCGCATTTTTAATATTATTTAATCCCTTCTCTGTTACCGTTGGGTTGTTGTTGGCTCGTAAATATTGAAAATACTGCCCGATTACTGCGAAAACCTCATTTCGGTTTCCTTTTGAAGCAATATTGGCGTAAAATTCCTCGTGCTCATCTTTTGGATCGCTGATATAAAGCGTAGCAATTGATGGTGCAATGTGCGCCTTAGTATCCTGATCTAAAGTAGCTAAAGCAGTTAAACTCTCCTGAGGGGCAAGTTTTGCCAGGCCGCTAATTCCCGCTGCAATTACGCGGTAAGACCTGTCTTTGGTACTGGCTACTAACAAGTTTTTGTAGGTTTGGTCGCCGGTTTCTGCTAGTTTTGAAATTGCTGCAGATCGCACTTCCGTATCCTGATCTGTTTTTGCCAGCTGCACTAAAACAGGTAATGCCGCAGCCTTAATTTGTGCATCTTCAAGGTTCAATCCATCAATACTTAAAGCACGTAGATCTCCTGAAGGATCTTTCAGGCCTGCCAACAAAATCTGCTGACCGCTCTTCGCTTTGCTTTGCATAATGAACTGGATCGCTTCAACCCTGTTGGCATAAGTAGGCGCGTTTTTATATTGGAAATAATAGTTTTCGGCCACTTTATTATCGTTCAGCTCACCTACAATAATCTTATCCACATCAAAATCGATTAAGTCTGGCTTAGTACTTACCTCAAAAGAAAAAGTTTGTTCGCGGCTATTAACTAATATTTCTTTCCGGATTTTCTTTCCGGCGGCGTAGATATCAATTTTTACGGGCAAGGTAAAGGTCTGCACTGCCGAATCTTGTCTTTGTTTGACTTTAATGGTCGCTTTTCCGCCTTCGTAGCCATAATCTACAGCTAAAATCGGGTGACCGCCATTATAATACCATTGATTAAAATAAGGACTCCAGTCTTTACCCGTTACGTCTTCCATTGCTAACCTCAACTGGTGCGTTTCCCCATTTTTAAAAGCATTGGTAATTAAATATTTGTTCAGTGATTTATAAAAGGCCGCATCACCCATCTGGTTTTTTAATGCATATAAAATAACCGATCCTTTTGCATAGCTCACATTATCGAACATATCTTCTTTATCTGCGTAATGAAAACGAGCCAAAACCGGGCTTTCTCCATTTTTTGTAGAGCTGATGTACGATTGCAGTTTTTCATAACGGGATTTATCCTCAGCGTCTTTACCCGCATCGTGTCCATGCCAGATCACTTCGCCAAAGGTGGCAAAAGATTCGTTCATGGTTAAGTTAGACCAGGATTCTGCCTTAACATAATCCCCAAACCATTGGTGAAAAAGTTCGTGGGCAATGGTTCCTTCTTCGTTTCCATCTAATAATTCGCGATCAGTTTTCTGAATCTGCTCACCATGTAGCGTTGCCGTAGTATTTTCCATTGCACCCGAAACATAATCTCTGGCCACTACCTGCGCATATTTGTTCCATGGATAATCCAGTCCCAATGTTTCACTATAGAACTTCATCATTTCCGGCGTTTTACCAAAAATCTGTTTAGCGTAGGGTGCAAATTTAGGCTCCAGATAATAATTTACTTCCTTGCCCTTGTAAGTATCTTTGGTGATTTTGAAATCGCCAACAGCCATCATGAATAAATAGGGCGAATGTGGTAAATCCATTTTCCAGGTATCTGTTCTGGTACCATCGGCATTTGGTTTTTGGCTCACCAATTTTCCGTTGGATAAGGTTGTAAACTTCGATTTAACCGTCATCGAAATTTCCTGTGTGGTTTTCTGATCTGGTTTATCGATAGTCGGGAACCATGCAGAAGAAGATTCAGTTTCTCCTTGCGTCCAGATTTGAGTAGGTTTATCCTGATCTGTTCCATCCGGATTAATAAAGTATAATCCTTTTGCATCGGTAATTGCCGCGCTACCCTTCACTTTTAATTCATCCGGTTTAGCCGTATAAGCAATGTAAACCGTATACTTTTCAGTGTTCGTGTATTTTTTATTAAGGGTAATTAATAATTTATTGTCTTTGTATACATATTTTAAAGGGGTATTTCCTTTTGCGCCAACCAAAGCAATAGTTTTAATATCCATTCCCTGAGCATCCAGCGTTAAGGAATCTGTCGGGTAAAAGTGTGGTTTCAGGGTTATCCATTCTTTTCCGTTTAGGTAACGCTTGGCATAATCAAAAGAGACATCCAGTTTGGTATGCACCAGGTCATTTACCTTGGTCGGCGTAACCCGATAAACGGCTAAGCTTGCAGGTTTTTCGTCAGATTTTTCTTGAGCCGAGACATGGCTAACCACAAAGATGGAAAGCAATAAGGCGCTACAGGTAAGGAATTTTCTATTCATTTTTTATGATTGTATAAGTTGGTTAGGTTTAAAACAACATCTAAATTATTGTGATAAAGTAACGACTCAAATGTACCCGCTTTCCCTTAATTTTTCGTTTTTTTGTGTAAATCGTTAGCTATATGAATACAGATATTCAATCTATTTTAGATCAATTGGGTGTAAAAGCCAGTAATGCAGCTTTTAGTACGGGAAGTAACTGGGGCGGGGATGCAAATGCAGAATCGCTGAAAAGTTTTTCCCCGGTGGATGGAAAATTGATTGCTTCGACAAAGGTATCCACTCGCGAAGATTATCACCAGGTGGTAGACACGGCGCAAGCTGCATTTGCAGAATGGCGAACAGTGCCGGCGCCAAAACGTGGAGATATTGTACGTCAGTTTGGCGATGCTTTGCGTGTAAATAAAGAGGCTTTAGGCACCCTGGTATCTTATGAAATGGGAAAAAGCCTGCAGGAAGGTTTTGGTGAAGTGCAGGAGATGATTGATATCTGCGATTTTGCGGTGGGTTTATCTCGCCAGTTATATGGTTTAACCATGCATAGCGAACGGCCGAATCACCGCATGTATGAGCAATGGCACCCACTGGGAATTGTCGGAATAATTTCGGCTTTTAATTTTCCCGTTGCAGTTTGGAGCTGGAATGCAGCCTTAGCATTGGTTTGCGGAAATGTTTGTATCTGGAAACCATCAGAAAAAACGCCTTTAACAGCAGTAGCCTGTCAGCATATTATTGCAAAAGTTTTTAAAGCGAATGATGTGGGAGAAGGTGTTTGCAACCTAATTTTAGGTGATAGGGTAGTTGGTGAGGTGATGACGAGTGATAGCCGCGTACCATTAATTTCTGCAACGGGCTCTACCCGAATGGGTAAGGAAGTTGCTGCGGCAGTAGGTGCGCGCCTCGGCAAAACTTTGCTGGAGTTAGGTGGCAACAACGCCATTATTATTACTGAACATGCCGATTTGGATATGAGCTTAATCGGCGCAGTTTTCGGTGCTGTGGGTACGGCCGGTCAAAGGTGTACATCTACAAGAAGGTTGATTATTCAGGAAAGTGTTTACGATGCTTTTAAAGCAAAACTGGTGAAAGCCTATGATCAGTTACGCATTGGAGATCCACTGGATCAAAATAATCATGTTGGTCCGCTGATTGACAAAGATGCAGTTGCGGCCTATTTAAATTCGATACAAAAGTGTAAAACAGAAGGTGGGAATTTTATTGTGGAGGGTGGCGTGTTAACTGGCGATCATTACAGTAGCGGATGTTATGTGAAACCTTGCATCGCTGAGGTGAAAAATGATTTTAAGATTGTGCAGCATGAAACTTTTGCACCGATTTTATACCTGATTAAATATAAAACTTTAGAAGAAGCGATTGCTTTGCAAAATGGTGTGCCACAAGGTTTATCATCAGCGATAATGACTTTAAACCTGCGGGAAGCAGAATTGTTTTTATCTGTTAAAGGTTCTGATTGCGGCATTGCCAATGTAAATATCGGCACATCCGGAGCAGAAATTGGCGGTGCATTTGGTGGCGAAAAAGAAACCGGCGGCGGAAGAGAAAGCGGATCTGATGCCTGGAGAGCTTACATGCGCAGGCAAACCAATACCATTAATTATTCGAATACTTTGCCATTGGCACAGGGGATTAAATTTGATTTGTAAGAGTTGGCAGCAATGCACTAAAGCTGAATTGTTATGCTCAATTAAATCAGTTCCTTTTTGCAGTCAATTCATTGCAGTCGGCTTTAGCCGGCTGCTCTTTGCAAGAACACCTTTCTGGATAAGATTTGTAAGTTCAGGAGGACAATTCTTCGCGACCTACAAAACTCGAAAAATCGTCATTGCGACGAGGCACGACAAAGCAATCTATTTCATAGACTCTCGATGGAGATTGCGAAGCAGATGAAGGATCTGCTTCGCAAAGACGGTTTTCCGCAAAGGCGATTTTCGAGTGGATGCGCTAACCAATTAACTAAAATTTTATAGTTTTTTAATCAGCAAATGCGCCTCTAGATTAAACCATCCACCCCGTGTTTTGCCCTTGCTTGTATATCCCCTGATATTTTCGATTACGTAGGTAAATTGATAATGATTAACAACTTTAGAAAACGTAAACTCCTTTTCAGGAACAAAGTATTCCCTGATGTTTTTTGAAGATTTTAATTTATTCAGGTTGGCTAAAACTACTGAACGATCAAAAATTTTAGAAATATCAACTGTAATCTTCTCCGTATCTCCAAGGTTAACGACAACCAATTTATCTTCACTTATGCGATCAACTTTGATTTTTAAACCATTCAAACTCTTTTCCACATCCTCATAACTTGTAATATTCATGAGGTAGTCATAGCCCTTAATATTGAAAAACTCATGATTTGAATTGGTGAATGAATATTCGGAACTACTGTTCGCACTGTTTTCATCGCTAACCTTTAAAATTGAAAAGGCAGAATCTATTGCCGCTGTGTTTTTAGCATATCTAACATATTTATTGTTGATGTGATCTTCCACACGCTTTAGGTCTTTTTTTGTGAAATCTTGTAAAACACTCAGGCCATGTCTCGATACCAGATACTTAATAATCATTGGTTTTTCTTCCAGATCTTCAGGAGATTTGGACTTAAAAATTTTTTTCAATCGGCTTAATTGGGAATATTCTGAAATACTAATCGCGCTTTGAGGACCATAAACAGCAAGCATGGTAATGATGGCAAGACTGATTGGAATGACTTTTATGTTATCTTTTTTGCTGAATAGGAAATAGGCTGTAATACCAGTTAGCCAAAGGGCAATGATAATCAGGATATAGCGGCTTTCGGTAATTCCATATGGACCAACACGTTTCCAAACCGCCAGTAGCAGTAATGCGATGAGCGGCACGAGCATGATATAAAAGAAGCGGGAAAAAAGTTTAATCCAGCTGTTTCCTTCCTTGTTTTTCATAGGATAGATAAGCAGCAGCGAAAGAATCCCAAAAACGGCATAACCAATAATTAAACTAGAGACCAGGCCTTTTGGCAGCGACCAGATGGCGATAATTTTAATCTCGTAAAGCAATAAAATTGCCAGGTAAATGGTCATTAGCGGGATCAGTACAAACTGCGTAAAAATCTTCAATCCCTTTGGGTAAGCTACATCTTCGTTTAGTTCGTCAAAGTTTTGAGGTACACCCGCCAGAAAGAAAACCGGACTGAAACCGGCTGCGATTACTGCAAAAACGCTGAGGTAAGTTCGCCAGTGAATATCTACGTTGAACAAGCCATCAATCGCGACCAATGCAATGGCTAAACCGCCATATAAAACTGCAGAATACAGTGCCGCCGTTAAAAAGCGTAAGAATAGCACTTTATTAAATTGCCAGAAACCGTTAATGTGGCCCTGATCCATGAATGGTGAGAAGGCTACGAATAAATGAAACGCAAACGCCAGTAAAGCAATTCGCAGCTGATCAGAAAAATTATCATCAGGATTAAGCAAAAAGAATAGTAGTACGCAGCATAAAACTGCTAGCGTTCTGATCAACCACTTTTTCTGCGGCTTGAATTGTTTTTTCTCAGCCAGTAGATCTAAAGCCAGTGTAAGTGTGAGGCCAAGGTTGCTAATAAAAATCCCTTTGATTAATAAGTTGATCAGCTGGTGATGATGGATGGAATCATCGCTGTAATTGTTGATATTGATATAATAAGCCCAACAAATTGTAGCTATGACGATAAACACAAATTGAATGGGAAAGCGTTTAATTACTGTGTTTAAACCGTGATAAAGATGCTGTAACGAGGGGAGTTTCATAAGCGCTTAAAATTTGTTAAAGATAATTTTTTTAGTCATGTAAAAACTATATGATTAAATAGTTAAAAAAGGTTAAAGCCTTTTTTAACTAAGGCATTAGTTTTATCTTGTGAAAGAAAAACTAATCATCTATTATGAAACGAACGCTCCTCTCTTTGTGCTTTCTGGTTATGGTTGTATCTGGTGTAAAAGCACAAAACATTCACCAGATTAAGGGCCGAACCATTGACACCGCTTCCACTACGCTGCTCTCCAGTGCATCAATTGCCGTACTGAATGCAAAAGATTCTACGCTGGTAAAATTTACCAGATCCGCTGAAAATGGTTCTTTCGAAATTAACGGCATTAAAAATGGCAAATTCATCCTCTTGGTATCCTATCCCAAGTATGCAGATTTCGTTGATCACTTTACTTTAGATTCTACCACTCAGGTAAAAGACTTTGGTAAGATTAACCTCACTGGTATGGCGAAACTCTTAGCCGATGTAATTATTAAAGGCGAAAGAGCGGCAATCAAAATTAAAGGTGATACCACAGAATTTAATGCATCGAGCTATAGTATCCAACCCAATGATAAGGTGGAAGATTTATTGAAAAAACTTCCGGGCATTCAGGTTGATAAGGATGGAAAAATTACCGCACAGGGAAAAACGGTGCCAAAAGTGCTGGTAGATGGCGAAGAATTTTTTGGTGATGACCCTACATTGGTCACTAAAAACCTTCGTGCAGATATGGTTGATAAAGTTCAGCTTTATGAAAAATCGAGCGATCAGGCGGCGTTTACAGGCGTTGACGACGGACAGAAAACACAAACCATTAATATTAAACTGAAGGAAGACAAAAAGAGCGGCTATTTTGGAAAAGTTGATGGAGGCTATGGTACCGACGATTTCTATCAGGGCCAGGTACTGTTTAATCGTTTCAAGGCCAAGCAAAAATTTTCCGTTTATGGCACCGCCAGTAATAACGGAACAACCGGATTGAGCTGGCAGGATAACAATAAACTAAATGCCGGGGGCGATAACATGCAAATGAGCGATGATGGAAGTATGTGGTTTAGCTATGGAGGTGGCGATGAATTAGAAAATGGCAATTACTATGGTGAGGGAATCCCGAAAGCATTAACCGGTGGCGCACATTATGATAATAAATGGAATAATGATAAAGAAACCATCAATACCAATTATAAGTTAGGATCGCTGGGCATCAAAACAATCAAAAATACCATCAGTCAGAATAATTTACCAGATGGGATTATCAACACCAATACTGACGAAAATTCTGACAGAAATGTATTTAGACAAAAAGTCGATGCCACCTATACCATCAAACTCGATACCACCAGTAATCTTAAGGTTTCAGTTGATGGGATGCTTAAGAACAGTGATAACACATCCAGTTTAATCAGTACTGGCTTACGCGGCGATAATTCGTTCCTTAATCGCAATCAACAGCGAAACAGTAATGATGGTAAAGAGCAAAACTTTAATATTTCAGCTTTTTATACCAAAAAGCTTAGAAAGGCAGGACGTAATTTCTCTATCAATATTAGCCAAAGGTTAAATGAAATCAGTACAGATGGTTTCTTGTTTTCGGATGTTGATTATTACGATGAATCCAGTGTATTTTTAAGACAAGAGCTCACCGATCAGTTGAAGAAAAACGTAACGAAGAATTCTGTTCTGAGTACAAACTTCACGTATAATGAACCGATCACAAAATCAATGGCACTGGTACTGAATTATGGTTTTGGTATCAACGATAGTCGTTCTGATAGAAAGTCATTTAATCAGTCTACTCCTGGAAATTATGATCTTTTGGATCGGGAATTCAGCAACGATTTTAAAGCTACCCAATATGTTAACCAGGGAGGAGCCGTATTTAACTATAAAAAGCTAAAAACAACGATCAGTTTTGGGAGTAAAGTGAGTGCAGTAAAGTTTGATCAACTGGAACAGTTATCTAATCAAAGTTATAACAGGAGCTTTGTAAACTGGCTCCCTCAGGCCAGTTATTTATATAAATTTTCTGCGCAGAAGTCGTTCAGACTAAGTTATAACGGAAATACTAATCAGCCTACGGTAGATCAGTTACAACCAGTAAGGGTAAATGATAATCCTTTATACCAACCTTTGGGAAACCCTGATCTGGCGCCATCTTTTAATAGCAGGTTTAGTGTAAATTATAATGCCTATAAAGTTTTGAGTCAGCAATCGATTTACCTGAATGGTAACTTTGGTTTTGCCAGTAAGGCAATTGTAAGCAGTACGGAAACAGACGCTTCAGGGAAAACAATAGCGAGGTCGGTGAACTTAACAGACCAGACGCCTATAAATTTTAACCTTTATGGCGGCATTAACAGAAAAGTGAAATTTTTATTTGATGCCAGTGTTGGTTTGGGTATAAATGCAGGTGGTAACACCAATTACAGCTATGTGAAAAATCAGTTTAGTGATGCTTTTGAGTTAAACCAAATTGAGTCTATTCGCTTTAATCCTACCATCGATATTAACCGATACAAGGACAAGAGCGAGTTTTACATTAGTTTTGGACCTAGCTACAATTCGCAGGTGGCCTCCTTGCAAAGAGACCGTGCAAATAAAGGATGGGGTGCGCAAGGTTATGGAGGCTTTGGAATTACCTTGCCGAAGAAAATTAAGCTACGGGCAGATGGCGAATACACCTACACCCCTAAATCGCCCGCATTTGATACCAGTTTTGAGCAAATTATTATTAACGCTGCGATTACCAAAGCTTTTTTCAAAAATGAAGATTTGAAATTTACGATTCGTGGTAATGATTTATTTAACCAGAACCGTGGTTTCAGAAGATCTTCATTTTCTAATATGATTACACAAACCAGTTATAACAACATTAACCGTTATTTTATGTTCTCCCTGGTTTGGGATTTTAATAAAATGGGAGGCGGAGCGCCTCAAAAGTAAGCTGTAATCTCTTCAGCTTACTTAGCTAACAACAATCTAAGAATTGACCTTTTAAAGTTATTATAATGAAACTAAGATATACTATACTGTTGCTTATTTGCATGATGAATTTTGCAATGGCACAAAATGCACGCTTTGTAAACCAGGGTATTATTGAATTTGAAAAGAAAATAAACGTTTATGCTTTGTTAAAAGATCAGGCAAAAAGATATCCGGATAACTTCTGGAGTGCGCAGGCCCTGGAACAGTATCAAAAAAATAATCCACAGTTTAAAACCCTGAAAAGCGAACTGATATTCAAGAATAATCAAACGTTCTTCAACCCGATACCTGATGAAAGTGCAATGAATAACTGGCTGAGTAGCTTTGGCTCTGCAAAACAAAATAATATTATTTTAACAAATCTGAAAACGGAAACCAGCATTAACCAAAAATCGATTTACGAAGAAACTTACCTGGTTAAAGATTCTGTTCGTAAAATAAACTGGAAAATAACAGACGAATTTAGAACCATTGCAGGATACGATTGCCGAAGAGCCAATGCTTTGATCATGGATTCGATTTATGTTGTTGCTTTTTACGCAGAAACCATTCCGGTATCTGGCGGACCAGAAACCTTTAGCGGGTTGCCGGGGATGATATTAGGTGTAGCCTTACCGCGCGAACATATCAGCTGGTTTGCCACCAAAGTAAGTGATGTGGAGGTCGCCGATTCACAGCTAAAAGTACCTGCTAAAGGTAAACCTGTAACCAAGAAGCAATTGAGTGATATTCTAAAAAGTGCGTTGAAAGACTGGGGTAATTATGCCAGTGATATCTTAAAATCTGCTGATATGTAATGAATAATATTATCCTTTTCATTGGTCTCATTCCTTAGTTAAAACGATGCACTTTTAATGCAAGACTTTCATTTTCTAAAAATATTTTTTTATTCGTTCTTTCGACCGTAGCGGAGAAATCTTTGAACTTTATTAGCCTGGGTCAAAGATTTCTCCGTTTCGCTATGCTCCAGTCGAAAGGACGAGTTGTTATTTTAAGTTTTAAAATTTGAACATATAGAAGAATGGCAAGCTTATTCTTATTTTAGGCTGAAATGTATCAGCCCCTTTATAACCATATTAAACGATTTGTAGATTTGAGTGCTGATGAAGAAGAAATTCTGACCTCAACACTCAAGTCTTTTTCCTTTAAAAAGAAAACATTTCTATTGGAGCAGGGGCAAATCTGCAGGTCCAACTATTTTGTGGTGAAAGGTTGTTTACGATTATATTTTATTGATGTGAATGGCGTAGCGCAAACCACTCAATTTGCAATCGAAAACTGGTGGATTTCTGACCTGACGAGTTTCATGTTTCAGAAGCCATCTGATTTTTTTATTCAGGCGGCAGAAACAACCGAAGTCATCGCAATTGCACATCAGGATTATGAAAAGTTGTTTGAACGGATCCCTAAACTTGAAAAATATTTCAGGCTTATTTTTCAAAAACTTCATCAGGCTTCCCAACAGCGGATTATGTTTCTTTACAGCTTTGGTGCAGAAGAAAGGTATCGCCATTTTAATGGCTTATTTCCCGGGTTTGTACAACGCATTCCACAATATAT
The DNA here is from genome assembly GCA_037033465.1 of Bacteroidota bacterium. Lineage (GTDB taxonomy): Bacteria > Bacteroidota > Bacteroidia > Sphingobacteriales > Sphingobacteriaceae > Pedobacter. Next base: position 108,839 of record JAZBLX010000008.1, on the reverse strand, counting down.
GCTTGCCTCATATCTCGGTTTTACACCAGAATTTTTGAGTAAGATTAGAACGATAAAATAGGTTTAGCCCGCTCCCTGGCACACACCTGTTGCACTAGAAATTATTGACTCTACTAAATTCGCTCACCGGTGCATTCGTACCGGGTGCGAAAGGCTTATATTAAAAAAAGCACTACCTCACCACCTGCCAATATATATATGCGCGGGTACAAAGCAGGAAAAAAAGAAAAGCCCATCATGTTTACATAATCTGATCCAGGTCAAACCAGTTCTGAAACAAAATAGTTGGAAACATTTTTTTGTTTCGCTTTAAAACGTTTCACTTTATGCATTGGAGAATGCAGAGGTCGTTTAGCTTAAGGAAGCTTAATCCAAAATTTAAATGTCTCTGCTAATTGTAGGTATGAATCTGCTTTATGATCTCTTTGAGAAAGATAAATAACCTTGCTTTCTTAAACTAGATTAAGTTTTTTGCTTCCACTACTGCCGACCTTTACATTGTAATTAAAAACAAAGAAAATGGAAAGTAGAGTAAACATTCAACAGGTAGAACCAGCCGCTTATCAGGCGATGTATGGTTTGGAGAAATATTTATCAACCAGCAAAATTGATCCGATTCTTTTAGAGCTAATTAAGATGAGGGCATCGCAAATTAATGGTTGTGCCTTTTGCCTGAATATGCATGCGATAGATGCGCGTAAAATTGGCGAAACCGAACAGCGCCTATACCTTTTAAATGCATGGAAAGAAACCACCCAGTTTACTGAAGAAGAAAAAGCAGTTTTAGCCTTAACAGAAGAGGTAACCTTAATTTCAAACCATGTTTCTGATGCGACCTATCAAAATGCAGCCAGCCTCTTTAACGAACAAGAGTTATCACAGATTATGATGGCTATCGTAACCATTAATGCATGGAACAGAATTGCCATTGCCACTAAATTAATGGTTGGTTAGTTTATAACCCAATAGGATAGGTGGTTAATTCTTATCCTATTGGTCATTCTTTTTTACAATTTATTAATCCTTTTCAACCCTTCATACACCAAACGGGCAATTTCTTTTGCCCCCTCGGGCTGAAAATGTGTATTGTCTTTTTGTCCTTTCGGATAAGCCATGTATTTGCCAGAATCTAAATTCATGAAGTAATTCTTCGTAACGAAATCGTTTCCTTTGGAAGTGAAAAATGCTGCGGATAGTGTAGTTAAATCAATAATGGGAACTTTTAATTCTTTGGCTACATCAATCACAGCCTGTGGATATTCGCCATGTGCGCTACCGAGTTTTCCATCTTTCCAGGGGTAATTTCTGGTTACTGGCGTGATCAAAACGGGCTTAGCTCCCTTTTCCCGGCTTTCTTTTACATACATGCGTAGAAAATCTTTATAGCCCGGAATATCCACATAACGTTCTGGTTTATCTTTCGCGGCGTCGTTATGTCCGAACTGAATGAGCACCAGGTCGTTTTTCTCTAACGTTAACAAAATTTCCTTCCATCGGCCTTCTTCAAAAAAGGATCGGGTACTTCTGCCGCCTTTGGCTTTATCTACCACTATCGCGCTGTCGCCTTTAATGATGTGGTTAAGATTTTTCAAACTATCCTTCGAAAGAAACTGCTGAAAAACCTGCCCCCAGCCCATTAAAGGATAGCGTTTCTTCATGTAATTTTCTTCCAGGGCATAATCTGCCACCGTAGAATCGCCAATGAGGTAAACTTTTATAGGTTCGCGATTGATGATGAATGACATGAGCAAAAGAGCCAATGCTAAGCACAGAGAAACTTGACTATATCTTTTCATTTGTTGCCGTTTATTTTAGTTTTTCAATGTTGAACCAATCATATTCAGCAATGCCAGAATCATTGGTTTGCGTATCGCGAATGGCAAATAAGCCTACTTTTGCGCCAATCCATTGCCCGGCAGTCGCCTGGAATTCATCTCCAACCTGGTTAAAGGTGATGCCATCTTCACTATAGCTAAACCTACATTTCGCGCCATTTGAAACAGTTACCCTAAAGTGTATCGTACCATTTTTAAGCTTTCCAATTTCTTTTTCGTTCTCCGCTTTTCCTTTATCAGCAGCCTGGCAAACACCATACATTAGATAGCATCCATCTTTTTTGCTCTTAATGCTCAACTGCGCATAACTTCTTCCCATTACTACTAAGCCGGTTTTTTCGCCCTCGAGCTTTAGGTTCGGTTTGAAGTTAACCTTCGTGGTTACGGTAAATTCATCTGCCGGGAACTTCTGCATTAATAAGTTCGGTACATCCCAAAGGTTTTTGGCCTCATCGGGAGTTTTAGCAGTATAAAGTTTCAGTATCCCTTTTCCGGCATCAGTAAATAACCAGGTAGGCTGCGGATTGGCTTGCCACTGCCATTGTAAACCCAGGTTCGCTGTGCTAAAATCATCGCTCTCTACCGGTGTAACGATCGGATGAGTTTTACCAACATTTGGTTTTTTATAGGTCATTACCGGTTCCCCGATGCCATCACCGTCTTTGTCGCTTCCAATAACAGGCCAGTCATTTATCCATTTCATGGGTTGCAAATGCACTACTCTACCATAGGCATCTTTATCCTGGAAATGAAAGAACCAGTCTTCACCAGTTTGTGTATTAACCCAGGCGCCCTGGTGTGGTCCGTTAACGGTAGATTTTCCCTGGTCCATCGCTACCTTTCGCTCATAAGGGCCATAAATGCTTTTGCTCCTTAATATCAGTTGCCATCCGGTAGAAACGCCGCCAGCAGGGGCAAATAAGTAATAATATCCGTTTCGTTTGTAAACTTTTGGTCCTTCAATGGTCGGATCGAGTTCATGCCCGTCGTAAACTATTCTTCCGCTTTCTGTCGCTTTGGTGCCATCAGCAGTAAGCGGCATTACGGCTAAAATACTCTTAATCCCGGCGCGGCTTCCGGCATAGGCATAGGCTAGGTAAGCTTTCCCATCCTCATCCCAAAACGGACAAGGATCAATCAGGCCTTTGCCTGTAGCCACGAGTTTCGGAGCAGACCATTCGCCCGTAATGGTTTTTGCTTTAGTTAGATAAATGCCAAAATCGGGATCGGGGTAATAAATATAAAACTCGCCATTTCTGTAGCGGATAGATGGTGCCCAAACTCCATTGCCATGTTGCGTCTTCTCAAAATGCTCAAATGGTGGTTGGCGTTTTAGCGCATGTCCAATGATTTTCCAGTTCACCAGATCTTTAGAATGGAGAATTGGCAAACCGGGTATGGCATCAAAGCTGGAGGCAATTAGGTAAAAGTCGTCGCCCACACGGATCGCATCTGGATCTGAATAATCTGCATTAATAACAGGGTTTTTAAAGGTGCCGTTGCCCTGATCTGCCACCCAGACCTTTGAAATGTAATTTATAGGTGGTGCCTGCTGCGCCATTGCGCTGGTAGCCACACTTAAAATAAGGATTGAATTAAATAAATATTTCATTATTGTAATTGATATCTGGTTAGTTTTTATTCGCTCGACGTTACTGTTAATTGATCACATCAAACAAATTTAGCTCAGTAACAAGGTTAACTCTTTTTTTATTTTCGATCAAGTTGATAGTGTGCAATCGTTCCCGACATCGTTTACGGTCTTTAATGTCGGCATTTCTTCTTTCGGATGATTATTAATGTTTAAAATTGTTCATCATATATTTGTTAAAGCTCGGCTACGTGATTAAGTTTATACTTTACGTGGCCGATTTTAATTTATGACTAACCAGATCCCAATATGAAATTTATTATTTTAGTGCTGTTTGTTGCGTTTTCCTTTACAGCAAACGCAATCGATGCTAAACCTGATTTTATCGTCGATGCAAAAGGAAGTGGTAATTTTAAAACCGTGCAGGACGCTATTCATGCAGTACCTGATTTCAGAAATAAAGTCACAATTATTTTCATCAAAAAGGGGATTTACAAAGAAAAATTAATTCTTGCCGCTTCCAAAAAAAACGTGAGATTAATTGGTGAAAGCTTAAATGAAACCATCTTAACATATGATGATTTTGCGCAAAAGAAAAATGTTTTCGGCGAAGATAAAGGTACATCTGGGTCTTCCAGCTTCTATATTTATGGTGAAGGATTTTCTGCTGAAAATATCACGTTTGAAAATTCTTCCGGTCCGGTGGGGCAAGCTGTTGCCGTTTGGGCCGGTGGCGATAAATCAACTTTTGTTAATTGCAGGTTCTTAGGTTTTCAGGATACCTTATATACTTATGGTGGAAACAACAGGCAGTTCTATAAAAACTGTTACATCGAAGGTACGGTAGATTTCATTTTTGGCGCTGCCACAGCCTGGTTCGAAAACTGTACCATTTTCTGTAAAAAGCAGGGTTATATTACTGCCGCCTCTACGGCTGACACTACTAAATTTGGCTATGTTTTTAACAAGTGTAAAATTACGGGTGATGCTCCCGCCAGCAGTTTTTATCTTGGGCGCCCGTGGCGGCCATATGCAAAGGTTGCCTACTTAAACTGTGAATTGCCAGATTTAATTCGCCCGGAAGGCTGGAACAACTGGGGGAAAGAAAGTAATGAACAGACGGCTTATTATGCTGAATACCAGAGTACAGGAAAAGGCGCTGCTCCCAAAAACAGGGCAAAATGGTCTCATCAGCTTAGTAAAGAGGAGTATAAAAGTTACATTATGGAAAACGTTTTCCGTGGATGGAATCCTGCAGTTAAATAGATGGCTTAATAAATTGTACAACAGTAACTTAAGTCTTGTTTAGCTTTATTTTATGGTGCTTTTTTCCGGCAACGTTTGCATAGATTTAGTTTCGCTTTTAAAGCCAAACAACGTACACTTGTTTTTACAATAACCAAGTATAATTTAACATCGCAATAATGAAACATATTTCCGGAAGTTTATGCCGATCTAAAATAGCCCTTTTATGCCTGCTTATCTCCTCTGCAGGCATGGCCTTAGCTCAGCAAAAAGTGAGTTTACCCATCATTCAGCAGGTTAACATCAAAAACGACACGACAAGTATTGTTACCTTCGGCGCTAAAGGCGATGGCGTGGCTTTGAATACAGAAAGCATTAACAAAACCATTACAAGTGTGAGTCAGAAAGGCGGAGGAGTGGTTTTAATTCCATCGGGCCTTTGGCTTACAGGTCCTGTAGAACTTAAAAGTAATGTGAATTTACATTTAAAACGCGATGCGATTCTTCAGTTCACGGATGATTTCAACCAATATAAATTAGTAGAAGGAAACTGGGAAGGCAGACCGGCATGGCGGAACCAAAGCCCCATTTCCGGAACCAATCTCGAAAATATTGCCATTACCGGCAGTGGAATTATCGATGGAAACGGTGGTGCCTGGCGCATGGTAAAAAAAGATAAGTTAACGGAATCTCAATGGAAAACCCTGGTTGCTTCTGGTGGAATTGTTCGCGAAGATGGCAAAATGTGGTTCCCATCAGCAAAAACGGTAAAGGGTTCAAACACCAAAAATGCAGGAGTAATCGAGCCAGGGAAAACAGCAAAAGATTATGAAGACATCAAAGATTTTCTTCGTCCGAATTTGCTAGTCTTAACCAATTGCAAAAAAATTCTTTTAGAAGGTGTTACCTTTCAAAACTCACCAGCCTGGAACCTGCATCCATTGCTTTGTGAAGATTTAACCTTAAGGAATCTTCAGGTTAAAAATCCATGGTATGCACAAAATGGGGATGGGGTAGATGTAGAATCCTGTAAAAACGTATTAATAGAAGGTAGTACTTTTGATGTTGGTGATGATGGAATTTGCATCAAATCTGGCAGAGATGAAGCAGGCCGTAAGCGTGGTGTTCCAACCGAAAATGTAATCGTTAGAAATAACGTAGTGTACCACGCGCATGGAGGTTTCGTTATTGGAAGTGAAATGAGTGGTGGTGCTAAAAATATCTGGGTGTATGATTGCTCCTTCATTGGAACAGATATTGGTTTGCGTTTTAAAACCACCCGTGGTCGCGGTGGAATTGTAGAAAACATTTATGTAAACAACATCAACATGATCGATATTCCGGGTGAAGCCATTCTTTTCGATATGTATTATGCTGCCGTAGATCCAATTGTTCTGGCTGGCGAAAAACGTGAAGCCATAAAAAGTGTAGTGGTTCCGGTTACGGAAGAAACGCCTCAGTTCAGAAATTTTTACATTAAAGATGTAGTGGCCAACGGTGCCGAAAAAGCGATTTTCTTTAGGGGTTTGCCTGAGATGAACATCAAAGATATTCACCTGGAAAATGTTACCATCCAGTCTAAAAAAGGAATCGAAATTATCGAAGCAATGGGGATCTTTCTGAAAAACGTCAACGTGATTACGGAAAATTCAAATCCGGTAGTGGATATCCAAAACAGCTCAAACATTAATATTGATAAGCTTCAATATAAAAGTGGCGCAGCGTTGTTGTTCAACGTCAGCGGAGAAAAATCAAAAGGCATTAAGGTGAGTGGAACCGATGGCTCGAAAGCAAAAAAAGCAACGAACATGACAACCGATGTAAGTAAAAAAGCATTAGAGATTTCAAAATAATATGAAGAGATCAATTTTATATACCGCAATTGCATGCCTGGGCTTATCGGTATCAAGCCTCACGGGTTTTGCCCAAAAGAAATTGTCTGAGCAGTTAACGCTAACAGCAATGGAGAAGTTGTTCCAGGATACTGCTGTTTTGAAAGGCGCTAAAGGACCTAAATGGACCTACGATATGGGCGTTGTGCTGGAAGGTGCCGCTGCTGTATGGCGCAACACCGGCGATGGGAAATATTTTAAATATATCCAGTCTTCAATGGATGCCTACCTGGATAAAGAAGGGAATATCAATACCTATAAAGCAGAAGATTTTAATATTGATAACATTAAAAACGGTCGCTCGCTGTTGCTTTTGTATAAGGTAACCGGGCAGCAAAAATATTTGTTGGCTGCAAATAAGCTTTACGATCAGCTGCAAAAACAGCCCCGCACGAAAGAGGGAGGCTTCTGGCATAAGAAAATTTATCCCAACCAGATGTGGCTGGATGGGCTATATATGGGCCAGCCATTTTACACAGAATATGCAAAGCTGATGAAAAAGGATGCAGCTTTCGATGATATTGCCAATCAGTTTATCTGGATGGAAAAAAATGCGCGCGATCCAAAGACCGGTTTATTATACCATGGTTACGATGAAAGCAGGGAAGAAAGATGGGCGGATAAAAAAACTGGTTTATCTCCGCATATCTGGGGCAGGGCAATGGGCTGGTACATCATGGCACTGGTTGATGTGTTAGACAACTTCCCGGAGAACCATCCTAAAAGAAAAGAGTTAGTTGCCATTTTAAACCGTACAGCAACCGCCACAGTGAAATATCAGGATTCAAAATCCGGTGTTTGGTTTGATATTGTTGATCTGGCAGCCCGAAAAGGCAATTACCTGGAAAGTTCTGCTTCGAGCATGTTCGTCTATGGTTTGGCTAAAGGCGTTCGTAAAGGCTGGTTGCCGCAATCTTTTAAAGCTGCGGCAAATAAAGGTTACGCAGGTTTGAAAAAAGAATTTATTGAACAGGCTGGCGATGAACGCGTAAACCTGACCAGAACGGTTTCTGTTTCCGGTTTAGGTGGTAAGCCCAAATACCGTGATGGCAGTTTCGAATATTACATCAGCGAAAAGGTAATTACAAATGATCCGAAAGGGGTTGGTGCTTTTATCTGTGCAGCATCAGAAATGGAAATAGCGGCCTTACCTAAAACAGGAAAAGGCTTAACCGTAACCGTTGATAACTTCTTTAACAATGAGTACATGACTGGCCCAACCGGGGATAAAATTCCTTTTCATTACCTATGGGAAGAAGATGATAATAATGGTTTCTCCTTACTCGGAAAAGTATTTAACGATGCAGGTGTAAAGACTTCGACCTTAAAATCTGGGCCAACTGCCGCAAACCTTAAAGGAAGCAACATTTATATCATTGTAGATCCTGATACAGAAAAGGAAACAGCAAATCTTAATTTCATGAATGCTGAGCATGCAAAACAAGTGAGTGAATGGGTTAAGGCCGGCGGTGTTTTGGTCTTGTTACTTAATGACGTGGGCAATTGTGAACTCACTAAATTTAATGTTTTGCCAGAATCTTTCGGAATCAAATTTAATGAGGATAGCCGCAACCGTGTTCAGGGTGCAAATTTTGAGCAAGGTGCTATAAAAATCCCTGCTGGACATTCGATCTTCAAAACAGCTAAAAAGGTTTATATCAAAGAGATCTCCACTATTATAGCGAAAGCACCTGCAGTTTCTGCACTCAGTGATGGTGGTGATGTGGTCATCGCGACAGCAAAATACGGTAAAGGAACAGTATTCGCGGTTGGCGATCCCTGGTTTTACAACGAGTATATCGATGGTAGAAAATTACCGGCAGAATTTGAAAATTATAAAGCAACGAATGATTTAGTGAATTGGTTGATTAAACAGGTTCCGGGAAAGAAATAAATGTTAGCCACGGAAACACAGAAGACACGGAAAGAAAGAGGAATAAAAATTCCGTGTAAATCCGTTTCTCAGTGGCAACGAAATGAAGTAAAGTGGTAAATAACACTATAGTCTGTGCTTATCTATATCCATCTATAGTTAAATAAACTAACAAACAAAATGAGAATTAAATTATTGTTAACCGTTTTCTGTTGTATGCTATTGGCATCTTGTTATGCGCAAATGCCGACTGATTCTACCGCAGAAAAAATGTTAGTTTATCAGCTTGGTAATGGTGGCTGGCCAAAGCAGCTGGGCGATAAAAGCGTGGTAAATTATGGCGCCACTTTAACACCACAATTGCTTGCCAGGATAAAAAACACTGAAGATAAACATGCCACGTTCGATAATAAAGCAACAAGCAGAGAGGTGCTTTATCTAGTAAAAGCATATAAGAAAACCCAAAATAAAGCTTACTTAAAGGCCGCGGAGAAAGGCTTGGATTACATTTTAGAAGCGCAGTATGATAACGGCGGATGGCCGCAATATTATCCCGACAAGTCACTTTATCGCTCTGAAATTACTTATAATGATGATGCAATGGTCAACTTGTTGAATATTTTGCAGGACATTGCAGACCGGAAAAACGATTTCGAAGTAGTTGATGCTAAATACCTTCCTAAAGTAGAAAAGGCAATTGTAAGGGGAACGGATTGCATTTTGAAAACCCAGGTAAAGCAGCAAGGTGTGCTCACCATTTGGGCGGCGCAATATGATAAAGATTCGATGTTGCCAGCCAAGGCAAGGGCATTTGAACCAGCTTCTTTAGCCACAAGCGAATCTGTTGGCATCGTTCGTTTTTTGATGGGACTCAGAAATCCATCTCTGGAAGTGAAGAAATCAGTAGCTGCTGCCGTAAAGTGGTTCGATACCTACAAAATTAAAGGTTATCGTTTTGATAGGGAAAAAGGCAAAACCGCAGCGCTGGTGCCTGATGAAACCAGCATGGCCTGGGCCAGATTTTATGATTTAAATAAGAACTGCCCCATTTTTGGAGATCGGGATAATACGATAAAATCCAAACTGGAAGAGCTAAGCCCCGAGCGGAGAAGTGGCTATGCCTGGTATGGCAATTGGGGGCAGAAATTAATAGAAAAGGAATATCCGAAGTGGCTAGCCGCTAACGGAAAATAAAATAAAGTTTAACTCAGCATGATCAAAAACGCAACGCATTTAAGTTGTTCGGATCTGGCCATGATGGAAATCGTAAGAACATGATTTTAAACAAAGAAAATTTAAAAAACATTAGCGGAGATAAGGTGCTTAAGCCAACTGCTGAAATGCTGGAGTTGCCGGAAAAGGTAATCCAGTTTGGAACAGGCGTTTTGTTGCGTGGCTTGCCCGATTATTTTATTGATAAAGCCAATCACCAGGGTATTTTCAACGGAAGAATAGTAGTGGTGAAAACAACTTCAAAAGCCGGTGTAGATGATTTTGCTGATCAGGATAATTTATACACATTGTGTGTAAAAGGTATTGAAGATGGTGTTGAAGTAGAGGAAAATCTAATCAATTCTTCTATTAGCCGGGTATTATCTGCCACCTCTGAGTGGGCCGAAATTTTAAAAACCGCCCATCAGCCGGAAATGAAGGTGGTGATTTCAAACACCACCGAAGTAGGTATCGTAAAGAGCGAAGATAAAGTGACGGATAGTCCGCCACAATCTTATCCCGGCAAACTTTTAGCCTTCTTATACGAAAGATATCAGGCTTTCGGCGGAACAGAAGAAAGTGGAATGGTGATCGTTCCCACTGAATTGATCAGCGATAATGCAGATAAGTTGAAAGAAATCGTGCTTGATCTGGCAATTCAAAATAAACTGGGCTGGGATTTCGAAAACTGGCTAAGAACGGCGAACCATTTCTGCAAAACTTTGGTGGATAGAATTGTTCCTGGCAGACTTCCGGCGGCAGCACAACAGGCTATTGAGGCTGAGCTGGGTTACAGCGATGGTTTGATGATTATGGCTGAACCTTTCAGGCTTTGGGCAATCGAATCTTCAAGTGAAAAAGTGAAAGCGGTTTTATCTTTTGCGAATGCGGATAAAGGCGTTTTCATTGTTCCTTCCATTGATAAATTTAAAGAATTAAAACTGCGTTTGCTCAACGGCACGCATACTATCAACTGCGGATTGGCTATTCTGGCAGGCTTCCACACGGTGAAAGAAGCCATGGCAGACGAAGCGTTTTCAAACCATGTGTTGAAACTGATGCAGGAAGAAATCGCGCCAGTGGTAGAAAATGAAGACATCACTAAAGAAGAAGCCATCACCTTTGCGAAAAGTGTAATCGACCGTTTCAGTAATCCGTTCTTGGAACATCAATGGCATGCCATTACCCTGAACTATACGCAGAAATTACAGATGCGCAACATGCCGCTCATCAGAAAATATTATGCCTTAAAAAATGAAGTTCCTCAACTTACTGCTCTGGGCGTTGCGGCTTACATCGTTTTCATGAACGTAACCAAAGATGGCGAGGATTATGTGTCAACCGTAAATGGTAAAATTTTCCCTGCTCAGGATGAGTTTGCAGCGGTATTGTATCAATATTGGCAAAACCCGGAGACAGTTGTGGATAGCACCCTGGGCGATAGACGCCTTTGGGATAAAAACCTAAACAATTACCCAGGTTTCAATGCCGCTGTTAAAGGTTACGTAGAACAATTACAAAGTAAGGGAGCAAAAGAAACTTTAAGTAACTTGCACTCAGAAAGAACAATTTAGAAAATGGTTACTAGAATATTAAAAATCCATCCGAATGATAACGTGCTCGTTGCCTTACAAAATTTAACGAAGGGCGAAACCGTTATTCACGATGGTCATGAATATGTTTTGCAGGATGACATTCAGGCGAAACACAAATTTTTTATGCAGGATATGAATGCCGGCGATCATATTATCATGTATGGCGTTTTGGTGGGGAAAGCCCAGCATTTTATCTTGAAAGGTGGGTTAATGGATACGGAGAATACCAAACATGCTTCAGATCCATATGAATTTAGACCTTACCACTACGAGTGGCATGCGCCAGATGTTTCCAAATTTGCAGACAGAACCTTTAATGGTTATGTGCGCAATGACGGTCGCGTGGGTACTGCAAATTACTGGTTGTTTATTCCAACCGTTTTTTGCGAAAACCGCAACCTGGATGTAATCAGAGAAGCGCTGCACAATGAATTGGGTTATGCCGTTACCGATAAATACAAATCTTATGCGCACCATTTGGTGGAAGCATACAAAAACGGCGAAGATTTAGTAGAAGCTGATCCCATCGCAATCGGACAGGCAAATCCAGCTGCTAACCGCATTTTCAAAAATGTAGATGGAATTAAATTTTTAAATCACCAGGGTGGATGCGGCGGTACGCGTCAGGATGCGGCGGTGTTAAGTAAATTATTAGCTGCCTATGCAGATCACCCAAATGTGGCAGGCGTTACCGTTTTAAGCCTGGGATGCCAGAATCTTCAGGTTCAGGATTTTGTGGATGACTTGAAACAGCGTTCTCCAAATTTTGATAAACCTTTATTCATTTTCGAACAGCAGCAATCGCAGAGCGAAGAACAGTTGGTAAAAGAGGCGATCCGCAAAACCTTTATCGGCTTAACAGAAATCAATAAAATCGAACGTCAGCCGGCACCATTGAGCAAATTGGTTTTAGGTGTAAAATGCGGCGGAAGTGATGGCTTCAGCGGGATCAGTGCAAATCCTGCCGTTGGATATACTTCAGATTTATTAGTTGCCTTGGGTGGAACAGTACTTTTAGCTGAATTCCCTGAGCTTTGTGGCGCTGAACAACAATTAATTGATCGTACTAAAGATGAAACAGCTGCCCGAAAATTCATTCAATTGATGACGGCTTACAACCAGGCTGCCGAAAACGTTGGGTCTGGGTTTTTTATGAATCCATCTCCGGGAAATATTAAAGATGGTTTAATTACAGATGCCATCAAAAGTACAGGCGCAGCCAAAAAAGGTGGAACCTCCCCAGTAGAAGATGTACTGGATTATACAGAGCCTGCTACAAAACCAGGATTAAACTTAGTTTGCACACCTGGTAATGATGTAGAAGCAACCACGGGCAAGGCTGCAGCTGGTGCTACCTTAATCCTGTTTACCACGGGCTTAGGCACGCCAACAGGAAATCCGGTTTGCCCTACCATTAAAGTTTCTACCAATAATGCCTTAACAAAACGGATGGGCGATATCATCGACATCAACTGCGGACCAGTAATTGAAGGCGAAAAAACCATTGAGGAAATGGGTGAAGACATTTTGGAATATTGTATCAAAGCAGCCAGTGGCGAAGTGATTCCGAAAGCAGTGCTGTTAAATCAGGATGACTTTATTCCTTGGAAAAGAGGAGTGAGTCTTTAGTTTGGAATTTTTTAGTTGGGCGTGTAGAGTTGAGTCCAGAGTCATTAGTCAAAAGTCTCTAATTAAATTCGGGAGTCCCACTTAATATAAAATATTAACAGATCCGGATCTTAGGATTCGGATCTAAAACTCATTTAAAAAATGAAATCTTTCTTAGACGAAAATTTGCTTTTGCAAAGCGAAACGGCTGAAAAGCTCTACCATAATTTTGCAAAATCGTTACCCATTATCGATTACCACAATCACCTGATTCCGGAACAGATTGCCAATAATACGCAGTTTGAAAACATTACCCAGGTTTGGTTAGCAGGCGACCACTACAAATGGCGGGCCATGCGGGCCAATGGTGTTGATGAGAAATACATCACCGGAGATGCTTCAGATTTCGAGAAATTTGAAAAGTGGGCGGAAACTGTTCCCTATACACTGCGCAATCCACTATACCACTGGACGCATTTAGAACTGCAGCGCTATTTTGGCATTACTGATATCTTATCCGGTAAAACTGCCCGTAAAATTTACGATGAATGTTCTGCTAAACTTCAAACGCCCGAGTACTCGGTTCGTGGTTTATTGGCGAAGATGAATGTGGAAGCGGTTTGTACAACCGATGATCCATTAGATAGTTTGAACTTCCATCAGCAACTGGCTAGTGAAGGTGTAGCGTTAAAAATGTTGCCTGCTTTCCGTCCGGATAAGGCGATGAACAGCGATGATGTAGCGGGTTTAAACGAATACATCGATAAGTTAGCAAGTGTTGCCGGTAAAACGATCAGCAATTTCCAGGATTATATTGATGCATTGAAAAGCCGTCACGATTATTTTGCGGCTAATGGTTGTTCGGTTTCGGATCACGGCTTGGAGCAGATTTATGCTGAAGATTATACCGATCAGGAGATTACTTCCATTTTTGACAAAATCCGAAATAAACAAGCACTTTCTTATGAAGAAAATCTGAAATTTAAATCGGCCATGCTCATCTATTTTGCAGAATGGGATCATGAAAAAGGCTGGGTTCAACAATATCATTTAGGTGCGTTGAGAAATAACAATGCCCGGATGTTGCGTCAGCTTGGGCCAGATACCGGCTGGGATTCCATCGGAGATTTTTCTCAGGCCAGAATGCTTTCGAAGTTCTTAAACCGTTTAGATAATCAGGATAAACTGGCGAAAACCATTATTTATAACCTGAACCCGGCAGACAATGAATTAATTGCCACCATGATCGGTAATTTTAATGATGGTTCTGTGGCTGGGAAAGTACAGTTTGGCTCTGCCTGGTGGTTTTTGGATCAGAAAGACGGAATGATTAAACAGTTAAATGCCTTATCTAACATGGGTCTTTTGAGCCGTTTAGTAGGTATGTTGACAGATTCCCGCAGTTTCCTTTCCTTCCCTCGTCACGAGTACTTCCGCAGAATAGTTTGCAACCTTTTTGGTGAGGACATTGAAAACGGTGAGTTACCTAACGATTTGGAATGGGTGGGCAAAATAGTGCAGGATATTTCGTACTTTAACGCAAAAAAATACTTTACTTTTTAAGTGCAACAGGTGCTTGTCCTGTGCTGTGCCGAAAGATTTGCTGACCCTCAAAGTCACATTTAATTTCTTCGCAGATTAATTATATGGATGATTCGTGTACGCACGAATCATAACAACCCGATCAAACAAAAAATGAGTGACCAAATATCATCCTTCGCAAAAAAAGGAGAAAAAGTTTTAAGTTTCGGAGAAATCCTTTTACGCATTTGTCCGGATATGGATGGACATTGGCTGAAAGAAAATAAGCTGCCTTTTTATGTTGGTGGGGCAGAACTCAATGTGGCAACAGCCCTTGCTTTATGGAATGTACCGTCGGCTTACTTATCGGCTATGCCCGAAAATTCGGTAACAGCAGATATTGTGGGCTACCTCAATGAAAGAAAAATAGATACTTCACCGATGGTTTTTCATGGCGATCGTTTGGGTTTATACTACCTTCCGAAGGGTAAAGATTTAAAGAATGCCGGTGTAATTTACGATCGGGCAAACTCTTCCTATGCCAATTTAAAAGTTGGACAGATTAACTGGGATGAAGTTTTCGAGAGCGTTACATGGTTTCATTTCAGTGCCATTTGCCCAGCAATCAATCAGTCTATTGCAGATGTTTGTCTGGAAGCACTAAAAGCAGCAGCGGAAAAAAACATTACTATTTCTCTGGATTTAAACTACAGGGCCAAACTCTGGAAGTATGGTAAAGATCCTATTGACATCCTGCCAGAACTGGCTAAATATTGCACCCTGATTATGGGAAATGTTTGGGCAGCACAGAAAATGTTAGGCACTGCGCTTCATGAAGATTTGCTGCCGGCAGAAGGTTATGCAAAGGAAACGTTACTGCAACAGGCCACTAACACCTCTCAGGAAATATTAAGTTTGTTTCCAGCGTGTAAAGCCGTAGCCAATACCTTTCGTTTTGATCATGGAAAAGGCATCAGGTATTATACGGCCATTTACAGCAATGATGAATTAACGGTTTCGCCGGAATATGTTTCGGAAGAAATTTTAGATAAGGTAGGAAGCGGCGATTGTTTCATGGCCGGCTTAATTTACGGTTTTTACAACCACCTTTCCGTGGTAGAAACGCTGAACTTTGCTACCGCAGCAGCTTACGATAAATTATACATTCCGAGCGATGCCACCACCAGCACCGTAGCGGATATTGAAAAAAGAATTATACATCATGATTAGTAACAAGCACAAGATTTTAGATGCCATTTTAGAACAAGGCATGCTGCCACTTTTTTATCAGGACAGCGAGGAAGGAAGCGTAGAAATATTACGCACTTTGTATAAAGCCGGCGTTCGCGTTTTTGAGTATACCAACCGTGGTAAATCTGCTTTGCCAAACTTCAAAAAGCTTAAAGAAATCAGAGATGCAGAAATGCCTGATCTTTACCTGGGCATTGGAACGATCAAAACCCCGGCTGATGCAAATGCATTTATAGAAGCTGGAACAGATTTCATCGTAGCCCCAATTGTTAATCCTGCTGTTGCAGAAATTGCCAACAAGATCGGTATGCTTTGGATTCCAGGTTGTATGACGCCAACTGAAATCAGTATAGCGCAGGAGCATAAAGCCATGTTGATTAAAATTTTCCCGGCTAATATTTTAGGCCCGGAATTTATTTCTTCCATAAAAGATCTTTTCGCCGGCCAGTTATTTATGCCAACAGGAGGTGTAGAAATTAATGCCGACAACTTAAAAACCTGGTTTAAATCTGGTGTTTGTGCAGTGGGCATGGGAAGTAAATTAATTAGCAAGGAGGTGATGAGCAAAGGTCTTTATGATGAACTTTTCGAAAACACTCAACTGGCACTTAACCTGATTCAACAAAGCAAGTAACTAACCACAATAACCCGAAATGAGCCAAACCAAACCAAGCAAATACAGATGGACCATATGTTTACTGCTGTTCCTTGCGACTACAATAAACTATTTAGACCGACAGGTATTATCACTCACCTGGACAGATTTTATTAAGCCAGAATTCCATTGGGATAATAACGATTATGGGAACATAACCGCTTTGTTCTCCATTTTCTACGCTATTTCTATGCT
This sequence comes from Bacteroidota bacterium, assembly GCA_037033465.1. Classification (GTDB taxonomy): domain Bacteria; phylum Bacteroidota; class Bacteroidia; order Sphingobacteriales; family Sphingobacteriaceae; genus Pedobacter. The sequence goes on along the minus strand of JAZBLX010000008.1, from coordinate 92,366 downwards.
TTTTGCGGGTCGTTTGGTAGATAAACTGGATACTAAAAAAGGGTTTTTATGGGCAATCGGGGTATGGTCTGTTGGTGCTTGTTTACATGCTTTTTGTGGTATTGCAACTGCCGGAATCATCACCGGAAACTGGTTCGTAGGTTTTGAAGGCGCAAAAGATATTATCGAAGGAATTAACAACACCGGCATGGTGGTTTCGGTAAGTGTAACCTTATTTATTTTTGCCCGTTTTGTTTTAGCAGTAGGAGAGGCAGGAAATTTTCCTGCAGCAATTAAGGCTACGGCAGAATATTTCCCTAAAAAAGACAGGGCTTTTGCCACCAGTATTTTTAATGCCGGTGCCACTGTAGGTGCACTTGCAGCGCCAATTACCATTCCATTTATTGCGAGAGCTTATGGCTGGGAAATGGCGTTTATTATTATCGGTGCACTGGGTTTTGTATGGATGGGCCTTTGGGTTTTCGTTTATAATAAGCCAGAATTACATAAAAGAGTAAGTGCAGAAGAACTGGCTTACATTCAACAAGATGTGATTGCTGATCGTAAACTTGCTGATTATGTAGAGGAAACAAAAGAAAAAGTTTCTTTTATTGATTGTTTTAAATACAAACAAACCTGGGCCTTTGCCTTTGGTAAATTCATGACAGATGGGGTTTGGTGGTTCTTTTTATTCTGGACACCAGCTTACCTAAAATCAGTTTATGGCATGGATTCTACACAAAGCGCACTCCCGTTATTTGTACTGTATATGATCACTTTGCTTTCCATTATCGGCGGATGGTTGCCAACTTATTTTGTAGATAAAAAAGGAATGAACCCCTACGAAGGCCGGATGAGAGCGATGTTAATTTTCGCATTCTTTCCGTTATTGGCGTTGGCTGCACAACCGCTGGGCCATATTACTTACTGGATTCCGGTAATTATTATCGGTATTGCCGGTGCAGCACACCAGGCGTGGTCGGCAAACATTTTTTCTACCGTTGGTGATATGTTTCCTAAAAAAGCAATCGCTACCATTACCGGGATCGGTGGGATGGCCGGCGGGATCGGATCGTTTATTATTAACAAAGGATCTGGAGTGCTATTTGACTATACAGGTAAAAATCAAATTGTTTTCATGGGCTTTAAAGGTGAAGAAGCAGGTTATTTTATCATCTTCTCGATCTGTGCCGTTTGCTATTTGATTGGCTGGGTAGTGATGAAAACATTGGTTCCAAAATATAAAGTGATTGAACTGAAATAATTTATAGCTGGATCTTTAGTAAGATTCAGCTATAAAACGCCTTAAATCTATACTTATCCTATAGATCTGATAATTACAAACCTAATAACCAGACTAAAATTGAGTACAACATTAAACCTCGAAAGTATTTTCGTTGAAGAAAGCCAGATTCCGGAAGAATTCAGGCTGACGGAAGAAATCGACCAGAAAGAATTTCTTTCTAACGGGGAGATGAAAACCTGGAACGGGCCTTTTAATGAGGTTTTTTCTCCGGTTTGCGTCAAAACTCCCGAAGGTTACAAACGGAAACGGATTGGTAGTTTTCCGGTTTGTACCGAGAAAGAATCAACCGAAGCATTAGATGCTGCTGTTGCTGCCTATGATAATGGCCGCGGACAATGGCCAACCATGAGCGTTGCCGATCGCATTACCTGCGTAGAGAATTTCACGCATAAAATGCTTGAGCAAAAAGAGATTGTTGCCAAACTCATCATGTGGGAAATCGGTAAATCCTATGCCGATTCTGTGAAGGAATTCGACCGTACAGTGGAATACATCTATGCCACTATTGATGCACTGAAAGACATCGACAGGCATTCATCGCGTTTTGAAATCGAGCAGGGTATCGTAGCGCAGGTTCGTCGCTCACCTCTTGGCGTGGTGCTTTGTATGGGCCCGTTTAACTATCCGTTAAATGAAACTTTCACGACGTTGATTCCCGCTTTGATTATGGGCAATACGCTTTTATTCAAACCACCTAAACACGGTACTTTATTGCATTACCCTTTGCTTGAAGCTTTCCGTTCCAGTTTTCCAAAGGGAGTTGTGAATACGATTTACGGTCGTGGAAATACGATCGTACCCGGTTTAATGAAATCTGGAAAAATCAATGTGCTTACCTTGATCGGTTCGAGTAAGGTAGCCAATGAACTTAAAAAGCTGCATCCAAAAGTGAACCGTTTACGGGCAATTTTAGGTTTAGATGCAAAGAATGCAGCCATCATTACTAAAGATGCTGATTTAGATTTAGCCGTTTCTGAAACGGTGCTGGGTGCATTATCTTTCAACGGGCAACGTTGTACTGCGATTAAAATCGTTTACGTTCACCGCAGTCTGGCTCAGGAGTTTCTGAAGCGTTTATCTGCAGAAGTGGAGAAACTAAAATTCGGGATGCCCTGGGTGAAAGGGGTGAACCTGACACCGCTTCCGGAGTTAAATAAGCCAGAATACCTGAAAGAGTGTATTGATGATGCCGTGGAGCATGGCGCTAAAGTGGTTAACCCTAACGGCGGACAAACGTTTGAAACTTTCGTTTATCCGGCTATTGTTTATCCGGTAAACAGCAACATGAAACTGTATCGTGAAGAACAGTTTGGTCCGATCGTTCCGGTAGTTCCGTTTGATGATCTGGAAGAGCCTATTGAGTATTTAATTGGTTCGCCGCATGGGCAGCAGGTGAGTATTTTCAGTAACAATGCAGCGGTAATTTCTTCTTTGATTGATCCTTTGGTAAACCAGGTAAGTAGGGTGAATATTAATTGCCAGTGTCAGCGTGGACCAGACGCATTTCCTTTTACAGGAAGAAAAGACAGTGCTGAAGGCACACTTTCTGTAGTGGATGCTTTGCGCTCGTTCTCCATTCGTTCGCTGGTGGCAACCAAATTCACTGATAATAATAAAAAGTTGCTAAATGAAATTGTGAATGGAAATGATTCGAATTTCCTGAGTACGAAATATATTTTTTAATGCCTCTCTAGTTAAGCCGCAGATTCGCAGATTTATGCTGTGGATTTGCGGTTTTTTAAAGCCGAAAGACTAAAGAATGATTTTTCGAGCTTGTCTAAACACGAAGAATCGTCTTTGCCAGAAAGCTCATCGGCTGAAAAAGCCTTCTTGCAATGAAGCAGTCGGCTAAAGCAAGACTGCAATGAATTGACTGGTAGAAAGGTGCTGAACTGAATCCGATAGCTATCGGATCAACATGACGATTTTTCGAGATTTGCAGGAGCGAGGAATCGTTCTCTTAAACTTGATTCAGAATCTTATCACAAAAAGGTATTCTTTTAAATAGCAGTCGGCTAAAGCAAGACTGCAATGAATTGACTGGTAAAATGGTGCTGAAAAAGCCTCCTCGCAATGACGGATTTATTGAGGAAATATAAAATATAAATAAGCAACTCTGTAAATAAAGACTATTGCTTAATCACCCAGAACGAAAAACGCCAAACGAATACCATCACTTCAACTTCCTCGCGATTGCCAACTTATTCTCCCTAATTCCTTTTGCCACTAAACCTGCTATTTCCTTTGCGCCAGCCGGACTTAAATGGGTATCATCCTTTTTTCCTTTCGGATAATTTACATGCCCGGAATCCACATGAAGAAATAATTTGATTGAACCATCGTCTCCTAAATTGGTCAGGAGTTTTTCGGTTTTGATGAGCATATCAATTAGTGGTACTTTTAAAGAATCAGCAACTTGTCTGGTTACACCAGGATAACCGCCATGCGTATCGGTTAATATGCCATTTTTAAAACTTCTTCTGGAAATTGGGGTAAGTAAAACCGGAATGGCTTTTTTGCTTCTGGTTTCATTCACATAATTTACGAGGTTAATTTTGAAATTGACTAATGAAACTCCAACTGTTGGCTTATCCACTTTTTCGTCATTATGACCGAATTCGATTAAAACATAATCTCCTGCTTTAAGATTTTGTAAAATGGGTTCCCAGCGTTTTTCTGCACGGAAAGATTTGGTGCTTCTGCCATTTAATGCGCGGTTATCAACTTTTACCTCATTATTAAAAAATACCTGCAACTCCATTCCCCATCCGGTTTCAGGGTACGCTTTCTCCTGTTTATTGGCCGCTGTAGAATCACCGACAATATAAACTGTAGTTTGTTTCTGTAACAGCGAAAAACCGCTTAAAAAAACGATTGCTGCAACTGCAAAAAAGATTGAAACTTTTGTTTTCATGATAAATTATTTTGCTGGATTCCAGTGGTCGGTTCCATTGAAAATATTCTGGATAGTGTATTTTTTTGCTTCCTGATTAGAGAGTTGCTTGCTCCAGTCAACTCTTGTTTTTGGCGATGCGCCATCGCTAGTACTTTTATATTCAGCATAAAATGTTGTTTTCTCTTTGTCAGGAAACATTTTGTCGCCTTTCCAGGGATTCCACCCCACATCAATGATGTGGTTGCCTAAGTCGCAATTTAGGAAAACGGTTTTGGCAAAAGGCCGCCAGGGCCTGCCGAGGTAAACTTTTTCAAGCGCTGTATCGGCAGTAAGCTTACAGTTCAAAAATACCAACCCAAACTTTTGTTTTTTGGAGGTGGCTGCGGCGGTGATATATGAATCGCTCAGACTTCTAATTTCGCATTCCTGAAATACAGCTGTTGCCTTTCCGAAGATAAAATCGGTGGTGCCCTGAATAAAACACTTAAAGTAGTATTGCCTGCTATTGTCGGTTGCCATATAAAGAGTATCTTGATTGCCTAAAATTTTGCAGTTTTTGGCAACAAAGCGATCCCCTTCTACATGAAGGGCTACTGCTTGTCCCACCCGTCCAGATGCGTTAATAATGGTGAGGTTTTCCAAATGACAATCGTTTCCCTGAACCAGCACAGAATAGGAGGTATAAGTACTGAACTTTTCGTTGCCAAATGCGTCCTTACCAGCCATTGCCTTTCCTGAATAATCATCAAAAATAATGATGGTTTGGTCTGTGTTTTCTCCAATGATCGTGATATTGGTTTTCCAGGAAGGAATGATCAGTTTTTCTCTGTAGGTGCCATTCTTTACCAGGATTTTAACTTCCTTTTCTCCTAAATCGCGGACTGAATTTACAGCTTCCTGAATGGTTTTATAACCTCCGCTGCCATGCTGATCAACGGTTAACTTAGCGGGATATTTAGGGTCTTGGGCATTTGCACTTAAATAAAAAAACGTAAATAACAGGAAGATCGGATAGGGAAGGAAGGTGAGTCGGCTCATTTTATAAAAGTAAATTCTACGATTTAAATTTCAATAAAAAAGGGCAGAATTATCTGCCCTTTTAAAAATTGAGAGGTTTTTAATAAGTCCATCTTGGATCACCGATCGCACCGCCGTTGTTGCCTGCCGTTCTGAGTGCAGAAGCGGTTGGTAGGGTGAAATCAGTTGTGGTAGCTGTCCAGCCTAAATTTAAAGTCTGGTTACTGGTGAGCGTTGCTGTGCCGAAAGTAAGTGCGGTACCACCAGTTAATGCGCTCGATAAGTTGAAGTAATTGCTATTGGAGATCGCCAGCGTACTGCCAGCGCCAGTTGCCCTGATCGCAGCAGCATTCACCGTTCCTGATTTTGGCGTATTGGCCAGGATGCTGTTCTGGATCGTAAATCTAATCGGATTTGCACTGGCATCAAGCAATGCATACTTGGCATTTCCACCGAAGCCGTTAAACGTGGAGTTGGTTACGGCCACAGATGGTACAACATCGCCGGTGTAGGTAGTGCTCGCCGAAACTAAACCCGGACCTGCATTATAAAAAGTAGATTTTGATACAACGATGGTATTAAACTGCATTTTATTTACATGGAGTGTGTAATAGGCTGATGAACCATTTAGGCCCATCTCGTATACAACTGAATTATTTACGGTAATATTAGTAATTTTAAAATCTCTTGCTGCAGTTCCCCGATCGCCGCGTAAAAATGCAGTGGTAGAACCATGCACAATACAGTTATCAACGACAACATTAGTGAAAGTTGCGGCAGAACCATTTGCAGCCTGAGAACCGATGAAGTTTAAGAAATAAAGTGATGCGCCAGCTGTTCCGTCAAACTCTATTCCTGATAGCGTTATTCCGGCGCCCGTTCCTTCCAGATCTATTTCTTTGTAATTCACCTTTGTATCGCTTGGGTTGCCGGAGGTTGATTTGAGAGTAATGGTTTTACGGGTGATGAAGGAAGTTGTTGCTAAAGTATAAGTGCCTGGATTTAGACCAATGGTGGCACCATCGGCAGCATTGGCAATGGCAGTTGCCAAATCATCGCCAGGATTTAACCTAAGCGTATAATTTGTTGGTAACAGGGTAGTGAAGGTAACCAATCCCTTGCTTTTGGTATCTGCAAACAATTCAGCTGAGTACAATACGCCTGCCGTTAATCCTGAAATTAGTTTTAAACCAGCAGTAGCGTCTGTAGCATTCAAAGTACTGGTTATTGCTGAGCCAGTTGCCGGTGTTAAAACAATAGAAGTTAGCCCTGTTGTCGGTGTAAAACGAAGTGTTACATTCGTTTCTTTTACATCATTATCTCTCACCGCCGAAAAAAGTTGTGTTCCTGTGAGTTGAAAGACACTGCTGCGCACGTATTTAGATTCAGGTTGGTCTGCCGTAGCAGCCGCTTTAACCCGTGCATAATATTTTGTTCGTACAGGAATATTATCTTCTGTAACCGTAACGCCTGCAGTATCTGATGTAGTGGTATATTTAACCGTTGCAAAGGTAGAATCTGTAGAGAAATCAATGTTATACTTCAGTGCCTTGCCAGTTGCCATGATGGGCACCGTCCATGTTAATTTTGCATTCGTTTCTCCTGCGGTAATTTTAACCTCACTAGGTTTAAATAGTCTGGCGGGCTCATCAGGTTGATCTTCCGATTTCTTACAGGCGTTTAGTGTTGTGGCAATCAAAACAAGCATTGCCAGTTTCCAGCTAAGCTGAGATATGATTTTTTTCATTTCTATTGTGTCTAAGCGTTAATAACCAAAGTTTTGTACCATTTTGGTATTTTCAATCAATGCTGTTTTTGGGTAAGGGAAAAGCTCTTTTTTATTGGCCTCAAAGTAAAAAGCGATGCCGGTAGCGGTACTGGTAATGGAATTCTCTTCGGTAACAGCCTTTCTCCAGTTTTTTGTGGTGTAACCAGCTGGTGCAGATGCTACACCTAAACCAGGTGAAACAAAAACGTTATTTGGCGTACCACCGAATAAGTCTAATGTGGCAACCTCATTTACGCTGGTGCCCACAAGATAGTTCCCTTCTTTTGCATAAACGTAATCCGGAACGCCTGCATAAGCACCTGTGCCGGCAATAAGTGCACGGATCTTTGCACGGGTTTCTTCAAATTTGGCCCCTAATAAATTCCATCTGATCAGGTCATACTTTCTAATGGCTTCGCCGCCAAACTCTAATAAACGTTCTTTTACAATAGCATTGAAGAAGTCGGTTTTGGTGGCTGGTGTGGCTGGAATTTGGGTTTCAAAACCTAAATAAGCCCTTTTTTGAACCTCCTGTAATGCGCTAACTGCAGTAGCAGAAGGTGCACCGTTAATTTCGTTATCTGCTTCGGCATACATCAACAACACATCGGCAAAGCGGATCATTGGCCAGTTTACACCAAAGGTTTGTGCAGCTGATGAACCATTAACGCTTGTCCAGGATTTTCGGAATTTTCCATCCGTCATATTGAAAAGTGTATTGATGATTTTTTTAGATGATGCAGTAATTTCGAATACGCCAATGGTCACATCACGGCGAGAATCTTTAGTCACATCGAATTCATAAAAATAAGTTGGAATGGCATTCATCCCGCCTCCACCACTGCCGTAAGTAGAAGCCGAGTTAAAACGGACTCCATTGTAATAGCCAAGTTTGCTATCTGTTGCGGCATTACTTCCGAAGGCTGCAACCTCAAACATCAACTCATGAGCATTATCCAAACGAGTTCCGTGCAAGGTTTTAAACACGTTTTCGAAGCTTGGGTTTAAGGTGTGTTCAGCACGGTTGTTCATAATATCCAAACATTCATCAAAAGCTATTTTGTAATAGGTTAAATAATCGCTGCTGCGAACATTTTGATTTCCTTTTAAATAGTATCCGCCACGCGCTAAAGCTAAACGGGCTCTCAATGCTTTGATTGCTCCTTTAGTAAAACGGAAACTTCCGTATTCTGCGATGCCACTTCTCCAGGGTACCAGGTCTTCTGCTGTTTTTAAATCGGCAATGATTTTATCATAAGTTTGATTGCGGTCTGCATTCGGGCCATAAAGCGTTTCTGCATCAGCAGCGGGCACAAAAGATGCCGGTACATCTCCCCAGTTGCGGATTAACTCATGTAAGAACTGCGCCCTTAGGGTTAAAGCTTCACCCAGATAACGTTTCATAATGGTTTTCTCAGCTTCCGATCCGTCGCTATAAAGTTTCGATGCCGGAATGTATTTAATACAAATGTTTGCCCGTTCAACGCCCTGATAAAGTTGAAGAAACGGATTGGTTAAATCTGTATTGTCTGCACTTGCGCCATACATACTTATTCCACGTCGGTCTGAAGAACTGTAACTGCCCGAAGTTTTAAAATCATCAGCGGTAACGCCAAACAATGTCGAAATCCTGCTGCCATAACCATTATCACCACAAAGCCTGTTATAAACGCCTATCAGGGCCGCATTGGTGTTTTCGATGTTTTCAAATACCACGTCAGGTGATGAGGTGGATGGTGACTGGACGTCTAAATATTTTTTACAGGAAGTATTGATGCAAACTGCTGCAATAGTCATCACCATTAAAGCAGATTTTATAAATTTATTGTTCATTTTCTTTAATGTTATAGGTTAAAACAACATGTTAATTCCGGCGAGGATATATCTGCTGCGTGGATATGCGGCATAGTCGATTCCTGGCGTAAGCGGATTTGACCGGCGTGTGTTCGCTTCGGGATCGTAACCGGTATAACCTGTAATAGTATATAAATTGTTCACCGTTCCATAAACACGAAGTTTGGAGATGAACCCCGTTCTTTTAATGAATTTTTGAGGTAAGGTATATCCCAAAGTAACATTACTTATTCTCAGGAATGAACCATTTTCAATTGCGTAAGAGGTAAGCGCATAGTTGCCGCCGGTAGGGGTCCACATCGTGGTATTGGCATTCATTGCTGTTAATACATTTGGATCAGTAACCTTTACGCCGTTATTATCAAAATTCTGCCAGCGATCGTTCATTACCGAAAGCAGGTTGTTGTCTTTTACGTTGTATTGTGAAGTGAATTCAATCTTGTTCGCGTTATACACTTTACTTCCGTAGCTAAAGTTCACGAAAACCGTCATGTCGAAGTTTTTATAGGCAAACTGGTTATTAAAACCGCCGGTAAATTTCGGCTGAGAAGTTCCAAGAACTGTTCTGTCATCATCGCCAATCGTCATGCTGGTGGCTGAAGAAAGTTTTTTAACCTTCATGTCGCCGGGCTGCGGCTCGCGATTGCCTAGAAGCACCCTGCTATTGGCCACATTTGGCTTTAGTGTATAGGTGTAAGCACCCGTTGTTGCATTTTGAACATAAGTAAAATCATCTATAGCATACCGGCCATCAGAAATAAAGCCGTAAAACTGACCAACCGGCTGACCAACCTCTACTTTAAAATCACCTAAACTATTTACCCAGCCCGATTGCGTGATGTAAGAATTCACACCATTTTGGAGCTCGATGATTTTATTCCTGTTGAAAGAAATATTGAAACTGGTAGTATAGTTAAAATCCTGGGTTTTTATGGCCTGATAATTCAATTGAAATTCGAAACCCTTGTTCTGCGTTTTACCAACGTTTTGTTGTTGAGTAGCATAACCAGTTGTTTGCGGAACATTCGCATTTAACAGTAAGTTTTTCGTTTTATTATCATAGTAATCTATGCTCAGTGATAATTTGTTTTTGAAAAGGTCGATGTCAATCCCGGCATTGGTAGAAAGGTTGGTTTCCCAGGTAATATTTGGATTGGATAAGATATTGCCCGTTGCGGTACCGGAAATTAATCCCGGCTGCACTATATTATCTGCTGTTGCATAACCGCCATTGGTAGAACTGATGTAAAATAATGTTCTGAATAAATCCTGACCGATACGGTTATTCCCCGCTGCACCATAACTCATTCTTACCTTAAAGTTATCTAACCAATCCAGCTCCAGATCTTTTATAAATTTTTCTTCTGTAACCCGCCATGCTACCTGGGCAGATGGGAAGTAACCCCATTGCTTGCCTTCAGCGAATAAAGAAGATGCATCCGTTCTAAAGTTTACAGTAGCCAAATATTTGTTTTTGAACCCATAGGAAAGCCTGCTAAATAAAGAAAATTGTCTCGTTCCGGAGACTAAAGAAGTTGGCCTGTCCTGAATGGTATTTGGTGGAACCGGACTAACGAAAGCTTCATCAGCCGAAATGCCAACAGGGAAAAATTTGGTCACTGTCGTTCTCGAATCGATATCAACCATATTAATTTCCTGACCGATTAACACATCCAGACTGTGGTCTTTACCAAGATCTGGCTTGTAAGACAGGGTATTGGTATTGATGAAAGATTTTTGCGAAACGGTATCCAACTGAATAGCTGGTAAGCCCGCATTATTTCGGGCTACGTTACTCACCGGGCCGTTAAACGTATTGATGTGTCTGCTTAGTCTGTTATAACCAACGGTACTTTTGAAAGTCAGGTTTTTTAAGATCGAATATTGCGCATATGCACTGCTGATCAAATCATTTCTGTAATCATATTTTAATTCCTGGCTAGCCAGGGTGATCGGATTTGATAATCCGGTGGTGAGGTAATCTGCATCAAATAAATCGCCGCTGTCACTTCCGCCAGCATAAGGCTGGTAGCGCACCGAGTTCCGCAAACGGTTAGTTCCCTGCGAACCGGTAGAAGTGGTACCCACACCATCTACCCGTTGGCGGCTGTAACGTGCGTTTAGCCCAAGTCTGATTTTAGACGTTAATTTATGGTCTAATCTCACAGAAGCAAATGTTCTTTTGAAACCAGAGTTGAGCATGATTCCGTCTTCACTCGTATTGTTTACCGAAACGTTATAAGTTGTTTTGGTTGTACCGCCGGACAAATTCAAAATCTGCGTATTACTAAAAGCCTGGCGACCAAAAACTTTATCCTGCCAATCAATATTCTGGATGTTCTGATAGATATCTAAATCTTCGAAAGTTCCATATTTTTTGGTGAAAGTATCTTTAACATCCTGCGCAGTGTTGTTATTATACAACTCATATTGATACTTTACAAACTCGTAAGGGTTCATCACATCAAGTTTATTTACAATTTGTCTGGCGCCAGCGAAGGCATCAAAAGAGATAACCGGCTTACCGGGTTTCCCGCTTTTGGTAGTGATGATGACCACACCATTAGCGCCACGACTACCGTAAATAGAGGTAGAGGCTACATCTTTCAATACGTCGATCGATTGAATTTCATTCGGAGATAAGATAGATAAAGCATTCTCTACCTGAATTCCATCTACAATGTATAATGGAGAGTTATCGCCGGTTAAAGAGCTTCCGCCACGAACTTTAATTACAACCTCCGCGCCCGGACTCCCTTCTGTAGTAGTTACTGAAACGCCGGCCAGTTTACCGGCCAATGCCTGCGCTGCTGTACTCACTGGAAATTGATCGATATCTTTTCCTGAAACTGAAGAAACGGAGCCGGTCAAAGCTTCTTTCCTTACGGATCCATATCCAATGTTTACGGTAACTTCCTGTAAGGTATTTGCATCTTCTTCCAGCATAATGTCTAGCTTAGTCTGGTCTGCCAGTGTAATTACGCGGGTTTTGTAGCCTACATAAGCAAAAGTAATTACTGCACCTTTACCAGGAACAGCTATTTTATAGCCGCCATTGGCATCTGTACTCACGCCAGATTTAGAATCTTTTACGGTCACACTTACCCCGACTAAAGCCTGGCCGTCTGCCTTGTCTTTTACGGTTCCTATAAGTTGTTTATTTTGTGCATGAACGGCGGTAAAACCGAAAAAAAAGAGAAATGATAAAAAGAGTAAAACTCTGCTCATAATGATAAATTATATTAAATACTTGATTAGGCTTTAAGTTGTTCTTCCCGGATAGTGAGAAATACTATTTCGAAATGTTATCGTTTGTTAATATTTGGTTACGTTAGAATAACAATTTTACAAACTAAAAATGGATTGAAACCAGATTTAACTAAAAAAGTGTGCAAACGTTCCCGAAAACGTGTCTTTAACGTTTATTTAATCCCGATATGAAAGCCTGAAAAGAGATATTTTTTGTAACTTGTACGCATCACGAAAAATGAGATTTGAAACTTCTACCATAAAAGATATTGCCAAGGCCCTAGGATTATCTACCTCTACTGTTTCCAGAGCCTTGAGAGATCGCTACGAAATTAGCGAAGAGACTAAAAAACTTGTTTTAGCCTATGCTGAAAAGGTTAATTACCGGGCCAATCCAATCGCTCGCAGTTTAAAGGAACGCAGGAGTTATTCCATCGGCATTATTGTAAGTGAAATTGCCAACAATTTTTTTTCTCAGGTGATTAATGGAATAGAATCAATCGCTTACGATCGCGGTTATCATGTGATCATTTCTCAAAGTCATGAATCTTACAAGCAGGAAAAACTCAATGTAGAGCACTTAGCCTCGCGCTCTATTGATGGCTTGCTGATTGCCCTTTCATCTGAAACACAGGATATTGATTACTTGCGTAATTTATATGGAAAGGGTTTGCCAATTGTTTTTTTTGATCGTGTGCCTGAAAATTTTGAAACTCATAAAGTGATTGCTAACAATTTTAAAGGTGCTTTTGATGCGACGGAACACTTGATTCTTTCCGGAAAAAGAACAATTGCTCATTTGACAAATTCGGAGAATCTTTCTATTACCAGAGAGCGGTTAAAAGGTTACCAGGCAGCATTAGCTAAATATAATATCGAATTTAAGCCAGAGTTGGTCAAGTATTGCCAACATGGTGGCATGCACAGTACGGAGTTAGAGCAAGCGGTGAAAGAGCTTTTGCCCCTTAATCCGGATGGGATTTTTATTTCCAGCGATCGCCTTACGACAGGTTGCATTATGGCCATGAAAAAAACCAACCCGGGAGTGGCCCATAAAATTGCTATAGCAGGGTTTACGAACTCTAATCTGGTCGAACTTTTTTCTCCATCTCTTACTTCTGTAAAACAGCCGGCTTTCGAAATGGGGCAAGTGGCCACCGAATTATTAATTTCGATGATCGAAGCCAAGCGACCGGTTACTGAATTTGAAACCAAAGTTTTAGATACCGAATTGGTGAGGATGCAAAAACCGCTCGGCAACCAGTTTCTGTAACTGCATTCTGAAACTCTAAACGCTTAACTCCAAACTAATTCTTACCTTTGCGCCATGGTAGAAATCGTATTAAAAAAGGGGAAAGAAAAAGCGGCATTACAAAGACATCCATGGGTATTTTCCGGAGCTTTAGAAAAAGTTAAAGGTAAACCCGAAGATGGCGATGTGGTTAAGGTTTCTGCTTTTGATAATGAATTTCTTGCCTACGGTTATTACAACAGCAATTCGCGGGTGGCTGTTCGGTTATTGGAATGGGATGAAAGCCAAAGCATTGATCAACATTGGTATGAAAACCGTTTAAAGCAGGCCATTGCTTCCCGGAAGTTTATTCTGAGTGCTGACACGAATACCTGTCGTTTAGTTTTTAGTGAAGCCGATTTCTTACCAGGTTTAATTGTAGATCAATATGCTGATTTTCTTTCTTTACAAATTTTGAGTTCAGGAATTGAAAAAGTAAAAGAGACTATTGTTAATATCCTCAGAACTGAATTGCAACCTAAAGGTATTTTTGATAAGAGTGATGCTACGGCCCGGACACATGAAGGCTTACCGATTGAAAATGGCTTGCTTTGGGGCGAGAATCCGCCAGAATTTTTAGAAGTTAAAGAAAACGGAATCGCCTATCATATCAACATTGCAGAAGGTCAGAAGTCTGGGTTCTATTGTGATCAGCGCGATAACAGAAGTATTTTAGCAAGTTATGCCAAAGGTAAAAAAGTGCTTGATTGTTTCAGTTACAGTGGCGGTTTCAGTTTAAATAGTTTAGCCAATGGCGCAGAAAGTATCACGAGTGTTGATAGTTCAGCATTGGCTGTTGAAACCTTAAAGCAAAATGTAGATTTAAATCACTTTGATGCGGCGAAAGTAACCGCCATTCAATCTGATGTGAATAAACAACTTCGTGCATTTAAAGATACTGAGGAAAAATTCGACATTATCGTGCTCGATCCGCCAAAATATGCGCCATCCCGTTCCGCTTTGGATCGCGCAGCAAGAGCCTATAAAGATTTAAACCGTTTAGGTATGTTGCTTTTAGAAAAAGGCGGTTTGTTGGCTACTTTCTCTTGTTCTGGTGCGGTTGATATTGAAACCTTTAAACAGATTATTGCCTGGGCAGCGCTTGATGCTGGCAAAGAAGTGCAGATCATTAAACAATTCTGTCAGCCCGAAGATCACCCGGTGAGAATTTCCTTCCCCGAAGGAGAATATTTAAAAGGGTTGTTGCTCAGGGTGCTTTAGTAAAAAATAACCCTGATTAGTTCAACCTGCAAATTCTTCAACACTTAAGCTATGGAAATTGATATTTTGTTAAACTTGCGAAATTCTTCAGCGCACAGGCTTTTTAAATTTCGTAAGTTAATTTCTTCACCATCCAGGTCTGCGGAATTCCTGTAATCGGCGGGAAGCCATTTTTGGCATCAGTAGGAAATGATCATTAAGAATAAATATCCTCAAAATAACTTACCACAAGCGATTTCATCAGCATTTCCTGCTCCAGCATGGTGTAAGGTGGGATCGCTTTGATCAGTTTCCAGTGTGGCCAGCCATCCTGATCCAAACCTTCAAGCTCATAAAATCCCATTTCGCTAAGTAAGCGACAAGTGGCGATGTGCATCAGCTCTTCCTTTTGTCTTTTACTGTATTTCTTTGGCCCTTTACCCAATTCCTGCACGCCAATAAGAAAAAGCATCACTTTCAAATCGGGGAAATCAGAATCAAACTCCTTCGCAATTTTCTCCTGCAATATTTTCCATTTGGCATTAATCTCCGACGGTTTCATATTTGCAAAGATAGTGTAAAAAGGTTTATACGCCGGCCGAAAAGGTTGTCAGTTTAGCGCAAAACTTTAAAGTAGAATCGTACTTTTACGTACAATCACAATCTATGAGTACACATTCAAATAAAATAATCACAGCTGGTTTATTGGCTTATGGCATGTCTGGAAAGGTATTTCATGCGCCATTTTTAAATGCGCATGATGGCTTTGCCTTAAAGGCTATAGTAGAAAGAAACAAAAAAAATGCGGTTAACGATTATCCTGATGTTTTAAGTTACAACAGTATAGATGAGTTGCTAAATGATGAAGAAATAGAATTGGTGGTGGTAAATACGCCGAATAATCTTCATTATGAGCATGCGAAATTAGCCCTTCAAAAAGGCAAACATATTTTAGTAGAAAAGCCATTCACTGCAACATCCGCACAAGCAAAAGAACTTTTTAAACTGGCAGATGAAGCAGGCAAGCAGATCTTGTTTTATCAGAACCGTCGTTGGGACAGTGATTTTATCTCGGTAAAAAAAGTCCTGGCAAGCGGTAAGCTGGGCAAATTGAACGAAATGCATTTACGTTACGATCGCTACAGAAATGTAATCGGACCGAAAGCTTTCAAAGAACAAGCCATTGAGGCGAGTGGATTATTGTACGATCTCGGGCCTCATCTGCTTGATCAGGTGATCAGCGTTTTTGGTAAGCCAGAAACCTTCCATAAGGTGCTGGGTAAAAACAGGAAAGGTACCGTGGTGGATGATTTTTTCTCCATCCAACTCAACTACCCGGATAGTGTAAATGTATTCGTTACTTCGAGTATGTTGGTGGTTAACCCACAGGCTGCTTTTGTATTGCATGGCGTAAATGGCAGTTTTATTAAGGAAAGAGCAGATGTGCAGGAAGAACAATTGCTTGCCGGACAGAAGCTTACGGATGAGGGATATGGCGTAGAGCCTGATGGAAAGCAAGGTTTGCTGACGACCATTGATGAGCAGGGAAACAAGGCGGAAGAAACAATAGCCTCAGAAGTTGGAAGTTATCTGCCACTTTTCGATGCTATTCATCGGGCGATAGCTGCTGATGAGCCTTATCCAGTTACACGAGAGCACGTGCTCATTCAGCTGGAAATCTTAGAAAGCTAGTATATAAATAGGCAAAAGTCAATTTTTTATAAATCTAACCAATGGCCTGAAAGCCAATACACGCATATGAATTCGTTACCTTTTGCCTATCTGATTCCTATTTTTCTACTTGCATTATACTTTATTCTGCGCAAAAAGAAGCCAGCCATAGAACCATTAACCGATACCGACCGGAAAATTCTGGATGATTATGTGGGCTATTATCATAATCTCGACTCGACAGATAAACTCCGGTTCGAACAGAAAGTTGCGGAGTTTTTCAGCACGGTAAAAATTGAAGGCGTAGGTTTAGACATGACTACGTTAGACGAATTGCTGATTGCCTCAAGTGCCGTAATTCCCATCTTCGGTTTTACCGATTGGCAGTATAACAATTTAAGCAGCGTGTTGCTCTATCCGGATACTTTTAATAAAAATTTTCAGTTTGAAGGTGACGAGCGAAACATTGCGGGGATGGTTGGAAGCGGTTACATGAACGGGCAGATGATTTTGTCGCGTTCGGCCCTACGTCATGGTTTTTCGAAAAGCGCCGGCAAGGAAAATACAGCCATTCATGAGTTTGTGCATCTTTTAGACAAATCTGATGGTGCTACCGACGGGGTGCCTGAAAACCTGATTGGGCACGAATATACTTTGCCCTGGGTAAAAATGATGCATGCAGAAATGGAAAGAATAGAAGATAATAAATCTGATATTAATCCATATGCCATTACCAATGAAGCAGAGTTTTTTGCAGTAGTTTCGGAATATTTTTTCGAAAAACCCGAACTTTTAAAGGATAAGCATCCAGATTTGTACCATGCATTGAGCAGAATTTTTGCGCAGCAACCAGCTTAACGATGAAACTATTTAAAATACTCCCAATTGTAACGCTCGTTCTATTAGGATTTAGTGCAGAGGCTCAAAAAAGCTATGTGTTGAAGCAAAATTTTCCGATCGGTAAAACATATGATTTTACATTAATTTCCGATCAGATTATTAATCAGCAGATGGCCGGAAAAAAACTCAGCCTAAGTCAAAATATTGGTACAGCGTACAGCTTCGATATCCAAAATGGTGAGGGTTTAGAAAAAGATATTGAAGTTACTTACAAGCATATTTTTATGAAATCCAAAGGCATGGGAAACCAACTGGAAATGGATTCTGACGATGCAGATACAACTAAGGAGAATTCTTTTCGCGGGTTAAAAGGTGCCACTTTTCACATGGTGATGTTACCGGATGGAAGCATTAGATCGTTAACAGGAATTGATCAAATGGTGACGAAGATGGTGAGTAAAATGAAGACTGATTCGGCAAAAGCTGCTAATATAAAAGCCAGTTTAAGTCAGCAGTTTAATGCTGAAAGCATGAAGCAAACCATGGAATCTTCTTTGAAAATATATCCGGCCAAGGCGGTGAAAATTGGCGATAGCTGGACGGTTGATACGAAAATGCAACTTACTATGCCCGTGGAGACGATTACAAAATATACGCTCACAGCCGTAAAGGATAACGTGGCCTTTTTGAATATTAACGGTACATTGCTTTCGAAAGGCACCTTTCAAAGTATGGGCAATAAGATCGATACAGATTTGACTGGAACAAATGTAGGCGACGCCGAACTGGATCTTAAAACCGGGCTGATTTTAAAAAGTCACCTGCGCATGGAATTGTCTGGAAAAATGCAAATTGGTGGGCAGAATATTGACTTTGAACTACAAGGAATTAATAAAATCGTAGGTAAAGAAACGATTGAGTCAGGATTAAAGTAATTTTGAAAGCCTCAGGAGAAACCCGTCATTGCGAAGCAGATTCTTCATCTGCTGAAGCAATCTCATTCGAATGATCTACAAAAGAGATTGCTTCGTCGTTCCTCCTCGAAAGGGCGATCTATTGGAGACCACTACAAACTTCCCGTCAAGGCCACTAAAAATTCGGTTGGTATTTCGATATGAGGAATATGTCCGCAAGCTTCAAACTCAATAATTTTAGCACCCGGTATTTTCGCTGCGGTTTGTTTGCCAAGAAGCTTATACTGGCCGTGAATGGCCTGTTGATCTGGAGTCAATAGTCCCTTACCTACAATTGTTTTGTCTTCCTTGCCAATAAATAAAACTGTAGGCACTTTGATATTTTGAAATTCGTAAACCACCGGTTGTTCGTAAATCATGGTAAAAGTCATTGCAGCAACTTTTGCCCAGCGTGGATAATCTGCACTAAAGGTAACTCCGCCGGCAATGTTTACTAAATATTCGTATTCAGGTTTCCAATAAGTAAAATAAGAACCCTGATAGTACTTTCTTACACTTTCTGCAGTGGTTTTCAGTTCCGTTTGATATTGTTGTTCTGTATTTACATAAGGCACAAAAGTTTTATAGTCTTCCAGTCCGATTGGATTTTCCAGTAATAGTTTCTCTGTTTTTTCAGGGAACATCAAGGCAAATCGTGTGGCTAACATTCCGCCCATGCTGTGTCCCAATACAACTGTTTTTTGTACACCTAAGGTATCCAGTAATCTTTTATTCCAGCTGGCAAGCTGATGAAAACTATAATGAATAAATGGTTTAGAAGATTTTCCGAAACCAATCTGGTCTGGAACAACCACCCTATAGCCTATGGCGAGTAAAGCTTTAATCACATTTCCCCAGTAGTAACCACCAAAGTTCTTGCCATGGAAAAGAATGACCGTTTTACCATTTGCCGTACCGGTTGGTGCCACATCCATGTAGGCCATTTTAATGTCCTGGCCTTCGGTATGAATGGGGAAAAACTTAACAGCATTAGGATATTTTACATCTTCAAGTGTGATGGATAAAGTATCCGTTTTTTGCGCGTTGGATTGATTTATAATCAGAAGCGATACTGCGATCAAAAGAAAAAGTCTTTTCATATGTTAATTTCTAGGCTAATAATAAACTGAAAATGGCAATATAAGTGTTCTTGATACTTTTGCCAAAGAATATAGACTAAAACTGTGCCTGATTTTAGCGGCGAGGATTAAAAAGTCATTTTCTAAAATGTTTTTCTGCATCTGCTTTTTATAACATGTTTGTAAAATGTAGGATAATAATGATTTCATTAAAACTTCATCAATGTGGCGATTGTATGTTTGTATAGTAACGCGATAACAATGGACATAAGATGGGCTTATTTATTAGGCAGACTAGCAATTGGATTAAGTTTTTTCGGCCATGGTCTAGTCAGGTTGCCAAAACTAAATGGCTTTAGTAATTGGATGGTTGAACAGTTTTCAAAGTCCATGCTGCCAGAAGTTTTAGTTATGCCTTTTAGCTATGCGCTTCCAATATTGGAGTTTGTATCCGGGCTCATGATTTTGATTGGCTTATTCACACGGCAAGGATTAATTTTAGCGGGAGCAATATCATTAGCCTTGACTTTCGGCACCACCATGATAGAAAACTGGGAAGCCTTGCCTTCGCAGCTTATTCATGTCGCATTTTTATCTATGTTATTGGCTTACCTGCCACAGAACAGTTACGAGGTTGATCATCTTATAAAAAAATAATTATGGAATACAGGAAAATAGGAAATTCAGATTTAGAACTTTCGGTAATTACCTTCGGTGCCTGGGCTGCGGGTGGCTGGATGTGGGGAAGTACCGATCGAAACGATGCCATCAATGCCATAAAAGCATCATATGATTTAGGGGTTACTTCAATTGATACAGCGCCGATTTACGGACAGGGTGATAGCGAAGAAATTGTCGGAGATGCCATTAAAGGAATCTCCAGGGATAAACTTCAAATTGTAACGAAGTTTGGAATGCGTTGGGACTTAGATAAGGGCGATTTCGGCTTTAAAAGTAAAAACAATGAAGGAAAAGATATCGATATTTACAAATATGCAGGTAAAGAAAGCGTAATTTACGAATGCGAGCAATCTTTGAAACGTTTAGGTACTGATTATATTGATTTGTACCAAATTCACTGGCCGGATGTAACCACGCCGATCAGCGAAACCTTCGAAGCGGTAAGCAGGTTGATTGAACAGGGCAAAGTCCGTTATGCGGGTGTATGTAACTATGATGTAGCGCAACTAAGAGAGGCCGATGAAACCCTTGAAATTATCTCTAATCAAATTCCATTTAGTATGGTTAACCGTGGAGTAGAAGAGGAAACGGTGCCGTATTGTATCGAAAACAATAAATCAGTATTGGCATATAGCCCAATGGAACGTGGTCTGCTTACCGGTAAAATTACACCAGATTACAAATTTGAAGAAGGCGATCACCGTAAAGGAGTGAAGTTCTTTACGCCGGAAAGCATTGAAAAAACTAATGCATTCTTAGCGAAGATTAAACCTCTTGCTGATGAGAAAAATGCCTCACTTTCTCAGTTGGTTTTACGGTGGACGGTAGAACGTCCGGGAATTACTATCGCACTAGTTGGCGCCAGAAATGCTAAACAATCGGTTCAAAATGCCGAAGCGATCAACATAAAATTAAACAATGATGAAATTCAATTCATTAATACTGAACTGGAAAGTGCAGGCTTTTAATACAACTATAAATAACCGAAAGAATATGCAAAATTTCTTCATTACTTTGCGATAAAACTTTGGGTTCTTTTCAGTAAATCTTAAATAAATTATGTCGAAATTATTCTCTCCTTTAACCATAAAGGATATTACTTTAAAAAATAGAATTGTTATCTCACCAATGTGCCAATACTCTGCCGTAGACGGTTTTGCGAACGACTGGCATTTGGTTCACCTGGGTAGCAGAGCAGTAGGAGGAGCGGGGTTAATTATTCAGGAAGCTTCGGCAGTAACGCCTGAAGGTCGTATCACTTACGGAGACTTAGGAATCTGGAAAGATGAACACATAGAAAAATTAAAACAGATCGTTTCCTTTATTCATGAAAACGGTTCAGTTGCCGGGATCCAGTTAGCCCATGCAGGTAGGAAGGCCAGTTGCGAATTACCCTGGGAAGGTGGTGAACAAATTGCGTCTGGTGAAAATAGCTGGAAACCAGTCGGACCATCGCCGATTCCCTTTAAGCAGGGACAAGTTGAACCACACGAACTAAGCATTGCAGAAATCCAGGAAATCATTTTTGCTTTCAGGGCAGCAGCAAAAAGAGCTTTAGATGCAGGCTATAAAGTAGTAGAAATTCATGCAGCCCATGGCTATTTATTACACGAATTTTTTAGTCCGTTAAGCAATAAACGTACAGACGTATATGGTGGAAGTTTTGAAAACCGTATCCGTTTGGTTATAGATGTGGTGGAAGCCGTACAATCAGTATGGCCGGAAACATTACCATTATTTGTGCGTATTTCTGCAACAGACTGGACAGAAAATGGTTGGAATGAAAATGATTCTGTCCAATTGGCTGCTGTATTAAAAGATAGGGGAGTAGATTTGATAGATGCATCTTCTGGCGGAAATGTACCGGATGCGTTTATTCCTGCAGGACCAAATTATCAGGTGCCTTTTGCTGATAAAATCAGAAATGAAATAGGAATCTACACCGGAGCTGTTGGCATAATTGTAGATGCAAATCAGGCAGAAGAAATTCTGCAAGGAGGAAAAGCAGATTTAATTTTCATTGCCAGAGAATCGCTGCGTGATGCTTATTTCCCAACCCATGCAGCACAAGTATTAGGCGATGATATCGAATGGCCTGATCAATACGTAAGAGCAAAAAGAGAAACTTTTAAAAAATAATTTCAAGGGCGGTGATTTAATAGTTGCTATCTTGAATAATAGAGTTATCAACTTTAATAGCAATGTGGCTATTAAAGTTGATAACTCTTAGAATGGAGTTTACTTTTTTCAATTAAACGAAAGGCGGTCAACGAAAAACGTTTTCCCTACTTCGCTACCAAAAACGGCACATACAAACCAAAAGTAATATTTCTTCCGGTATTGTAAACACCTAAACCAGGATCTTCAGAACTCAAACGGCCTGGTTTATACCTGCTCAATGCATCATAATATTTCTGATTCAATAGGTTGTTACCAGATACAGAAAGTTTAACTGGCTGTTTGCCCAAATTGAAGGTTGCGCCAATGCCTGCATTTAGTAAAGTATATCCGCTGGTTGGCGTCTCAAAAGTTTCATCCACACGATTTTGTTTAAATGCAGAGTTAATACCAACAGAAAGATAAGCATCATTGGTTCCTTTAAATTTAGGCTCAAAACGAAGTTCGTTTCTTAATGTTCCGGCCGGGATGAATGCCAAAGGTCTGTCTAAACTATTATTGTGTGCATGAACATATCCAAAGGTATTCTCAAAGTGAATAAATGAAACCGGGTGGATGGTTAAGCTTGCCTCTGCACCATATAAGTTGGCATTTACCTGACCATAACGATATACCGGATACAGTGTGCCTTCTGCAGTGGTCGTTTCGCCATTAGTTGAGGCATAAATGAAATTGTGGATGTAATTGTTGTAAACGCTTGCACTTGCGCTAATGATTTTACCTTCATATTCTAAAGCGGCATCTACCTGATAACTGCGCTCCGGACTCAAATTTGGATTTCCAACCTCGTAACGGAAGGTACCTTCATGCACCCCATTTGAAGCCAATTCTGCCGGGTTTGGTGCACGGAAAGCAGAACCTGCATTTGCTTTAAAGTTTAATTCATCATTAAACTGATGCGTAAAACCTAAAGCACCACTTACATTAGAAAACTTATTCTGGAAAGGAGCAAAGCGTTCTTCATCATCTACAAACAATTGTTTACCGTTGTTTTTACGGTAATCATAACGGGCTCCAATACTTAAGGTATTATTTTCCCAGTTCTTTTTCGCGTAAGCAAAAGCACCTAGCCCGTAAGTGTTGTAATTGGGGATTAAAAACTCATCATCTGCTTTATTCTGACTACGACCAGCATCGGCACTGATGCCGAACACAGGCTGCCATCCATTCATTTCATGCAGGTAATATTTTAAATCTGTATTATAAGTTTTCAGGTCGAAGAATAATGAAGGGCTTGGTCCGTCTTCCAACTCGCGACGCTGATTTTGCTGATAACCGAAGTCAGCTTTTAGATTGCCATTAGCTAAAATAAAGTTGTTGTTCAACGCGATTTTGAAATGCCTGATGTCTTGACGAGGATATTCTAAACTTCTACTTTTAAAGTCTGAATGTGAAAACTGGTCGCCATCTTCTTTCACAAAATTTCCATTGGCATCTAAACTTGGGTCGTAAAAACCAATATTATTACGGAAACTGGAAACGTTTAAATGAGAATATCCCCAGCTTTTGTTCAAGCCAACCATACCACTTAAATCCGTTTCATTAAATCCTGAATTCGGGAAATATCCGGTTGGAGTTTTAAATGAATAAGCATTTTTATAAGTCCCACGGGCTCTCCAAACAAAACCATTATCATTACCAGTTAGCATCAAAGAGTTTGCAGTTAAGCCATTGTTGGTAGAATAGTTGCTGATTAATTCACCTTTTACCTGACCATTTGGTGCTGTGCTTGGTTCTAATAAATTAATTACGCCACCTAATGCATCGGATCCATAGATTAAGGAAGCCGCGCCCTTCAATACTTCAACGCGATCTGATTTAAACTGATCAATTTCAATCCCGTGTTCATCTCCCCATTGTTGTCCTTGTTGTTTAATCCCATCATCTAAAGTTACAATGCGGTTGTAACCCAAACCCCTGATTACGGGTTTCGAAATCGATGGTCCGGTGGTGATTTGCGATACACCGGGGATTCTGCTCAATGCATCAATCAAATTTGTGGATGGAGCAAGCAATTGGTCCTTTCCGATCACTGCAGATGAAGTACTGTTTCGTTTACTCGTACTACTGATCATACTTCCGGTAATGACCACTTCTTTTGTTTCAATAGCAGTGGGCTGCAAAGCAAAAGTGATGTTCGGCGGAGTAGCAAAGTTTACAATCTGAGTGGCTGTTTTATAACCGATATAATGCACTTCCATTAGATAACTTCCTTTAGAAGGCAGATTATTTAAGGTAAACTCTCCATCATTGTTCGTTACTGCTGTAACCTTTAAATCCGGAATATAAATGGTTGCACCTGGTAAAGCCTGATTGTTGCTGGCATCAATTACTTTTCCTGTGATGTCTTTTAAAACAGTTGCAAAAGCGGTGCTGCTTATTAATGTATAGATAATCATTAAGCCGATTAGCTGTAATTTTTTCATTTGTTGTATTTTAATGTTGAAACATGATGAATCCTGCGATTTTTTCAATCAGAGAAGCCTCATCACGATAGTGAATTGTAATGAAAAGAAATAACCTGATGGAACTTTCACAAGCATCTCACAGGTATGAATAGGAGAATATCCTCTAGAAAAGGTTTAGGCTAAAGGCGGACCGCGGAGACTGGTACGGAGTAATTCTGTATAAGAACTGCTGATAACCGGTTCTTTCTGACTAAGGATAGTTACAGAGAGAAAAATCCGATAAACATGATAGGTTTGCACATAGTTTTTTTCAAAACTCGCATTACAAATTAAGCAGGTATCGCCATGCGCTTCCAAATGAGAAACATGATGGCAATTAACTTCTTTTTTAGGAATTGGAATTGCTGCATGATGATGCAAAACACTCCAGGGGGTTAAAGCAATAGCGAATACAAACAGCATAAGTGCTGAAATATATCTTCTGATATTTTGCCGTTGCTTTTTCAATGGCTCAAAAGTAGTAATTATTAGTTATAAACTTCATCTTTGGAAAGTAACATTGCTTATATCGGTTTTTAAGAGCAAAAAATAAAAATTACAGGTTTGAAACATGGAATGGCTTAAAAAAAATAGTATTAACATTGGAATTGCAACCTTGCTATTGGTAATTATCCTGATCCCTGATGCAAAAGCAACTTTAATCAGGGGCTTAATGACTATTGGTTTCTTTAAGCCTGATGTTGAAGAGCCGATAGCAGGGGTTTCAAATCTTGATGGGCTAAAATTCAGAGATGTAAAAGGAAATATGACCGATCTCGGTAATCTTAAAGGAAAGGTTATTTTTCTCAACTTCTGGGCTACCTGGTGCCCGCCTTGCAGAGCAGAAATGCCATCACTAAATAAGCTGTATCTGCAATTTAAAGACGATGATAATGTGGTGTTTATCTTTGCCGATGCCGATGGGGAACTTTCGAAATCAGGCAAGTTTATGACTAGTCGTAACTACCTGATGCCGGTTTATAAAGTTGAAAGCAATATCCCGGAATCCATATTCGCTGGTTCCTTACCTACAACCATTATTTTTGATAAGCAAGGTCGGTTATCCTTCAGGCATGAAGGGATGGCGAATTATGCTGATCAGAAAATTGTTGATTTTATCAAAAAATTAAAGATCAGTAAATAGCCTTCATCGCCAAAAACTACGCTTAAAAATTTGAAGTTGTCTGAAATTATAATATATCAACTTACGAAATTTCAAAAGCCTCGGCGCTGAAGAATTTCGCAGGTTTGATGACAGTACGATAAAAATTTCGAAGTATTTCCCCCATCAAAGGCCACCAAAACTTCGCAAGTTGATCTTTCATTCCATTAATTTGATGCTGAAATGATATTTTATTCTTGATATATGTAGTTAACTACATATATTTGTTGTGTAATAATTTAGCAATGCAAAACGACTTTAAAATTGAAAGGTTAGATAATCAATTCTGCCAAAAAATTATCGACCTGATTTTACCCATCCAGCAACTGGAATTTAATGTTGAAATAGATTTAGCTGCACAACCTGATTTATTGGATATTGAAAAATATTACGATGGTTCCGGGGGAGCCTTTTGGGGAGCAATATTAAACGGCGAACTGGTGGGTACGATTGGTTTAATTGCCTCGCCGGAACACCACTCCGCTACGATAAGAAAAATGTTTGTGAAGAAAGAATTTCGTGGCAAGGAACTGGGTCTGGCGCAGACATTATTGCAAACCCTTTTAACTTATTGCCGGGATAATACTTTAACCAGCGTATATTTAGGTACGAAGGATATATTACAGGCCGCATGCCGTTTTTACGAGCGCAACGGTTTTAGGCAAATTGCTATGGAAGATTTGCCTGTTTATTTTCCCCGCATGGCGGTAGATAATGTTTTCTATCATTTAGACCTGGATATTGTATAATGGAACAAAATGTAATTGATGCCTCTGGCTTGCTGGCAATTTCTACAAGATTACAGCGGTTAAGTGATCAAATTCGTAAGGATGGTTTATTGATCTATAAAGCTTTTGATATTGACTTCCAGCCGAAATGGTTTCCTGTGCTCTATACGTTATATAAAAAGTCAACGATGAGCGTGGTTTCACTCTCTGACGAGATTGGTTATGCACATCCATCTACCATTAGTCTGTTAAAAGAATTAGAGAAGGAAAAGCTGATCCGGTCTAAAAAAGATAAAACAGATACGCGCAAACGCTTGGTCGAACTCACCGATAAAGGAAAGGAACTTCTCGCCAACATGGAGCCTGTTTGGGAGGTGATTGTTAAAGCCACGGCAGAGATTACCAATACGGAAAACAACTTAATGAAAGCCATCAATGAAGTGGAAGCAACTTTAAAAGAGAAAAGTTTTTTACTAAGGGCAGAAGCTCATAGAAAGAAATAATTAATTTTTGAATAGGAGAATGATGCGTTGACGGGAAAGGTTAACCAATCATTTTGCTATTTTTGCCGCCATGATTTCATTTTTCGAGGCTAACTTAAAACAACTTTCCATCCACCATACCGGAAATAAACTGGTTGAGGAATATTATAAATTATCTGATGCGCCGCTCAAGCTAGACGATGAGGTTTTGGCTAATTTGCTAATGCAATATTTCCTTAAGCCTTTTGAAAAAGTAAATGAAGTATATCATTTCTTCCACCCGAATGATAACCTCAACTTGAACGAAGTTTACCATTTTGCCCACGAAATCTTTGAAAATACAGAGCTTTTTCATGAAGACTCGCAACAGCTTGCCAAATATCTATATGATGTAGCCAATCACCCGAAAATTAAATCTGGTGAGTTATATGTTGCCTATTTTGAAAAAGTGCAGATTGAAGGTGAACAGTTAGACGTGCTGGGAATTTTTAAATCTGAAACGAAAGATACTTACCTGAAAGTTTTTCCTAAAGACGACGGCTTCAATATGAGCTATGAACAGGATGCCATTAGTATCAACAAACTGGATAAAGGCTGTTTAATTTTTAATACGGAGAAAGAACTAGGCTATAAAGTGGTGGTTCTGGATCAGTCGAAAAGTAGCAATGAATCTGCTGTTTATTGGAAGGATGAATTTTTGAAGCTGAAAATTAGAAACGATAGTTACAATCAAACCAATAATGTTCTGGGCGTTTACAAAAACTTCGTAACCCAGAAACTGGATGATGATTATGAAATTAGCAAGGCAGATAAAATCGATTTGTTAAACCGATCAATGAAATATTTTAAAGAGAAAGAAACTTTCGATATTGAAGAATTTGGAAACGAAGTGATTGGAAACGCTGAAGGAATAGAATCATTCAAAAACTATAAAAAGAACTACGAAGACGAATTCGAATCACCCATTGCCGATAATTTCGAAATCGCCGAATCAGCAGTGAAAAAACAAGCTCGGGCCTATAAAAGTGTGCTCAAGCTCGATAAGAATTTTCACATCTACATCCACGGAAATAAAGATATGATCGAAAAAGGTTATGACGATGATAAATCAATGAACTTTTATAAAGTATATTTTAGAGAAGAGGAATGATAGGGAGTCTGGAGTCGAGAGTCTTTAGTCGGGAGTCTTGGGCGCAGATATGTTGGGAGTTTAGAATGGAAGTAGGAATAGGAAATAGGGAATGGGAAATAGAATTAGCAGGAATAGACTACGACTTAAGACTAAGGACTAATCGCCCGATCGATTTTCTATTTCCTATTCTCTGTTTCCTAACTATTAATCTTTTTTATATGCTTGAGTTTGGAATTGGAAGTAAGTAGTGGAAATAGGAATTGGCAGGAATAAACTACCGACTTAGATTAAGGACTAATCGCCCAATCGACTTTCTATCCTATTCTCCGTTTCCTAACCATCTAAACTTTTTCATACGCTTGAGTTTGGAATTAGAAGTAAGTAGTGGGAAATAGGAAATTGGCAGGAATAGACTACCGACTTAAGACTAAGGACTAATCGCCAAATCGACTTTCTATTTCCCAACCTAACCCCCTAACCTCATAACCCCTAACCTTTTTATTCGTTTCCAGTATTCACTGATAGACTTTGGACTAAAGACTTTGTACTAAGGACTAAATTCTTTGTTGTGCTTTCAAAGCCAGATACTGATTGATTACATTAACGGTTAATTTTTGTGGGGGTGTAAGTACCGAAAGAATCCCATGTTTATTAAGCTCTTTTACCATCAGCTTTTTCTCATAAATGAATTTTTCGGCGATGGTTTTGTGGTAAATGCCTTCTATATCTTTAGCTGGTTCGGTGCTGAGCGCTTTGAGCTCGGTATTTTCGAAGAATACAACCAGCAGCAAATGATATTTGGAAATTCTTTTTAAATAGGGGAGCTGTCTTTGAAGGGCAGATAAGCTTTCGAAGTTGGTGAAAAATACCAGTAAGCCCCGTTGTTTAATCACTGCTCTTACAGAGCTATATAAAAGTTCGAGGTTACTTTCCAGGTATCTTGTTTTTTCCTTGTATAAAACATTCATTATAGTGCCCAGCTGACCTGCTTTCCGGTCTGCAGGAACGATGGCCCCGATGGTTTCTGAAAGCGTAATTATACCAGCCTTATCTTCTTTTAGCATCGCTACTTTGGCGAGGGCAACACTGGCATTAATGGCATAATCCAATAAGCTCAATCCTTCGAAAGGCATGCGCATTACACGCGATTTATCAATAATACAATAGATGTTCTGCGAGCGCTCATCGGTATAAGTGTTCACCATTAAAGCACTTTTCCTGGCAGTGGCTTTCCAGTTGATTGTACGGATATCATCACCGCCTACGTAGTTTTTAATCTGGTCGAATTCTGTACTTTGACCTATTTTCCTTATTTTCTTAATTCCAAATTCTGTGAGGTACCGGGATACCGCCATCAACTCATATTTTCCGAGATTAATAAATGATGGGTAAACGGGAAGTACTTTTGCTCCGTCGAAATTGTAGCGGCGGGTTACAAAGCCTATCGGCGAACCGATAAAAATCCTGATGAAACCAAAATCATATTCTCCGCGTTTGGTTGGTCGTAAGTTATAATGAATGGATTTGATGGCGCCAGACTGTAAATTTAATCTGAAGTCTTTGTCGCGCAGCTGAAATTGAAAAGGAATTTCATCAATTACGCGAACATTTACCGTAAACCCATAGTTGTTTTTAACTTCTATTTCAATCGGATTTTCATCACCATTGCTTAAACGTTTTGACGTTAATCTTTTTGCTGCGATGCCCTGAACGTTACGATATAAAATAAATAGATCAATAGACCATAAAATTAACACCACACCCAAGGCAATCTCCGGGATTTCGCCCAGCCAGCTGAAGAAAAACTTTAACAGAAAAAGTAAAATACAAAATCCCAGCGCCGCAAATAAGCGATCACTTAGGTAGAGATTGGTATAATATTGCTGGATAAATTTTTTCAAAACGTGGTCACGTGTTTTTCACTATAAACTTTAACTGAGAACTGTAAACCGGATTACCTCGGTACTTCAATTTTCTTAATAATCTGATGCACGATATCACTGGTGGTTAGCCCTTCCATTTCTTTTTCTGGCGACAATAAAATCCGGTGCGCCAATACGGGAATGGCAACGGCAATAATGTCATCAGGAGTTACGAAATCACGATTTTGAATGGCGGCTAATGCTTTAGCGCTGTGTACAATGGCTAATGATGCCCTTGGTGATGCGCCTAAATAAAGTGATGGATTATTGCGGGTTTCATTCACAATCTTCGCGATGAACTCCAACAGTTTCGGTTCTACAAACAAATTTCGGATAATAGCTCTGGCCTCCTGAATTTGTTGAACAGACAGTACGGGCTTTACATCGGCAGCCAAGCTTTTATTCACTAACGTATGTTGTGCCATTAAAATCGCTGTTTCCTCTTCAAGAGATGGATATTTCACCTCGATTTTAAACAAAAACCGGTCTAACTGCGCTTCAGGCAAACGATAAGTTCCTTCCTGCTCGATCGGGTTTTGGGTGGCCAGCACCATAAAGGGTTCGTCCATTTGGTAGGTTTCGCCATCAATCGTTACCTGGCGCTCTTCCATTACCTCAAATAAAGCCGATTGTGTTTTCGCAGGTGCGCGGTTTATTTCATCAACTAAAATGATGTTTCCGAAAATCGGACCTTTTCTAAACTCAAAATCGCCGCTTTTGGTATTGAAAATTGGCGTTCCCAAAACGTCAGAGGGCATTAAATCTGGCGTGAACTGAACACGGGAAAATTGTGCATCGATTGATTTTGCCAGTAATTTGGCACTTAAGGTTTTAGCCACACCCGGCACACCTTCAATCAGGATATGACCATCGGCAAGTAAGCCAACAATTAGAAAATCGATAACCTGTTTTTGCCCGATAATGATATGGCCAAGCACATTTCTGATCTGTTCTACTGCCGCATTCAGGGCGCTTAAATCTGTGCGTGGGTTAAATTGTTCCTGCTCCATGGCGTTGCGTATTTTTATAAAACTGTTCTATACTGTCGTTTAAAATGATGAGTTCATGGTCGCTTACGCTAGCCATGGTCGGTATTTGTATAAAATACCGCGTTAATGTTTTTGCTGCTGTCTCATTAATTCCTGTTTTCTCCACCAAGAGCTGCGAGAAATTGCTATCTATTTCATTCGTTTTGATGTAATACCTTGTTCTTAAATGTTCCAGAAAATAGTTGATTTTCTTCATGGCAATATCCTGGTTATTCCTTTCGTGGTAATAGACACTGCCTACAACGGTTACAAATTCAACAGAAGCATTTGTCATTGGATCAATAGTTGGGATAATGCGTTGTTTCCGTTTAACCTCATAAACTATAAAAATAATCAGGCAGAAAATAGTGAGGTGATAAGCCCATTTCAATTCCGGATGTGCAAAGAAAACCCTTAAAACATCTGTTGTTTCATTCTTTTGCATAGAGAAATAGTCATCCAGAATAATAGCTTTGCTGTTTTGAATGTAACTTAAAGTCTTGCCGGCATATTCTGCCCCATACTTATCAAGCAGCACAAAGTTGGTGTAAAAGCCAGGTTCTGCAATGAGATAAAGTGATCCTTTGCCAAACTCATATTTAATAAAATTAGGTTGATTGGATGAATTAATCCCCAAAACGGTTACTTTTTTCAGGTTTAAGCCAGTGAAATACTGGCTTCCGATGCCACGTTCAAATCCGTAATTGGCCTCTGTTTTTAAGTTTGGATTGGTGAAATTTAAGGAACTTCTATTGGCCGACATTGAGCTTGC
Organism: Bacteroidota bacterium; assembly: GCA_037033465.1. Taxonomy (GTDB): domain Bacteria; phylum Bacteroidota; class Bacteroidia; order Sphingobacteriales; family Sphingobacteriaceae; genus Pedobacter. Next base: position 60,731 of record JAZBLX010000008.1, on the reverse strand, counting down.
TGTACTAAACTTCAGCATTTTTTCGAGTTTGCCAAAATCATAGCTCGCGATAAATACATTATTACCTACCTCGATATATTTTTTTAACTGATCAAAATCATGATCAGCCAGGGTCATTTTTTGTGCCACAATTAAATAAGCAGATTGATTATACTGTTTATTTTTAAGCGTGTTGTAAACCGGTACTTTTGTTCGGGTAACTGTTGCCTTTGGCGCAATATCCTTAATCCTGTTGTTAAAAATGTAGGTGCCATAAGGGATTTTATCCGAAGAAAGGTAAGTTGGTGCCCAGTTCGTTGGTGTAGGTTTGTTGTATTGAGCCACCAGATAAGCCATGATAATGATTAAACCTAGCGCGAAATAAATTTTGAAGCCTCTCATTTAATCTGGGTGTTAAACTGGTTAAATGACTGTTTTATTGGCTCAAACTTATTGGCGTCTATAGGGAAATCTCCATACCAGATATAATCAAACTGGAGGGTGAGGTCGCTAAAATCACGTTTTAATTCTGGCTTATTAATTTCTGTTAAATAATTGTAATTGGTTTTATCTGGTTGCCATTGAATAATCTGTGCATCGCTCAGTTTCTTTAACGCGCTTAAATAAAGTAACCTCACGGCAAGGCGAAATTTACCATCTGCCACTAAACGTTGTAGTTCTTTATCGTAATCTATTTCGTGAATATTTTCATTTAAAACGTCGTAAGGTAAAATGGTTTCAAGTGGCTTTTTACTGAAGATATTTTTAGCGCCAATCATTTTTACGATTAAAAATGCCAGTAAAGCGATTCCTATGCCAATAAAGAAATATTTGGAAACAGCATTTGATGCTGCACCAACAAATAATTTACTCATCATTTTCCAAAACCACATCCAGAATTTCTCCCAAAAAGAGAGTTGTCTGCCTTCTATTTCATCATACTGAAATTCCTTTTGTTCTTTGTAATCGCTGATCGCGCGTTTATCAAACTTTGCAGCAGTGATCTGGCTACTGTCAGTTTTCATTACTTTTTTTTCCGGCACAGATTTAACAGCCTGCACTTGAGGATGACCAATTGCTGGTGCAAGGCAGAGTAAGAAAACGAAAAAGTATTTAAGCAGAAACTTCGGCATTTTTAATATTCTTCAGGACGGGTATCCGTTGGTTTTTCTGTATTTCCGAAATTGGAGATGCGTTCCATTAAGCCTATACTTTCTTTTTCTTCTACCAGACTAAAGTACATTAAAGAAATAGTGATAATAGGTACAATGGTAAATACCTGGCAGAGTGACTGTAAAATTGTGGTAATCATAGTTAAGGTTAAAGACATTTGCGGCCCCTGGTGCGAGAACATGCCTAGCATGCTAAATAGTGTTGTAGGTAGCACAATTAAGGTAGAGCAAGCGTAAATAATAATCCAGACGATCATTAAAGTGCCGAACGTAACCCAAAAATTATCTTTAATAATGCTGAAACTTCTGGTGAATGAATAAGCCAGATTCGAATTTTCAATCACCATAATGGGAAACGTCATCGCAATAAATGGGAAAAGGTAAAACCCTGGTACCAGGCAGAGTACAAAACCAACAACTAATAGAATCATTAATAAAAATGAACTTCCGAAAACTCGGAAAAAATAATGTTTAAAGAATTTCCAGATTTCTTCGAGCGTTGGGGTTTGATTTCCTTTCTGAACGTAAATCGCAATGTAAGAAAGTATAGCGACCGTCATGCTCGCATAGCTGGCAAATGAAAAGGTAAGGGACAAAAAATATTCAATCCCGTAAAGGCCTGTACCTCTTGTGCCACTAATGCTGCCCGCTGTATTAATCACATTAACCATTTTAACCTGTTGCAGTAAAAGCGTAGCCATGCTGGCCAGTACAAATAGCCCGCAAAAAGTGAAGTAGGTTCTTATAAGCGGCTTAATATTCTGCCGGATGAAAGTGAAGGTGTCATTAATCACCTGCCCAAAATCTCTTCTTTTCTTAAATTCAATGGTTTCGGCCATGTTAATTGATTTGTGCTAACTTCTTATGAATTTTAGCCGGATAGATAAATACGTACCAGATGATAAATGCAGCTGATGATGATAAAATGATTAAGCTTATAACCATTGGCATTTCAGTATGGCGGGTTACAAAACTTTCGAAAAATGCAGCGACAATAAAAATCGGGATCAGGCCAAGAACAATTTTTAAGCCTTGTTTTGCACCTCTTAATGTAGATTCTATTCGGGTATAGGTCTTAGGGAAAAGGAAACTATTTCCAAGAACCAGACCTGCAGCTCCCGCAAGAACAATCGCCGAAATTTCCAATGTCCCATGAATCCAGATCACCAGAACAGACTGTAAGCCCAGGCCTTTGCTGAAAAAAAAATATTGAAAGGAGCCCAGCATGATGCCGTTTCTGAATAGTGAAACAATGGAGCCAAAAGAAAAAATAATTCCCAATACAAAGGTGTATAGTGCTACATAAATATTATTAGCACCAATTTGGAGAAACATGAGAAATTCATTCTGTTGTTTATAAACCCCGAATGGATCTCCTTTCGCAATATTTTCGTTAGTCATGTTTACATAACCATCTCCCATAATCAGGCGAACGAAGGTATCATCATATTTTGCAGATAAGGCACCGATTGCGCAGGAGATCAGAAAAAAAGCCAATGCATAAAAAAATTGCTTTCGGTGCTGGAAAAAAATTAAAGGGAGTTCTGTTTTCCAGAAATAGAGAAAGCGATTGGATTTTTCTTTCTTATTCTTATAAACGGATTGATGTAGTTTGGAAGCCAGTCCGTTCAGGTAAGCCGTAGTTTTTGATTTTGGATAAAATGTTTTAGCGTAGGCAAGATCGTTGGTTATCTCTATAAACTGGTTAGCAATTTCATCAGGTTTCGCCTGCTGAATGCCTTCGAAGTACTTCCACTTTTCTGTATTCTGCTTGACAAATAATGCTTCTCTCATTTAACGTTATTCCAAATTCTGGGTTAAAATAGTTAAATTTTAACAGATACAAAAGACAGATGCGAAACATCGATTGGCAATAACCGAAAAAAAGTAAATGGGTTAACCACTTTATCCCCAAAAAAAATTATGTTTGAGTTATGGATACCATTAAAATAAGCACTGCACAGAATATTGATATTGAGTATGAGATTGCAGGGCTAGGGGAACGCATTGCTGCAAGATGTATCGATTTGGCTGGCTTCGTGGTACTCTATTTTTTGGCCATAGTTATCGGATTAATTGCTTCTATTGGATTATCCGGGGTAAGTTTTTATGTGGCGTTAATTGGCTTTGCTATACTATTTGTTTTCTACGATCTGGTTTGTGAACTTTTTATGGATGGGCAAACTTTTGGTAAGAAGGCCCTAAAAATAAAAGTGATTAGTTTAGATGGTGCTCAACCCACATTTGGCCAGTATATCTTTCGGTGGTTATTCAGGATGGTTGATTTTGGACTTCCATTTGGTTGGGGGGTAGTAGCTTTAGTATCTGTCGTAATTACTAAAAACCACCAACGGGTAGGAGACATTCTTGCTAAAACAACATTAATTAAAACCAAGCCACGCACGCAAATTGAAAATGTAGCTTTTAGTTTTACCTTGCCTGATGAATATCAACCTATATTTAAAGAAGTTCTGCACTTAAATGATCGCGATATTGAACTGGTTTATGAAGTATTAACCAGTTATTACCAAACAGGAAACCCACAGTTAATTTATAACATGGCAGGTAAAATTAAGGAACATATTCTAACCACCATTCCGGCAGGAATGAATGAATTACAGTTTTTAGAAACCGTAATGAAAGATTATAAGCACCTGACTTCTAATATGAACGGCTATTGAATTTAGTGGATAAGCATTTTGTAGAAGTAAGAAAACATTACAAAGTTGCCTATAATAATAAAAAGTGTTTTAAGTACTAGTGATTGGCGCTTAATCGGGAATCGGTATAGTAGTCCAGTACAAATAAAGAGTAAGATTAAAGGAATTGTAGAGGGATAAAGTGCCCAACTTGTATGTAAATCTCCTTTAAATAACGCGATTAAAGATCTTTGAAAACCACATCCAGGACAATCAATGCCAGTCAATGCTTTAAATGGGCATGGAATTAAATAATTTTGCAGCCCATCAAAAATATTAATGGTGCTGCAAAATATAAATATGATTGTCATTAAAAGTATTTAAACATTACCTGAACCATCATTTGGATTGGGTTTATTACCAAACGGGTTGTTAGGATTGTTAAATGGATTGTTTTGATTATTGAAAGGGTTATTCCCAAAACCTCCATTTTGAGCTTCAGCAGCTGATGGACCTAAATATTTAGCATCTCCGAAACCTAAGATCGGCCAGAAAATAAATGGAAAAAGAATTAAACCAACTGTAAAGCCTTCTGATTTACCAAAGCTTTTACTGACTAAGTTGTAGATCCATACTAAGAACACGATCTGAACACAAGGGATCAGTAACCATAATACCCAGATCATTGGCTTACCTACAATTTCTATTAAAATAATGAAGTTGTAAATGGGTATAATGGCGGCCCATCCAGGTTTACCTGCTTTTTCAAAAACTTTCCACATGCCGATAATCCATACGGCAATGATTGCCAAATAAAGGATAACCAAACCAGTTCCAATTCCCGCGGCTACACCGCTAGATTCATACTCATTCATAATTTTTCTGTTTTTTTAAGGGTTTAATGTAAATAGTTAAGCTAAAGTAAAATTTTTATTTACAATTACCGTTAAATATGTCTTATTATTTAAGCGTATCTAAAACCTTCTGTGATAAGCTTAATGCCCATTCAGCATACATTTTGCCACTTGGATGTAGCCCATCTTGTGCTACTAATGTTAAGTCTGAGATTGCTTTTCTGGATGCAGGCGTTATATCAGTATAACTCACTCCGGCAGCCAGGGTGATTGCTTTGTTTGCCGCATTGAATGTATCAATTTCTTCAGCAATTAATTGTAAGCTTTTGTTTGAGCTTTTAGCAAATGGCGTAGCACCCCAATCTGGAATGGAAACCACAAAAACACGGTCTTTTTTGCCATTGGCGAAATGAATAGCGGTCTGTAATAATTCAGAAAATTCTTTCCTATAATTATTGATCGGATAACCCCGATATTGATTATTTACACCAATTAAGAGCGTAACGAAATCGTATTTAGTGGTGAGGTTAGTTTGCTTAATTGCATTTTGCAATTCATCGGTGGTCCAGCCGGTAGTGGCAATGATTTTCGGAATGGCTACGTCTACACTTTTTTCCTTCAAAAACTTTTGAAGTTGAAATGGAAATGACTCCTGTTGGCTTACTGCTTCACCGATGGTATAAGAATCGCCAAGAGCCAAATAAGTGATAGTGCCCGCTTGAACGGGAGATGGTACTATAGGCATTGTTTCTGTGGCAGGCATAGTTCTTTCTTTAGTGCAAGCCGAAGTTAACAAAGAAAATAAAATAGCAGGAAATAAAAATCTCATGATGAGATTTACGCAAAACCACTAATAAAGGTTTTAAAGTGACCATGGTATGATATAAGATGTATAAATAAGATCGGGCCTTAGAAACGGTCAAATTTCATAAATGAACATCAACTTGCGAAGTCATAGTGGCCTTATAGGGGAAATACTTTAAAAGTTTTATCGTATTGTTATCGAAACTTACAAAATTCTTCAGCGCTCAGGCTTTGGAATTTCGTAAGTGGATAAATTATATTTTTTAGACAGCTTCTTAAAGCTCCATTTTGAAAAGGTCAGCAATATGGTTTTTCAGTTTTTCCTTCACTTCGTCCATATTCAGCGCATAACCAAGTTCTTTAGCTAAAGAAGTAACGGCCTTATCGTCAATGCCGCAAGGGACAATATTTTTGAAATAATCAAGATCTACATTAACGTTAAACGCAAAACCGTGCATGGTTACCCAACGACTGCAGCGAACGCCCATTGCACAAATTTTCCTGGCCTGATCATTATCAGCGTCTAACCAAACGCCCGTATAGCCCGGGTAGCGGCCAGCTTCGATGCCGTAATCTTTTAGGGTTAAAATAACGGCTTCCTCTAAATAGCGGAGGTATAAATGAATATCGGTAAAAAAATTATCCAGATCCAGAATAGGATAGCCAACAATTTGGCCAGGTCCGTGGTAAGTAATATCTCCGCCGCGGTTAATCTTATGGTAAGTGGCATGCTTTTCTTTTAAGCCTTCCTCATCAAGCAATAAGTTTTCCGGATGCCCGCTTTTGCCTAGTGTATAAACATGGGGATGTTCATTAAAGATCAGATAATTAGGTGTTTGTAACTGTGTGCCGTTAACCCTGTTCTCCGTTTTAATGGCTACTGTTTTATTCAGTAAGGCTTCCTGTTTGTCCCAGGCTTCCTGATAATCGGTTAATCCCCAATCAATAAATTGTGTAGGTACCAGTTTTATTTCCACAGCCTTTTCTTCCAACTCACTCATTTTCTAAAATTTTATGCCTTGTTGGCTACATAACCCAGCATGTAACCATCTTTTGTTTTAAAATAGTTAACTGTTAAGGCCCTCGTTCCGCCAGGTAATTCTACAATAGCATTTAAACTACCTTCAGCTTTTAGTTTAAAGGGTTTAATGTGAATATCGCGCTTAAACTCCAGTCCCTTTTTACCATGCCATTTATAAATTGCCTCTTTGGCACACCAGGCTACGTAAAGACCTTCGGTGTTGTTGCCGATTTGCTTTTGAGCAAGTTCAATATCACTTAAAAACTTATGTTTAATGCTTTTTATTTTATGTTTAATCAGTTCAATATCCACACCAACAGCAAACTCTTTACTGATTATCACGGCGGCATAATCATAAGAGTGACTTAAAGATATCTGGTATTCGGAGTTTACCAGGTATGGCTTACCATCATCATCGAACTGGCAATCAATATAATCTGCTGTATTGAGCAAGGTACGCAACAATAATCGTGTACTTAACCAGTGTAAAAGCCTTTTGCCATTATTAAAAGAAGAGATCAGATCGAGTTCATGTTGCTTTAACTGGAGGCCAGCCAACATTTCTTCTTCAGTTTCTTCAATTTTCCAGATCGCCAGAACCGAATGGTCATCAATATTTTTATTATAAACTATTGGCATTTATAAAATTGGAGATTAGCATGCAAAATTATCTTAATTAATTGATAATTTAGGCCAAAAATACGCATAAAAATGATATTATCTGACAAAAGGATATTAGAAGAGATTGACAAGGGTACAATTATAATTGAGCCGTTTAAGCGGGAATGTTTGGGAACAAATTCTTACGATGTACATTTAGGAAAATACCTGGCCACGTATAAAAGCCGTATTTTAGATGCCAAGGCACACAACGAAATTGAACATTTCGAAATTCCAAAAGATGGTTATATTCTGCATCCTGGCACCTTGTATTTAGGCGTAACTTTAGAATATACCGAAACTCATAGTCATGTACCGTTTTTAGAAGGTAAAAGCAGCACAGGCCGTTTAGGTATTGATATTCATGCCACTGCCGGAAAAGGGGATGTTGGTTTTTGCAATACCTGGACTTTAGAAATATCTGTTGCGCAACCTGTTAAGATTTATGCAGGCATGCCGATTGGTCAATTAATATATTTTGTGGTTGAAGGAAATATCGAAACCATGTACAATTCTAAAGGTAACGCAAAGTACAATAACAAAACCACGCGCCCGGTAGAAAGCATGATGTGGAAGAATAATTTCTAGTATAAATTTCATGTGATCTTCATTATAATATGCCTCGGGTTTTGTACCTTGAGGCATATTTTTATTTATAGTTACCATATAATGAAATTCAGAATCACGCTCATTATCAGTTTCCTGTTAATCGTTTTTGGCTTCTCGGCTTTTAGAATGGACGATGATCCATTTACGCAGCTCTTAAAGAAGCTGGATGATTATACTAATAAGTTTCCGCAAGAAAAGGTTCACCTTCATCTTGATAAACCATACTATGCCATTGGCGATGATATTTGGTTCAAAGCCTATATTCTTGATGCAAAATCTGCAGCACCGTCAATGCTCAGCCAGATACTTTATGTGGAACTGATTAACGAGAAAGACTCGGTGAAAAAGCAACTGAAGCTGCCCGTGGTGAGCGGCATTACCTGGGGCGATTTTAAACTTCCGGATTCCTTATCCGAAGGGAATTATCGCATCAGGGCCTACACCAATTATATGCGCAATTTCGGGACAGCATTTTTCTTTGATAAGGCAGTGAAAATCGGAAATAGCTGGGCCAATAAAGTTTTTACCGAAACCAAATATACTTTCAAAAAGGAAAATAGTGCTGATCGGGTAACCGCCACCATTCACTTTGCTGATAAAGAGGGCAAAGCCTATCTAGATAGCGAAGTGAGTTATGATGTTCAGCTGGATTATAAATCTGTTGAGAAAGGCAAGACAAAAACCAATACAAATGGCGACGCGGTGATCACTTTTGTCAATACCAACGGTTTCACGAATAAAACCGGAAAAATTATAGCCACCATCACTTTAGCCAATAAACAAAAGGTAATCAAGTCGATCCCAGTTACCGCAACTTCGAATGATGTGGATGTTCAATTCCTGCCGGAAGGAGGAAGCCTGATCGAAAATTTACCAGAGAAAGTAGCGATTAAAGCTGTAAATGCTTCTGGCCATGGCGAAGACGTAAAAGGCGTGGTAGTGGATGAAGCAGGTGCGGAAGTAACATCTTTTGAAACCACTTATTTAGGTATGGGAAGTTTAATTTTTAATGCCCAGGCAGGAAAAACCTATACGGCGAAAGTCAAATTTGCAGATGGGTCTTCAAAAGATTTCAAAATGCCTTTAGCTCAAAAAAGTGGTTATGCTATTGCCATCAATAACCTGGATACGGGAAAAGTTTCACTTAAAATCATGTCAAGCGAAAACCTGGTGAATGGTGCAGAGTTGAAAATTGTTGCTCAACAAGCCGGAAATGTTTTTTATGTTTCTAAGGCGAAAATGGCGAAACAGGTATTAATGGCGAATATTTCCAAAAAGAAACTGCCATTAGGAATTGTACAGTTTACACTTTTTTCCAGTGACAATCAGCCTCTGGCAGAGCGGTTAATCTTTGTAAAAAACAATGCAGATCGCTTAGATGTATCACTCAATACTTCGCAGGTTTCGAACAGCAGAAAAGGGAAAACAATTTTCAGTTTCGATGCTACAAATCAACAGAAGCCAGCACTAGGTAGTTTCTCTGTAGCTGTAACCAACTCAAATAAAGTTACTCCGGATGAGGATAATGAAACCAATATTTTAACTTCATTGCTGCTCACCTCAGATCTTACAGGCTTTGTAGAAAAGCCCAATCACTATTTTTTAAGTGATGATCTTAAAACAGAAAAAGAGTTAGATAATCTCTTATTAACACAAGGCTGGAGAAGGTTTTCATGGAAAAACATTATCAGCGGTGCTGAACCCACAATTACTTACAAAGCAGAAAAATCTTTAGCCATAACAGGTACCGTAATGAAGGGGAATAAACCTGTTGTTGGTGGGAAAGTGATGTTAATGGCTACAAAAGGATCGGTATTTATCCTGGATACAGTAACTAATGCCGAGGGTAAGTTCGTTTTTGATAATCTTAATTTTGGAGACAGTACAAAATTTGTGGTTCAGGCCAGAACTAAAACTGAGCGTAAATTTGTAGATATTAATGTGGATGTGGTTCCCGGTCAGGTGGTAACCAAAAGTAAAAACACTGGTGATGTAGAAATCAATGTGAATAACAGCCTGATGAATTACATCAAAGAAAGTGATAACTACTTTAATGAAATGACGCGCTTAGGTTTATTGGAAAGAACGATTAAACTGGATGAAGTTACCATTACCGAAAAGAAAAACCCGGCGAAGAATTCTGCAAACCTGAATGGTGCGGGCCGTGCAGATTATATTCTCACCAGCGAAAATTTATCAACCTGTATTACCTTATCTCAATGTTTACAGGGGCGTTTACCAGGTGTACTTTTTAGAGGAAATATCCCTTACCTCATGCGAAGTCAAAACACGCCAATGTCTATCGTTTTGGATGGAATGCAGGTTGAAGCAGAGTTTTTAGATAATATTGTTCCTAATGATGTAGAAACTATCGAACTGTTAAAGAGCATTGGCAATACGGCAATTTATGGTTCGCGTGGCGGAGGAGGCGTCTTGGTGATTACGACTAAACGCGGTGGAGGAACCTCTAATTATAACCGATATGCACCTGGAATTGTGAGTTTAAGCCCTAAGGGATTTTCGGTTTCAAGAGCATTTTATTCGCCATTATATGATGCTGCAACAACCAATACTCCCCGTAAAGATTTACGCACAACTATTTATTGGAATCCACAGGTGGTGGCCCAGCAAGATGGAAAAGCAAAATTTGAATTCTATAATGCAGACGAAGCAGGACAATATCGTGTAGTAATAGAAGGGATAGATGCTTCAGGCCATTTGGCGAGAAAAGTTTATACTTATGGGGTTAAATAAAGAAAATTAAATAAATTTGATTATTATGCAAGCATAGTGATTGCTGACATTTAACATCCATTACCATGAATACAATTAAAGTAAGTGTAAAAGATCGCCTGGCAATCATTACGCTCGATAAAGGAAAATCAAATGCTTTAGGTCGGGAGTTGATTACAGAGCTTGATGATATGCTTAAAAATATCGCTGCAGATGCCAATATTGGCGGTGTAATTATTACCGGAAAGGCGCCTTTTTTCTCTGCCGGATTAGATCTGATAGAACTCTATCATTATAATGAAGCAGAAGCAAAGTCATTTTTTGAACTATTTTTTAATTTTACTGCAAACCTGGTTTCCTTTAAAAAACCGATGGTAGCAGCTATAAGTGGGCATAGTCCTGCTGGTGGTTGTGTGATTGCACTGGCTTGTGATGCCCGTGTAATGGCAGAAGGTCAGTATATTATAGGTTTAAATGAAGTTCCGGTTGGTATTATTGTTCCAAACAGCATTTTTCAGTTATATTCTTTCTGGATCGGAAAAGGAGAAGCCGCCCGAAGTTTATTAACCGGAAAGCTTTTTAGTCCGGAAGAGGCCTTAAAAGTTGGTTTGGTAGATGAGCTGGTAAGGAACGAAAGTTTATTAACTGCTGCAGAGCGAAAAATCAAAAAGTTTATGGAACAGGAAAGCAATACCTGGTCGCAAAGTAAACTAAATATCCGGGAAGAATTAATTGCAGCTATGACCGCTGATCAATCTGCTACTTTAGAAAAAATGCTGGCACAATGGTGGGCACCTACCACGCGCCATATCTTAGAAACTATTCTCGCTAATTTGCAAAGGAAGTAGTCGGTTGGCAGTTAGTAATTCTTCGTTTGCCGTATACCGATTGTCTATTCACCATTTTCTATTTCCCATTACCAATTATCCATTTTCTAATTAAAATAATCCTATGTTAAACTACAATTCACCAATGCTCAGAGAAGATGCCTTAAAAGAAAAAACAATTGTAATTACCGGCGGCGGAACAGGGTTAGGAAAGGCGATGGGGACCTATTTTTTAAAACTTGGGGCCAATTTGGTGATTACCAGCCGTAAGCAAGATGTATTGCAAAAAACAGCAGATGAAATGGAAGAAAAAACAGGTGGAAAAGTTTTGGCTGTAGCTTGCGACGTGAGAGATGTGGAACAGGTAGATCAGGTACTGGCGAGAACATTGGAGCGTTTTGGTAGTGTTGACGTATTATTGAACAATGCTGCGGGTAATTTTATTTCGCCTACAGAACGTTTATCCGCAAATGCTTTTTCATCTATTATAGATATTGTACTAAAAGGAACCGTTAACTGTACTTTGGCTTTTGGAAAACATTGGATTAAGGAAAAGCAATCAGCCACAGTCCTAAATATCATTACTACCTATGCTTTCACCGGTTCTGCTTATGTGGTTCCCTCGGCCTGTGCAAAAGGCGGTGTTCTTGCGCTCACCAGATCTTTAGCGGTAGAGTGGGGTAAATACGGCATCCGGACCAATGCCATAGCGCCTGGTCCATTCCCCACCAAAGGTGCCTGGGAAAGGTTATTGCCCGGCGATTTAGCCAAGAAATTCGATTTCAAAAATCGCGTACCTTTAAAAAGGGTAGGAGAACACCAGGAACTAGCCAATCTTGCCGCATTCTTAGTGAGCGATTTTTCAGGTTATATTAATGGAGAAGTAATCACTATTGATGGAGGAGAGTGGCTCCAGGGCGCAGGTCAAATGAATGGTTTAGAAGCTATTCCAAATGACATGTGGGATATGTTGGAGCAAATGACCAGGAGTGCTAAGGGAAGCTAATAGGGTAGACCAAAGCTTAAAGCGGAAAGCAGAAACCAACAAGGGAGTAGCTTCAACGAACAGCGCCAAACGAAAAACGAACAACGGCAAACGAAAGACGATTTGAAGCGGAAGAAAGGCTAAAGCGGAAAGCTGAAATTGGCAGTGAATTGGTTTCAACGAACAGTGCCAAACGAAAAACGAACAACGTCAAACGAACAACGATTATCTCCCTTCTCCCATTTTTATTTATCTTTGCCCATATGAATATCTTACTTTTAGGTTCGGGCGGCAGAGAAAGTGCATTCGCCTGGAAAATGAGCCAGTCTTCGCATTGCGATAAATTGATTATTGCACCGGGAAATGGTGGTACAGGCGTTTATGGTACTAACATTAACATCAATGTAAATGATTTCGATTCGATTAAAAAGATTGTTTTAGCAGAAAATATCGGGTTAGTCGTAGTTGGACCAGAAGAACCTTTAGTAAATGGTATTCACGATTTCTTTCTTGCTGATCAGGCGATTGCCCATGTCCCGGTAATTGGACCAAAGAAAGAAGGTGCAATTTTAGAAGGAAGTAAAGATTTTTCTAAACAATTCATGGAGCGTCATGGCATTCCAACCGCAGCCTCCAAATCATTTACTCCAGCAACATTAACAGAGGGTTTAGCGTATTTAGAAACCCACGCGTTACCAGTGGTATTAAAAGCTGACGGGTTAGCAGCGGGCAAAGGGGTTTTAATTTGTACGGAAACTGTAGAAGCACAGGAAGAATTAAAATTAATGCTCGGTGGTAAATTTGGTGCAGCTGGCGCAACCGTTGTAATTGAGGAATTTTTAAGTGGTATAGAGCTATCCGTTTTCATTTTAAGTGATGGCGAAAATTATGTAACCCTTCCATCGGCCAAAGATTATAAGAGAATTGGTTTGGGCGATACTGGTTTAAATACTGGCGGTATGGGCTCAGTTTCTCCTGTTCCATTTGCAACACCAGAATTTTTACAAAAAGTAGAAGAACGTATTATCAGACCAACAGTTGAAGGTTTGAAAAGAGATAATATTGATTATACCGGTTTTATTTTCTTCGGATTAATTAAAGTTGGCGATGATCCGTTTGTAATTGAGTATAATGCCCGTATGGGTGATCCGGAAACAGAAAGTGTAATTCCCCGTATCGAAAACGATCTGGTTGAATTATTCCTGGCAACTGCAAATAAACAATTAAATCAGGTTAACCTGGTCGTTTCTGAGCAAACAGCTGCAACCGTAATGATTGTTGCAGGCGGATATCCTGGAGATTACTTGAAAGGTAAAGCCATTACTGGAATCGAAAATTTGCGTCATTCTAATGCTTTTCATGCCGGAACATTATTAGATAATGATGTGGTTAAGACAAATGGAGGTCGGGTGATCGCCATTACCAGTTTGCAGAAAGACCTGTTCACTGCATTACAATCAGCTACTGCTGATGCGGGTAGAATTTACTTCGATGGAAAGTATTTCAGAGAAGATATTGGTTTTGATTTAGTATAATTAATTGAATAAAAAAGCCGCAGATTTACAGATTTTGTTGAATAATCTGTAAATCTGCGGCTTTATCTTAAGCAGTGAGCTTATTTAGATTTGCTTCCCAATAATTCTTGAAGCTTGCTTTGCAATGCTTCTTCTCTTAAGCCTTTAGCAATAATTTTTCCAGTTGGATCAATCAGGAAGTTTGCCGGGATAGATTGAATGCCATACATTTTGGCAACCTCATTATCCCAGAATTTCAAATCTGATACATGTGTCCAGGTTAATTTATCATTGGCAATTGCCTTTAACCAGGCATCTTTTTTACCCGGGCGGTCTAAAGAAACACCTAAAACAGTAAAGCCTTTATCTTTAAATTTGTTATAAGCTACCACTACATTTGGATTTTCCTGACGGCATGGGCCACACCATGATGCCCAGAAATCAACCAAAACATACTTGCCTTTAAAATCAGATAATTTAACGGGTTTGCCAGCGGTGTCTGTTTGCGTAAAATCCATCGCCATTGCGCCAACGGCTGTTTTGCGTCCTGCTTCAAATAATTGTGTAAGCTTATTACCTACAGGAGTGGTTTTTAATTCAGGAGATAAACCATCAAAAGCTTTTTCTGCAGCACCAGCCTGTTCTGGGTCGTTAGCCAACTGGCCAATTGCACTCAAACTAATGTATGATTTTGGATTAGCACTGGCAAACTGTATCAAAAGTGGCGACAGTCCTTCAGCAGCTTTTTCATAGCGAGTCCTCAGGTCATCCATCTTTTCCTTATTTTGTTTTTGCTCTGGTGAATAACCATTATATTCCTCATTAATTGCCATTAACTGATCATTCACAGGTTTAGTTAAGGTTTTTAATTTTTTTGCATCATCATTAATTGGTGAACCGGTAATGCTTGCGTTTTTTAGAGAATCTGCTGCTGCCAGCTTAATGTTTCCTGGCTCCAGATAAATGGCCAGACCATCTAATTTTTCACCTTGCGCCGGGCGATTAACAAAAGGGTTTTTGTTCAAATATAAACTTCCTTGTGCCGGGCTGGCAACAGTTCCTTTAAAAGCGAAAGCGCCGTTGGTTACTGTAGTCGAATCGGTAATGTTTTTTCCATCGCCCTGGTAAATCAGGTAAATTTTATCTCCGGTCTTTAAGCCTTTAACTTCACCATTTAAGGCAAAGGGCTTTTGTGCCAATGCGACAAATGGCAGTAGTGCCAGGGCAGATAACAATATTTTTTTCATAAGTTGGTTTAATTTAAATGATTGAAGGATAGTGGTTTAATTCAAAGATAATTATATTAGTAATACTAAACGTAATTAACAAAGTAAAATTATGAGAGCTTTTGATAGGTTCGCCACCATAAATCCGGCATTTCTCCATTTACAGCCGTTTGGTAATCCTCATATCGGCAAGGAACTAAATGATATCTTTCATTTTTAGATTGACCAGACGGGTATGGAACCTGCATCCACCATCTATCAGATTTTTTGCTTTTTACAAACATCATTTCTCCGGAGCCGTCTTTTAAACTGGTTCGGTAAATCATGAATTGAGACTTTGGTGTAAGCGGGAAATCTTTTTTACGGGCATAAAACCCATCTACGAAATACCAAACCATTTGCGCCAGTAAAAAAGCTGTCTGTCCATTGTTATCATAAGCCGGATTAAATTCATAAAACCCAATGGAGGTTAACTTATCATTCATCCCGGCATAACGTGCAATTCTGCAGGCCTCTTCACCATCGAAACCATTTGGTGTGGTGTTTGCGTTTGCTGCGGCATCGGCCGAACGGATGGCGCCCAAATCAAAACTGATCATATTCGCGTTGCGGATAATGGGTTCTGTCAGGGTGATATCCTGAGCAAATTCGCCTAAGCGATGAACATCAAAATACAGTTTATCCATCACACTCAGGCTTTCCTGATTTACAAAATAGGTTTGATAACCTACATTGCTATAGTTAAATAAGAAGTTCGGTTGGTGTAAAAAAATCTTGTTTAAATAGCAATCCGAACGGGTGTCAATACCATCGCTTTCATCATCCCCAATGTCAAACTGATTATCGATGACCACCAGATCAACTTTTTGCTCTAAATCTTCATAGCCTAAATATTGCGCGTAAGTTAGATCCTGCCCACCGCCGATAATGATTGGAATGATGTCTTTTTTAATTAATTCAGAAACGACCATTTTAATGGCGATATAGGTATCTGCAATGGTTGCGCCATGTTTGATATTGCCTAAATCGACAATTCTGCTGGTAAAAGCACCTTCATTTAATTTATAGAATTTCTCTCTAAAATAATCAGGGGCCAAAGCACACCCTTCATTATTTACGGCTCCACGGCCATCCAACACGCCAATAATTGCTAAATCATAAGTGTTATCCTCAAAATCAGGAAAAGATGTGCTGTGAATGTGTGCTTTTAAACCCAGCTGACTGGTGAAAAAACCTTGTTTGGGGGTGAAACGATCAGGGTTTACCGGGGAAAAGAAATCCGTTAACGACATATATTTAAAACTCTCGCCTCAAATATCTATTTTTGAATGCGTATTTCCACATATAGCTCGAAAAAAATAAAATGATACTGGTAACCGGAGGAACAGGATTTTTAGGCGCTGAATTGTTAAAACAGCTAACTGATAAAGGTTTAGCTGTTCGTGCTTTGAAGCGGGAAAAATCTAAAATCCCGGCGTTAATTGAAGATCATACATTAATTGAGTGGTTTAACGCTGATATCAACGAACCGGCCACGCTAGAAGAAGCATTTGAAGGCATTACTCAGGTTTATCATTGTGCGGCTTTTGTATCTTTGAGTTCGAAGCACAAAAAACAATTGTTTCATGTGAATATAGATGGTACTTCTAATCTGGTTAACCTTTGTATCGAAAATAATTGTCGCCTCTTGCACGTCAGCTCTGTTGCAGCTTTAGGTCTTGCAAAAAAAGGTAAGCAGATATCAGAGAAAGACTTTTGGGAATATGATTCCAAAGCCCATGCTTACGGCCTTTCAAAGTATGAAGGCGAAATGGAAGTTTGGCGGGGAATAAATGAAGGCCTTGAGGCTGTGATTGTCAACCCATCGGTCATTATTGGTAAAAACGCCGGCTTTGAAGGCAGTGGTGCGATCTTTAAGCTAGTGAAAAATGGATTTCCTTTTTACACTGATGGCGCATCTGGTTTTGTCGCTGTTGAAGATGTAGCGAAATCAATGATCATGTTAATGGATGCTGAAGTTTCTGGCGAGCGCTATATTATCTCGGCAGGGAACATTCATTATAAAGACCTGTTCACAGCGATAGCAAACGGCTTTGGTGTGAAAGCACCGACTAAAGAAGCGAGGCCCTGGATGCTTGGCGTAGCCTGGCGGGCATTTAAGTTCGCCTCGTTATTTTCTGGTCAGGAACCATCAATAACCAAAGACACTGCCAGAAGCAGTATCACTTTAAGCTACTACAACAATAATAAAGTAATTGAACAAACTGGAATAACTTTCAAGCCAGTTCGTGATTGCATAACAGAAATTACCCAATATTTGAAATAATGCCCAAACAAAAAGCGTATTACATTATCGATTTTGATAGTACTTTTACCCAGGTAGAAGCACTTGATGAACTCGCAAGAATCTCTTTAAAGAACCACCCTGATAAAGAGGCGATTTTCCAAAAGATAGAAGATTACACAAATTTTGCCATGGAAGGAAAACTCTCCTTCTCTGAAAGTTTAGCCCAAAGGGTGAAACTGCTTGAAGCGAATGAAGATCACCTCAAATTGCTGATCAAGCACCTGAAGAAAAAGGTTTCTACTTCATTTTCCCGCAATGCAGAATTCTTTAAAAAACACGCAGATGATGTACTCATTGTGTCTGGCGGTTTCAAGGAATTTATTACGCCGGTGGTGAGTCAATACCACATTAAGAAAGAAAATATCTATGCTAATACCTTTGTTACAACGGGTGATGGAAAGATTATTGATTACGATCATGCTAATCCGCTAAGTGAAGAGGGAGGGAAAGTAAAGCTATTGCAGCATCTGAAGTTAGAAGGAATGCTTTTCGGAATTGGAGATGGTTATTCTGATTTTCAATTGCGTGAAAGTGGTTTAATTAATAAGTTTTTCGCTTTCACTGAGAATATTGCGCGGGAAAGTATTGTGGCAAAAGCTGACCACGTTACACCGAGTTTTGATGAGTTTTTATATGTAAATGATCTTCCACGGGCCATTTCTTATCCAAAGAACAGGATTCTATGTCTGGTGATTGGCGAAGTAGATCCGGTAACAACTGCGATTTTAAAAAATGATGGCCTTTCTATCAGACAAAAGGCATCATTCGAAGAAAAGTACGTTAAGGATGTCGGAATCATTATTTTAGCAAATGGAGAAAAGCTGGATAACGAACAATTGAAAAATGCCATTAAACTAAAAACCATTGGTTATTTGGGTGGTGCAAAAAATAAATTCGACCTCGATTTATGCACCAGGCAGGGAATAGTTGTTTTCGATGATCCAAAAAATAACCCCCGCAACATTGATTTCATTCCGAAACGTGTAGCCGATTTTATGAATACCGGGGCTACTTACTTAAGCAGCAACTTCCCTAACTTACAATTGCCTAAAATTGATAAATCACATCGTTTAATACACATTCATAAAAATGTTCCTGGTATTATGGCGAAGATTAATACTGTGTTCGCAAAGCATGATATCAATATTGTCGGGCAGTTTTTAATGACTAATTCAGAGATCGGCTATGCCATTACTGATATCAATGCACAATACGACAAACAGTTATTTAAATCGCTGAAGAAAATTGAACATACCATTAAGTTTAGGGTGTTATATTAGGATCTGAAGGTTTTATATTTTGCCATTGTTGAAACCAAAGGCAACGAATTCGGGGGGGTGCTATAGTCTCTTGGCATTTAGATATTCAATTTAATATTTGCCATTGGTTGAAACCAAAGGCAATGAATTCGAGGAATTTGCTATAGCCACTTGGCATTTAGATATTCATTTAATATTTGCCATTGGTTGAAACCAAAGGCAATGAATTCGAGGCATTTGCTATAGTCTAAACTAATATTTTGGATATTTCAATTGATATTTGCCATTGGTTGAAACCAAAGGTAATGAATTCAAGATATGCGCTATAAAACACTCGCTATCTGCACCCAGTATTTCATAGCAGTCTGCTTCAGCTGACTGCCTTGATAGAAACGAAAGTTTCAAATTTTCAATTTAACCTTTTCGCTATAAAACACTCGCTATTGGCACCCTGCATTTCATAGCACCCTGCTTCAGCTGACTGCCTTGATAGAAACCCAAGTTTGAAATTTTCAATTTAACCTCATCATATAAACACTCGCTATCGGCACCCTGCATTTCATAGCAGTCTGCTTTAGCTGACTGCCTTAATATATAGGCATCGTTTCAACCAATGGCAATTCCCTAGCCTAAAAACTGATGTTTCTTAATCTTAAACCGCTGAAAACTTCCAATGGTTTGTGATTTATAAATACCAGCATAACCGGAAAACAGATATGCTGTAATGCAGGCCAGGGCGATGTATCCTGCCGATGCAATTCCAAATAATTCAATACCCATTATGATGCATGCCAGCGGTGTGTTGGCAGCACCAGAGAAAACGGCCACAAATCCCATTCCTGCCAATAAGCCAACCGGAAGTGGAACGTAGAAACTCAGGAAACTTCCAAGCGTTGCGCCTATGAAAAATAAAGGTGTTACCTCACCGCCTTTAAAGCCGCAACCCAAAGTTAACGCAGTTAAAAAAAGTTTAATGGCAAAAGCATAATACGGTTCCTGATGGATAAAAGAGGCTGAAATGACCGGAATGCCTAAGCCGATAAACTTTGTATTTCCTAAAACGTAAATCATTCCCACCAGTAATAAACCGCCAACAAATGGCCTGATGGGCGGATATTTAATGAATGCAAACACATGTGAAAAAAGATGATTTAGTGCGGAAAAACTTCTTGCAGCTAAGCCGAAAAGGATGCCAGCACCAAGTGACAACACCAGGTTGATCATACTCATTTGTGGTACTAATGCTATAGTATAATGCGTGTGGCCAACGCCCCAGGCCTTGCAGGCATAGTCTGCAATTATTGCAGTGATCAGTGCAGGCAAAATAGCTGAATACAACAGACTACCTAATACAAACACTTCAAGACCAAAAACTGCACCAGCCAGCGGTGTTCCAAAAACGGAAGCAAAACCTGCACTGATTCCGCTGATCAAAATAATTTTTCGATCGGCAGCTTGCAGCTTAAAAATTTTAGTGAGCTGATCAGCAAAAGCGCCTCCAATTTGTACCGCTGTACCTTCGCGCCCGGCAGAACCGCCAAATAAATGGGTAATAATTGTTCCGGCAAAAATTAATGGTGCCATCACAAATGGAATGACCTGTTTTGGGCTCTGCAATTCTTCAATTAGCAGGTTATTTCCTTTAACAACTTCTTTTCCCCAATAGTGATAACTAAAGCCGATGGTTAATCCTGCCAGAGGCAAAAAAGCAATTATCCATAGATGACTCTCTCTAAAAATGGTCGCCCAGTTTAGTGTAGCTAAAAATAATGCAGAAGCTGATCCTACCGTAGTGCCAATAAGTGTGAAAAAAAACATCCACTTTAGGATATTTAATAAAATAGAGTTAAAGCCTTGCTTTTTAAGACGATTGACATAAGGAAGAAATCCTTCCGTTAAATTTTTAACAGGCATTTGAATTCAATTTTAAATAAAATCGTAGGAGTCATCAGCCTGTCTGGCGGTTTTGGCGGTACTCCATCGCCATCAGGCCAAAAGTATAAAATTTAGCCATTTCTACAAAAATCTTTATCACCTTTGCATCAATAAATTAAAAAAATGGATTTCACACCAGAGATAAAGGACAAACTTGAACGACTTCAGGAAAGATATACTGCTATGGGGCAGGATATGGCCTCTTACCTGGATGGATTGCTCTATGCTGATTTTCTAACCTATTGGGATTATATCCACCTGGATACGTTGTTAAGTCTTCAGAGCCCGAAAACGCCGATTCCTGATGAGGAGATTTTTATTATGTATCATCAGATTACGGAGTTATATTTCAAGTTATCTTTACATGAATGCCGCCAGATTGCCGAACATGAAAATTTAACTGTCGAATTTTTTACCACTCGTGTGAAAAGAATTAACGCCTATTTCAACGCGTTAACCACCTCTTTCGAAGTAATGGTTGATGGCATGGAAAAGGAACAATTTCTGAAATTTAGAATGTCGCTTTTGCCCGCAAGTGGTTTTCAGTCTGGCCAATATAGAATGATAGAGATCTGTGCCACCGATTTTATTCGCCTCGTTGATAAAAGTAAAAGGGAAGAATTGGCTCAGGCAACAATCGAAGAGCAATTTGAACACATTTATTGGAAATTCGGGGCTACAGAACTTGCTTCAGGAAAGCAGACATTAACCCTAAAGCAATTTATAAAGAAGTATGCTGCGCAGTTTTTACAACTGGCTAAAGATCGTACATTGACTAACTTTTCTGCATTATACCATCAGTTAGCGGCTAAAGGAGATGATGTTTCAGCGTTGGCGGAGGAGTTGCGTAAACTTGATTTATACGTAAATGTAGAGTGGCCGCTATCCCACTATAAATCTGCAGTTCGGTATCTGGAAAAAGATCCCATTGATGTTGCCGCCACTGGTGGAACAAACTGGCAGAAATACTTACCTCCCCGTTTCCAGAAAAGAATTTTCTATCCTTTCTTATGGACAGAAGAACAGGTGGACGAATGGGGGAAAGGTTGGGTGCTTAGTGTACTCAAAACACTCAAAAACAAAGATTAATATCGAATAAAGCTATTAAAAAAGCCGCTTTTTTGTTAATTTGCGCAAATACAACAATGATGGAATTATTGTTTGATAGAATGATGGAAACCGAAGGATACAAAGCATTCACTCAATCAAAAATCATTCATTCAAAATTCAAATACAATGACCGAGACATTAGAGATAAAAATCACTAAAGCTGACGAAACTCGTTTAACAGTTACTGATTTTTCTGAATTACCATTCGGTAAAGTTTTTACTGATCACATGTTTACAGCCGATTACGAAGACGGCGAATGGAAAAATTTGCAGATTCTTCCCTACGGACCTATTCCAATGAGTCCGGCAATTTCTGCGCTTCATTATGGGCAGGCAATTTTCGAAGGTTTAAAAGCTTATCGCTTACCAAATGGAAAGATTAGTGTTTTCCGTGCAGACAAAAATTTCGAACGTTTTAATAAGTCTGCCGCCAGAATGTCTATGGCAACGATCCCTGAAGAAATTTTTATGCAGGGCTTGGCTGCGTTAATTGCTATTGATGAAAAATGGGTGCCGAATCAGCCAGATTATGCACTTTATATTCGTCCGGTAATGTTTGCTACAGATCCTTATTTAGGTGTTCGCGCCTCAGATTCGTATAAGTTTGCCCTTCTTACTACGCCAACAGGACCATATTATAGTTCTGCTTTGAAAGTTAAGATCGAAACTGAATATACCCGGGCTGATGAAGGTGGTGTTGGTTTTGCAAAGACAGCTGGAAACTATGCCCGTTCGTTATACCCTTTTGAGCAAGCTAGAAAAGAAGGTTTTGATCAATTGATCTGGACCGATTCTATTGCCCATGAATATATAGAGGAAGCAGGAACAGCGAACTTAATCTTCGTGATTGATGGTAAACTGGTTACGCCATCAGTAAGAAGTACCGTATTAGATGGGGTTACGAGAGATACAATTATCAAATTGGCTAAAGAATCAGGGATCGAAGTAGAAGAGCGTAGGGTTTCTGTTCAGGAGGTTATTGATGGCATTCAAAATGGAAGTTTAACTGAAGCTTTTGCTGCCGGTACAGCTGCAACGGTAACTCATGTTGGCCAAATTGGTTATAAAGGGGAGATTTATCAGTTAACAGACCCATTAACCAGAAATATTTCAAATGGTATTGCTAAAAAACTTAACGATATCCGTTATGGTTTAGCACCAGACGAATTTGGCTGGAACTGGATTTTGTAAAAAAGACCTTTTAAAATCATAATCCCGGTACAAATGCATCGGGATTATGGTTTGCTTTAAGCCTCAGTTTGCGCTTTAACCTTTTTGCTTTAAGCTTTTGTCTTTTCGCTTTAAGCTTTTCTTATTTATCAAGAATCACTACACCTTTAGCTTCAAAGGCCAATTCCTTTTTAGGATCAGTGATTTTAGAAACTTCCTCCGGTGTTTTCTTTGCATCTTCCGCATAATGGCGTAGAGTTTCTACTGAGATGGTCTGTTTTTTTGCTAGACCATCTAATACAACATTTTTGCCGATAATATCCATCGGCATAAAAAAAGCATAATCTTTAAAAGTTACCCTCATCGGCTCACCATTTGGCATCTCCAAAGTCATCCAGCAGCCCTTCTTCTTGCAAACATCAACCACTTTTCCTTGAATTTTCATATCGGCTGTTGTTTTGTTACCCATCGCAGTTTCCATTTTAGCTGCAGGTTTAACATCGCCAGGTTTGACTTCTTCTCCAAATTTTTGGCCTGTATAGGCGGTTTGAGCATATCCGGTGATAGCGAATAAGCAAAAACTCAGGCTTATAATGATTTTTTTCATTGGTTAGATTTTAGGATGATTTGATTTAGTTATTAATCTGATCTAAAGATATTTAATTTTTAAATAAATAGAGAAAACAAAAAAAGTCCTCGTTAGCTCTCACTAACGAGGAAATCATCCCTATTGGATTAGATCACATCCCATGATCTAATTCACAATACTTAAGGCAAACGTGGTTCCAGAAAACCTTGAAATACTAATTTTGGATTTAATAATCTGATATTTAGTGCTTTATATGTTTTGTAGGCCGTGTCAATAAAATTTAAACTTTATAGAGTGGGGAATTTACATATCAAACTGGGAAATCTGTTGAATAATTTCCCCTACTTTACCGAGTCAGCTAACCAAAAATCATTTCAAATACTTCTTCAATTTTGCTTACAGCTTTAATTTCCAGATTATATTTAGCGATATCAATTCCTTTAAGGTTATATTTTGAAATATAGATGGTTTCAAAACCCAGCTTATCTGCCTCGGCAATGCGTTGCTCAATCCGGTTTACAGCCCTGATTTCCCCGGAAAGGCCGACTTCTGCCGCAAAACAGTTTTTAGATGAAATGGAAATATCCTGATGCGAGGAGATAATCGCGATTAAAACGGCCAAATCTATAGCTGGATCTTCCACCCTTATTCCACCTGCAATATTTAAGAAAACATCTTGTGTACTCAGTCTAAAACCACAACGTTTTTCCAATACGGCCAAAAGCATATTCATTCTCTTGGTATCAAAACCAGTAGCCGACCGTTGCGGCGTGCCATAGGCAGCAGCGCTCACTAAAGCTTGTGTTTCAATCAACATAGGTCTTGCACCTTCAAGCATGGCAGAAATGGCGATGCCGCTTAGTTCTTCGTCGCGTTGTGAAAGTAATATTTCAGAAGGGTTAGAGACCTCTCTTAAACCACTGCCCTGCATTTCATAGATTCCAAGTTCAGCAGCCGCCCCAAAACGGTTTTTTATAGACCTCAGGATTCGATAGACGTGATGCCTGTCGCCTTCAAACTGTAAAACAGTATCTACCATGTGTTCGAGAATTTTCGGACCAGCAATGGCGCCATCTTTGGTGATGTGACCAATTAAAAAAACAGGCACACCGGTTTCCTTTGCAAAGCGCAACAACTCTGCTGTACACTCCCGTACCTGCGAAACACTTCCCGGGGTAGAATCGATATGGGAGGAATGTAGGGTTTGAATAGAATCAACTACTAAAATCTCTGGTTGTAAAATTTCAATTTGCTTGAAAATGTTTTGTGTCGAAGTTTCTGTGAGGATGTAGCAGTCTGCCGACGGGCTTTCTTTAATCCTTTCGGCACGCATTTTTATCTGCTGCTCGCTTTCTTCTCCGGAAATGTACAATAGCTTTTTCCCTTTGATGTTTAATGCCAGTTGCAGCATAAGGGTAGATTTTCCAATGCCGGGTTCGCCGCCAATTAAAACCAGCGAGCCTTCTACCAGGCCGCCGCCCAGCACGCGATCCAGTTCCTTATCGCCGGTTAAAATTCTCCGTTCAATGGATGATTGAATTTCATCAACTTTACTGGGTTTACTTAATTTCCTGGAACTAGTCTCCGTTTTCCAGGCGGGTACTGATGCCGCAGTTTTCTCAATGATCTCTTCAACAAAGGTATTCCATTGTCCGCATGACGGGCATTTCCCCAACCATTTTGCAGATTCATAACCACAGCTTTGACAGAAATATGCCGTTTTTGTTTTTGCCAATTGATTTCAATTTTAGAATACGAATTTACCCTTTACGATGTGAATGTGGATTTATTTTTTTGAACATTTGGTTTAATAAGACCAGCATTTGTAGTGTGCACAGGTTCATTTGGTTAAGTAGTTTTAAATTAAACCAGTCACAAGCCTTTGGTTTATGCAGGTATTTACCTCAATTAGCCGCGTTAGTGTAAAAGATAAACTTTTATTACCACCTGATGGTTTTTAAATGAAATTACAAGTTTGCAAAATTCGTATCTTTGTGCATAATTACATGGGAAAACAAAAATTTTATGATACTGCGATTAAGCAGGAACGGGCCATTTTGGTTGGCGTGATTACGCCGGGTGAAAAGGAAGAACAAACAAGAGAGTATTTGGATGAGCTGGCCTTTTTGGTAGAAACAGCTGGTGGTAAGGTAGAAAAAAACTTCACTCAAAAGATGTTGAAGCCAGAACGTGCAACCTTTGTGGGTACGGGTAAGCTGGAAGAGATTAAAGCATATGTTAAATCAGAAGAAATAGATACCGTAGTATTTGATGATGAGTTATCACCATCTCAACTGCGTAATATTGATCGGGAACTTGGCGTAAAAGTATTGGATCGCAGTAACCTGATTCTTGATATTTTTGCCAGCAGGGCGCAAACAGCACAAGCTAAAACGCAGGTGGAATTAGCACAATTGCAATATGTTTTGCCTCGTTTAACGGGGATGTGGACTCACCTTGAGCGCCAGAAAGGCGGGATTGGAATGCGTGGACCAGGTGAAACCCAGATAGAAAGTGATAGAAGGATTATTTTAAATAAAATCTCTTTACTTAAAGAACGGTTAAGGTTAATTGATAAGCAGAACGAAACACAGCGGAAAAATCGCGGTGAGCTTATTCGCGTGGCTTTGGTGGGTTATACCAACGTTGGTAAATCAACCATCATGAATATGCTTTCAAAATCTGAAGTATTTGCAGAAAACAAGCTTTTTGCCACATTGGATACAACGGTTAGAAAAGTAGTGATTGAAAACTTACCTTTTCTCCTGTCGGATACGGTTGGTTTTATCAGGAAATTACCTCATCATTTGGTAGAGTGTTTTAAATCTACATTAGATGAGGTTAGGGAAGCCGATATTCTCATCCACATTGTGGATGTTTCACATCCAAATTTTGAGGATCAGATCCATATTGTTAACGAAACCCTAAAGGATATAGGCGCTATTGATAAAGACATGATTTTAGTGTTTAATAAGATCGATGCCTATGTTTCACCAGAAACTGAAGGTGATGACGATGATGGTAAATTAAGCCTTGAAGATTTTAAGAGAACTTGGATGAGCCATGGCAAGGTGCCGGTCCTGTTTATTTCAGCAACAGAGAAAGAGAATATAGAAGAGTTTAAAACTTTATTGTATGATAAGGTAAAGGCTGCCCACACAGCAAGATACCCTTACGATAATTTACTTTATTAATAATAGAAGATATGGAAAGTAAACGTCAGCAAAAATTTGCAGGAGTACTACAGGAAGAATTGGCTCAGGTTTTTCAGCGTGAAGGCGGCGCATTTTTGCCGAACACACTGGTTACCATTACCCGCGTACGGGTATCACCGGATTTAGCCGTAGCAAAGGTTTATCTTAGCTTTTTCAATACCACGAATACTACATTATCGATCAATACCGTTAATTCACATGCCGGAGAAATCCGATATAAATTAGGCGCCAGGATCCGTCACCAGGTGAGAGTAGTGCCAGAACTTACCTTTTTTGTAGATGATACGAATGAGTACGTAGAGCGCATGGATCATATTTTTGAAAAAATTGCGAAAGAGCCAAGGCAGCCAGATGAAGAGGCTGAATAGTTTTTTAATCTGTTAAACCCTGAAGATTTTACGCCCGCATGGTAGCTATACCTGCGGGTTGTTTTTTTTACCACTGATATTAATATCAATTTGATTTATCATGAAAACATATGAGCAAGTCATTCTTGCAAACACAAGCTCGATAAAGAAGGTTATTGATTTCAACATCAACCGGGATCAGCTTTTAAAACTAGATTTTACAGCTCAAAACACAGAACTAACGGATGAAACTTTAGCGGATACTGATTTGTTCTCCAGCTGGGTAGATCAAAAACTTTTAAAGCATAAAGCTCGTTATGGAATTGGAGGTTACAATGAACATCGAACCATATATACCCGAAGTGCACATTTTGATACCGGGGAAGAACCACGCAGGTTACATTTAGGTGTAGATATTTGGGGGCCTGCGGGAACTGTAATCTATAATTTTTATGATGCCACCGTTCATAGTTTTGGAAATAACAATCATTTTGGAGATTATGGAGCGACCGTTATTTTATCATATAGTATCGACGGTTTTGAGTTTCATGCCTTGTATGGGCATTTAAGTCTGGAATCTTTAAATGAGTTGAAGGAGGGAAGCTTTGTTCCTGCCGGAGCGAAAATAGCAACATTGGGAACAAAAGGAGAAAACGGAAACTGGCCGCCTCATTTACATTTTCAAATTATAAAAGATATGAGTGGTTTAAAAGGAGACTATCCTGGCGTGTGTAAATTCAGCGAACGGGAGAAGTATTTGTTAAATTGCCCGGATCCTAATTTAATTTTAGCGCTTCAGTTTAAAAATTCAATGCCTTAATGATTGCCTAGCTAATCTTTGGGCTTCCTATTTACGTAAATTAGAATTATGAAAGTGCTTTTAACCAGTTGCTTTGTTTTTATTAGTGTGTTTGCCGCTGCGCAAGTACAGTTTAAGTCTGCTAAAGGGAACTTCACTGATTTTTTGAGGGAAAACACGATCTATCCTTCCTTTTCAAAGGCTAACTGTATTCAGGGAACAGTAGATGTCAGCTTTAAAATAAATGCACAGGGAAGGATTTATTCTTCAAAAGTAATTAAGGGTATTTTGACCGATCTGGATGATGAGGCTTTAAGATTAGTGCGCTTAAGTAGCGGGAAATGGCAGGTACCATCTGGCTATGATACCACCACTGCAGTGGTTATTCCTGTTAACTTTAAACTGGAAGGCTTCAATTGCGAAGGAAAGTCAAGTTCTGCAATGGAAGCGGCGATTAGAGCTTACCAATCGGAAGAAGCTTTAACCAATTCAGTGATCAACTTTTATAAGAATATTGAGAAGGCCAAGCCTGGTCAGGAGGTTCAGTTTATCGCCATAAAAAACCAATTAGGAATTGATGATGAATACCTCAATTCGAAAATAGAAGCAGGATTACAAAAGATTAAACAAGGCGATAGGCAAGGTGCCTGCGAAGATTTTTCGTTTGTTAAAAACATGGGAAGTAATTTAGCCGATGCTCACCTCGCGAAATACTGTAAATAGATGAAAAACACAGTAAGGTTTTTTGCAGTTCTAGATCTGATTAGCATCATTTTATTGGGGAAACAGATTTGGGGAATTATTACCCATATTCATGAGGTTCCAGATCAGTGGGTTTCGCAGGTAAAAGTATGGCTAACGCTGTTTTTGTTTGTGCTGCTTTTTGTTTCTGTAATTGGCCTCCTGATGTTTAAAAAAATCGGGTTTATTGCTTATTATATCCAATTCCCATTTCGACTAATTGTCTGGATTTTCTCTATTGGTTTCATCACCTATTTACCGGAGTTGCTAAATTTAAATGAAGCTTGGTTTAATATTCTCTTTCGCGTTTGCTTTATTGCAGAGTTTTTTAGGTTGTACTTTACTATTCAGATACATAGAAAGTATTTTTAAAAAGCATAATTAGTCAGCTTACTAAGTGCGGAGGTATTGCCCGCAGATTACAGCGATTACGCAGAGCTGGATGAGAAGAATCACAAATGATCAAGGATTCAAAGGCTGGAGCGCGGAATAATTTTATATGTTTTGATAAGCACATGTTAGAAGAAATAAGTCAAGATTAAGTTTCCTATTACCTATACCCATTTCCCCACTATCTGTTCTCTACTTCCTATTCCCAATTACAACCCTGCAGGCTATAAAATCACCGTTACTGAAGCTGGCAAAATCTCTGCAGTTACTTCATTTACTTTTCCCACGTATTCTCCGTCGATCTGGAAATGGGCTTTATGCTTAGAGGAGATTTTTACTTTTGAAGTTTGAAAAACCTCAATCTTTTTAGGATTGAAGGGCAATTTGGTGAACCATATTTTCAGTATCTCGAGGTAAGAATAATCTTTAACTACGATGATCTCGAACAATTCATCATCAAGCTTCCCGTCTGGATTAATCTTTAACCCTGTGCCATACATGGTGGCGTTTGCAATGGCCACCATTGCTGCTGCGGATGTAAACGTTTCGCCTTTAATGTTCAATTCAATCTGCATTCGCTTATGGTTCCATAAGGCATGCCAGGTTGCTTTTGCATATCCCCACATTCCACGTTCCGGCAGGGTATCGAATTTCTTCACCAGATAAGCATTGAAACCAAGATCAGATAAGTGGATGCAAATTTCGTCATTAAGCTTTACGGTATGAATTTTTTTAGGTTTGCCATTAACTACCAGATCGAGCGCCTCTTCGATATCTGTAGGAATACCTAATTCTTTCGCCATTCCATTTGCAGATCCGGCCGGGATAATTCCTATGGGAACATCCGTATTAAGCAAACATTCTGCCACTAGTTTCAGCGTCCCATCACCTCCCACAGCCACCACCCGATCTGCATTGGCTTGCGCTATACTTTGTTTAATTTTTTCAAGCGAACAGTCCTTAGGTAAATCAAATAATTCGATTGATACTTCTTTTGATGAAAAGTGTGAAGAAATTACTTCCTTTAAATTGATATCGTGGCTACCTGAGCCGGGATTTATGATAAATAGTAATTTCATGTGCTTAACCTAATGGCTTACAACACAAACAACTTTTGTTAAACTCTGTTTTAATATCAATGAATAAATCTGTAAGTGTAAAAGTTTATCATGGTTATGGACACAAGCATAACCTGGTTGTGTATGGTCATGTGTTTAAACGCAAATCGAAAGTAAAGCAGATTTACAGCAATAATATCTTTGTGAATATCATTCACCTTTTAAAATTATTCATTTTAAAACCGTATCCATCAGTAGCGGTGCAACTTCAGTTTTACGGACAAACCATTTATCAAAAGACGGAGAAAGACGGTTTTTTTAAGTTCGAATGGGAAGCTGAAGAAGATGTATCGGCCGGTTGGCATTACGTAAAAGTGGCGGCTGTGGATCAGCAAGAAAACATTTTGAATACAGGGGAAGGTAAGGTTTATGTGCCACACATTACGCAGTATGCTTTCATCTCTGATGTGGACGATACCGTGATGATTTCGCACTCTGCAACAATTGGTAGAAGGCTTAGAGAGCTGTTTATCAAAAATCCGCATACGCGAAAAACATTTCCGGATGCAGCAGATCATTATCAGCAGCTTGCTTTATCGCATACTAATCAAGATCAACCAAATCCTTTTTTTTACGTAAGCAGCAGCGAGTGGAATTTATATGATTACCTGCTTGAAACTTTTCGGTTTAATAAACTTCCGGATGGTGCCTTTTTGCTCAATACTTTAAAAAAATGGAGTGATTTATTGAAAACTGGTAAAACCGGTCATGAAGGTAAGTTACTGCGGGTGATGCGTATTCTGGATGCTTTTCCAAATCAGAAGTTCATTTTTTTTGGCGACAATTCACAACAGGATCCGCAAATTTATACCCAGATTGTGGAGAAATATCCTAAAAATATTGAAGCAATTTATATCCGCAATATCAGGACTGAAAAGCGGGATCAAACCCTTGAATTATTAAGTAAAGCAAAAGCGAAGAACGTGAATACCTGTTTATTTAATACGAGTGATGAGGCCATTCAGCATTCTAAAGCCATTGGTCTTATTCAATAATCAATATGTAGCGTTTCTATTATACCGTTAAGAAATTGATTTGCCAAATGGTGTAAAGGCAAGGTTCATAAGTTTGAAATGTTGCCTTCCGAATGGAATGCCAATGATGGTAATGCAAAATAAGATTCCGAAAAATAAATGGGTAAGCGCAATCCAGAAACCGCCACATACCAGCCAAAGGATATTCATGATGGTGGATAAACAACCCGTATTGGATGAAGTATCGGTAATTTTTACCCCAAAAGGCGCAAGGCCGACAATCGCGAATTTGAAACATTGAATGCCAAATGGGATGCCCGCAATCGTTAGGCAAAGGATTAATCCGCCAATAATATATTCGAAGAAAATAAAAATTCCACCAAAAATAACCCAGATAATATTGCCTAAAAAGTTCATTTTCTATTTTTAATTTAAGATTGCTTTCAGCGGTAAATGTTACACATCCCTAAATGATTCTTCTTTTTTCAAAACTTGTTTTTTCTTAATTTACAGGCACACACAAAAGAAACAGGTTATGAAAAAAGTATTAATTCTAGCTACACTTGTAGCTGGCTTTGCATCGGCCGATATTAAAGCACAAACTGTAAATGGCGTTCGGTTAACGGATATCAATACAAACTATATTCAGGTGAGGGAGATTAAAAGGACGTTTGCGCAGAAAGTCTTTGTGTCCGTTGAATATGGACAAATTGCAGACGATTTGAATAATACCTGCATTAAGGATGATTTAGGTAAAAAAATGGAATTTGATTCTGCGCTTGACTTTGTTAACAAGGCTAAATCTTATGGCTATGAACTATTTCAGGTTTTTTCTGAACGCCAATTGAAAAGCGATAGTAAGGCGGTTTATGTTTTAAAACGAAAATAGTCGTAAGAAAGGAGGGAACAGGTTTCTTATTCCTGCCCGGGTAACCTAAACCCGATAGTAATGAAAACGCCGGCAATTTTTTCTATTGCCGGCGTTGTAATGCATAGCGGGACTACTGCAACCTAAGTACCACAGGCTTTGCTTTTCAAATTATATAAAATCTAAGGTGTTAAATTTCTTATTTAGGATTTCACCATTACTTACATCCAGCCATTTGTCCAATATGGTTCCATAAACCTCACGAAAATCCAGCTGATATTTTAAGTCGCCGCTGTCTAAATCACTTAAGTTTGGTACCGCATTGAAGATGCCTTGTTTTTTAAGACGCCCACCAAATACAAACATGTTATTTGCCGTTCCATGATCGGTGCCATTACTGGCATTTTGCGCTACGCGGCGACCAAATTCTGAAAATGTTATTACCAAAGTATCTTCCAGTTTGTTATTTGCTTTTAAATCTTTAAGAAAAGATGCCATGCCTTCACTGTACTGTTTTAACAAATTGCCTTGTTGGGTGATTTGATTAACATGCGTATCGAACCCACTAAGAGATACATAGTAAACCCTGGTTTTTAACCCCGATGAAATAAATTTTGAAACCGTTTTAAGCTGGTTAGAAAAGCCAGTATTAGGATAAGTAGCTTTAGATTGGTAGATTTTAGAGGTATTTTGAATGTAGCTCGCAGACGACTGGGTTTCGATCATGGTTTTATATAAATAACCTAAATTATCTTCATCCAGGTGTTCTTTATCACTTTGTAATACCGCCTTGAAAAAGGGATTATTCGTGTTGCGGAATAATGCAGCGGGATCTTTCAAGGCAATTCCTTTTTTCGTCTGGCCTTTCATGGCTAACGACAATGAGTCGTCTACCTCAATGGCAGTGTATGGGAATTTGCAGGTTTGGCAGTTGCTATCCAGGTAACGGCCAATCCAGCCGGTGGAAAGAAATTGGTTACTGTCGCTACCGGTTTGCCAAATATCCATAGATCGAAAATGTGAACGATCTGGATTTGGATAGCCAACATCATTGATAATTGTCATCCAGCCCTGATCATAAATCTCTTGCAAGGCAGCCATATTTGGATTAAGCCCTTGCATATCGTTCAGCTTAATTACTTCTTCGGGTTTAATGGCAATGTTCTTTCTTTTTTGATAATAAATATCGTTTCCAAAGGGGACTACCGTGTTTAAGCCATCATTGCCGCCCGAAAGTTGTACCACCACTAAATTTTTATAAAGGCTTAACTCGTCTAGGGCCATCGCTTCCAGAGGTTTCATAAATGCAGGAACAAATAGTGATCCTGCTGCAACAAACCCTGTATTTCTTAAAAAATTTCTTCTGTTCATCTCCTTATTATTTAAGGGTTAGCCCAATTGGTATTCGGGCATACTGGTAATTTCTACTGCTGTGCTTCTGAGGCCTTTATTATCGCTTACCATTTTTACTATTTTATCGTTTAGTTTCGGCTGTAATAAAAACTCGGTGAGTTCGAGCGGTGAGATATTTTTGGGTAAAGTATATATAAATTTAGGCCAATCGGCATTTGCATTGACATAAGATTTTGGTTTAGCCTTTGTGTTTGAATTTACCATAGCACTTCTATTTAAGGCAATTACAGCTTCATCTTCCGGGTCGGCTTTTCCACTAAAATCAATCTCGCCGTCGTTTAATACCAATGATGGAATCCGCATTCTTAACATTAATGAAGAGCTGTCGATCCAGCTTTGTCCGCCCGGCCAACCCGCAACATTAGGTGGGTTAAAAAGGTATTGGCCCAGACTACTTTGTAATTGAATGAGTATTTGAGGTTTGTTATAGGTGACGTAAAACTCGCGGCTCAGACCGACTAAGAACTCTACCGGTGATTTAATTTTCGTACCCACATTTTCTGAATTATAAAACCAATCAGCCGTGAACATCTTTTTAACCAATTCTGAAATCTGATAATTAGAAGCATAAAAATGACTGCCAAGTTCTTTCACATGATCTTCATTGGGTTGATCATTGACGAAGAATTTATAAATTTTTCTAGCGATAAAGGTAGCTGTTTCTGGTTTTTCTAAAATGAGATCAATGATGCTTTCTCCATCGAAATTTCCTGTTTTGCCGAAAAAAGTTTTAGGGCCATCGTCGTGCAGATTTTGACGGAAGATAAATGTTCCTTCTTTATCATACATCCAGCCGGTAAAAGATCTGGCAGATTCTTTAATATCATTTTCTGTATAGTTTCCTCTGCCCAAGGTAAAAAGCTCCATCAACTCCCGGGCAAAATTTTCATTTGGTTTGCCTTTCCTGTTTTGTTGGTTGTTGAGGTACTGCAACATGGCTGGTGATTTTGAAACTTCTACGAGCAATGTTTTGAAACTTCCCAACCCATGTTTTCTTTGAATATTGTTAAGTTGCTGTGCATAAAGCGGATCATTGCTGCGGCAAGCAAAATGTCCATGCCAAAAAAGGGTCATCTTTTCTCGAAGGGGAGCAGTGGTACTGATCATTTTATTTACCCAGGCAATGTTCAAGTCTTTGCTCACTTCATTCTGCATCCGAACAATTTCCTGGCGCATTTTCTTTTCTTCATCGTTAAGATCTTTCTTTGCATACAGGCCAGATTGAACAAGCATTTGACGTTTAGATTCCATCCCGTCAACTAAGGTTATCAAATCGTTAGCCTTTGGTTCTTTGAGCAGGTCTGAAACAACCTTATTAATATTTTTTCTGCTGAGTTTTTGTAAATCGGAGTAAGAAATCCCAAATCCTGCTCTGTTATAAAGATGCTTTACTTTGATGAAGTTTTCTTTTGCGCTCATAATAAACAGTTTAACTGTATGACATAATTTAAACGCCGGGGTTTAATCATTATTTTCTTTCTTATTTTTGAGCATGTTTTTTCAATTGCCAGACCATGAAATGGTTTTCCCCGATCCAGCTTTGGCTGAAGAAGACGGCTTACTCGCCATTGGCGGCGATTTAAGCATGGAACGACTGCTGTTAGCTTACTCAAACGGTATTTTTCCCTGGTTTAGCGAAGGTGAACCCATTCTGTGGTATTCGCCGCATCTAAGATGCGTAATATATCCCGATCGCATTCTAGTGAGTAAAAGCATGAAAAAAGTATTGCGTGATGAAGTATTTAAAATCACAGTTGATACTGCATTTGAGGAAGTGATTTTAAATTGTGCAAAAACGCCAAGGAAAGGCCAGGATGGAACCTGGATTACCAATGAGATGCAGGAGGCTTACATTAACCTTCATAAAAATGGCTATGCCCATAGTGTAGAGGTTTGGCTGAATGATCAATTGGTAGGTGGTTTATATGGACTAAAGGTAAACCGTATTTTTTGCGGGGAAAGTATGTTCAGTACGGCTAGCAATGCATCAAAAGCCGCATTAATATATCTTAGTAAACTAAATATCGACTTAATTGATTGCCAGATGCCAAACGATCATTTGATGAGTTTAGGAGCTGAAATGATAGATAGAGTTGTTTATATGGAAGTACTTCAAGCTGAATAGGCGCTTTATTAACTAAAAAACCTGCAAAGGTGATTTGCAGGTTTTGAAAATTATAGGTCTCTAATCCAAATGTTTCTGAAACTAATTGGTGGACTTGGATCACCATGATCTTGAAGTTTGATAGACGCTGCACCATGTTTTTTGTATTCCGGAGCACCAATCCACCTGGTTTCACCTTTTACAACAAAGTTGTTTTGTAACAATACACCGTTAAGGATTACTGTTACGGTTGCAGGTTTTGAAACAGATCCATCTTCATTAAATCTCGGTGCATTCCAGATGATATCGTAGTATTGCCACTCGCCTGGTTTTTTATTCGCATTGGCTAATGGGATGCCTTGTTTATAAACACTTCCAGTTTGCCCGTTTACATAGGTTTTATTGTTGTAAGAATCCATGATCTGGATCTCATAACCATTATCTCCAGGACCGGTAGAAGCTAAAAATACACCGCTATTTCCTCGGGCCTGGCTCGTTCCGGTAATATTTGCAGGGATTCGCCACTCCATGTGAAGCTGATAGTCGGTAAACTTTTTATTGGTTTCGATATTCCCTGTGCCTTTTTTTACGGTAAAAAAGCCGTCGTCTATTGTCCAGGCAGCAGGTTTTGAAGGATCATTAACCGAATGCCAGGCATCCAGATTTCTGCCGTTAAACAAAATTGTGGCGTCAGACGGTGCTTCCTGAGGGAGGCCCCCCGGAGTAACAGTTTTAGGAACTGGTTCCCAAACTTCTGTTTTAGCAGCTTCTTTGGCTGGATCTGTTTTTTTATCCTGCGCTAATGCCGACATACCAAATAAAGTTGGAATAAAAAGTAGTGCGTATTTGCTCATAATTGTAGGTTATCTTTTTTAAAGTTAACCAGTTTATTAAGAAAAGGAAATTTCGTAGTCAATTTATTACGCTAAATCGTCAGCAAGATACGTTTCCCTTACAATGATTTCGTCCGGTGCCAGTTCTTCACGCTGTTCTTGTAAATCTTTTAGCGGGCAATAACCGGTTAAGCCTCTATACAGTAAGCCTGCGCCAGCTGCAGCACCCGTTAGTGCAATTACAGGGTGTGAAAATACATTTGTTAACCCTTTAAAAAGCAGGTAGGTTCCGGCTGCGCCAGATAACCAGCGTTCTGATCTTGAAATGTTTTGAAATAATTCAGGGTATTTCCAGGCCTCTTTTACATTGTCAATGGCTCTATTTAAATTTTCGTTTTCCATGATAGTAGATTTTTATTAACTACTTAACAATTAGAAAATGATAGAGTTTTAAAATGATAAAGAGAATTTTATAGCGTTTGAATCTAAGTCTAGTTTAAGATGTCCCTGATATCATCTTTGCTTAAAGATTTAAAGAAACTTTCTTCGGTGGTAATTAAGGAATTTGCCAGTGTTTTTTTGCGGTTTTGCAAAGCCAGAATTTTTTCTTCTACCGTATCTTTTGCGATGAATTTATAGATAAAAACCTTTTTGTCCTGACCAATTCTATGCGTTCTATCGATAGCCTGTTGCTCTACCGCAGGATTCCACCATGGATCGAGAATAAACACATAATCAGCCTGGGTTAGGTTTAAGCCCACTCCACCAGCTTTTATAGAAATCAAGAAGACCTTTAAATCTGTATTCTGCTGAAACTCTGATACAATTTCACCACGGTTGCGTGTGGAACCATCCAGGTATGCAAAAGGAATGTTTTCTGCTTCAAAATGCTTCTTGAAAATATCCAGGTGCTTTACAAATTGCGAGAATACCAGCACTTTATGTCCGCCTTTAAGCACATTATCCAGGGTGTGAATTACGTTTTCAAACTTACCTGAATCTGATAGATATGTGCCATCAATCATAATCGGGTGGTTGGCCAGTTGGCGTAATGCCGTTAAACCCTGTAACAGCTGAACTTGCTTTTGTGCAAAAGTTCCATCATCCATGCTTTGAAGTAAATCATTGCGGTAGGCTGATTTTGTTTTCTCATAATAAGCTGCCTGATCTTCGCTCATATCGCAGTAGATTACCTGTTCCGTTTTTGGCGGCAATTCTGCGGCAACTTGCTCCTTGGTTCTGCGTAGTACAAAAGGCTTGATAATGGATTGTAGTTTCCGAGCTTTTTCTTCATCCTTTTTCTTTTCAATCGCCTGCACATATTCCTCATTAAAAAATGCCTGAGTACCTAATAAGCCTGGGTTTAAAAAGGTAAGTTGCGACCAAAGATCACCTACAGAATTCTCTACCGGTGTACCGCTCAAAATAAGTCTATGTCTGGATTTTAGACTTCTTACTGCTTTGAACGACTTAGATGCAGGATTTTTAATATTCTGACTTTCATCCAGAATTACATAATTAAAATAAAAGTCTTTCAATTCCTCCACATCAACTCTTGTTACGCCGTAGGTGGTGATAATGATGTCGTAATTGGCAAAAATGGCTACATTTTTATTTCGATTACTACCCGTGTGGGCATAAATTTTGAGCTTAGGTGTAAACTTTTTAGCCTCTGTTAACCAGTTATAAATCAAAGATGTAGGCATAATGATGAGAGAGGTGCTTGGAGTAGCCGCCGCCTGATCATCTTCCTTTACTTTTTGCAGCATGGCCAGTGTCTGGATGGTTTTACCCAAACCCATATCATCTGCCAGGCATCCGCCAAAATTATATTCACGTAAAAAGCTAAACCAGTTATACCCTGCTTTTTGATAATCGCGAAGACTACCTTTAAAGTGTACGGGCATTTGTGTATCGGCAATGTCCTCAAAATCTGTTAGGCGCTGAAGCTTACGTTCCAGTGTAATATTTGCCAGGCTATCTTCTGCTAAATCGTTCAGTAAGCCGATATGATGTTTTTTTAGTCTTAGGTTTTTACCGGTCTCCGCTAAACTAAATAAACTTCCATATTGAGTGAACCATTTTTCGGGAATTATCGCCACTTCCCCATCTGGAAGAAGGAATTCTCTCCTTTTATGAAGAATGTGTTGTTTAAGGGAAAGAAATGGAATCTGGTATTTTCCAAACCAAACTACCGCGTTAATATCAAACCAGTCGTTTCCTTCTTTAACTTCTAAATCGATTTTGCTGGTGCCAAATACAAAACGTTTCTGACCGGTAGCTTGCTCAATTTCAAAACCAAAGGATTCGAGCATTTCAATGTGTTCATTTACCCAGTTAATTGCTGCATAGCTTGGATTTTCGTCGCTACTTACCACTTCCAGATTATTGAAAAGTGCACTAGCCTTTTTTAGGCCCAGCGAAAGGAGTAAATTAAATTGTTTTTTCTCCCATTCCGCAGAACGTTTAATGCGGTGGAAGATATAATTGTCGGCTGTTTTTTCCAGACGCACGGTAACTTTGTGTGCGTTTTCCACAGAGAAATTGTATTCGCCATATTTAAAGTATAATTGAATCTGCGATATTCCACCATCTACATAAAGAACCTTGATCACGGGTGTCGCTTCAAACTGCTCCGTTCTGATTTCGAAACCTTCTGCGTAAACATGATGTTTTTCAATTAATGGCGCTACGAACTTTTCAAAGTAGGTAGCTTCTGTAGATTTAGGAATGGCAATATATCTTTTGGCCAAAAATGGCTGTAGTTTTTTGCCTTCAATATCCTGATCAAAAAAGTATAATACATCATTCAGTAATAACCATGCAGGTTTATTGCTGATGATTTGCGCTTCTTTGAACATAAATTCAATGCGCAGGTTCTGATATTTAATGGTTGGAAAATACCGGGTTTCGGTTTCGTTTCTTCGGAAATGGAAGAGAATTGAAGCGGGTTCGGTCGCCAGTTCGATTTTACGTTCCACAGGCCAACCATCTTTATCCATTACGTAAAGTTCATTCTGGACCTTTAATATTTCGAGTGCCTCAGCAAGCTTCTTTTCTATTTTGGGCCTAACGCTTTCGTAAAACTTATCATCAAAAATTTTAGCAAAAAATTCAGTCGGCCTGATTAGCTTTTTATAATGTTTTTTAATGATTGAATCCTGTTCGATATCATCAAGAATTTTGATCAGCTTGTAATCAATATCAGTTAAGCAGGCTTTGAATTCTTCGGCCGTATGGGTGAAAATTCTTTGATAAGTGAAGGAGAAATCACCATTTGGATTAAGCTGAACAATATGTGGTTCAATTAAATAGCCCATGTACTCATGTTTACATAATGAGTATACAATTTTACAAGGTTTTGAGCTATCTACGCGTAACATTAAATGGTTTAAAAAAAGATTAAAAGGTAGCCTCTTAAAAAACTTTAAACTTACAACATTTTTAGTATTACATCAAAAGATTGTAACAAATTTGGTGAAAATTGTTTTTTTGCTTCACAAGTCATTTTTTAGTTAAAATTTTATCAGCACTGATTGTTTCTTTGCCCAGATATGATTTAAATCTTCTCGTCTCGAACCTGGTGATCTTTATAAATTTGATAGAATTTCCTGATCAGTTGGGAAGGGAGCTGCTCTTTGCTCGATTTATAGTTTTCAAGCCCACTCTTAAAGCTTCAATTCAAATCCATTGGCTAAAGCAGATGTTATTGAGTAATCAAAATATCGTATTTCGATAACAAACCCGCTAATCCCGACTGAGAGAATCTGGCTTTTTTAATTCTGTTTTTATCCGGATCGATGATGTAGTGGGTTGCTGTTCTAAAATCGGTTTTTTCGAGATTGGTTCTGTCGAAAGTTGCATGAAGGAAATCGCAGTATTCGAAGCTCGAGTTGCTTAAATCGGCTTCTGTAAAATCTACTTCGTGAAGCTGGTTGTTTTTAAAAACCGTTTTCTTCAGTTTTAATTTATAGAAGGAAGAATGATCCAATTTACAACTATCGAAGCTAAAGGCTAAGCCGAAATCGTTACAGTTTTCAAAACGTAAGCCGAGCATTTTGCAGTCTTTGAAATTTACATCATTGAATGAGGTTTTAGTTAGCGCAGCCAGGCTTAGGTTACAGGAAACGAACTCACAATTTAAAAACCTGACTCCACTTAAGTCTGAACCTGAAAAATCACAATAATTGAATTTGCAATTTTCATATTCGCCCTTAAGCAATGCAGTTAAGGTATAATCTTCTTTGTTGAATGTTTTTTCGGCAATATAATTTTCGGACATGGGATGTAGATTGAAGATACAGCGAAGATAAAGTTATCCGATCAACTTACGAAGTTTGAACAGAATGTTTGTTCTTGAAGTTTGCCACGCTTCCAGCCTTTGAAACTTCGCAAGGCAAAAAAAATCCCCCAAATTGCTTTGGAGGATTCGTATTTCATATGTAGATCTTCGATTGGCTCAGATCAACTGTTAATTTCTATTTTGTTGCATACATTACTTCTTTCACCGCTTTAACTACTTTATCAGCATTTGGTAAGCTGGCTGCAATTAAGGTTGGAGAATATGGAAGTGGAACATCAGCACAAGTGATACGTAAAACCGGAGCATCTAAGTAATCGAAAGCTCTTTTTTGTACCATGAAAGCAATCTCTCCAGAAAGTGATGCCAGAGGCCAAGCTTCTTCTACCACAACTAAACGGTTTGTTTTCTTAACAGATTCGATAATAGTATCGTAATCAATCGGACGAACAGTACGTAAATCGATCACTTCAACATTAATTCCTTCTTTTGTTAATTCTTCTACAGCAGGGTTTACTACGCGGGTTAACATTTTACCGAAGGTTACAATGGTAACATCAGTGCCTTGTTTAGTTACGTTAGCTTTGCCAAATTCGATATAATATTCTTCTGCAGGAACGTCGCCTTTATCGCCATACATTACCTCAGATTCCATAAAAATAACAGGATCCGGATCAATAATAGCTTGTTTTAATAAGCCTTTAGCTTCATATGGCGTTGATGGAATCACTACTTTCAAACCTGGAGTATTAGCAAACCAGTTCTCAAAGTTTTGTGAGTGTTGTGCACCTAACTGTCCGGCGTTACCTGTTGGGCCGCGGAAAACCATAGGACAAGAGAATTGACCACCACTCATTGATAAAATTTTAGCCGCACCATTGATGATCTGGTCGATGGCTACCAATGAGAAGTTAAATGTCATAAACTCTACAATTGGAATAAGGCCAGCAGTTGCGGCACCAGTTGCAATCCCAGCGAAACCTAATTCGGCAATAGGGGTATCGATAATACGTTTAGCACCAAATTCATCAAGCATACCCTGACTCACCTTGTATGCACCGTTATATTCTGCTACTTCTTCACCTAATAAAAAAACGCGGTCATCTTTACGCATTTCTTCTTGCATGGCTTCGCGTAGTGCTTCTCTAAATTGGATTTCTCTCATTGTAAATTTTAATAACGGTGGCAAATATAATTATTAATCGCTTTGAAACCAAAGGCAATAATGCGTGTATTTTGTAATAATTGTAGTAAGT
Organism: Bacteroidota bacterium; assembly: GCA_037033465.1. GTDB lineage: Bacteria > Bacteroidota > Bacteroidia > Sphingobacteriales > Sphingobacteriaceae > Pedobacter. The sequence continues at coordinate 18,940 of JAZBLX010000008.1, read as the reverse complement.
TGTTTGGGCGTTTTTACCGTGTTATTAAGGCTTTGTGGTTATTTTTCAGAAACTGAAATTTAATTTCGCCCCAGCGTGATTAATGCTTGTTTTGTAGCTGTATTTATGAGTTTATCAGAATATATTTAGTTCAGCCAGCGATTGAGTATGAAGTGTTTAATTCTAATCATATTAATGATTTGGATTAATTAGTCCATAAATTTCACTGTCTAAGAATTTTCCTTTGAAATAATAATCCTGTCTGAAATGTGCTTCTTTTACGAAACCGTGTTTAATCAATATCTGTCTGGAAGCATCATTCCGGGTATTAATATTAGCTTTGATCGTATGTAAATTCATCGTTTCAAAACCAAAATCTATTGCGGTTTTCAGGGCTTCTGAAATTATCCCTTTTCTCCATAAATCCGGATGAAGCATGTAGCCAATTTCTGCCCTGTGGTTGGCGTAGTCTGTTTGCCAATAGCCAACTGTCCCGATCATTTGCGTAGGATTTTCTTTCAAAGCAATTACCCAGGCTAAATTATTTCCATCTTCAAAAGCATCATTGAATTTGGTAATTACGGTTTGTACGGCCAATAAATCTTGAGGCCGCTCTCTATCAATATATTTCATAACTGCATCATTGGTACGCAAGGCATATAATGCTTCGGCATCAGTAATATGGTGTTCTCTTAGGATCAATCTTTCTGTTTCGAGGACAGGGAACTTAGTGAAGTTTAGTGTGAGCATTTTTAATCCCTTTTTAAATCGAATTTATGTTTATCAGCGAATTCGTTCAATTCTTCTGTAAATGATTTTTTGCTATGGTGTTGCTCTTGATTCTTTATATAGTTTGCTACAATGGCCATGTTTGATTCACTTACTGAAACTGCAAAATAATCATTTTGCCAAATAAAAGTTTCATTAATAAGCTTGTTTTTATTTATCCAGAAAGCTGATTCACCTTTAATAAGCTGCGCTATTTTGGCTATGCTCTGCTCACTTCCAATAGATATGAGGCAATGAAGATGATCGGTATGACCATTAATAGCCTGCAGGAAGATCGATTTTTCTTTACAATTTTCGATGATATGATTAAATAATTTATAGCGGATGTTCTTGGTTAAATAGGGATGTCGGTTTTTAGTTGAGAACACGAGGTGAACCCAAATTCTTACATACGACATATGGTGGTTTTTAATTGAATCTAATATAGCGTTTTTAATGCAATCAGCTGAAGCTGATTGCCATGAAATCGATGATGCAAGTAGCGAGTGTTCTATAGCAATTTGATCAGCATTCATTGCCATTGATTTCAACCAATGGAATCTTGGTTGAGTATTATATTGATAATGAAATCAGCTAAAGCAGATTGCCATGAAATGGATGGTGCATACAGCGTGTGTTTAATAGCAATTTGGTTAGCATTCATTGCCATTGGTTTCAACCAATGGAATTTTGGTTGAGTATTATATTGATGAGGCAATCAGCTAAAGCAGATTGCCATGAAATGAATGATGCATGTAGCGAGTGTTCTATAGCAATTTGATTAGCATTCATTGCCATTGGTTTCAACTAATAGAATCTTGGTTTAATATTATGATGATGATGCAATCAGCTAAAGCAGATTGCTATGAAATGGATGGTGCATATAGCGAGTGTCCTATAGGAATCTGATTAGCATTCATTGCCATTGGTTTCAACCAATGGAATCTTGGTTGAATATTATATTGATGAGGCAATCAGTTAAAGCAGATTCCTGTGAAATGAATGTTGCAACTTGCAAGTGTTCTATAGCAATTTTGTTAGCACTCATTGCCATTGGTTTCAACTAATGGAATTTTGGTTGAGTATTATATTGATGATGCAATCAGCTGAAGCAGATTGCTGTGAAATGAATTTTGCATATTGGAAGTGTTCTATAGCAATTTGGTTAGTATTCATTGCCATTGATTTCAACCAATGGCATAATAGATCGCATATAGTTGAAGCAACATTCTGTTTTAGTCCATATTTATTACCTGTGATGTCTTTTTTGATAATCTATTTGCCAAAGAGTGTTTTATAAATCGAATATTTATAGTTGTCTTCTATAGCACTAGCTACAAAATATGGCGATTCAAACAACTCCGTTAGTTTTTTTCTCAATTCGGCTAAAAATTCAGGTTTAATTTCTTCCAGATATTCGCCAGAAAGTGTTTGCCTCCCGGATTTAAACCAGACTCCATCTACTGCCATCGTTTTCACAACATACAAGTTGGGCTCTACACAAGTCTTACCCGAAAATTGTTCATATGCATAGGTATAAAGTAAGGTTTGAACCAGGGCTTTATTAATGTGTTTTCCATCAGAGTTAAATAATTCTGCTACATCTTTGAAAGCTAATTTATCACTTCCGGTTTTGTAATCAATAATTTTGGTGATGCCATCTTTTACGTCAACCCGATCGATATAACCGAAAATTTTTATACTCGCGTCTTTGCCATTCAAAGGGAAGCTAATCTCTGCTTCAACTTTTTGCTCCAGACTGATGATATGAAAAGGTGCTTGAGATTCATCCTGGTTAACAATGATATTTACATAAGCATCTACAATTGATAAAATCACTTTCTGCATGCCTTTATATTCCATCACCTTATCGGGATGGTTAAACATTACGGCGTTAAAAGCTTTTTCAATTAGTGAGGGTACTTGCTTTCTTTTTTCTTTTATCCGTTCTAAAGTAATTTCCGCTTTACTCAGATCCTGATAAAAGTATTCCATCACTTTGTGCAAAATAGAACCAATTTCATTGGCCTCTACTACGGCACTCACTTCTTTCGGTTCTTTAATCCCGGCAATATAATTGAAGAAAAAATCTATCGGATTAGAAATATATTGTGTTAAAGCCGATGGCGAAAGCACCTTCTTTTTGTCGAGGTATTTTTGTAATGTTTCCTGAATAAAAATATTACTTTTTTTCTCTATCCGTACCTCTTTGAAAGGTTCGGTTTTTACATCCAGGTTAAGTTCATTGTAATTAAAACTGAATCCGCTTTCATATTCCAGCTGTCTCAAAATTCTACTTGCTTCGCCGGTGGTAGTTTCATCTGTTAAGCTATTGTAAACGAAATTGATGTCTTTTGCCCTTTGCATCAGGCGATAAACCATATAAGAGGAAATCGCGTCGAGATTTTCTAAAACCGGCAGTCCATAAACGCGGCGGATAGAATCTGGAATAAAACTATTGCCAATGGAAGATTTTGGAATAATGCCCTCATTGAAGCCCAGGATCACTACTTTGTCGAAATTTAGATTTCTCGTTTCGAGCAATCCCATTAGCTGAATCCCATTAAGTGGATCACCAGAGAGCGGTACAGCAATCGCTTGCAAAGATTTTTGCACCAGGTAAATTACGAATTGGATTTCTTCGTTACCGATGTGTTTGCCGAATGTATCATGCAGACGGTTTAACTCCTGAATGGTTTTAACAAATAATTCTGCATCAATTTTTTTGAGTGTTTTAGCATTCGATAAACGAGTCAGAATGAAATCTAATACATCAAGCAAGTATGGCACAACTTGTTTCGGACGATCGATTTTTCTGTAAAAAACCTCAAATAATCCACTTTGTCTAATTAACCGCTCTTGCGCAATTTCAACTTCGTTTTCTTTCAAAAGAGCAGTTAAAATTTTATCACGCATTTTTTGAGTTAATCCGGTTAGCGGATGAGTTAGAAATGCTTCAACATTTTTATATGAAATTTTTCCTGTATGAATAATTTCAAGTTGGGATGAAAACCATAAATCTGCCATGCCAAAGATGCTCGAGGTGGATAGGGCAAAACCCATGGTTACATTTAGGTCGATTTCTTTGCCGTTGCAGGCCGTTGGGATGGTTTGCAAGGCCGGGAGCAACAAACTTTCATCAGCCAAAACCACAACGGTAGAACCAATTTCGCTACTCGCAGCATAATCCTCTGCTAGAATGTTATTTAAAATCTTTGCTTGTGCAGATTGTCCCTGAACCTTGAAGACATTTACCTGGTGTTCAGCTGTTTTCATCAAACTTTGCTTATTTTCGAAAACGTTTTTCAAGCCAAGCTGATTCAGGTTTTTTCTCAAAAATAACCCCGCTTCCTGCAAAGGATCATTTACATAATACTCATCAGCATCGAAATAAAACAAAGCCTGATCAGCTTCTTGCAGTTGTGTGAAAATCTTTGATTCGGCACTGGTTAGTGCATTGAAACCTACAAAAATAATTTTCCCTTTTTCAAAGTTAACGGGCAAGTCTTTCTGAGTATCAGTAGCTTCAGCCAAATGGCGATAAACGTATCCATTTGTTAAATATTCCTGTTCCTGGAGGGATGCATGGAATTTATGATAAAGTTTCGGCATCCGGCGCCACATCCTGATAAATAGTTCTTGCTGTTTTTTATGTTTTCCTTCGGAATAAGAAGTCCAGAATTGTGATAAAAACTGGTATTGCTCCGGGCTTAAGTAATCAAAGTCTTTGTTGATAACCGAAATATCTTCCAAGTCGCGGTATAACTTCCCGGCATCTACCAGATCATTATCAATTTGAGTGAAATCACTTAAAATAATCTTCGCCAGCGGAAAAAATTTATGACTCGAAATGAGCTCCAGCTGTTCTTCTGCCAGTAATTGATTATATATTTTATGCAGCGTAAAAAACTGAAGGTAAAAATCGGCAATCTTAAATTGCGTTGCTGTAGCAAAAAACTCCTGTATCGTATAAAAAGAAGGACTAAAAAATGGTTTTTTAATTATATCCGCCAGGTATTTCTGCATATAGGCAGAAGGACGTTTGTTATTGAAAACGATAGCGCAGTGCTGGAGGTTAGCGCCAAACTTCTCAATTAAATCTTCGGCAACTTCTTGTAAAAAGGGTTTCATTACACTAGTTTTAGTTTACCGCTAACGGCGTAAAATAAATAGGTTTTAACATGGCTATGTCCCATATCCAGCAACAGGTTTTTATAATTTTCGATCTGTTCAATATGTTTGTCGCTTTCGGTAAGCGTAAATTTATAATCCAGAATAATCACCTCATTTTCATTAAATAAAATGCGATCCGGGCGATGGAGTTTACCGTTTGCATCTATAATGTTTTTCTCTGTGATACTCTCTGTCGCCCGGTTAAGCACTGCTTTTAAGTCAACATTTTCCAACACTTCCATCGCTTTTTGTTTCAAATTTTCTTTCTCATCTTCCTGAACAATTCCATCTAAAACCAACGTGGTGATATACTTATCAACTTCTTTTTCGGTACTGGCGTTAGCTAAAATATCATGGAGTAAGGAACCCTTCCTGCCGGATTTTTCAATATTTACCAAATGCCTCAAGTGCTTCTCTTCTGAAGGAACGTATAACTCGGATAGTCGCGTGGTGGTTGGGTAATGCTGTAAATCGATGAAGTTAGCGTCTTCGTTTTTACCCTCCACGGAAATATAATCTACAATTTCATATACACCGCTTTCATCAAAATCTTTGTCGAAAGTTAAGTTAATTACATCGCCCATATTAGAAAGTTTCAACTCTTTTTTAGCCATTGTGGCGATGTAGAGGTAATCTTTCGAACGTGTTGTAGCTACATAAAGCATATTCAGTGCATCCATATTATTATAAAGGAGTTCTTCATAATAAGCTTTTGCAATGGCCGAATCTGCTAATGCTTCATTGTATTTTAACGGGATGCCTTTAAGTTCTTTATAAACCGTTTCTTCTGATGATACCCAAAAGGTTCCATTTGCCTTCCCTTTAATTTCCCAATTGCAAAATGGAACGAAAACCGCTCTGAACGCTAGTCCTTTAGATTTGTGGATGGTAATAATCTGGATGGCATCGGCACCTTCAGGAGATGGCAAAGATTTTTTGATGCCATCTTCTTCCCACCATGTTAAAAATGCAATAATGCCTTTTTCGCCCGTTTTTCCAGCTGTTGCTGTTAAATCTCTAAAGGCTAACAAATATGGTAAATGAGCAGTCAATGTTTTTAAACCATAACTTTCTATTAAGATCTCCACCAATTCGGGGAGCGGCAACTGCAACCAGCTCTGCCAATTTTCGCAAAGGGAAGGCGGCAGCACTGCTGATAGTTGGCTTAGTGGTTTGCTGGTTAGGTTAATGTAGTGATTGGCATCTGGTGCTTTTTCTTGTAAAGAATGATATAATGCAATGCAATTTGCCTTGTAAAGTGCGCTTTGAGCTTCTAAACCAATCAGTACTTTTAAAGTATTGATGATTAATTGAATTGCTGAGTTATTAGAAATTAATAAGGCATCGCCTGATAATACCGGGAGGTGATGCTCCATTAACTTGCGAACTGTTAGTAAGGCCTCACTGTTCGATCGTACTAAAATGGCAATGTCTTTTAAAGCATAATTGTGCTGGTTTCTGAGTATTTTTATTTCTTCAATAATATCATCTAAAGCGATGTCTCTGAAAACAGTCTCCGTAAAACGGGCTTCATCTGGCGCATGGTCCTTGCTGAATTTTTTGATTTTTATGGTTCCGCCCTTCAGAGTGTTAGAGGCAAAGTTTTGTGTAGATGCGCCATAAATATCGGTGATAATACTGGTATAATGTTCCGCAGCCCACCAACTCGAAATTGTTTCTGGTTTAGTAGCTAAATTGCTATTGAGTTCATTTTGTAAAGTAAGCGGGATGGCGCGATAAAGAAAGTTATTGAATGTGATGATGTTTTCTGTACTGCGGTAATTTTCTGCCAAACTATCTTCCAAAACATTATCAATCCCCACTTCCCGCTTCGCATGTTTATGCAAAATGTTCCAATCACCGTTTCGCCAGCGGTAAATTGATTGCTTGGTGTCGCCAACTATTAAGTGATCAATCTGGTCTTCGCTCGGCGTAGCCATGGCATTGGTAAGCAGCGATTTAAAACTTCCCCACTGACTGGTTGAAGTGTCCTGAAATTCATCAAATAGAAAATTGCGATACCTGTTTCCTACCTTTTCCCATATAAATGAAGGGTTATCGCCTGCATCCTCGGTAATACCGGAGATTAATTTTTGCGCATCGCTGATTAAAAGGTTTTCATTTTCTGCGCGGTACTCTTTTAAAAGCACAGCAATTTCCTGCATCAGCCTTAGGTAATACAGGTTTTTATTGAAGGCGATGGCCAGGCTGTAATTCGGTAGATGGGTGAGGTAATGGGTTTTTAACTGTTTTAGCAATGGGTTTACCACTTCAAAAGCTTCGGGGAAATTTGCGTTCTTTTGAAACCACTCCTCAGGTTCATCAATATAATTAAAAAGTGGTTCTACCTTTGAAAAATCGCCACGGGCAACCAGGATGATTTTTGCCAGGCCGCTTCTTGATTTGCCTTTTAGGTGCTCATTTTCTACCCCAATTACATTTAATGCTTCATTGGCTTCTGTAGCTAAGCGGATAATTTCCTCTTCAAAAGTTTTGATTTCCGCTTTGGTTACACTGATATATTTTTTGAAAAGTTCATCGATGTTTTCTAATCCCAAAGCTGAAACTGCATCTTCGAAAACCTGAAACCGCTCCGAGAAAATTTCGCCGATCAGGTTATAAAGTTCAAACTTATAGTTCCAGCTTTTATTGTCACTAATGCGTTCGATGGCCAGATCGATAATCCATTGCAAGAGTTGTTTATTGGTATCTAAAGCCTCATCCAGTTTGTTTACCAGATCATCCTTCACCTTATCATAATTCATTTCTAAATTATAATCAGCATTCAGCCCTAGTTCAAAAGCAAAACCACGAATTACTTTTTGTACAAAACCATCAATGGTACTTACCGAAAAACGGCTATAATCATGAAGGATTTTTCGATAAATTTTATCCGCTTTAAATTGAAGTTCCTGCGGCGTTAATTGCGGATAAGCCGCCAATACCAATTTTCGGTAATCATCAATTTTTTTTGATGGATTGCCTTTTGCCAAGCCAAGCAAAACCTCTAAAATTCTGGTTTTCATTTCTTCTGTAGCCTTATTGGTAAATGTTACCGCTAAAATTTCGCGGTATTTATTGTCGCCAGAGAAAAGCAGCGTGAGGTAATGGGCCGTTAAGCTGAATGTTTTACCGGAACCTGCAGAAGCTTGAAGAATTTTAAGTGGTTTAGGCATGATGTTTTTTGATAGGGGTGAGCATTATTTTTATAATATTAGTTAACCACAGATATACAGGATAGACACAGATAAAAAAAGATAAATTCATAAGTGATATTTCTAATATAGCTTATCTATTTTGTTTTTATTATTTAAGTGCCCAAATCCATGTTCATCTGTGTGTATCTATGGTTAATTAACCTAACTTTTTTTGGCCTTCTTTTTGGCCAAAGTCTTATGGCTGATCCTTGCCGGCCTTTCGGCCATTTCGATTTTTAAGCCAAGTAGGTCGCGTATGACAACTGATGCACAGGCGCCACCAAATGCAGCAGGCAGATAAGACACTGTGCCATAAGCCGAGCGTTTGAAATTACTGCCATCCGTCATAATCATGGAATTCTTATCCATCTGCTCTGTGGAGAATACGGCTTTTATTTTATTGGCATTCACCAACTTATTCAATCGTTTTCGAACATAACTGGCAAAAACACATTGATAAGTATCTGGCAGCATGGCAATTCTCAACCTCGTTGGATCCATTTTTCCGCCCGCACCCATAGAACTTACAATCGGAATATTCTTTTCCAAAGCTGTAGAAAGCAAGGTGATTTTTGGCATTACGCTATCAATGCAATCCATGATATAATCGAATTTCGATTCTAATATTTCACGGCATTTCTCTGGCGTAAGAAAAGTATTTACCACATGAAGCTTTAGTTCAGGATTAATGGAAAGTAAGCGTTCCTGCATAATTGCAGCTTTACTTTTACCATGGTTTGTGGCTAGCGCTGGCAACTGCCTGTTTCTGTTGGTTGGATCTACCACGTCGCCATCTACAATGGTCATTTCGCCTATACCAGAGCGACAAATAAACTCTGCAGCAAAAGAACCCACACCGCCTAAACCAATCACCAAAACATGTTTCGATTGCAGTTTTTCTATTCCATCATTTCCAACAAGTAAGGCTGAGCGCGAAAGCCAAGAAACATCTGACATATTATTCTATTTTAATCCCGATATCACAACTGGCGTAGAAGATTTTAAATCTTTGCTCAATTAAGAAACCCGGGTGGGTTTATATTAAATCTAATTTTTTCCAGTCTGCAAAAATACACGCTTTGAGTTCATCAACACTACGGTTTTTCAAATTAGCTGCGGCAATATAAATCTGATCAACCGGCGCTTCCGAATCATCAGTTTCTAAAAAGAAATGATCCATTTGCTGAAACAGCTTCGCTGCACCGGAATTTTCTGTTAAAATTGCCGCACCGAAAGAAAGTAAAAAACCCTTATCTAAAAGCTGCCGGCCTAATTCCTCATTTTTGTTAAATCCATGAATAATCATCGGAACAGTCACTTTTAGCCTGTCTTTTACCTTAATCAATTCAGCGAAAGCTTTAACACAGTGCAAAATCAATGGTTTTTTTAATTTTTCGGCCAATTTGATCTGAGCTTCCAGGATGATAATTTGACTTTCTATTTTTTCTCCTCTTAATTTATCCAGGCCACATTCACCAATAAGTTTTACATTTGGTTGATTGGCCAAAACATTTAAATATTTCATCTGTAGTTCCAATCGATCAATTGAAGCATACCAGGGGTGAAGACCTACAGAAATAGGTTTGGTTTTTGGCATAGCCAGAAAGATATCGTTGGTAAGCGATAAACTTTGGATGCTATGAATGCCATTCTGCTGTGCAGCCTTGTGTGTATGTAGGTCTAAAAAATCCATTAACAATCAAAGATAGGCTTTGTGAAAAATATTTTTACTGTAAAGAAATTGTGATTAATTTATAAAAATAGCCGGCTTTAGTACTTTGCATTACTATATTAAGAAATATGAAAAGATTATTCATTTTAATGGCTGCAGTATTTATTTCTACAGCGGCGTTTAGTCAGGCGAAAACAGAAGGTGTACATATTTATAATCCAGAAGCAAATGCAATGGCTGATTTAAAAGCTGCTACGGAAAAGGCTGCGAAGTCGAACAAACATGTATTGGTGCAGGTCGGTGGAAACTGGTGTACCTGGTGTATTGCTTTCCACCAGTTGGTAGATACGACCGCGGTGTTGAAACAAGCCATTAATGAAAATTATGAATACGTTCTGGTCAATTGGGATAAAGATCATCACAATGATGAGGCAATGAAATATTTAGGTTTCCCAAACCGATTTGGTTATCCGGTTTTTGTAGTGCTGGATGGAAAAGGGAAAGTGCTTCATATTGAAAACTCTTCTTACCTGGAAACAGATGAAGTTGGCGGAAACGGTAAAAAGAAAGTTGGTCACGATGTGAAAAAAATCACTTCATTTTTGAAAGGCTGGACGGTTGCAGCAGTTAATCCGGAAACTTATAAACCAAAGGCGAAATAAGCTGAAAGGTAAAAGACTAAAGCAAAAAGCCGCAAATCGTTTAATTGATTTGCGGCTTTTCATTTAGTCTCGTGAATCTTCGTCTTTCAAATCATCTACGTTTAATTCGTAAGATGGTCTCGATGCTTCATCCGCTTGTTCCAGTTTATCTTTATCATATTCGATACTGATATCATCGCCAGCTATTTCATTGATGTGATCTACATCATCCTCTCTGCGTAGTGCATCGTTCGGATCTTCTGAGTAATTATCTTTTGGGTCTATCATAGTGTTAAAGTTTTATTCTTAGATAATGACTATAAGAAAGAAATTGTTTTAGCTTTTTGCCCCAATACTAAAAATCATAACCTGCGATTTCAATCGTAGGAAATTAAACCATCAACTATGAATCCTAACCATAAACAAAAAACGAACAACGATTAGCGAAAAACGGCTAACGAACTTATAATCCATCTCCAAATTTGTAATTCGGAAATATGCTTACCGGTAATTTTCCAGTAGGGACTAAACGGTTATTAATTACTGCTGCGGCAGAAATTTGCATGTAATCTTCTTTCTGATAAGCCACAACTAAACCTTTACTTTTTTCTAAACCTGGCAAACCAGCAAGATTATATGGATTGGCGAATAATGCAAATACAGCATTTTTACCAGACAGTTCTTTAATAAAATTTTTAATACCAGTATTCAGCGGAATATTATTTCCGGGTCTGGCACGGGAATCGTGAATACCCACAATTATCTGATCGAAAGCACCAATTTCGCGCGCTACGTTAGAAATTTGTGTAGCACTGGCATCTTTATCCAAAACATAGTAAACAGAATTGTAAAACCCTTTAGAGACTTCTTTTTGGAATTTAGTAACTGAGGGAACGCCGATACTGATAATTGCTGTTCTTCTGATAGGAATCATATTTTTGATATGATCTTTACCTTTAAGCAGCGTAACGGATGCATTGGCGAGTTCCTGTACTAAAGCATTACTTGCATTGCGGTTTACACCGGCAATCAGGCCCTTGGTCACTATGGTGTCGCGTTTGGCTAAACCTGCCCAATACTTTGCTGTTAAGATCTTCCGTACACTTTCATCAATGGTTTTAATGTCAATTCTGCCGTGACGAACCGCTTTCCTGACCAGTTTAATTGCCCTGTCGCTATTTTCGGAAAGCTCCAGAATATCGTTTCCGGCAATAATGCCTAGTAAATCGGCTTCACCATTTTTAAAATATTTTACCACCCCTTTCATATCCATGGCATCAGAAATAATGAGGCCTTTGAAACCTAATTTCTGCTTCAAAATGCCCGTAACAATTGGCTTTGATAAGGTTGATGGTAAATTTTTAGTAGTATCCAGCGATGGAATATTCATGTGTGCAATCATTATTCCCGATGCACCCTGTTTGATCAGTTCTTTAAAGGGATACATTTCCAAGGTATCTAAACGGGTAGGTCCGAAGGTAAGCTGCGGCAAATCGTAATGCGAATCTACATCGGTATCTCCATGACCGGGAAAATGTTTAAGCGTGGTGAGCAAACCGGCATCCTGCATGCCTTTCATATAAGCACCGGTTTTAGTAGCTACGTTATATTTATTCTCGCCAAAAGAGCGGTAGTTAATTACAGGGTTTTTAGGGTTATTGTTAATGTCAGCATCTGGAGCAAGGTTCATTTGCATGCCCATACGCTTAAAATCTTTCGCAACTTCCTGGCCCATTCTATAAATCAGATCTTTATTTTGGATAGCACCTAATGTCATCTGGTAAGGGAAAGAGATGGTGCTGTCTAGCCGCATTCCTAAACCCCACTCACCATCGTTCGCTACAATTAACGGTATATGGCTTACCTTTTGATAAGCGTTGGTAGCCAATGCCTGCCTCACCGGGCCACCCTGAAAAAAGATTACGCCTCCTAGCTGCTCTCTTTTAATTACCTGACCAACAGAATCGGTATATTTTTGACCTAAATTAGTATGTGCACGTACAAAAAACATTTGTGCAATGCGCTCCCTGCGATTTAATTTGTTGAAAACAGAATCTACCCATTTAGGTTGATTGGCTAACATTTCTAAATAGGATTGCTTTTGTGCGTTTGCAGAAAAGGTGATTACACTGCAAATTGCAAGGAATAGTAAGTTCTTTTTCACGAATGTGTTTTGTTGAAGTGCTAAATTAATAATCAAAACCCGAATTAAACAAAAACCAATCCAAGTAATTGATTTAATACAAAAAATTGCAGCATCAAGGATTGCAAACACCATCATTAAATCGATTTTTTATCCCATGTGGCAGGGCTTTTTGAAAAGAGGGAGAAGTGAGGATACATCATCAATCGAAAAAAATAAAAACCTATTAATGTTTTAACGGTTTGTATAATAGCGCTCAGCAAATTACTATTCACTTAATTTTATAGTTATGAAAAATACGGGCACACCAAAAAACAATCCAACTGTTCAGGGAAGTTCAATTGCCGACAGAGCAAATCACGATGTTAAGACAGATAAGAAAATGCAGGGCATTACCAATGGCGGTGGTCAGCGGTCTGATCAAACCTCAAACCGGGATAATCAGCGTAAAGTAGATAATAAAAAGTAAGGTTTTTTGCTTTTTTAGTTATAAAGGATGATGGCGCCTAAGGAGTCATCATCCTTTATTGTTTAAGATGGTTCTTTTGCCAGCTGAATAATATCCCTTCCTTCCAATATTCTTTTCTCATTATTGTGGCTTAGCCCATTAATCATTGCATCTCCAAGTTCTTGCATAGAACAGAATCCATTTTTCGAAATTGCTCTTCCAATAGGGAATAACCAATTAATAAATTGATAAAACTTATGTGCGTATTTCTGTTCTTTAATAGGCTTAATAAAGCCTGGACGAAGGTTAAATACTTGCTGAAATGGAAGCTGCATCAATTCGTTTTCAGTTTTGCCTTTAACTTTTTGCCAACTTAATTTGCCGTTAGGATTGGTGCCACTACCAGAAACATAGCAGAAGGTCATGTCCTTACTTAACCTGCTCAAGGTTTCGGCTACATGCATTGTTAAGGTGTAAGTCATCTTAAAATAAGTATCTTTATCTATACCCACAGATGAAATTCCTAAACAGAAGAAATAAGCATTATAACCGGAAAGGTGGTCTTCGATAGGGGAGAAGTTGAAAAAATCTTGATGGATAATCTCTTTCAGTTTTGAATGTACATAACCACAAGATTTACGATTAATTACTAAAACCGCATCAATTTCAGGGCTTTTTAAACAGCGAAGTAAAACCCCTTCGCCAACCATTCCGGTTGCACCTGTAATAATTACGCGATTTTCACTTCTTGTTTTTCCCATATTGATTTGCCTTTCATGTTTTTTAAATAAACTCATATGCATGCAATTGGTTTCAGATTAAGCAATAAAAAAAGGCTTCGAATCCGTTCGAAGCCTTTAATAATTATCTAATTTCTGTGCCTTGCATTTTATAGTCTTTAGGTGGCTCTGAACCCAAAAGGTGTTGTACAAAGTAATCCCAGCGACGCCTCATCATGTATGGCGAATATGGGCCGTAACCATGTGCACTATTCGGAAAAATGACCAGATCAAATGATTTGTTCGCTTTTTCCAAAGCCTCTACTACCAGTAATGTATTGTATAGAGGTACATTGTCATCCAACATTCCATGCACTAGCATGAGTTTTCCTTTTAAGTTTTTAGCATAGTTTTGATTGGCCTGTGCTTCATAATCTACATTTTCTGCTAAGCCATTGTAGCGTTCGCCCCAATCATCCTCATAGTTTCTGTTATCATGGTTGCCAGATTCAGAGATGCCAACCTTAAAGAAATCCGGATAACGAAACATGGCCGTTGCCGTAGCGAAACCTCCACCAGAATGGCCCCAGATTCCAACTCTGGCGGTATCAATCGGGTATTTGCTAGCCAATTGTTTAATAGCAGCAATTTGATCGGCCAGGGTATTGGTAGACATGTTGCCATAGCTCATATCATGAAAACTTTTTGAACGGCCGGGGTTGCTCGTGCCTTCAATTAACACGACAATAAATCCTAATTCTGCCAGTGCCTGATGATCTCCACGAGAGGCTGAAAATGACCAGCTGCCCACGCTTCCGCCCTGCGGACCGGGATAAATATAATCGATTACAGGATATTTTTTACTTGCATCCATTTTCGATGGCGTAAACACTAAACCATAAATATCGGTTTTATTATCGCCCGCTTTTACTGAAACAGGTATGGGTGCTTTCCAACCTGTTGCTGATAATCTTGAAACATCTGTTTTTTCTAAAGGCGTAATCAGCTTTCCATTTAAGTCTCTCACAACAGTGGCGTTTGGCACGTCGGGTTGTGAGTAGCTATCAACAAAATAGTTTTCAGATGGAGATAAACTTACCATGTGGTTGCCAGGTTCTGGTGTTAAATCGGTAAGGTTTTTACCATCAAAACCAATTTTGTAGAAATGGCTGAAATAAGGATTGATTTGATCGCTGCCGTTAGCACTGAAATAAAGGGTACGGCTTTTCTCATCTACCTTAAGCACACGGGTAACTACCCAATTTCCTTTTGTAATCTGATTTTTTACTTTGCCTGTTGTTGCATCGTAAAGATATAAGTGCCCCCAATTATCACGTTCAGAGTACCAGATTATTTCTTTGGATTCTGGTAGATATCTCCAGTTAATGGCGCCCTGGCCAGATTCGTATTGTGTTTTAACGGTTTCTTCAAAAACTTCTCTAACGGCTCCCGTAGCAGTATTTGCAATGCGGAATTTTTCATTTTTATGATCGCGTGATGTAGAAACAAATGCTACTTCGGTACCATCAGCTTTCCAGTCGATATCATCAAATGTTCCGCTACTGGAAATATCATCACTTAGCGTAGCACGGTGTGGATCTGGTGTAGTATTTAAAGAAATAACTTTTGGATTTTCAACATCAATAATCACCCTTCTAATGGTTGCGATTTGCTTATCACCGGGCAAAGGATATTTCCAGGCTTCCAATTTTGGTGCACCAACATTGGTGGTAACGAGATACATATCGCTTGAATTTCGCTGATCCTGTTGAAAAGTAGCGATTTTCTTAGAATCTGGTGACCAGCGTAAAATCGGCCCATCACTGTGTTTCCAGCCAGCATTATCTGTGGCATAACCATAATCTTTAATTCCATCTGAGGTAAGTTGAGTAAGTTTTCCGCTGGCAACGTCTTTTACATAAAGGTTATAGTCCTTAATTAAAATTGCTTTTTTGCCATCGGGCGAAGTCACTTCATTTCCGCCACCGCGTCTTCTGCCAAATGTGGGAGGGTTTTCGTTGCGATATGCTGTTGTTAAGGTTTTGGTTTTTTTAACAGGATCTACCAGATATGTTTCTGATCCTTTAGCCGTTTTTTTGGTATACCAGAATTGATCGCCGGCCAGCCAGTTTGGCTGCGAAATCGTATTATCAATAAACTTTGCGGTGTTGTAGCCCATAAAACTTTCGGCACGCTGATAGTCTTGATTGGTAAGTGTTTTTTGCTGGGCGCTGGATGTAACTACTATTGCACAAGTAGTTACGGTAAGCCAATATTTATTCATCATCTTCGTTAGTCTCTGCTGATAAAATTAGCACTGTTTTGTTAATCGTTTAGTATTAATGCTGATACAAAAAAGCAACACTATCCACCTAATGGCATCTTTCCCGGGGTGAAGAAAGGGCGCAAGAGAAATAGGATTCAATTAAACAGATCGTGAAACAAGTTCAAGAAGACGATTTTTGAGTGGAATCTTCATCACGTGGATGCATAAAGAAGTAATTTATTTTTCACCAGAGATCGCTTAAGCAGATGAAGGATCTGCTTTGCAATTCGGGCTCTGCTTTTTACGCGAACCAATTAAGTATTGATTAAAACGGATCTTGATGGTTGATGAATGCTGCAAGTGAAGCAACTGAAAAACAAAAAATCCTCAACTTTTTAAAGTTAAGGATTTTGTTGCGGAATGGACGGGACTCGAACCCGCGACCTCCTGCGTGACAGGCAGGCATTCTAACCAGCTGAACTACCACTCCGTTTTTGCTGTTGTATTTAGAACTTATACTCTTTCGAGGATGCAAACATAGGAACTAAATCTCTTTTATTTGCATGACAATCCATTTTTTTAACGGTTATTTCATAACTCGCTGATTGTTATCATGAATAATTTCTAAAGAACGATTTGCCAGGTGAAAACTGGTTGTTTTATGCGGAGAGGGCGGGATTCGAACCCGCGGTACCTTGCAGTACACACGCTTTCCAAGCGTGCTCGATCGACCACTCTGACACCTCTCCGATACTGGATTGCAAAAATATAGTTTTTATTGACATTTACACCAATATTGAAGAATCAAAATGACTTTATTTCAGCCTGATTAAAACAGAATATAGTCAAAACTACGTAACGCATTGTAGTCGCTAATCATAATATGCTTTAAAAATAAAAGCAAAAAAAAACGTCCTGCAAAAGCAAGACGTTTAATAGGAGTGTCATTGTAATTAATCAACCACTGTGATTTTTAACATGTTGGTTTTTCCTTTAGCTTCCATCGGGATGGCGGCTGTATTAATCAGGATATCACCTTGTTTAACTAATTTTTTGCTTTTTAAGATTTCATTAACTTCAATAATGGTATTGTCAGTGCTTTCCCAGTTATCGTAGTAAAAACCTCTAACGCCCCAAAGTAAGCTTACAGCATTTAACAAAGATCTGTTACTTGTGAAAATGAATGTTAAAGCTTCCGGTCTGTGACTTGAAATTTCAAAAGCAGTATAGCCGCTTAAAGTCATAGAAACGATACCAACAGCATTCGTTTGTTTCGCTAAGAAACAAGCAGAATCGCAAATCGCATCACTTAAGAAAGATGGAGATTTTGGTTTTAAAAATTTATCCGGATTGAAAGGATAATTGTTTTGTTCGATGTTTTGGATAATTTTCTGCATCGTTTCGATTACGATTAAAGGAAATTCTCCAACAGAAGTTTCACCACTTAACATTACCGCATCAGCACCATCCAAAACCGAGTTAGCCACATCATTTACTTCCGCACGGGTAGGGCGGGGAGTAGTAATCATGCTTTCTAACATTTGAGTCGCAACAATTACAGGTTTCGAAGCCGCTCTACATTTAGCAACAATCATTTTCTGTAACAATGGAACTTCTTCCATCGGGCATTCAACACCCAAATCGCCACGGGCAACCATAATACCATCAGATACTGCAATAATCTCATCGATATTAGCAATTGCCTCCGGCTTTTCTATTTTAGCAATTACACGAGCTGTTTTACCACGCTCAGCAATTATCTTTTTAAGTTCGATAATATCTTCCGCCTTACGAACAAAAGATAAACCAATCCATTCTACGTCATTTTCAAGAACAAACTCCAGGTTTTCTCTATCTTCCGGTGTTAAAGATGGGATAGAGACTTTTGTGTTAGGAAGATTTACACCTTTTCTGGAGGTTAAGATACCACCGTGAACAATCTCACAAAGCACTTCATCTTTCAAGTTGGTAGAAATAACTTTCATTTGAAGTTTTCCATCGTCTAAAAGGATAATCTCTCCGGCTTGAACATCCTGAGGGAAACTTTGGTAAGTGATATAGATTCTTTCTTCGTTACCGATACACTCGTTAGTTGTAATAATGGTCGTTTTACCATTAATCAGGTTAATACCACCTTCTTTAACTAAACCAATACGAATTTTCGGACCTTGTAAATCGGCAAGGATACCAACATTATAGTCGTATTTTTTGTTTAGATCTTTAATAGTATTTAAAACCGCCTGATGATCTGCTTGCGATCCGTGTGAGAAGTTTAGACGGCAAACATCTAAACCAGCGTTAAACATACTATATAATACTTCTGGTTTTGCTGATGCTGGCCCAAGCGTGGCAACAATTTTAGTTCTCGAATGAAAAGGTTTCATTTAATTAATTGATTTTAACAATGCAGTTAATTTGTAGCGCTAATTATTATTAAAAATAATTAAACTGCATTAAGTTTTATATATTTTGTTCTTTGTTTCGTCGTTTATAACCATCAAATATAGTGTATTTAATACACCAAGTATATAATTTTTATATTACCAAATTCTCCTTACTCTTCAGTTTGGTTGGGTCTATCTTTGCAGCTACCTGAATATCAGGCAGTTTGTTAAGTCCGTTTATTAAATAATTCAAATCTTCCTGATCAATAAATTCTTTTATGATGATAAAAAAATCAACATTTCCCATCTCCGGAACGAGCAGTCCGTCGCTGCTTCTGTTGCTGATTAAATAATATTCTATCTCGCCTTGCTCGACAAAAAAGTAATATTTAGAGAAAGACCAGGCTGGTTCATCAATGTTAAAAAATATTTCATGGTCCTCAATTTTTTCAAACTGAGTATTCAAACGCGTATTAATTTTGTGGCATAGTACGTAGTCTTTCAGGGGTGCTGTAATCGCAATGAGTATAAAATCAAGGTCTAACGTCAG
>JAZBLX010000007.1:0-178143 GCA_037033465.1 Bacteroidota bacterium | reverse complement strand
AAGGACCTTACCATTGATATGAAAGTCAGTAGGCCAGAACAACTTTGGGTTTCTGACATAACTTATCTTGGAAACAGAAAAGAACCCTGTTATCTAGCTTTGGTCACAGATGCATATTCAAAAAAGATAGTTGGCTATGATGTTTCAGATAGCTTAAGCATGGAGGGAAGCGTGAGGGCGTTGAAAATGGCTATCTCAAAAAGGATATATAAAAAAGATATGCTAATACATCATTCAGATAGAGGGCTGCAGTATTGCTGCGATGAATATCAGCAGACGCTGATTAAAAATAGTATTAACTGTAGCATGACCGAAAGCTATGATCCATACCGGAATGCTGTAGCTGAGCGTGTAAATGGAATTCTAAAACAAGAGTTTATTCTCATCAGAGAAGGGGTCAAGCTCTCTGAAATGAAAAAAATGGTTTCTGAAAGCGTTAATATTTATAACAATATTAGACCACACCATGCATGTTTTATGAATACCCCAAAATATATGCACAGACAAAGTAAAATCGAAATCAGGACTTATAAACGAAAAAATAGCAGCCGGAATGAACCAACTGCTATTTAAATCGTAATTTTATTTAATTATTAATCCTGTATCAAATTTTCAGGACTAGTCATAAAGCTACTTATTTCCTTAACGCAAACCATACGATTAGCCCAATGATCACGGCAATTGGTAAAATCCATTTCAAAACAGAACCTGCACCGTTTTCATCCTTTTCTGTTACAGCTGGCTTTGCTGGTCCCGGGTCTTCTTTATGATTTTCGTAATCTTGTTCAATGGGTTTAGGAGCTTCTCCTGATTCCGTATGCTTAGGATCTATATTTTCCATATTTTATTGGTTGAGTGAAGTCGTCACACTATCATTTTCTGATGCGGTAAGCAACACAATTAATTAATTTAGTTTCTGTAAGAAGAACACGTGATTAATCAAAATGTTTTAAATCCTAAGCCTTATCTTTGCATATCTGTGTACAATAATGCTGCAAAATATAGTCAATTGATAAAGGATGAGGCAAAACGCCTTGGCTTTCTGGACGTTGGTATTTCCAAAGCAGAATTTCTCGAAAATGAAGCGCCAAGATTAGAGAACTGGTTGAATCAGAATCACCATGGCGAAATGAAGTATATGGAGAATTACTTCGATAAACGCCTCGATCCAAAGCTTTTAGTTGATGGCGCTAAATCTGTAATCTCCTTATCTCTAAATTATTACACGGATAAAAAGCAATCAGACCCGGATGCACCAAAAATTTCAAAATATGCTTATGGACAGGATTATCATACGGTAATAAAGGATAAACTTAAAGCATTAACTTATTTTATTGAAGCAAATATAGGAGAAGTTTCAGGAAGAGCTTTTGTAGACTCCGCTCCTGTTTTGGATCGTGCCTGGGCAAAAAAATCCGGGATCGGCTGGATCGGGAAAAACTCTAACCTAATTAGCAAAACGGAAGGGTCTTTTTTCTTTCTTGCAGAACTGATTATCGATTTAGAACTGGGTTACGATCATCCCTTTCAGACTGATCACTGCGGTACATGCACCCGCTGTTTGGATGCTTGCCCTACTGATGCCATTATTGCTCCTCAGGTAGTAGACGGAACGAAATGCATTTCATACTTAACTATTGAGTTGAAGGACGAAATTCCAATAGCATTCAAGGATAAAATGAGTAACTGGATGTTTGGTTGCGACATTTGCCAGGATGTTTGCCCCTGGAACCGTTTTTCTAAGGCACACAACGAAGAAGCTTTTAAGCCAGAGAACGGTTTGTTAGATTTAACAGCAAAAGACTTAACAGAAATCACCGATGAGGTTTTTAAAAAAGTATTTAAGGGATCAGCTGTTAAGCGGACGAAGTATAATGGACTAAAGAGAAACATAGATTTTCTTAAGCCGGAATAAGTCATAAACAAAAAGGCCTCTCTACATAAGAAAGGCCTTTATTCGCTATTGAGGAACTACTAGTTTAAGTTAAATGTGTTATCACCTTTAGCTTTATCCGGAACATGGCTACTCCCCATCACCACCTTATTAAGCTTTTTGGCTGTTTTGATTTTGATTGTAACTGATTGATTTCCTTTTTCCCAAACACCAATCGTACTATGATTCTTTTCTGTAGTACCATCACTATAGGTTAAGGTCAAGTCTATCGGTAGCGGCTTGATCCCCTTATTTTCAACCGTTACAATGTAGCCGCTACTGCTTTTATCTACAGCTTTAATCCCTAAATCCAGGATTCCGCCTTCAAAAAACCATGGTTTCCAAAACCAGTTTAAATTTTTTCCACTGCCTTCATTGATACTGTTAAAAAAGTCATATGGCATTGGATGTTTGCCGTTCCAGTTTCTAATGTAAGTATGAAGTGCTTTTGTAAATAGCTCTTCGCCTAAATAATCTTTAATAAATAAATAGGCTAAACCCGGTTTCGGGTAAGAATTTGTAAATGATCCTGAACCTTTCAAATCAGGTGTTAACGTCATTATTGGCGAATCATCCTTGCTTCCGGATGACGAAGCTGTGGGTTGAATCCCATACTCATCAACCATCGTGGAATCGATCATGGGCGAAATCAGCCACTCACCTATTGTAGCCCAGCCTTCGTCCATCCAACCATATTTTGTTTCATTTATGCCCATGTAAAAAGGAAACATGGTGTGAAAAATTTCGTGATCAGTTAGCGTGATGGCATCTTCGCGACTATCCACCGGGTTATCGTTAACCATCATCGGATACTCCATTTGATCCAGGCCATCAAATATAGTTTCATGGCTATAGGGGAACGGCCATTTAGGAAAAACAAAGCTCATGGATGATACCGTTTTAC
The DNA here is from genome assembly GCA_037033465.1 of Bacteroidota bacterium. Classification (GTDB taxonomy): domain Bacteria; phylum Bacteroidota; class Bacteroidia; order Sphingobacteriales; family Sphingobacteriaceae; genus Pedobacter. The sequence goes on along the minus strand of JAZBLX010000007.1, from coordinate 175,306 downwards.
GGGCAAAATCAATCACTTCATAATAATCTTTATGTTTTGGATTAAATACTGCATCTACTCTGGTCCTACGCTTCGTCTTTGGATCCACAACCAAGCTGGTAGACTTCCATAAATAATGATCGCTCAAAGCAAAAACAAAATCCGTTACATTAACCGCTTCGAACTTGAAGGTATTAATAGCATTATTTTTGGTCACCTTTTTATCTGCCAGATCTTGATCTGTGATCACATCAATTACGGCATCATTTTTTTCGGCTGAAGCAATTTTGCTTACAATCTCTTCCTGAAAAACGTCATTTGCATTTTTAAGATCTCCGGTTGCCCAAACACCATATCCCCCGGGAACAGTAATCTCGGCATTAAACTGATCAAAGTCATTGTAGAATTCTTCTGCTCCGGTATAAGGAAACTTATTCCAACCATCTACATCATCATAAACCGCAATCCTTGGAAAAAAGTAAGCAACAAAATGAGCACCATCATCTACCTGACCAGTTCGCATATGCGAACCTTTGTTTAAGGTATAATGGTAATTAATCTCAAATGTGATTGTTTTTCCCGGCAAAACTGCAGGAACCTGAACGGTCATATTGGTACCATCTATTTGATAATTGCTGATGGTATTCCCTGCTGCACTCATCTTTTCTATGGCTACACCTTCACCTAAATCAGACTCTGCTATTTTAGACTTTCTAGGTGTGCCTTTTTTATAAAGATTTGGATATAGCTTAAACCAGATTTCTTTTAAGGTATCAGGACTATTATTGGTATAAACCACAGCTACTTTACCTTTCAGGAACCTGCTTGTTGGATTAAAATCTACTTTCAAATCATATTTAGCACTGTTTTGCCAATAGTTTTTACCTGGCTTCCCGTTTAAACTTCTTGTTCCTTTTTGATAAGTATTTTGGAAAACAGGTTCAATAGGCAGCTGTATTTGTGCCCGGATAGAAACGCCTGTCAGCAGGAGTAATATGATAAGTCTTAATATTTTCATGTTATTTATAAACTAAAAAAGGCACAAGGAATATTAATATTGCCTTGTGCCCTTACGATTATGATTTTCTTATTTACCAAATTTCATCTTTAACTGCTCGAGCATATCCGTATTGATCGGCTGTGCTGGTTTTTCTGGTTTGGGTTGTGGCTTCTTGAACGCAGCGCGATCTTGTGGCGTGGTATTTTGAGGCTTCGGAGCACGATTCTCATTCTTTTTAGCAGTGAATTTCGCCCATTCTTCTTCTAATTTTTTCTTGGTATAAAGTGGAAAATCTCCATTTTTCATCCAGGCATAATAACTGGGTTCTACAGAGAAAACCTGGTGAGTTGTTTTGCCTTTGTGCTTTCCAAAATTGAAGCAAACTTCATCCTGATCATTGTAAACCATACGGCCGGCAAAATCAACAGGCTTATTAATATTGGTAAAAATGTGTAAAGCATCAATATCATTCACCACCGGAATACTTTTCACCCCCTGTTTGCTTTCAAACTCGGTTTCTTTATACATTTCCAGTTGACCTAAAAGAACTTTATAAGTAGCAATTACGTCTGCTTCTGCAGCATGCGCATTCACCAGATCTTCCTGACAATAGAACTTGTAAGCCGCTTTTAAGGTGCGTTGCTCCATCTGGTGGAAAATGTTCTGTACATCTACAAATTTCCGCTGACTCATGTCAAAATCAACATCGGCTCTTAAAAATTCCTCTAAAAGCATTGGAATATCAAATTTATTTGAGTTGTAGCCGGCCAAATCACTATCCCCAATAAATTCTGCTATTTCTTTAGCCAAAACCTTAAATGTAGGCGCGTTGGCAATATCCTCATCATAAATGCCGTGAATTAAAGAGGTTTGCAAGGGAATAGGCATCTCTGGATTTACACGCCAGGTTTTAACAATTTCGCTACCATCAGGCATTGCTTTCAAAACAGCAATTTCCACTATTCTATCGGCTCCTACATTTATACCAGTTGCCTCAAGATCGAAAAATGCTAAAGGGCGCTTTAAATTTAATTTCATCGGTTTTTAATATCAGATTTAGATCATACTGTTTGAGCATCATCCATTAATATATATTTATTCAAAAGTGCTAAAAAGGATTGATTTGTTTGTACATCCTCATTTATTAATTCAAAATATTTCGTAGTTATGATCCCTAACATTAAATTGCGCGAAATTACTTTTCAAATGAAAACCCTCTTATTGCCGCTCGTTCTATGCTTTCTTGCACTTTCTTCTTTCGCTCAAAATTTTACTTATGGTCAGGCCACTTACAACGATCTGGAATTTGATAGAAATAAAATAGATAGCAACTCTAATGCCGTTGTGCTCAAAGAATTTGGCACTGCCTCCATTCAGTTAGATGACATTACGGGTCATCTTGAACTCGTTTTTGAATACCACACCAAGATTAAAATCTATAATAAAAGCGGTTTCAAAGCTGCAAACGTTGTTATCCCGATGTATAAAGATGATAGCCGCCAGGAAATGGTCAGCGATTTAAAAGCATCTACCTTTAATTACATTAACGGAAACTTTGTAGAAACGGTAATGGATAAAAAAGCAATTTTCATCGAAAACAGATCGAAATATACACAACTTACTAAATTTACCCTTCCGAATGTAAAAGAAGGATCTATTATTGAATACAGTTATAAGCTAAAATCACCAAGAATTTTCAATTTTAAAACCTGGGAATTCCAATCCGATATTCCAAAAGTTTCCAGCGAATACCTGGTCTATATTCCGGGAATTTACAATTACAATGTATCATTAAGAGGCTATTTAAAACTTACTGATCAGAAATCTGAAATTTCAAAAGAATGTTTAAGAATAAATGGTGCGAATGTGGACTGTTCTAAAATCAGCTACCTGATGAAAAACGTTCCGGCGTTTATTGAGGAAGAAAACATGACTGCGCCCAGCAATTTTAAATCGGCTATTTATTTTGAGCTGTCTGATTTCACCAATCCAAACGGCGCGAAAGTATCCTATACAAAAACCTGGAAAGATGTAGATTATGAGCTAACTTCCGATAAATCTTTTGGCGCTCAAATGAAGCGAAAAGATCTGTATAAAGATTTGATTTCAGCTATCATCAAAAATTCTTCAACAGAATTAGAGAAAGCCAAAGCGATTTTCGAATACGTTAAAAAGCAAATCAAATGGAACAATTATTATGGTGTTTTCTCCGAAGAAAGCATCAAAAAATCTCTCGAAACCAGATCTGGTAATATCGCAGATATCAATTTAAACTTAATTGCGGCCTTATCAGCTGCGAACCTGGATGCTGAAGCCGTAATTTTATCCACCAGAGAAAATGGAAACATCAATAAACTATACCCAATCATTTCTGATTTTAATTATGTGATAGCCAAAGTAAATCTCGGTGATAAAAGTTACCTTTTGGATGCATCAGAACCACTTCTTCCTTTCGGCCTGTTGCCATTAAGGTGTATAAATGATCAGGGACGGGTAATTAATCTAAAGAAAGCATCGTACTGGATCGATTTAAAAGCCAGTCAAAAAGCAACTACAAGCTATATCTTATTTGGAAAATTAAACAACGATGGAAAACTAACCGGCACGCTAACTACCCATAGCCAAGGTTATGCGGCATATAATAAACGCAGGGAAATTAAAAAATATGGCTCAATAGATGAATATGTAGAGAAAATTGATGAGCGTTTACCCAGAATTAAAATTACGCATCAGGAAATCAGGAATGTCGACAGCCTTGAAAATGTGCTTACAGAGATATATGAAGTGGAGTTTACCGTGAGTGATGGCACCAATAATCAGCAATTCTACATGAGTCCGTTTTTTATAAATGCCATTACGAAAAACCCGTTTAACCTTAATGAAAGAACGTATCCTGTAGATTTAGGTGCGGCTACTGATGAAAGAATTCTGATCAATATCACTTTGCCTGATAAATATGAATTGCTGGAAAAGCCTAAAGATATGGCAATTGGCCTTCCTAATGCTGGCGGGAAATATTTACTCACCACTACTTTTGAAAATAACACGCTGTCTTTAAGCCAGGCGCTACAGTTTAATAATGCCATTTATGAACCTGAATTATACCTTTATTTGAAGGCGTTTTACAGTAAGATTATTCAAAATCAGAAAAGTGAATATTTACTTAAAAAGGTAAACTAAATGAAATTTATAAGTACAATCATATTGCTTTTGTTGTTTTCCGCTATTGCATTTGCACAAGTTAATTACGATGCAGATTTAATTACGCCTCAACTTCGTAGCCGGGCAAATGCCTGTGTTAGAAACGAAGAGATTACAGTAGACATGCGGGCAACTGATTATGTTATCCGTTTACAAAAAAAGGTGATTACTGTTTTCAATGCGAATGGAGATGATGATGCCCGAATGGTTATTAGTTATGATAAGAATACTTCTATAAAAAGCATCAAAGGCGAAATCTATAATGACGGAGGAATATTAACAAGTAAATTCAATCAAAATAATTTTTCTGATGTAAGTGCTGTTGATGGTTTTTCTTTATTCATAGACAGCAGGCTTAAACTTTTCAATCCAGCTGTAAATCAATACCCATATACCGTTTCTTATGAAATTGAGTTAAGGACCAAACAAAATTTGATTATTCGGGACTGGGTGCCCGGAATAGATAACCATGTTTCGGTGGAGAAAAGTACTTACACTTTTATCAGCAAACCCACCGATCAGGTTAGAATAAAAACGCAACATTATAATGGCGAACCGATCGAAACGATTGATGATAAGCAGAAAAAAATGGTTTGGTCAGTCAGCAATTTAGCCGCAACCAAATCAGAGCCTTACAGTCCCGATCCTGAAGAGTATTTAACTAAAGTACAGATTGCAGCACAACAATTTCATTATTATGGTCATAAAGGAAGCTACAATAACTGGCAGGATTTAGGTAAATGGGTTTATGAAGATTTATTAAAGGATCGTGCAGCGCTCCCTTCATCCACCATACAAATGGTAAAAGATTTAGTTAAAGAAGAAGCAAACGATAAAGATAAGGCGAGAAAGATTTACAAGTTCTTACAAGAGAAAACCCGCTACATCAGTGTGCAAATCGGCATTGGTGGTTTTCAGCCGGTTTCAGCTGCTGAACTTGATCGCCTGGGTTATGGCGACTGTAAAGCGCTCGTGAACTACATGCAGGGTTTGTTAAAAGCAGCTGATATTGAATCATACTATTGTGTAGTAGAGGCAGGTTCTCTTAAAAAAAATCTTGACCCGGCCTTTGCCAGCATGGCGCAAGGTAACCACATTATTTTATGCCTGCCACTGAAGGGCGATACAACCTGGCTGGAATGTACGAATCAAAAAATCCCATTCGGATTTTTGAGCGATTTTACGGATGACCGAACTGTATTTGCATGTACTCCTAAGGGAGGTAAATTGCTCAGAACGCCAAAGCTGACCACACAGAATAATCAGCAGGTTCGCAAAGGAGTGTTTACCATTAGTCCGGAGGGAGACGTTACTGGTAAAATGAATACGGTATTTTCTGGTGCACAATATGATAATCGGGAATTAATTATTGATCAGCCAGAAGCCGAACAGCCGAAGCTTTTGAAAAATTCATATAATGTAGATAACATCAATTTTGAACGTGTAGCTTTTTCAGAAAAAAAGGAAATCAATCCGCAGCTAACAGAAGATCTTAAGCTAAGTATAAAAAATTATGCACCGATAAATGGCACGAAAATGTATTTGCAGCTGAATGCATTTAATATTCAACCCACTATTCAGGAATTAAATAGCAGGACGTTGCCCGTTTATATCAATCGGGGATTTACTGATGAAGATACGATTGAGTATGAACTACCTGAAACCGTAAAAACTGAATTGATATTAATTGAAGATAAAAACCTCAAAAATTCATTCGGAGAATATAAAAGAAGTATCAGCAGGCAAGGCAGAAGGCTAACTTATTACCGCAAACTGGTGCTGAACGATGGTACGTTCCCTCGGGAAAAATATGTTGAATTTTCTAAATTCATCAATGACGTTAACGTTGCCGATCACCTAAAGTTGGTACTTAACTTAAAATAATAATTCCGATTCCAATTCCAATAATCATAATCAGGTACATCAGGATCTCGGTTGATGCAAAGCGTTTATATTTTGTCCAGAAAGAATAATCGTGATCTTGATTAGGCATGTTGTAGGTTTAAAAACCAAAAATAGCTAAATTATGCTAATGATCAGGTCGATATTTTGTAATCTGTTTAGCCATACCTTTAAAGAGCACCAAATGAAATGGCCACATGGCATACCAATACATTCGTCCCCATAGTCCGCGAGGCCTGAATGTAGCAATTTGAGATAAATAGGCTTTTCCATGAAAATCAACTAATTTCAGTTCCAGCCAGGCCTCTCCCGGCACCTTCATTTCGGCATATAGCAACAATCGCTTATTCTTTCTATCGGCCAACAAAACGCGCCAAAAATCGAGAACATCTCCCGCCTGCAAGTCGGTATTACTGGTTCTTCCGCGCCTCGTACCTACTCCGCCGAACATTTTATCGAGAAAACCCCTCAATTGCCAAAGCCAGTCCAGGTAATACCATCCTCTGTTTCCACCAATGCTCCAGATATTTTCAAAAACTTCTTCCGCCTTGCGGTCAAATTGCATTTTCACCTTATATTCCAGGGTACCATTCTGCGGAACTTTAATCTGATCCATAAAGTCTGTTTGAAGGTATCCCCTGTTTAAAGCATCTTTCCAGCTTGAAACAATAGAATTCTGATCAATTTTTTCGAAAGCCAGATGTAAGGCTTGGGCATAAGTTAAACACTTTCTGGGTACTACCTGCTGAATGCGGTTATCCTTGCAAACCACTTCATTCTTCATGCTATCAACCAGGCTTCTTGCTAAAGAATAAGGAACCGGAGTAATCATATTAAGCCAGAGCGACGATAGTCTAGGAGTTAATACCGGAACAGTGATAATCCACCGCTTCAGCGCTCTTTCTTTAGCGTAACCCAATAGCATGTTCCGATAGGATAAAACATCCGGCCCACCAATATCAAAAGTTTCATTATAAGCCTTGTTGTTATTCAATACGCCGATTAAATAAGCCAGAACATCTCTGATTCCAATAGGCTGACAAAGTGTTTTCACCCATTTCGGGGCTACCATTACCGGTATTTTTTCTGTTAAATCTCTTATAATTTCAAAGGAGGCACTTCCGGAACCTATAATAATTGCGGCCCTCAAAATGGTACAGGCAATGTTGGAAGATTTAAGTTCATCTTCTACAGCCAACCTGGAGCCCAGGTGTTTAGATAAATGTTCGTCGTTCGCAATTCCGGTTAAATAGATAATCTGCTTACAACGTGTTTTCCGAATCACAGCAGAAAAATTCTCTGACGATTTTCGTTCCATATTAGAAAATCCCCGATCGCTGGAAGACATGGAATGCACCAGATAATACGCCGCGTCTATATCCTCCGGGATCTCTGACAAAGAATCCAGGTTTAATAAATCACCAGAAATTATGGTAATTCTGGCCGCAGGATCCGCGTGCGAAATAAACCTCCTTTTATCTCGCACCATACAAACCACCTCATGATTTTCTTTTAAAAGTAAGGGTAGTAATCTGGTACCGATGTATCCGTTCGCTCCTGTTAATAAAATTTTCATTAGGCAGTTATTTAATGATTAACAGTTATCTGGCTGCTTTGTTACAAATTCCGCGATAACGTTTTTTAGAAACCAGCCTTGTGATTCAAACGCTTAAGTCATGGAAAAGTAAAACACTTTGTAATTATACATATACAAATTGTTATTGCACAACAATTCTTTTTATCTTTCGTATTAGTTTTAAAATTCACCAAATATTCCTTAATGAGAAGAAACTTCCTGGGCATTGCTACGATTTTTTTGATGGGTATGAGCATTGTCGGTACAAGTTGGAAAGCCGCGGAGCAACCAACATTCAAAAAAGAAATAATTACCAAATCTGCTAAAGACAGTACTTTCAGCCGATATGTATCTGACGTTTATTGTGCGGCTAAACTCGATTCTGCAGGGTTAAGTGAGATCGTATTGAAAAAGGCATTAACCGGCTTTTACAACTTAAAATATTCCGGATTAGTTCAAGAAAAATCTATCCTGACAATTGCTGATTTTGATCAGGAAAGTTGTAAAAAACGTCTTTACATTCTTGACTTGGAGACTAATAAATTGTTGATGAATACCTGGGTGGCACACGGTCAAAACAGTGGTGGAGATAAACCTGCTTACTTTTCAAACATTCCGAACTCAAATCAAAGCAGTCTTGGCTTTTACATCACTGGAGAAATTTACACTGGTAAACATGGCCGATCATTGAAATTAGACGGCATGGACCTTGGCTTCAATGATAAAGCAAGAGAAAGGGCAATTGTAATGCATGGCGCTAATTATGTTAGTCAGGGAACAATTGACCAACTAGGAAGGCTGGGGCGCAGTCAAGGTTGTCCTGCTGTTGCATCTAAACTTTCAGATGAAATTATCAAAATAATCGCTGGTAGAACGGTTTTGTTTATTAACGGCTCTAATCAAAATTACAATTCACAGTTTTTGAATGAAACACTGGCGGCGAGTATAGTTTCTAATCAACAAGAGGTTTTCGCAGCGAAATGAATCCCATCAATAACAACTACAAAAATAATAATAATTTAAACACATAAGTTGTAAATAATTTACTACATTAGCACGAAGCAAATCACCCTGTTTTTATACATCCCGGTTTATACCTGATTATGAAAATATTGTATGGTTTGTTGATCGTGCTATCAACTACATGTGCTTATGCACAAAATAACCTGGGCCCGCGGCTTTCTGCGATGGCAGATAATGGTACAGCGGTTGGTGACATCTGGTGTTCGCAAGCCAACCCGGCTGGAATTGCTTTTATTGCTCAACCCGCAATTTCTTTAAATTATATCAGAAACCTTTTAAGTGAAGAGATAAGTTCACAAGGAATAGTTGCCGTTATTCCTTTCGGGAAGAATTACCTAGGTACAAGTTTCCAGCGTTATGGCTTTTCAGCCTACAATGAAAGTAAAGTCGGCTTCACCTATTCAAAAAGATTCGGAGAAAATTTTTCGCTGGCACTTAATGGAAATTATCACCAGTTAAAAATTTCTAATTATGGTTCTTCAACCGGATTCTCAATAGACTTTGGTGTTTTCTACCGTTTAAACACTAGCTTTAGTATTGGCGCATTTACAAATAATCCATCCGGGCAGAAGTTTAACAGCGATTTAATAGCAGCAAAAATCCCTACATCGTTTAATATTGGCACCAGTTATCTGGCAACAAGTCAGGTGTTAATTGCCACAACCGTTTCCAAGGTTTCAGACCAGTCGATAGATTTCAGATTGGGACTGGAGTATAAGCTGTATAATTTACTAAGCCTCAGAGGTGGTATAAGTACCAAACCATTTAAACAGCACGTTGGCTTTGGATTGAATTATAAAAAGTTCGCAATGGATATGGCGACAACTTTTGATACTAATTTAGGCTATGCACCTCAAATAGCGATTGGATATGCATTTTAAATTTTTTACTGCTTTTTTAGTGATGATAGGATTCATTGCAAGTGCCCAAACACCCGAACCGCAACTCGAAATTAAAGACATCTTGGAAAGCGTAGCTGAAAATCTGCCAGACGATTATGATATGACGGAGTTGATTGACATCCTTATCCGGTACAAAAAACATCCTGTTAATCTCAATAAAACAACTCCGGAAGAATTAAAGACTTTCATATTTCTTTCTCCATTACAAATTAGTAATTTCTTTACCAGAATTAAAGAAAGTGGAAATATTGCAGATATTTTAGAACTCCAGTCAATTGATGGCTTTGATGTAAAAACTGTTCAAAGTCTTTTACCTTTTGTAACACTCAATGAAGATACCGAATATGAAAAATTAGTCTTGAGGAACATACTCAACTTAGGGGAAAACGACCTGATGCTGCGTTTTGCCCAAACTTTGCAGAAGCAAAAAGGGTTTACGGATTTGCCAGGTAATAGATATTTAGTTTCTCCGGAGCGCTTTCAAGCTCGATATCGTTATCAATATGGTTCCATCATTGCAGCAGCAATAACTTTGGATAAGGATGCCGGTGAAAAGTTTTTCAGCAAACCCTTCGACTTCTATTCCGGAAACATTGCCCTCTCCAAGTTGGGTAAAATTAAAAAGTTGATTCTGGGCGACTATACCATGCAATTTGGCCAGGGGCTCACGTTATGGTCAGGATTTTCTTTTGGTAAAGGACCGGATGTTACCAGCGTAGCCAAAAAGGATTTGGGTTTGCGACCTTATAATTCTACCAATGAATATTCTTTCTTCAGGGGAGTGTCTGCAACAATTAATCTGTATAACGGATTTGACTTTACGCCATTTGTCTCTTATAGAAATCTTGATGCCAGCCAAAGCTTAGATATTGATGGAAACTTAGTTCAGTCTACAATAAATCAAACAGGCTTACATCGAACACCTACTGAAATTAAAAACAAGGGTAGCTTGAGCCAACTGATATATGGAGGCGTATTACAATATGCTAAAAATGAGCTAGCGGTTGGAGGAATCGCTTATCATAGCAAATACGGAAACAGCTTTATCACGCAATCTGCCTTATACGACCGGTTTAGCTTTACCGGTAATGCATTAACCAACCTGGGCCTTTACTATAACTATACCTTTAGAAATATTTATTTTTATGGCGAGGGAGGGAAAAGCCTGACTAGTGGTTCGGTTTATTTAAGTGGGTTATTAATTAGCTTATCTCCTACAGTTTCTGCCGCCCTAACCTATAGAAATTATGCCAAAAACTACCATAATTTTTTCAACCAAGGCGTATCCGAATCAAGTGAAGCTATAAATGAAAAAGGGCTTTATGCAGGGTTAAACATCATTCCAAATAAACGTTGGGCCTTCTCTTTCTATGGCGATTATTTTCGGTTTCCGTGGCTTAAATTCAGAGTAGATGCACCATCTTCAGGCTATGAAATTTTAAGCCAGGTGGTCTATACACCGAATAAAACATTCAAAATATTACTTCGCTTCAAAACGGAAAACAAACAGCAAAATACAGATCTTGATGTACCTGTTAATTTTATTGATAACGTAAAAAGAGAAGGTTATAGAATTGAATCTAACTGGCAGGCAAATCAAAGGTGGAGATTTCAAAATCGAATTGAGGTTTCTCAATACCAAAAAGGCGAGGCAAAAGCTGAATTCGGCTATCTGGCTTATCAGGATGTAGATTACTCACCCCTATTTTCAAAAATTACTGGGAACATAAGAGTGGCCTACTTTAGTACGCCTAGTTACAACAGTCGAATATATGCCTATGAAGATGATGTGCTATACAGTTTCGCCTTTGGAATGTACAGTGGTAAAGGTTTCAGAACCTACCTGAATTTGAAATATAACCTTGCAAAGAAGCTAAATGTCTGGGCAAGGTATGCCTTGTTCTATTATCGCAATGTAGAAACCGTTGGCACTTACCTGGATGAGATTGAAGGGAATCAAAAATCAGAGATAAAGCTTCAGTTACGGTATCAATTCTGATTATGTTTAAGGAAGAATATGTTTTCGTAAGAATATTGGTCCCGTTCATTACTGGAATTGGATTTTTTTATTTTTTGGATGAAAATCATATTCTCCAGATGATCATTTCAATGGCTATCATTCTGTTTACCGCAATATTGTTGATCAATATTTATTACAGAAAGCTAAATGCTTACAAATTTAAAGGAGTAACTGGTATAATAATTTACCTGTTATGTTTCTTGCTGGGCGGCATTATCTGCCTTACCAATAACGAAAAAATTAAAACAGATTATTTTACAAAAAAGCATGCTGATACTTAAAAATTTGTATAAATGATGATCCCAGCGAAGCAAATGGTATCATGAGATTTAAAGCTAAGGTACTCTCGTGTTACAACAAGAACACGCAAACCAAGCAAAGTGGCCAAATACTTGTCGCGATAAAGCTTGATAGCATTTATCCTATAAAACTTAAGTATGGAGATGAGTTGGTATTAATTGCCAGGAATCTTCCTGTCGAGCCGCCTTATAATCCCGGAGAATTTGATTTCAAAAATTGGTTGGGCTTACAAAATATTTATGAGCAGGCATTTATCAGTCAAAAACAATTGGTAAAAACGAATCTAAATCTTGGAAATCCTGTTATAAAATTCGCATTAAATTTTAGGGCGGCACAAGTGGGTAAATACAGAAAGCTTATTCAAGATAATGAGGCCTTCGCAGTAGCCTCTACGCTTATTTTGGGCTACCGTGCTGATTTATCCAAAGAAACACTGTCCTCATATGCTAAAACCGGAACAATACATGCACTTTCTGTTTCAGGAAGCCATGTGGCCATTATTTTTTTTATTCTCGATTTTCTATTAAAGTTCCTTGATAAAAAAAGATCATTCAAGGTATTAAATTTGTCCTGATTTGCATTTTAATCTGGTCTTATGCACTGATCACAGGGCTGTCCCCTTCCGTTGTGCGATCGGCCATTATGATCACTGTTTTTATTACCGCTAAAACTTTTGCAAAAAACAAAAATGGCTATAATACTTTGGCATGTGCGGCCTTTTGTCAGTTAGTATACAATCCTTATTTGCTGTGGGACGTTGGTTTTCAGCTTTCTTATTTTTCTGTTTTGGGACTTATATATCTTCAACCAAAAATTTATAGCTGGCTGTATATTGAAAATAAATGGATAAATAAAGTATGGGAATTAATAGCGCTTTCAATTGCAGCACAAATTGCAACTTTTCCCTTATGCATTTATTACTTTCACCAATTCCCGGTTTATTTCCTTTTAGGGAATTTGTTTATTTCCATTCCTTTAATCCTGATTTTGATTTTAGGAATTGCGGTACTTATTCCTCCGTTAGATCAACTTTCGTCGATTTTTGAATGGATAATCGTTTCTACAAATCAAGTACTTAAATGGATAGCGGATTTGCCTTATGCTACTTTCTCATCAATATGGATCAGCCCCCAGGAACTCATTCTCCTTGGCATTTCTCTTGTGTTTTTTGTCTTTGCAATGGCTAGGTACAATAAACGCTTACTATTTTTTTCAATTTCAATTTTCATCGTTTATCAGACTATGCTTGTTTATGACAACTGGCTATCTTCCAAACAACAGAAAATTATCTTTTTCAGCCTTCGGAAGAATTATGCTGGGGCATTTATTCGGGGTAATCAAGCGATATTGCTCACAGATTTAACACGGGAAGATAAAACCTTCCAGTTTTTTGTTAAACCTGCTTTAGACCAGGCACAGATTGATAGTACCAAAATGATCAGTCTTACAAACCATACATTAACGACCTCTCATTTCATTTTGAAAAACGGGCAGATCATCTTTGATCAATATAAAATCCTGATCATTGATAGATTATGGAACTATAAAAAATTAACATCTGAAGGGAAGTTTAACACCATCTGGTTTACTGGGAACACGAAATTCAAAATTGAAAAACTCCCGAAGGAACTTGAATATCAAAACATCGTTATTGATGCCACCAACAAAGATTACAAAATTGAATGGTTTAGAAAATTCGCGAAAAATAATAAAGTTCCTATTCAGATTTTAAAGAAAAATCCTGCATATTTGGTTCTATTAACCAAATGATATGGAATCATCAAAAGCAAACCGCTCAAAACAGCGATGAGTATGCTGATGATAGCTTCATCACCTAAAGAACAAAATAAACCGATGGAAAACCTGATTTTATACAGCGTAAATGAAAGAATCGCTACCATAACCATAAACAGGCCTGAAAAACGTAACGCCTTAAATCCAGCTTTGATTGGAGCACTGACAGAGGCTTTTCTTCAGGCAGAAGAAGATGAATTGGTGAAAGTAATCGTATTGAACGCTAATGGCAGTACGTTTAGTGCAGGTGCAGATTTAGAATATTTACAACAACTTCAGAAAAATAATTTTGAAGAGAATGTTGCAGACTCCAATCGACTGAAAAAACTTTTTACCACCATTTACTATTTGCCTAAAATTGTCATTGCTCAGGTAGAAGGACATGCCATTGCTGGTGGCTGTGGCCTGGCGACTATCTGCGATGTTATCTTCGCAACACCAGAAAGCAGCTTTGGTTATACAGAAGTTAAAATCGGCTTTGTACCTGCAATTGTTTCTTGCTTTTTAATGCAAAAGGTTAATGAAACAATTGCCAGAGAAATTTTACTGACAGGAAAAACCTTCCCTGCAGAACAGGCGCTAAAATATAACCTGATAAATTTTGTAACAAATTCATCAGAAATTAATCAAAAGGTTAAAGAATTTGCTTTAAGTTTGTGTAAAGAGAGTTCGGGGAACTCGCTAATGATTACAAAACAACTCATTAGTCAGACCACGAAGCCACTTTTAGAAAAAACTTTGGAAACTGCTGTCCAGATTAATGCCCGCGTTCGTGAAAGTGACGACTTTAAAAGGGGTATTTCGGCATTTTTAAACAAAGAAGAAATTAACTGGTAAATAACTAAACTGAAATAAAAACATGTTCAAATCAATCAAAACAAGTGTTGTAGCCTTTATATTAGTAGGTACAGCTGTAATTGCTCACGCCCAAAAAAAAATAACGGAAGGCACTCTTACTTACGGTCTGGAATATAAATTAACAGACGAGCAAAAATCTGCAATGGGAGGTCAGGAACCACCTGCAGAGTTGAAAGTTAAATTTAATAACGGCCTTACTAAAATAGAAATGGAACAAGGACCAGCATTGATTGGAATTGTTTCTGACAATAATGATAAAACTGGTTTACTTTTAATTGATGTACCAGTTGCTCAAAAACAATTTGCAGTTAAACAGTCTAAAGAAGATGTAGCAAAAGTAATGGGCGATTTACCAAAATATTCTGATTTCAAAGGTACTGGCGAGAAACAAACTGTTGGTGGTTTTAGTGCAGAAAAATACACTTTCAAAGATGATAAGGGTGGTGCTCATGAGCTTTGGGCTACTAAAGAAGTAGATTTACCAAACGTTGGTTCGCAAAACTACTTTCCAGGTCTTGCAGCTTTCCCTGTAAAATATACTTTAGTGCAAAGAGGTATTGAAACCACTACTACACTTAAATCTATTGCAGAAGGTAAAGTTGGCGCAATCTCTAAAGATGTTCCAAGTGGTTACGAAGTAGTTACAATGGAAGACCTGGCTAAAATGCAAGGTGGTGGTGAATAATTAACCACTTTCAATTAATATAAGGCTTTTTAACTGCCGGCTTTTTATTTAAATTAGCCGAAAAGTTAAAAAGCTTTTTTTATGACCAAAATTTATATGATTAAAAATTTATTATTCAAATTATCACTTCTTTGCATCGTTGTTTTTGCAGTATTTGACTTAAAAGCACAAAGCATAAACTGGGCAAAAGATGGAAATTCTTATTATCAGATATCTAGAGAAAGTGGAGAAATTATTTCAATAACACTTCCTAAAAATGATAAGAAAACGGTGGTTTCAAAAAATTTGTTAACTCCCTCAGGAAAAAACAATGCAATAGCCGTACGAAGTTTTCAGTTTTCTACAGATGGCTCAAAAGCCTTAATCTATACCAATAGTAAAAAAGTTTGGCGTTACGATACCCGTGGCGATTACTGGTTAGTGGATTTAACCAATAAGAAAACTACCCAAATTGGAAAAGACAGACCTGCCTCCTCTTTAATGTTTGCCAAAATTTCACCCGATGGAACAAAGGTAGCTTATGTAAGTAAACATAACTTATATGTAGAAAATATTGATGGAACAGGTTCGAAAGCATTAACAACAGATGGAACGGATCGAATGATTAACGGAACTTTTGATTGGGTTTACGAAGAAGAATTTGATTGTCGTGATGGTTTTAGATGGAGCCCGGACAGCAAGACAATTGCTTACTGGCAAATAGATGCTACAAAAATTAAAAACTTTTTAATGATCAACAATACTGATTCGATCTATCCTTACACCATCCCTGTAGAATACCCTAAAGTTGGAGAAAACCCTTCAGCCTGCAAAGTTGGCGTAGTGGATGTTTCATCGGCAAAAACAAATTGGTTAAATATTCCGGGAGATAACATTCAGCATTATATCCCACGGATGCAATGGGTTCCAAACAGCAATGAGATCATTTTACAGCAATTAAGCCGTGAGCAGAACGAGAGTAAAGTTTTCATTTGCGATGCGAACTCTAGTTCAGCAAAGGCAATTTATACTGAAAAAGCCAAAGCGTGGATAGATGCACAAGATGAATGGGAATGGTTAGCAGACAATAAAGAATTCACCATTCTATCAGACAAAGATGGCTGGAATCACTTATATAGAATGAGCCGTGATGGCAAAAAACAAACCTTAGTGACCAAGGGAAATTATGATGTAATTGATGTGAAATTAATAGATGAAAAAAACAATTATGTTTATTTTACCGCTTCACCAGCCAATGCTACACAAAAATATTTGTTCAAAACGAAATTAGATGGTAAAGGTAAATTGGAACAGGTAACGCCTTCAATTCTTCCTGGAACACATGACTACGATATCGCTCCAAATGCTGCGTTTGCCCGTCATACTTACAACAGTTCGGTTGTAAGACCAATTACGGAATGGATGAATTTCACAACAGGCAATCCATTTACGATGGATGGAAGCATTACCACGCAATTATCTAAACAAGAAACTTCAAAAAATAAGATGGAGTTTTTCAAAGTAACTACAGAAGATGGCGTGGAGTTGGATGGCTGGATGAAAAAGCCAGATAACTTTAATCCTGATAAAAAATATCCGGTTGTGTTTTATGTTTATGGTGAACCAGCTTCTCAAACCGCTGCCGATACTTATGGTGCAGGCATAAACCGTTTATATGCTGGTGATATGGCTAAAGATGGTTACATCTACATTTCAATGGATAACCGTGGCGCACCTGTTCCGAAAGGCGCAGTATGGCGCAAAAGCATTTATAAAAACATTGGTATACTGAACATCCGCGATCAGGCAATGGCTGCTAAAAAACTATTGGCCACAAATGCTTTTATGGATAAAGACCGTGTTGCCGTTTGGGGCTGGAGCGGTGGTGGTTCATCTACTTTGAACCTGATGTTCCAATACCCAGAAATTTACAAAACCGGAATTTCTATAGCTGCGGTAGGCAACCAGTTAACTTACGATAATATTTATCAGGAACGTTATATGGGTACACCCTTCCCAAGTAAAGACGTCTATATTAAAGGTTCCCCTATTACTTACGCCAAAAACTTAAAAGGAAATTTATTGTACATTCATGGTACTGGAGATGATAATGTGCACTACCAAAATGCAGAGATGTTGATTAATGAATTAATTAAAAATAAAAAGGTTTTTCAATTGATGAGTTACCCAAACCGCACCCATAGCATTTCTGAAGGCGAAGGCACCAGTGAACATTTGTCACTTACTTATACCAAGTTCTTAAAAGACAATTGCCCTCCGGGAGCAAGATAATATATCTGTAAAGCAATTTAAGCGGGGAATCGGTTTCGATAGCCCCGCTTTTCATTTCAATCTTTTTCAACCTTACAGGTTACTGAAAAAGTATTTCCATTTCAATCGGGTTTAGAATGCAAAACCAGCACTACTATTTAAGTTTGTATAACTAAGTGTCTAGCAAATTTCTTAAGCTTATTTCCCTGTTATACCAGCTATAAACAATGAAACAACTATTGCAATCCCAAAGCTGAGTAAGGTCCCGATTAATACGTATTCTGTTAATTTTAAATCGTGCGCTTCTTTTAAATCTCCAAAACGGAAAATAGATTTTGCACCAAGCAGGAAGCCAACAGCTTCAAAATGATTGGTTAATATAAAAACAAAGATTAATGCACGCTCTAAAATTCCAATATATTTTCCTGCATTTTGCAACGATTTAGGACTTTCATCATTACTTTCAGGTAACCACTTCGCAATAATCACTTTCATCATTATTGAAGTAGGCATAGTTAAAAACAACACACCTGAAATTAAAATCCAGGTTTTAGTTTCATTTAAATAACTGCTATCTAGATATCCATTATAAAAAATATGCCATATCCATACAATGGAACCAAAGTGTAAAACCTGATCAGCAAAAAATAAGATTCTGGCGTTCTTTTTAGTCTGAAATACAGATTTTAAAGCATCAATTCCTAAATGAATTATACCGATACTTAATGCTACCTTCCAAATACCAAAATTTAGAAATACCAGAAATATCAATACCACATGAACCAGTACATGTAAATAAAGTTTGCCGGATTTTAGTTTCTTAGTTTCTTTGTCTTTTACCCAGGAAGCTGGTTGAAGGAAAAAATCTCCAATCAGATGGGCAATTACAAGCTTAATTAAAATGATATCCATTATTTAAGTAATATTTGGTTCAATTTTTTACGGAATAACCTATCCATATCCATCAATTCTGAATAATGCGCCCGTTTTAATGCCTCGCTTACAGACGATTGTGTTCTTCCTGAAATAGCAGCCAGTTCACTTTGTAATAAATTTTCTTGTTCTAAAGCAAGCTTGACCATCTCCGCGGCTACAATTCCCCAACTATCCATTGTAATTAAGGCAAGTCTGATCATTATATTAATTTCTTCATCAAAATCAGGAAAATCAGTTTTAATCGCCAAATTAACTTTTAACTGTTTTAAACTATCAAATGCAGCACCGGAGTTTACAAAAGCATCTCCATCAGATTCTGAAAGCTTTTTCCGTTTACTCTTAATCGTTCCAATACCTATGCCCATTCTTACATCAGCTGGCTTATTTATCCTGATACAGGCCTTTAAATAGGCAGCAGCCTTAATCGCATTTTCGGGATCAACCTCTACCTGAAAGCTATCTCCCCTATATATTTCCCATTTACTATTCTGCCTTGAGACTAACTTTAAAGCACTTTTCAAATCGGCTAACCAGCTGTCCTTCAATTTTCTGGATCCTACAATATCACCTGTTACAATGCAAATCATCTTACTAAGATATTCTTAAATTTCTAATTATACAAAAATTATCGGGTAATTACCCGATATTTAGAATTATCGGCTAATTACCCGATATTTAAGATTATCGGCTAATTACCCGATATTACTATAAAACTTAAAGCCTGATTTGTTGTTTACTATGCATGGCACTAATCGAATTTACTAAAAGAGGTATTTATTGTAAGCAAGGAGACTTTTACGTAGACCCTTGGTGGCCAGTAGACTATGCTGTAACTACCCATGGACATAGCGATCATGTTAGATTTGGCAACAAGTATTACCTATGTCATACACTCACTAAACCCATTATTAAACGCCGCATTAGCGAAGATTTAAACGTAGAAACCCTAAATTATGGTGAAAGCATTGTTCGCAATGGTGTAGATATATCATTTTATCCAGCTGGTCATATCATTGGTTCTGCACAGGTTCGTTTAGAATATAAAGGTGAAGTATGTGTGATCTCTGGTGATTATAAAACGGAAGATGATGGTATTAGTGATGTATTTGAGCCTGTTAAATGCCACTCTTTTGTTTCTGAAAGCACTTTTGGTTTGCCCGTTTATAAGTGGCAAAAACAAGATGCTGTTTTCAATGGCATCAAAAACTGGGTTAGTGATAATATAGATGCACAAAAAACAAGTGTATTAATTGCTTATAGCTTAGGGAAAGCACAACGACTGATTAAAAATCTCGCTGGTAATGTACCCATTTACGTGCACAACAGCATTGCAAACTTAAATGAGGTGATTATTAATGCTGGTGTTAATTTGCCCGAAACCATTCGCATTATGCCGGAAACAACCAAAGACGAGTTACAAAAAGGGATTGTAATTGTTCCTCCGGCGATGAGAGATAGCCGTTGGATTAAAAACTTATCACATCCTGTAACTGGGATTTGCTCTGGCTGGATGCAGGTTCGTGCACATAGGCGCTGGCAAAGTGCAGATGCGGGTTTTGCTTTAAGTGATCATGCAGACTGGCCCGGATTAATGGATGCAATTACGGCAACTGGCGCAGAAAAAGTTTATGTAACCCATGGTTTCACTGCTGCATTTAGTCGGTTTTTAAATGATAGCGGTATCGAATCAGAAGAAGTGATGACCAAATTTGGCCAGGAAGATGATGAAGAGAATAAAGTGGATTTAGCCGAACAAAACGATAATAAATAAATTATGAAACGTTTCGCCCGGTTAATTCAAAAGCTCGAACAGAGTAATAAAACAAATGATAAAATCACTGCGTTGGTAGATTATTTTAACAATGCAGATGATAAAGATAAAATTTGGGTAATTGCACTTTTTACAGGTAAAAAGCCTAAACGTCCGATTAAATCGGCACTACTTAAATATTGGGCCATTGATATCACACAAACACCAGAATGGCTATTTTCTGAAAGCTATTCTAATGTAGGAGATTTAAGTGAAACCATTGCCCTGCTCCTGCCGCCTGCTGAAAATACATCAGACCTGCAATTACATAAATGGATTGAAGAATTACACGATTTAGAGGGAAAAGATGATGAAACAAAAAAAGATTTTATCTTAAATGCCTGGAATCAGCTGGAAACGCAGGAGCGTTTTATTTTTAATAAACTCATTTCAGGAAATTTCAGAATAGGTGTTTCCAATAAAATGCTCGTGAATGCCTTGGCTAAACAAAGCAGTTTAGATAGTGCCCAGATTATGCATAGCATTATGGGTAAGTGGAATCCCTATGAAATTACCTTTCATGAGCTGATTAACGGCGTTCACGTGAATACTGATAATTCCTGGCCTTATCCCTTTTGCCTTGCTTATGCGCTGGAGCAAGAACCCGAGAAGTTAGGCGATATTTCAGAATGGCAGGCTGAATGGAAATGGGATGGCATCCGCGGACAGATTGTGAAAAGAAATGGCGAACTTTTTATCTGGAGTCGTGGAGAAGAATTGGTAACAGAACAGTTTCCTGAGTTGCATTTTTTAATTGATATTTTACCTGACGGGATTGTAATTGATGGAGAAATCCTCGCCGTACAAGATAAACAGGTTTTATCTTTCAGCACTTTACAGCAACGTTTAAACCGTAAAACAATTAACAAAAAGCAATTGGAAGATGCTCCTATAGGCTTTTTTGTTTATGATATTTTAGAATTTGAAGCCAATGATTTTCGTGAACACCCTTTAAGCGAAAGAAGAGCAGTATTAGAACAGTTAATTGGAAATTTAGAGGAAAGCGCTGTAATACTTTCTCCTGTAATTGATTCCAAAAGTTGGGAAGAGCTGGCAGAATTAAGGCAAACCTCACGCTCCATTAATAGCGAGGGGATTATGCTTAAAAAGTTGACCTCGCATTATCACAGCGGCAGAAAACGTGGCGACTGGTGGAAGTGGAAGATTAATCCCTATACTGTAGATGCCGTAATGATCTATGCCCAGAAAGGTAGCGGCAGAAGAGCAAATTTCTTTACAGATTACACCTTTGCCGTTCGCGACGGAGAAAATTTAGTCACCATCGCCAAAGCTTATTCAGGATTAACGGATAAAGAAATTAAAGAAGTAAATTCATTTGTAACCAGAAACGCTATTGAAAAATTCGGGCCCGTACGTACTGTGAAACCAGAATTAGTTTTCGAAATTGCGTTCGAAGGAATTGCAGAAAGTAAAAGGCATAAAGCAGGACTAGCGCTTCGATTTCCACGCATTTTACGATGGAGAAAAGATAAAAAGGCTGATGAAATTAACACACTAGAAGATTTGAGGCAACTATTAAAATCTACGTTTTAAAAAAATTACAAAAGGAAAGAAACACCTTAAAACATAGCAATTTAGTAATCTCATAAAAACGATGTAAATTAGTTCCTATATCAAACATGGATCAAACCAAAACCAAAGGTTATAAAAAGATAAAAACCTGGCTGAAATCGAATAAGCGCAAGCCCTTTCAGTTTCAGGAGGATGCCTGGCAATACTATCTTAATGGTTACAGTGGTTTGGTTAATGCCCCAACTGGTTTTGGCAAAACGTTTTCTTTGTTTTTAGCAGTGGTTATTGAGGCATTAAATGCATCCGAAATAAATAATAAAAAAGCTAAAGATCGTTTACAGCTCATCTGGATTACACCGCTTCGATCGTTGGCGAAAGATGTAGCCAGAGCCATGAGAGAAACTTTACTTGAGCTGGATCTGGACTGGCACGTAGGCGTAAGAAATGGTGATACTTCGCAGGCAGAAAAGGTTCAGCAGAAGAAGTCAATGCCCGAAATCTTATTGATTACCCCAGAGAGTTTACATTTACTTTTAGCTCAAAAAGGCTCTTCTACCCTATTTAAAAACTTAAAATGTATTGTTGCAGATGAATGGCATGAGCTTTTAGGAAGTAAACGCGGCGTACTCGTTGAACTTGCTGTATCTAGAATAAAAGGCTTACAACGGTTAGAGAAAAACCAATTTTTAAGGGTTTGGGGAATTTCTGCAACCATTGGAAATATTGAAGAAGCACTGGATGTTTTAGAACCCAATGTGGAAGCTAAACGGATTATCGTTAAAGCAGATTTAGAAAAGAAAATTGTTATCAAATCCCTCATACCAGATGATATTGAAACTTTACCCTGGGCTGGCCACCTGGGTTTGAAGTTAGCTTATAAGTTATTACCCATCATCGAAAAAAGCAAAACAACCTTAATTTTCATTAATACCAGGGGGCAGTCTGAGATGTGGTATCAACATTTACTAAACCTCGAACCAGAACTTGCAGGCAGAATTGCCATCCACCATGGCTCTATTGATTTCGAACTCCGGAACTGGATTGAAGATGCCCTGCACACCGGACAATTAAAAGCAGTGATCGCAACTTCTTCGCTAGATTTAGGCGTAGATTTTAAACCAGTTGATACGGTGGTACAGGTAGGATCACCAAAGGGTGTCGCCAGATTTTTGCAACGGGCCGGTCGTTCCGGACACTCCCCTCACGAGGTTTCTAAAATCTATTTCCTCCCAACCCATGCTTTAGAGTTAGTTGAAGCAGCAGCGATTAAAGAAGCGGCTAAAAACAACAATATAGAGAGCCGTGAGCCATTTATTATGGTATTCGATACCTTGGTTCAATATTTGGTTACGCTCGCCATTGGAGACGGTTTTGATGATAAAATTATTTTTGAAGAAATCAAAAATACCCATGCCTTCAAGTTAATTTTACCAGAAGAATGGTCATGGGTAATGCAATTCATTACTTCAGGTGGCGATAGCTTAGGAGCTTATAATGAATTTAAAAAGGTTACAAAAGATGATGATGGGCTTTGGAAAGTTAAAAGCCGGCAATTGGCCATGCGTCATCGTTTACATATTGGTACCATTGTAAGTGATGCCATGTTGAAAGTCAAATTTCTTTCTGGCGGTTATATCGGCATGGTTGAAGAATATTTTGTTACCCGCCTAAAAGCTGGCGACAATTTCCGCTTGGCCGGGCGGGTATTGGAATTTATTCAGGTGAAAGACATGACAGTAATTGTTAGAAACAGCAAACAGAAAAATGCCATTTCTCCCAGCTGGAATGGGGGAAGATTACCGCTATCCTCAAATTTAGGTTCAGTTTTAAGAAAAAAATACAATGAGGCGTTGGATAAAACACATCAGGATGAAGAGCTTGATTCGGTTTACCCACTATTCTTATTGCAAGAAAAACGATCACATGTTCCTAGAAATGATGAATTGCTGATCGAATTAATCAACAATAAAGAAGGCTTCCATCTTTTCGCTTACCCGTTCGAAGGGAGATTAGTTCACGAGGTTTTAGCAGCTTTGGTCGCTTATCGTTTAAGTAAATTATTGCCGATTAGCTTTTCTATCGCGATGAACGATTATGGCTTTGAACTCTTAAGTGAAACTGAAATCCCTATGGATGAATCCATCGCTTACGAAGTATTTTCACCGAAAAACTTAACAGACGACATTACTTTAAGTATTAATTCAACAGAAATGGCCCGAAGGAAGTTCCGGGATATTGCCTGTATATCTGGTTTGGTTTTTCAGGGTTATCCGGGAAAATACGTAGCCAATAAACACCTCCAGTCATCAGCAGGTTTATTTTTTAATGTTTTTAGTGATTACGACAAACATAATTTACTTTTGCGACAGGCGTACGATGAAGTGTTTTACCAACAACTGGAAGAACCAAGATTAGCCGCTGCTTTGGACCGGATTCAGAATGGAGCGATTATCATTACCAATCCTGAAA
The DNA here is from genome assembly GCA_037033465.1 of Bacteroidota bacterium. Classification (GTDB taxonomy): domain Bacteria; phylum Bacteroidota; class Bacteroidia; order Sphingobacteriales; family Sphingobacteriaceae; genus Pedobacter. Next base: position 151,068 of record JAZBLX010000007.1, on the reverse strand, counting down.
GTTTCACTCCACTGTCTTTTCCCATTAAGGTAGATAGCTTGAGAGAGAACATGAGTTCTGAAGAACTGGAACAAAGAATTGCCAGAATGAAAGCCGAATCAGATAAATTTTAATTATACAATTTTAAATCAGCCAGAGAAAGAACATAGAGGTTCTTTAGGAACTAAGGCGATACAGCAGAAAATTAATGACCATAACAAGCCACGGGGAAGAACTGATTTTAGATAAAGAAAGGGCTTTATACTTACCAAAACACCAACTTTTAGCCATCAGCGATTTGCACTTAGGCAAATCTGCTCATTTTCGGCAGGCAGGTGTTCAGGTGCCATCTACCATTGCACAAAGTGATTTACATCGTTTAAGTCTACTGATTGAAAAGTATAAGCCAGAAACCTTACTGATCAACGGCGATATGTTTCATCATGGAATAAACACCGATATTGATGACTTTGCCATTTGGCAAAAGCAATATCAGAACCTCAATTTGTTACTGGTAAAAGGAAATCATGATCGGCTAACTTCCGCAGATTATGCAGCCATGCGTATTGAAATTCATGAACCAAGTTTTTGCTTAGGCCCCTTTTGTTTTATTCATGATGCTCCTCAAAATACTAAGGAAGAACTTTATCCCATTAGTGGCCATATCCATCCGGGTGTAACCATTGTTGGAAAAGCAAAACAACGTCTAAAATTTCCTTGTTTTTATTTTGGAAATGAATATGCAGTTTTGCCAGCATTCAGCTTATTTACAGGACTCTACAACATCTATCCAAAAACAAAAGAAAGAATTTTTGCAGTAACGCCAGGTAACGTTTTAGAAGTTTAGCTACCGGTTCGAATCAATAACCTGCTTCAGCTGTGCGGCCTGTATCACACCACTTTGTCGCCATAATTGCTTGCCTCCTTTAAATAACATTAAGGTAGGGACGCTTTGTACATTATAGGCTGATGCAGCAGCTGGATTTTTATCAATATCGACCTTTATAATCGCTACAGCATCACCAACCTGACCTTTCAATTGTTCCAAAACTGGTTTCATCATTTTACATGGACCACACCATTCAGCAAAAAAATCAATTAAGACTGGTTTTTCCCCGTTTATTAATTCTGAAAATTTAGACATAATTACTTTTAACTTTTAACTAAAAAACAATAAGCTGTTCGGATGGTTTGAAGAAGTTATACTGAATAAAAATGCTCCAATCCATAAAATATGAATTGAAGCATAGATAACATTCTTATAAGCGGAAGCCTCGTGAATTTATTTTTAAATCTCTCTATTAAAGTCCCAGTTTTCCAGATAGTCTGCAACCCTGCGAACGAACATCCCTCCTAAAGAACCATCAACCACTCTGTGATCATAAGAAAGAGAAAGGAACATCATGTGGCGAATGGCAATTACATCACCATGCTCTGTTTCTAAAACTGCAGGTTTCTTTTTGATGGCGCCGACAGCCAAAATGGCTACCTGGGGTTGGTTAATGATTGGCGTACCCATAACATTTCCAAAAGAACCAACGTTTGTTAAGGTGAATGTTCCCCCTTGGGTTTCATCAGGTTTTAACTTGGAGTTTCTTGCCCTTAAAGCGAGATCATTTACCGCTTTAGTTAAACCTACCAGGTTTAATTGATCTGCATTTCTAATTACAGGTACAATAAGATTACCGCTTGGTAAAGCAGCAGCCATTCCAATATTAATATCCCGCTTCTTAATAATTTGTGTTCCATTAACAGAAACATTAATCATAGGAAAATCCTTAATAGCTTTTGCTACCGCCTCCACAAAAATCGGTGTAAAGGTTATTTTTTCATTTTCTCGCTTTTCAAAGGCATTTTTAACCTTATTACGCCATAGCACCATATTGGTTACATCGGCCTCTACAAATGAAGTAACGTGTGGTGAAGTCGTTTTACTCATCACCATGTGATCTGCAATGAGTCTACGCATTCTGTCCATTTCAATAATCTCATCCCCACCAGAAACAGACGTTGTTGATGGTTTACTTGCAACAGGGGTATCAATTTTATGCAGCGAAGGCAGCTCAACTGCAGGAACAGAAGTTGAAGCAGGTTGTGGTTGAACTTGGTTACCACTATTTTTAGTTGCAATATAATTTAATAAATCATCCTTGTTTAAACGGCCATCAGCACCAGATCCTTTGATTGCATCCAATTCTGAAACCGATATATTTTCTTGAGAAGCGATACTCTTAACTAAGGGAGAATAGAACCGATCGGAGGCCGGGAAATTAGGTGCAGTTACATTCTGTACCGGAAGTTGTGCAATACCCGGAATAGGTTCCGGTTTTTCTTCAGGCATAACAGGAGCACTTACTTTTTCTTCTTCATTTGAAGCAATTGTTCCCTGCGTTTCTATTATGGCAATAACATCACCTACTTGCGCAACGTCGTTTTCCTGAAACAGTTGTTTGACCAATTTTCCAGCAACGGGCGATGGTACTTCAGAGTCAACCTTATCAGTTGCAATTTCTAAAATAGTATCATCTAAATCAATAGTATCACCAGGCTGTTTTACCCATTTAATTACCGTTGCTTCGGCAACGCTCTCACCCATTTTTGGTAACAATAATTCGTATTGAGCCATATTAAACTAAAGTATATTATATTGGTATTGCGACAAAAATACAGTTTTTATTCTTTCAACCCGTCTTCTTTAAGTAGATTTAAGAGCATTGTTAGCGCCGATGCAGCAGACCGTTCGATATTTTGAATACGTTTGTTACTGAAGGTAAACACTTTAGCAACCGTTTTATCTTTATTTGAGACCGCAATCCAAACTGTACCTACAGGTTTATCTGCAGTTCCTCCATCCGGGCCGGCAATCCCACTTACTGCAATGGCATAATCTGTTTTGAAATGTTTTATAGCACCTTCTGCCATTTCTTTAACGGTCTCCTCACTCACCGCACCGAACTGTGTCAGTGTACTTTCTTTCACGCCTAGGATAGATTCTTTTAATGAGTAAGCGTAAGCCACTGCCCCACCCCAATATACCGACGAACAGCCTGGATGTTGTGTAATCAAATGTGCAATATATCCACCAGTACAGCTTTCTGCCGTAGATAATGTTACACCACGCTTTTTCATGATATCCAGGATCGCTTTTTCAAAAGGAACATCTTCATCAACAACAACAAACTGCTGAATTTTCGATATGATTTGTTTTGCATAAACCTCAACCTCTTGCTTCAAAGTTGTTTCATTATTCCCTTTGGCAGACAAACGCAAACGCACCTGTCCTAATTTAGGCAGATAAGCCAGTTTAATATGATCTGGTAGCAAATCTTCAATCTCTTCTATTTCCTTTGCGAGAAAAGATTCTCCGATGTTTGCAGTTAAAATGGTTTTATGTACTATCGTTGGTAGTGTGAATTTAGATTTGATTCTGGGTAAAATCTCATCATCCATTAAATACATCATCTCGAAAGGAACGCCTGGCATGGAAACGAATATTTTATCGTTTTGCTCAAACCACATACATGGCGCAGTTCCGTTTTTATTTACTATGACCTCACAACCATCAGGAACATCCGCCTGTTGAATATTGATATCTATTAAAGGTCTGTTGTATTTCTTAAAGATTGAAGCTACCATTTCAAGTGCAGCCTCATCCCTACGGAAACCCATTCCAAAATATTTCGCCAGGGTCTTTTTCGTAATATCATCTTTTGTTGGGCCTAAACCTCCGGTAATCAAAATCAGATCGGCCCTTTCCTCTGCCTGGGCAAGTGAGGCCAGGATATGAGCTTCATCATCAGAAACAGATGTGATCTGTTTGACAGAAACGCCGATTGCGTTCAACTGTTTAGCCATCCAGGCAGAATTGGTGTCAACAATTTGGCCAATGAGTATTTCATCACCAATAGTTATTATTTCAGCTAACATAAATCTATTGATAGGTGTTGTAGAAACCTTGTCTCTTGCTCAGTTTTAAATCCTGCAAAATTGATGCCTTTACTTTCAGCGTTAAAGAGTAACTTTTATAAGCGCCATATGGTACCCAATTCACGCTCATATCCCAGCAATGCAAGTCACGGTAAATTCCAATGTTCATTGGCGTTAAACCATTATTTTGAAAATCATATCCAGAATTGAAGGTCACTTTCCATTTAGTTGTCAGGTTTAGATCACCATTAAAATTCAATGTATTACTTGTTCTGCTTATGCCTAAATCGTTGGTATATTGGAAACTGTATGAAAATGAGAAATTCCATGGAATATTAAAATCTACGAATGCGTTTGGATCCCTGGTTATTGCTGCTAATTGTTCAGATTGCAGTGGAGATATGCCCTTTTGTTTAGCCGTTTCTCCAAGCTTATCATTAGCCTCATTCTTTTTCTTTAAAGCCTCGGGATTCAAGCTATAGTCAAAAGAGAAACCTATTGATGTTAACCTGGCCAATCTGCCTTTTTTTAGTAAATAATTATTACTTCGAACCAATACCGGGCTTCCATCTGTATTAACTACAGGTCGGCCTGATGCATCTATAGATTGTTCTATGTCATAGGGATCAAATGTTCCGTTATAGTTGATTCCTAATTTATCCGTAAATTGAGAACGACCGCTAAAATTTAGTAATGAAAGTTTATTTCGTTCTGCTAAAAAGTTATAACTTCCATTGATACTCAAACCTTGAATAATAGGAATTTTTCGCTCTCCTGTGCCCGTGGTATCTTTACTTGATTTCACCTTTAACTCAACCGTGTTATCTACACCAAAGCCTATAGAAGCAGATTTTCCTGAGAACGAACCTTGGTAAGCCATGCCCTGGAAAGTAGAATAAGTAAGAGGAATACCATTAGCATCTCTTATCACCTTTTTACTTCCATCTCGCTCGAATTCATTTTCAGAAAGAGCAGCCATGAATGGCCCACTACCTGCTCTCGTGAAGTCAGGAGAATAACTAAAAGATACATTTGGCGTCATCACATGACGTAACGCCTTTATATTCCCCAGATTATTGAAAACCTTCAGACCATAAATCTTGGTAGACATACTGGTCGACAGATTGTAGCTGCCTGCTCTTTTAAACCCACTTATTGTATCCGTTCTTATCGTATAAGTATCATCAGCAAATGTGGTATATCTATTCTTTATTGATTGAAAATTCCATACCTCATTATAGGTACCACCGAGTGAAAAGTTTAAATATTTCAATGCGGTGAAAGACATATTTATCGGGATGTTATGAGAGAAACCAGAACGCAAGCGCTTTAATCCATCATTTTGAAAAAGCAAACTGTCTTTTGTATCGATCGCATTTGTTCCTAATAAGGCATATCCAACGGTAATTTTTTGATACCATTTTTGTTCCCCAACCCTTGTTTTCGAATCGAAGGGACTAAATGTTGGAACGTTAAAGGTGGCTTCAGGCAATCTGATCGAAACATCCCGGGTACTCAAAGTTTGATTACTCGTCATGGATAACGAGTAATTCATATTATTAGAAAATGTTCTGGAATAACTAATACTACTGTTCGTGGTATTGTTGGCGATGGCCCGGATATCATAGGTCTGGTTCGCCGCAGTGTTGGTATAATAGCTACTGGATGTGATGTTCACGCTGGCACTGAAAGTAGTTCCCGGATTTGCGTTTGCATTTTGCGAATGCGACCACCTGATACTGAAATCTTTATTCGGATTTTCAAATGCTTCTGTACCTTCCAGGCCATTTTTAACACTCGCATAGTTAATCCCGATGTTACCCGTATATTTATACCGTTTAATGTATTGTGAGTTAACACTGGTTTCATAAGAACCATTGGTGTAGATACTTCCTAGAAGCTTGGCATCCCAGTAATCATTTAATCCAAGATAATAACCACCATTTTGAAGGAAAAATCCCCTGGTGGCATCTTCCCCGGGTGATGGCAAAATGATCCCGGATGTTCGTTTATTTGGTTTAGGGAAAAATGCAAATGGCAAACCAAGTGGCGTAGGAATATCTTCAATAATCATATAAACCGGACCAGTAATGATCTGCTTTTCGGTCACCACACCCTTGGATATCATTAAACCAAAGTGGGGATGTGGCAAATTACAGGTGCTATACATCACATTTTTGATGTGCAATTCATCATCAATCTGTTTTTTACTTTGTCCGCCTGAAAAGAAACCACCCTCCTGCTCAGAAAACACACCAAAAACTTTTGCCCGAGTAGTTTCCGAGTTATAATAAATCGAATCTGCAATGGCTGAACCTTCAGCGCCAGACTTAAAAATCGGCTTGCCTACATATTTATTTGTTTTAGGATCTGTTCTTCCACTCGCAAAAATTACTTTTTTTTCAGAGTCATATCGAATAAAATCTGCATCCAGTTCAAAATCTCCATAGAGAACCCTGGCATTACCATATAAGTAAATGATACTCTTGTTTTTACTGAATTTAACGGAGTCAGCTTTATACTCCACTTTCTGGTCCAGTCCACTGGTATTTTTAGATTGATTTTTGGAAGTATCCTTTTTTGAAGTGTCTTGCTGGATGATTTGCTGCAATGAAAAACGGGAAAACGCGTTAGCTTTATCAACACCAAGTGTTAATAAAATGACAGAAATTAGTAAAATAGAGCTCTTAAGAAGTTTCAAATTCGTATTTGAATGTTATTTTTGCACAGATGTTTAATCAAAAACGTTCAAAATTAGTGAAAAATATACCATTGATGTATCTTAAAACCATTTTAACCTTTATTATTTGCGTTGCGCTTAGCAATGCAGCTGATAATCAAGTCTTTGCACAAGAATATAAAATTAAAACAATTGTTATAGATGCGGGCCACGGAGGGAAGGACGGCGCCACTCATGGCGTGTATTCAAAAGAAAAAGATGTTGCACTTAAAACGGCATTAAATTTAGGAAAAGCACTTCAGGATAGTATAAAAGATATCAGAATCGTTTATACGAGAGAGACTGATATTTTTATTCCGCTATATGAGCGGATAAATATTGCAAACAATGCGAAAGCAGATCTTTTCATTTCTATCCACTTAAATGATATGCCGGTGAGGGTATCCCGTGTGGTGGATTATTATAAAAAAGTAAAAGGAAGAAGCGTTCCTGTTTATCGATCTATTGTGGCTAAAAGTACATCAACCAGGGGAACTGAAACATTTGTTTCCGGTACCCGGCGACTAGGAGAACAGGATGATGTGATTAAACGCGAGAATGCTGCTATGTTCTTAGAGGACAACTACCAGAAAAACTATGAGGGTTTTATTGCCAATACTCCGGAGAATGATATTATGCTCTCTTTAATGAAGCAAACCAACCGGGATAGAAGTTTAAAGTTTGCGTCTCTACTGCAGCAGGAATATGTAGCCGCCGGAAGAATTAACCGGGGTGTACAAGAGAAAAGCCTTGCCGTTTTGGCTAGGGCGGCAATGCCTGCTGTTTTAACTGAAATCGGCTTTGTGAGTAATCCGGAGGAAGAAGACTACATGAATTCGCCGGAAGGCCAGAAAGAAATTGTAGATGGAATTATTAGAGCAATAAAAAATTATAAACGAATAGCAGAAACCTCATTTTAACTGCTCATGATAGCAGCAACATTATCCTAACATCCAAAAAATGAAGATTAAACTTCTAATTACATCAGTTTTTATCTTAACACTCTTTTCAGGTCAGGTTTTATTTGCTCAAGGATATAAAGTTAAAACCATTGTAATAGACCCCGGGCATGGTGGTAGAAAACCTGGTGCTTCAGGAAGTTTTTCGAAAGAAAAAGACATCGCACTAAAAGTTGCATTAAAATTAGGAGCGAAACTGCAGGAAGAAATACCTGGTACAAAAGTAATTTACACCAGGACAAAAGATGTTGATGTTGACTTGTACCGCAGGGCGGAAATTGCGAATAATGCAAATGCAGATCTATTTATTTCTATTCATTGCAATTCTATGCCTCCCGGAAATAAACATATCAAAGGCGCAGAGACATTGGTTGCAGGGTCTCATCGTTTAAAAGAACAGGATGCAGCAATTAGGGAAAATGCAGATATAAAACTGGAAAAGAATTATAAAAACAAGTACGACGGCTATGATCCGAATAAGCCAGGTACCTTTATTTTAATGTCTCTACTGAAAAATACCTTCAGGGATAAAAGCATTAAATTTGCTAAATTAGTTCAGAATAGCTACATCAGTAGAGATAAAAGAGCTAGCAGAGGCGTTAAGGAACAAGGCGTATTGGTATTACAGCGTTGTGGAATGCCAGCTATTTTAACAGAAGTTGGTTTCATTTCCAATAAAGAAGAAGAAAAATACATCAATTCCAGTACAGGACAAAGTGAAATTGCCGAATCTATACTCGCCGCCATTAAAAGATACAAGAAAGATGTGGAAGTAAATTAATCTGGCATATTAAATGTTGTTTGACTCTTTATTGAAAAATTATAACAAATACCAAACAAAATCGTTGGTGCAAACATTATGTAATTATAATACCTTTGCACAATAAAAATGATAGCGCTCTGGCAAATCTTGAACTATAAACAAAATTTGCGGCCAATAAATAAAAACACATGAAAATTAAGAACGAAACCAAAGTAGGTATACTAGCTGCATTTGCCATTGCTTTATTAATTATTGGATATAACTTTTTAAAAGGCAATTCCATTTTCTCTAGTGAAACTACACTTTTTGCAAGATACACACGTGTTGACGGTTTAACCGTTTCTAAACCTGTTCTAATTAATGGTTATCAGATTGGTCGCGTTGCGAAGTTACAATTAGAGCCGAGCGGTACAATTTTAGCTACACTCAGCATCAACAGCAAATATGATATTCCGGAAAACAGTATCGCTAGATTAGAAGGCACAGACCTTTTAGGCAGTAAAGCGATTGTAATGTCATTAGGTAACTCTAAGAAGATTGCTGAAGATGGCTATACTTTAAATGCAAATGTGGAGAAGGGTTTGATGGAGCAGGTTCAGCCAGTGCAAAAGAAAGCTGAACTTATTATTGGTAAAATGGATTCTATTTTAAGTAGCGTTAATTCAATCCTAAATCCGAACTTCCAGAAAAATGTAGACAGAAGTTTCAACAGCATTGCCGGGACGCTTGCTTCGTTAGAAACAACCTCTAAAAAAGTTGATGGTTTGGTTGGTTCCGAAAGCGCTCGTATTGAAGCTATTTTTAAAAACGTTGAAGGCATCACTGCTAATTTAAATAACAACAATAAAAAAATCAGCGATATTTTGACCAACATCAATACTGTAACAGACAAATTTGCAGCTGCGAATTTCAAAGAGACGTTAGATAAAGCAAATAGTGCAATCGGCGATTTACAAACTGTTATATCAGGCATTAAGGAAGGTAAAGGAAGTTTAGGCTTACTCCTTAACGACGATAAGATGTATAACAATCTTAATAGTGCCTCTAAAAATCTTGATGAATTGATGATCGATTTAAAAGCAAATCCTAAACGTTATGTACACTTCTCCGTTTTTGGTGGAGGGAATAAAAAAGATAAATAGTAGCAAATTATATATAACTGAAAGCCTTACAGTTCTAAATTGTAAGGCTTTTTTCATGGCTGAAATTTTATTCTACGAGCTATCCTATCGTAGGACATGTATTCAATAAGTGAAACGATAATTAGTCAGCTAATTTGCATTTTAAATGCAGGACACGATTTTGAGTAGTGGAGTTAACTTCTGCCTGGTTAGCAAGACCGACAGCGAAACATCAGCCATAAGGCTCCATAGATTTAAGCAGATAAACGCAAGCTTTTTGGTTAATGGAGCTAACGCTGTACCCTCTTTACCTTTTTCTGCGAGCTTTGTAGTGAAATAAATAGATTACAGCTGAAAAGTTCTTCCCTCAACTGCTAATTCTGTGTTTTCAAAAACGGACTGGGCTTCTTCCAGAAGCATTTGTAAGGTTTTATAACGTGAAGAAAAATGTCCAATTAACAGTTTTGTAATTCCATTATCTCGGGCAATCTCACCCGCCTGTTTAGCGGTAGTATGGTGTGTTTCATTCGCCCGATCCAAAAGCTCATGCATAAACGTTGCTTCATGGTATAATGTATCGCAACCTTTTATGGTCTCGAAATAACGCTCATCATACATCGTATCAGAACAATAAGCATATGATCTCGGCGCATCAGCAGGAGTGGTATAATCTCCGCTTTTCAGGATAGTTCCATCTGGCTGCTCTACGTCTATACCTTTTTTCAGTGCAGCATAGTAAGCCATCGGAATTTCGTCAGTTTTCTCTTTAACTAATTTGCGCTGTCTCGGTTTCTGCTCGAATACGAACCCGGTAGTTGGAATTCTATGATTTAAAATAATTGTCTTAACATCTAAATCCTGATTCGAGAAAATATGTCGTGATTCATCCGCTTCAATTGGCGTAAATTCAATTGGATATCGTAAAACCGTATCTGAATATTTAAATTGAATTTCGAGAATTTCTAAAAGAGGCTTGGGTCCAAAAATGTGCATTGGCTTTATTCTGCCATTCAGGTGCAGGCTTGAAAGCAACCCGATCAAACCAAAATAATGATCGCCGTGTAAGTGACTGATAAAAATATGATCTATGCGGGCAGCTTTAAGATTATACTTGGTAAGTTGTTGCTGCGTTCCCTCACCACAATCAATCAGGTAGTATTTTTCGTTACAATTCAAAAGCTGAGCAGATGGATTCCTATTAAAAACAGGCGTTGCTGAACTACTTCCAAGAATGGTAACTTCAAATTTCATAATGTTATGATATAAAAAACCTCGTAGATTTTGAAAACTACGAGGCTATAGTGCTGTAAAAAATATTGATTATTTATCGCCTCTGAATTCCTTTTCCAATTCATCCATAAAGATAAAATCGGTAGCTTCTTCTAATGTATTAACAAACATTACAGATTGGAATATGTTTGACAATTCGATAATAGGTGCAATTTCGTCACTGATTCCGGTTACAATAAACAACCCTCCTGCCGATTTGCACAGCCGATCCCCAACCAACAAACAACTTAAATCCTGGGCATCATTACATTCTTTAATAGCGCTCAGGTCTACAATGATATTTTTAAACCCTTCTGCATTAAGTAAATACAACTCAGATTTCACAGCTGGTGCGATCTCATTCGTAAACCTGATTTCTTTTAATTCAAGCGTTACGTATTTATCATGTTTATCTACTGAAAATTTCATGCTCTTTAATCTTTATTTTACTAAAATATAAATTTCTTTTGAATACTAAAGCGTTTCTAAGGCCTTTAAAACATTCGTTTCTATGCGGTTTGAAATTGCATCAGCATCAGCTTTCACGAAAGCCTCTCCAACGATTTGCTCGTAAAGTTCTATATACCTCTCAGAGATTGAACCAACGATTTCAGGTGTCATTCCCGGAATAACCTGACCGTCCTTTCCTTGAAAGCCATTTTCGATTAACCATTTTCTCACAAATTCTTTTGAGAGTTGTTTTTGCGGTTCATCTGCATTTTGACGCTCCTGATATCCTTCAGCATAGAAATAACGCGAAGAATCTGGGGTATGAATTTCATCAATTAAATAGATAACGCCATCTGCCTTACCAAATTCATATTTTGTATCCACTAAAATTAATCCGCTTTGGGCGGCAATTTCAGTTCCTCTTTGATAAAGTTCGTAAGTATATTTCTCCAATTTTTCATAATCAGCTATAGAAACAATTCCTTTTGCTAAAATATCTTCTTTCGAAATATCTTCATCATGCCCTACTGATGCTTTTGTAGTTGGTGTAATAATCGGCTGAGGTAATTTATCATTCTCTTTTAAACCGTCCGGTAGTGACACACCACATACTATGCGCTTACCTGCACTGTACTCACGCCATGCATGGCCAGCAAGATACCCACGTATCACCATTTCCACTTTGAAAGGTTCGCAAATACGGCCAATCGTAACCATCGGATCCGGAACAGCTAATACCCAGTTAGGAACAATATCCTGCGTAGCAGCTAAAAATTTTGCTGCAATCTGGTTTAATACCTGGCCTTTAAAGGGAATAGCTTCAGGCAATACAACATCAAATGCAGAAATACGATCTGATACCACCATCACCATAAACTTATCGGCTATGGTATATACGTCGCGTACTTTACCTTTATAATAATTGCTCTGATTAGGAAAATTAAAATGAGTTTCTTTAAGTGCTTTCATGAGGGGGGTAAAAATAGGAAAAAAGTCCGAAAGTCCGAAGACCGGAGTCAGACGATAAAAGTTGTAAAAAGCAAAAGTCCGAAGCAGTTCTATTGTAAGACTTAAACTTCGGACCTCAGACTTTTATAACTTCTGACTTACTGAATATCTCCGTAAGCTTTCAGAATATCTTTAACCAATTTATGACGCACAACATCTTCTCCGCTTAAATAGATAATATCAATTCCCTTAATATCTTCCAAAATTCTTAAGCCATTAAATAAGCCCGACATTTGTTTTTTAGGTAAATCAATTTGTGTAACATCACCAGTTACGATGAATTTAGCCGTTGGCCCCATCCGTGTTAAAAACATTTTTAACTGCATATCCGTCGCATTCTGTGCCTCATCTAAAATTACAAAGCAATTATCTAACGTACGGCCACGCATAAAAGCAAGAGGCGCAATTTCAATAGTTCTGTTTTCAATATAGAATTTCAGCTTTTCTGCCGGAATCATATCATCCAGTGCATCGTATAGCGGACGTAAATAAGGATCGATCTTTTCTTTTAAATCCCCTGGTAAAAACCCGAGGTTCTCCCCTGCCTCTACCGCAGGTCGCGTTAAAATGATTCGTTTAATTTCTTTGTTTTTCAATGCACGAACGGCTAAAGCAACCGCTGTATAGGTTTTACCGGTTCCTGCAGGGCCGATGGCAAAAAGAATATCATTCTTCGCTATACTGCTTACCATTCTGCGCTGATTTGCAGTTCTGGCTTTTACCAAAAGTCCATTTGTACCGAAAACAATCACTTCTCCACCTCCACCTGTAGGCTGTTCAATATCTTTTTTAACTACGCCATTTGCTTTGGCACCTAATATAGATTCTACATCATTATTGGTAAGTGAACTGTATTTTTCAAGGTGAGCAACCAGCAGACTGAATTTATCTTCGAAAGCCTTAAGTTCCTGTTCATCACCGAGAACCCTAATCTCACTCCCTCTCGCAACCAGTTTCAACTTCGCAAAAGCACCTTTAATCATTTCGTAATTCTCATTGTTTGCTCCCCAGAAGTGAGCAGGATTTACGGTATCCAGAGTTAATTTTAATTCGTTCAAACTGTAGTATTTTAAAAAGTTATCGGGGTATATTAATTAAAATTTGAATATTTGCAGACGCTTAGGCCTCTACACAAGAATAAGCAATAATATTGAATTTTTAATGGGTATAATTACTTTAACAACAGATTTAGGTTCGAAAGATTTTTACCAGAGTGCCCTTAAAGGTAGCCTGCTAAGTCTTATGCCTACTGTTAATTTAGTTGATATTACCCACGAAGTTCCCTCATTTAACATTTCCTATGCCGCTTTCGTTTTAAAAAACGCTTATCCCTATTTCCCGAAGAATACGGTACACTTGATTGGGATAGATTCGGTATACAGCGAGAATACAAAATACATTGCAATCAAGCATCGCGATCATTTTTTTGTTGGTGCAGATAATGGAATTTTTTCTTTGCTTTTTGATGATGTACCTGAAGATGTTGTAGAATTAAATATTATGCAGGATTTAAAATATCTTCATTTTCCACTTGTAGATATTTTTGTGAAAGCTGCCACACACCTGGCCAAAGGTGGCCGGTTAAAAGACATTGGTTTACCTGTAGCAGAAATTGAGCAAAAGATGCTTTTACACCCTGTTATCGAGCGTGATATCATTCGCGGAAGTGTGGTTTATATTGATACTTTCTGCAATGTAATTACCAATATCACCAAAGATCTCTTCACTAAAATCCAAAAGAATCGCGATTTTACTTTATATTTTAGAAAGAGTGAAACCATTACTCAATTAAGCTGGCATTATAATGAGGTTCAGGAAGGGGAAAAACTATGCTTGTTTGGAATTAGCAACCACCTGGAAATTGCAATTAACAAAGGCAAAGCCAGCGGACTACTTGGTCTGCATCTCGGCGATATCGTTAGGGTTGAGTTTCATTCTTAAATCGTTTATTTGTTTATTGGTCAATAGTTCGTTGGTTGATTAGTCAATGGTGCATTCAGAAACAATTAAGTGACTGAATTCAATATCTTGCTAGTTAGTAGTTTATTGATCATGCCGCCAAAACAAATTTTTGAGCTATTTGGTCTTAGCAAGGAACATGCTTGATAACCACCTTGCAAACCAATGAACCAATGGCTAATGAACTAGTGAATTAGTAAACCAAAAACAACTTCTACGCTTTTTACGTTTATAAAACATGAAAAAATACATCTATTTGTGCACAATTTTATTGATCCATTTTCAGGCATTTGCGCAACAAGATACTTCCGCTTATGCATCTCAACGGGTAAAAGTAAACACCTTACTTAAAGAACGGAGTGAAAGGTTCGGACAATATGACGAGAGTTTGAATCAACGCACCGGGATATTTGGCTGGCAAACGAAGAAGGATATCAAAAATTCAAATGAAATCCTTCGCCAGGTAGTTTTAACAGATAACAACATTTTTAAAGAGTTAAAAATCCTGATGGAATATAAGGATTTGCAAAACCAGCAAAAAGTTGAGGTTGCAGATCATTCCCAGGAGCGGATTGAAAGTTACATGCAGACCATTAAGAAACTTCAGGATCAAAATGCTGTACTTCAAAAAGAAGCTAAGCAAGATGGATCCGGGATTTCAACATACATGATCATCGTTTTGATTCTGGTTATAATAGCGATATTCATTTTCTTTAATAATAAACTTAAGCGTTATGAAAAAGGAAATATTTAAAATCCTGGCCAGACTTAATAAAATTATTTTGCCAAGCTTATATCAGAAAGATCCAAATAAGTTGACTACTTTTCAAAAAGCGATCTTGGGTTATCGCTACTGGGTATTAATGAACGCTTTGGATTGATAAAATAAAAAAGAGGTACTAACTTTAAAAAGTTAATACCTCTAAAACCAGGATATAATTTATTTCTTAAAATGCTCAATAATTAAGGTCGCAAGTTCTGTACCAATACGTTCTTGCGCTTCATTTGTAGAGGCCCCGATATGTGGAGTCAAAGAGATTTTTGGGTGAGTCAAGATTTCTGCCAAAGGCGTAGGCTCATTATTGAATACATCTAAACCTGCAAAAGCAACTTTACCAGAATTCAAAGCTTCAATTAATGCTGGCTCATCGATTGTTCCACCACGAGAACAGTTCACAATGCCAACGCCATTTTTCATTTTCGCAAACTCTTCAGTACCTAGAATAGGCTTATCAGCAAATGGGGTATGCAAACTAAAGAAATCACTTCCAGCTATTACCTCATCTAATGAAACCGTTTTGATGGGAATACTCACTGATTTTCCACCTTGAAATTCTAAAGTGATTTCAGATTCTGATGGATATAAATCGTAAGCCAATACGTTCATGCCCAAACCTAAAGCTACTTTTGCGGTTGCACGACCAATACGACCAAAACCAATAATACCAATGGTTTTGCCGCTTAATTCAGTTCCTTTAGCATAAGCTTTTTTTAGGTTGTTGAATTGAGTAGCGCCATCAACAGGCATTTTGCGGTTGGCATCTTGTAAAAACCTGATTCCGGTAAACAAGTGAGAGAAAACCAGTTCTGCAACTGATAATGAAGAGGCAGCAGGTGTATTCACAACCGCAACACCCTGACTGCGAGCATATTCTACGTCAATATTATCCATACCAACCCCACCCCTGCCAATTAATTTAATATTTGGAACGGCATCGATTAATTCTTTTCTAACCTTCGTTGCACTACGTACGGTAATGGCATCATAGTTCTTTAAAGCCTCAGCCAATTGATCCTGAGGAATGGTTTCTGTATCAACCTGGAAACCTGCTTTTTCTAATAATTCTTTTCCGATAGGGTCTATTCCATCGTTTGCTAATATCTTAATCATTGTTATTTATGATTGCACAGATTACCAGAATTACACCGATAATCTGTGATTATAATTTAAATTAATTTGCTTTCGCCTGTTTCTCTTCAAAGGTTTGCATGGCATCAATTAATGCATGTACACTCGTTATAGGCAAGGCATTATACATAGAAGCACGGAAACCTCCAACACTTCTGTGTCCTTTAATTCCAATGATGCCTTGATCTTCAGCAAATTTCAGGAATGGTTTTTCTAACTCTGCATTTTCCATTACGAAACAAATATTCATTTTCGAACGGTCTTCTATTGCACATGTACCTTTAAATAACGGATTACGATCTATTTCTCTATAAAGTGCTTCAGCTTTTTGCTTATTTTCTTTTTCTATATCAGCAACGCCACCTTTTGATTTCAACCAGCGAAGATTTAATAACGCAACATAAATAGAGAATACAGGAGGCGTATTGTACATAGAACCATTGTCAATATGTGATTGATAGTTCAACATTGATGGAATTTTACGGTCTACTTTACCTAAAATTTCATCCTTAACAATTATGATAGTTAAACCTGCCGGACCTATATTTTTCTGTGCACCAGCATAAATCAGATCAAATTTAGAAACATCAATTACGCGGCTCATAATATCCGACGACATATCGCAAACGATAGGCACACTTGTTTCAGGAACATTAAAAAGCTCTGTTCCATAAATGGTATTGTTAGATGTGTAATGGAAATAAGCACTATCAGTAGGGATTTCAAAATCCTTTGGAATGAAGGTATAGTTAGCATCTTTAGAAGAAGCCACAACATTTACATTACCTACAAATTTAGCTTCTTTTAATGCTTTGGTTGCCCAAACTCCGGAATCTAAATAACTTGCAGTTTGTCCATCTCCCAACAAATTCATTGGAACCATTGCAAATTGTAAACTTGCACCGCCTTGTAAAAATAAAACGGAATAACCCGATGGCACATTTAGTAACTCTTTTACCAATTTATCTGCTTCAGCAACAACTGCCTCAAACTCGGTTGTTCTGTGCGAAATTTCTAATATTGATAATCCATCGTTAAAATCTAAAACTGCCTGTGCAGCTTGTTTAAACACTTCTTGAGGTAAAATACAAGGGCCTGCGCCAAAATTATGCTTCATCTTATTATATAATGTTTTATGGGCGTAAATGTAAAATTTTTAAGCCAGTTACAACTAAAAAATCGTATTATAAAAAATTAAATATTGTTAAAAATCACATCGAATTTGGTGGTTTTGTTGCAGTTTTTGTAATTGAAATGATCGACAGTAAGCGTTTATTTTTACGCTGGAAAAGTGCTAAGTTATCGCCTATTGATTATTACTCACCACACAACAATAGATAGAGATTATGTCGAAAGAAGCTATAATACTGGTCTTATTGCAATTGGCTGACGGCACATTGGTGACGAATCAATCACTTAAGAACCTAATTATAATTTATTTTTCAATTTCACAATCAACTTTAAATTAAACTGCCTGCCCGTTAAGTAATTAGGAATCGCATATTGTACATCATTAATGTCCTTTAGCCAGAGGTAAGAAACTGTATTATCGATATTCAGTAAATTGAAAATTTCGAAAAATAATATGACTGAACTAAAGTTCTTATCTAAAAATTTAGGTTTGTGTGAAGCGACATCATCCAGAAAATCTTTAGAAAAACCAATATCCACGCGCTTGTAAGATGGAATAAAATATTTATCTAAATATTTCGGTGTTTGTGGCGGGCCGATGGGTAAACGCGAACCATACAATGCATTTAAATGAACTTTATAAGTTGGATTGTTTAGTAACCTATCCTGAAAGAAAATAGAAAAATTTAGCCGTTGATCAGTCGGCCGTTTTAAATAACCAGGATAAATAGTTCTACCGTTTTGAAGATAACTATCGCCCATAATATCTTCATTGGCATGCATTACCGACATCCGAAAATAGGAAACCAGATCCTTTACAAACTCCCCGCCTATACTAAAATCAGCACCAATTGCATATCCTTTCGATACTTCTTCAGCGAGATAGCGAATTCTTAGGTTATCAATTTTGTAGGGAATCAGCCTGTCTGAGTACTTAAAATAGGCCTCTGAAGTAAATTTTAATCGTGTACCAAAAGCATCGAATGCGTAATCGTAACCAATGGAGGTGTTGTAAGAACTTTGCGCTTTTTGATCAACATTTAAATTTCCGGAAAAGTTTCGAACAGTCCGGTAAGACGGAGGTTGTTTGTACACACCAGCTGTAAACCGTAAGATTTTATTATTGGAGTTAGGACGGTAAGCAATCAACATCCTCGGACTAATGATTAACTGTTCACTCAAAGAGTTGTATGTTGCCCGGGCACCTAACTGAAGCTCCGCAAAATTTGAAAGTGAATAACTATCTTGGATGTAAGCACTATAATTTTCAATATAAATACGGTTTTTAACATCAACAACGTTTTGAAGCACAATATCTTTACCAGTATTTGGCAAAATAAATTGTGATGAATCGGTATAATTATATTCGTTTAGCTGATCAGCATAATCCGAGCGGTCATATTTCATGCCCCAGGAAAAAACGTGATTATTGAAGTTCTGGTCTACCTTCACCTCTGAAGTAAAAACCTGCGTATTTAAACTATTACGCCCGTAATTATAATAGCTCCCTATACTTCTGCTTTTATTTACTGATTCAAAATTTTCTGACGGCGAGTCTTGATCAATTTTATCAAAAATATAACTTCCATTAATATCAAACCGCTCTCTTTCAATAGTATTAAAGTAACTGTTTATAAATTTCACCGCGATATTAGGTTGAGGGAACCAGCTTGCCGTAACCCCGGTTCCTATTGTTCGGTAGTCGTCTATTTCCTGCCCGGTATAATCCACATCCAAACGTAAAGTAGAACTTATTGTACCAAACTGCGTTTCACGGTTAGTTGGTACCAGTTTAAATTGTCCGAGATTAACATTCCCTAAAAAACTCACATTGAACTTAGGCGAGAAATTGTGTTGATACATCAGCTGTGCATCTCCAAAATTAGGGTTATAGCTGCCCTGCTCATCTTGTTTGATTAAAACGTTCGTATTATTTTTATATCGAAGACTGGCTAACAGAAAACCCTTTTTTAAAGCTCTTTTTGTAGTAAGAGAAGTATTTAAAAGACTGGTACTTAAAATGGTTTGATTACTATCAGGTCTGTCATATTTAATATCTAGAACTGACGATAATTTATCGCCGTATTTTGCTTCAAACCCACCCGCAGAAAACTTAGCTTTACTTACTAATTCAGAATTGATGAAACTTAACCCCTCTTGTTGTCCATTTCGGATGAGAACCGGCCTGTTAATTTCGATATCGTTAATGTAGATCAAATTCTCATCAAAATTTCCGCCCCTCACACTGTATTGGGCACTAAGCTCATTATTTGTTGATACGCCAGGTAATGTTTTGAGCATGGTTTCAAAATTACCTGATACCAAAGGCATTGATGCAATATCTGAAATATTGATAGTGGTGGTATTGCTAAGTTGATTTTGTTTGTTAGTGATGTTAACCTGCTCAAGCTCATTGATATTTGCCACCAGATTAACCCGCTGAACTATTCGGGCGCCAGATCGTTCATTAAATTTAAATGTCTGCGGCTGATAACCAAGTAAAGTGTATTTAATCGTGAAATTTTTGGAAGTTGAGTAAATAGTATAGACTCCAAATTCATCTGTAACTGTACGTTGTGCCTGACCTAATACCATAACCGTAACCTGGGAAAGTGGTATTTTTTCTTCGTTGTAAATTATTCCGGAAACCCTTACCAAAGGCTGTGCAACAGATAAACTGCAGCTAGCAATGATCATCCAAAGGGTTAGTCGGAACTGGAGCATTTAAACAGTATGGAGATAAATATCAGGTTGTGATATTAGCATTATGCCTTAAAACTTATTGTTGCCGAATGCTTCATTTGCATGATGGTTTCCGCTGGATTTTCAGTTGCGAAAATAGCATTCCCTGCAACGAAAGCAGTCGCCCCTGCAGATACTAATTTATTAATATTCTGTAAACTTACCCCGCCATCAACTTCAATAACTAAATCTTCGTTTCTACCTTCAATCAGACATTTTAAATCCTGAATTTTTTTGTAGGTATTATGGATAAATTGTTGTCCTCCAAAACCAGGATTAACCGACATAATTAATACGAGATCTAAATCTTCAATGATATCTTGCAGAAGCGTAACCGGTGTATGCGGATTTAATGCTACTCCTGCCTTGCATCCTGCTGTCTTTATTAATTGAATGGTTCGGTGTAAATGTGTACAAGCCTCATAATGAACAGTAATTCTATCTGCACCAGCATCTGCAAATTCCTGTACATACTTATCTGGCTCAACGATCATTAAATGAACGTCTAAAGGTTTAGCTGCATGTTTTTTTACAGCAGCCATAACAGGGAAGCCAAAGGATATGTTCGGCACAAAAACCCCGTCCATCACATCCACATGAAACCAATCGGCCTCACTTTGATTAATCATTTCGATATCGTGCTGGAGATTGCCAAAATCGGCAGAAAGTATAGATGGGGCTATGATGTATTTCATTTTCATTATGTGTTACGCTTTCGCGAGGTGCAAAGCAATTTTCCTGCTTATTATCCAAACAAAATAAGATTGCTTCGCGCATTGCAATAGCGATGTGATTATGCAATTTTACTACGAATGCAAGTTACAAAATCATTTTAAACAAAGTTAAATTACAGCAAAAAACCCTTCCAGTAAACTGAAAGGGTTCATATATCTCCCGACTTCTGACTACAGAATTCGGACGTTTTTACGCTTGTGGCGCAGTTGGTTTTTCTGGTCTTGGTAATAAAACTTTTCTAGAAAGTTTCATTTTACCTTGTTTATCGATGTCTAATAATTTAACCTCGATTTTATCACCTTCTTTCAATACACCATCCATGGTTTCTAAACGTTCCCATGAAATTTCAGAGATGTGTAATAAACCGTCTTTACCTGGCATTACTTCAACAAAAGCGCCAAATGGCATAATTGATTTCACTTTACCCTGGTAAATTTCACCAATTTCTGGTTTAGCAACGATGTTACGAATACGGGTTACAGCCGAATCAATTGCAGCTTTATTATCAGCGAAAATTTCAACGATACCTTTACCCTCAACTTCTTCGATAGAGATTGAAGCTCCGGTTTCGCGTTGCATTTCCTGAATAATTTTACCTCCAGGGCCGATAATTGCACCAATAAATTCTTTCTCAATAGTTAAAGAAACAATACGTGGTGCATGTGGTTTGTAATCCTCATTAGATTGAGCGATCGTTTTCTTCATCTCATTTAAGATGTGTAGACGCCCTTCTTTGGCCTGTAATAAAGCTTTTGTTAAAACCTCATAAGAAAGTCCATTGATTTTCAAATCCATCTGACAAGCAACTATACCATTTTCAGTACCTGTTACCTTGAAGTCCATATCACCCAAATGATCTTCATCACCTAGAATATCGGAAAGAATCGCATATTTACCAGTTTTCTCATCAGTGATTAAACCCATTGCAATCCCGGAAACCGGAGATTTGATTTTAATACCAGCGTCCATTAATGCTAATGTACCTGCACAAACAGTCGCCATTGAAGATGAACCATTTGATTCTAAAATATCAGAAACAATACGGATTGTATATGGATTGGCATCACCTTGTGGCAATACTTTTTTCAAAGAACGTTGTGCTAAAGCACCATGACCAATTTCGCGGCGACCAGCACCTCTGTTCGGTCTAACCTCGCCAGTTGAGAAACCAGGGAAATTATAATGCAATAAGAATTTTTGGTAACCATTAAAAAAAGCACCATCAATCATTTGCTCATCATCTTTGCTACCTAAAGTAACTGATGTTAAAGATTGAGTTTCGCCACGTGTAAACACTGCTGAACCGTGAGCAGCTGGTAAATAACCTACTTCGCTCCAGATCGGACGGATTTCTGTAGTCTTACGACCATCTAAACGAATACCTTCATCTAACAATAGATTTCTAATGGCATCGTACTGAACATCATGATAATAATGTTTAGCCATTGCTTTAGTTAAATCTGCAGTATCCTCTGGCATTGCTTCGAAAAACTCATTGATAATTGCTGTAAAACCAGCTTTACGCTCATCTTTATTAGAACCAGATTTTGCGATAGCATAAACTTTATCGTACGTATCTGCGAAAACTTTAGCTCTTAAATCAGCATCATGGTCTTCGTGGTTATATTCGCGTTTTACTGTTTTACCAGTTGCTTCAGTCAATTCAAGTTGTAAAGCACATTGTTTTTTAATTGCATCGTGTGCAAATTTCAATGCCTCAACCATTTCATCTTCCTGAATTTCATCACACTCACCTTCAACCATACCGATATCGTTAGCAGAACCAGCAACCATAAATTCTAAAGTTGCACGCTGTAGTTCACTAGCTAATGGATTGATTACCAGTTTGCCATCAATTTTAGCGACACGTACTTCAGAAATTGGACCATTAAAAGGAATATCTGAAACCGCTAATGCAGCTGATGCAGCTAAACCCGCTAAACAATCAGGCATAATATCTTTATCTGCAGAAATCAATGAAATCATCACTTGTGTATCAGAGTGATAATCAGACGGGAACATTGGGCGTAAAGCTCTGTCTACCAAACGAGAAATTAAAACTTCATAATCTGATAACCTCGCCTCACGACGTAAAAACCCACCTGGAATCCGGCCAGTAGCCGCATATTTCTCTTGATAATCAACCGATAATGGTAAAAAATCAGTTCCTGGTTTAGCGCCAATAGTAGATACTACAGTTGCTAACAACATGGTATCGCCCATTTTAACCACAACCGAACCGTCAGCTTGTTTCGCTAATTTACCAGTTTCAATTTCAATTGTTCTGCCGTCGCCTAAATCAAGCGACTTTTTTATTACATTCATTTAATTAGAATTATGGTGTGTTTTCCTCTTTGCCCACACCTTGTTTATATATGTTTTTGTTTTTGCAAACGAAGATAAGATTTAAAACCTATCTGTAATAATTCCCCGTAAAAAATAAACAGGAAAAGTAAAAAGCCATTCTCTAAAGAATGGCTTTTTTTGATAACATTACGCTTATTTTTGTTTAATGATATCACGAAGCGATAAAGCTTTAATGATAGCACGATAGCGCTCAATATCTTTTTTGTATAAGTAAGCCAAAATACCGCGGCGTTTACCTACCAATTTTTGAAGTGACAACTGAGTAGAGAAATCTTTACGATTTTTCTTTAAGTGTTCTGTTAAGTGCGCAATACGGTATGTAAACAACGCTACCTGACCTTCAGCAGAACCCGTGTTGGTTTCTACTTCGCCGTGTGTTTTAAAAATTTCGGCTTTCTTTTCTGTACTTAAATACATTCTTGAATAATATTAAAGTGTATAAATTAATTAATAATGCCGCAAAGATAAGGGTATTTATGAAGATTAACAAGTGTTCCAAAAGATAGTTGAAAAACTGCGATTTTCGGATATATGTCTATAAATCAGTTTATATTCTAATCAGTTTACACTTCCCCTAGCGCAGATATTTTTGAAGTTTATCAAAAGACATATACGGAAACTATATAAATGGCTTACGAATGACCAGGCCTTTGCCTTGAGGAGATTTTAAAGGTTTGCCTCCATTCATCGTTACAGAAACATGGTTAAGATATAACACACTGAAAAAACGTTGCTCTGGACTACGACGTAAATAATCACTTTCACGCTCTTGAGCAATTACCTCTAGGAGTTGAAATATCATATAACGTTAGCTTTCCCATCTCCTATCAAAAATACGAAAAAGAAACTAATACTTTACATTCAAACGCTTATTTGATACTTTTGTCCAAAACATTTACCTTGGAAAAAAATCAATTTAGCATCTTCGAAACTGAATTACGCGTTCGGCCTGATGATATAGACATGTTTAACCATGTACATAACAGTAAGTACCTAGATTATGTACTGGCTGCACGATATGAACAAATGGAAAAATTTTACGGAATGCCATGGGAACATTTCACCAAGCTCGGTTTAGGTTGGGTGGTAAGTCGTGTTGATATCAAATTTAAACGTCCATTGCTGATGAATGATCTAATGTTGATTAGAACGGGGATTTTAACCATGAACGAAAAGGGCTGTGCAGTTCAGTTCGAAATTATTAATAAAAAAACAGGTAAAGTGGCCTCAGATGGCATTTTTGATTATGTATTGATTGATTTAACTACTGGTCGTGGAACAAAAGTTACCGATGAGATGATCCTGGCTTATAGTATTTAATAGCAATTAAATAAATTCTCCATTCAGACCGAATCGAAAAAATCTTTTGGATTCTTCAATTACTATCATCCGGCAACAAAACGTCTTTATTTTCTTTGAACGAATAAATTAATCAATCTGTTAAAAATCAGTCATTAAAGCTTGACAATTAGAAAATTTAATTATCTTTGGCGCATCAAAAAATCAGCGCCATGATAGTATCTGCAATCCGATTTAGGTTCTAACCAACCGAGGATTTTCCTTCTGTTTTAATTTTATAAAGAATGCTTAAGCGTATTCTTTGGTCTATTTATTTTCATTATTCTTATTATTTTATGTCAAAGTCAACACAGACACAGGGCAAGCTATCATCATTTTTTGATCTACTCCTACAGTCGTTAAAAGGCAACGAAGTTGATTTAACCTCAATTACCATCAAGCGGGCGATTATCTTATTGGCTATTCCGATGATGCTGGAGATGGCAATGGAATCAGTATTTGCACTAGTCGATTTATATTTCGTTGGCCACTTAGAGAACAGTAGTCATGCCATACAAACCGTTGGATTAACAGAATCTGTTTTAACAATTATCTATTCGCTAGCCATCGGATTAAGTATGGCTGCTACGGCAGTTGTTGCCAGGAGAATTGGAGAAAAAAATCCTGAAGCGGCCTCAAAGGCCGGCATGCAAACCATATTCATTGCGGTAGTCATCAACTTACTCATCACTATCCTTGGGTTAATTTACGCCAGAGACATTCTGATACTCATGGGCGCTTCTACAGCAACCGCAGATCAGGGCGCTCCATTCACACGGATCATGATGGGCGGAAGCGTTATCATCGTACTACTCTTTTTAATTAACGGGATATTTCGGGGTGCAGGAAATGCGGCAATTGCGATGCGGAGTTTATGGATTGCCAATATTGCTAACATTATCCTCTGCCCTATTTTTATCAATGGTTTTGGCCCAGTACCTGCATTCGGCTTAACTGGTGCAGCAATCGCCACAACAATTGGCAGAGGTTTGGGTGTAACCTATCAACTTTACAACTTATTTAACGGCAAGAATGCGTTAAAAATCAGACTTAGCCATTTTATTCCTGACTTAAAACAAATTAAAGCAATTGTAAAAGTTGCAGCTCCTGCCATTTTTCAATTTGTTATCGCAAGTTGCAGTTGGGTATTTTTGGCAGAGTTGGTGGCGACTACCGGCGGCGATGAAGGATCTGCGGGTTATCAAACGGCATTAAGATTAATGATGTTCTTTTTATTGCCTGCCTGGGGATTAAGTAATGCTGCCGCTACTTTAGTTGGACAGAACCTGGGCGCCGGTCATATTGATCGCGCTGAAAAGTCAGTTTTTCAAACCATGAAGTATATTTTTGTTTTTATGGCAATCGTAACCGTTCTCTTCCTTACCTGTGGACATCTGTTCGCTGCCTTTTTTACTTCTGATGTGAAGGTAATAGAAATAGCCAGTCGCGCGCTAAAAATCTTGAGTGTAGGTTTTATCATTTACGGAATGGGCATGGTTTTAACAAGTGCATTTAACGGCGCAGGCGATACCTGGACGCCCACAAAAATCAATATTTTTGCCTTCTGGTTGTTTCAGATCCCATTAGCTTACTTATTGGCTAAACATTTTGAAATGGGGCCGACGGGAGTATTTATTGCCATTCCTACCGCCGAAGTTGGGGTTGCTATTGCTGCCTTTATTCTATTTAAAAAGGGTAAATGGAAAAAAACGGTCGTTTAAACATAGTTGATTTGGATTGAAAAATATACAAAAATGATCGCTACCGGGCTTCGATTTTCCAACTTAAATTTTCCATTAAAAAACATATCTTTGCGCAAAGATGAAGCATATACGTAATTTTTGCATTATAGCACATATCGACCATGGCAAGAGCACTTTGGCTGATCGGTTATTAGAATATACAGCGACGATTTCGCAGCGTGAGGCGCAGGCGCAATTGCTCGATAACATGGATTTGGAGCGTGAGCGAGGCATAACGATTAAAAGTCATGCCATACAAATGAATTATAAAGTAGGTGATATTGAATATAATTTCAACCTGATTGATACACCTGGGCACGTTGATTTTTCATATGAAGTATCACGTTCTATTGCCGCTTGCGAGGGCGCTTTACTTATAGTAGATGCTTCACAAGGCATTCAGGCACAGACCATCTCAAACTTATACCTGGCATTAGAACATGATCTGGAAATTATTCCGATTTTAAATAAAATGGATTTGCCCGGGGCTATGCCCGAGGAAGTAAAAGACCAGATTATTGATTTAATTGGCTGTAAACGCGAAGATATTATTCCTGCATCTGGTAAAACCGGCATGGGTATTCCAGATATTATACAAGCAATAGTAGACCGTGTTCCAGCTCCGGTTGGAGACCCGGAAGCACCTTTGCAAGCATTAATCTTCGACTCCGTTTTTAATTCATTCAGGGGAATCATTGCTTACTATAAGGTAGTTAACGGCGAAATTAAAAAAGGCGATAAAGTTAAATTCATCAATACAGGAAAGCAATATCTGGCAGATGAGGTTGGCATTCTTAAATTAGATATGTCTCCGCGCAGCGTTGTTAAAACAGGTGATGTAGGTTACATTATTTCGGGTATTAAAGAAGCACGCGAGGTAAAAGTGGGCGATACAATTACCACTGTTGAGAGACCGTCTTTAGATTCTATTCAAGGTTTTGAAGAGGTTAAACCTATGGTTTTCGCTGGTATTTATCCAGTTGATACGGATGAATATGAAGAGTTACGTGAGGCGATGCATAAGTTGCAGTTAAATGATGCATCGATCGTTTTTGAACCAGAAAGTTCTGCGGCTCTGGGCTTTGGTTTCCGTTGCGGATTTTTAGGCATGCTGCACATGGAAATTGTGCAAGAACGTTTAGAACGTGAGTTCGATATGACGGTAATTACAACCGTTCCCAATGTATCGTACATTGCGCATACCACAAAAGGTGATGAATTTATTGTAAATAATCCATCTGATTTGCCTGATCCAAGTAAACTGGATTCGGTAGAAGAGCCTTTTATTAAAGCAAATATCATTACCAAAGCTGAATTTGTTGGCCCGGTCATGTCGCTTTGTATACAGAAAAGAGGAACGATTGTTAATCAATCTTATTTAACTTCGGATAGAGTTGAGTTGGTTTTTGAAATGCCAATGGCTGAGATTGTTTTCGACTTTTATGATAAACTGAAAACAATTTCTAAAGGTTACGCCTCTTTCGATTATCATCAGATTGGTTATCGTAAATCAGATTTGGTACGTCTAGATCTGTTATTAAATGATGAACCTGTTGATGCTTTATCTTCCTTAATTCACCGAAGTAACGCTTACGATTTTGGAAAGAAAATTTGCGAAAAATTGAGAGAATTAATTCCGCGTCAGCAATTTGAAATCAAAATACAGGCTTCTATTGGTGCTAAGGTTATAGCCCGTGAAACGCTTAGTGCTTTACGTAAAGATGTAACGGCTAAATGTTATGGTGGTGATATTTCCCGTAAACGTAAGCTACTTGAAAAACAGAAAAAAGGTAAAAAACGCATGCGCCAGGTTGGGAATGTAGAAATTCCACAATCGGCATTTATGGCAGTTTTGAAATTAGACTAGAATCAGATTTGAGATATTAGTTTTGATACATGAGCGAATAAGTAGCCGATCTCAAATCTAATATCTATTATCTTACATCTCATAAAAATGAAATTACTAGACGGAAAATACGTATCAGAAAAAGTTAAAATTCAGATTGCTGAGGAGGCTGCTGAGTTCCTGAGCAATACTGGGAGAAAACCTCATTTAGTTGCTATTTTAGTAGGCAACGATGGTGGAAGCGAAACTTACGTAGCCAGTAAAATGAAAAACTGCGAAAAGGTTGGTTTTAAATCGTCACTGCATAGATATGATAGTTCAGTTACCGAAGCTGAATTGCTCGCTAAAATCGAAGAAATTAATAATGATGCAGATGTAGATGGACTAATTGTTCAGCTGCCTTTGCCAAAACACATCGATCCGGAAAAAGTAACGGAAACAATTGATCACCGTAAAGATGTAGACGGTTTCCACCCTATTAATTTGGGTAGAATGATGCGTAATCTACCATGCTTCATTCCAGCTACCCCCTATGGGATTATGCTGATGTTGCAAGAATACAATATTGATACAGCCGGCAAACATTGCGTTGTAGTGGGTAGAAGTAATATTGTAGGTAGTCCGATGAGTATTTTAATGGCCCGAAATGCCAATCCTGGTAATTGTACGGTAACACTCACCCACTCTCGAACGAAAGATTTAAAAGAACAAATTCTTCAGGCAGATATTGTAATTGCAGCTATCGGTAAAAAGAATTTCGTAACTGCTGATATGGTTAAACCTGATGCTATCATTATTGATGTTGGTATCAACCGTGAAACGTCCACAGAGACCAAATCCGGTTTCAAATTATATGGCGATGTCGATTTTGAAAATGTGGCTCCGAAGGCATCTTACATTACACCAGTTCCAGGTGGAGTTGGATTAATGACTATCGTTGGCTTATTAAAAAATACGCTGGCATCAGCGAGAAAAGAGATTTATCCTTAAGCTACTTTTACCATTAGGTATAGAAAGCAATTCCATTCGGAGTTGCTTTTTTTTTACGTATAACCATTTATAGTTATACGTAAATTTATTATATTTGGTTATCAATTAAAAACATAATGGATGCGAAACTCACTTTAAGCTTTAATCAGGATGTGGTTAATAAAGCAAAGAAATATGCTGCTGATCACAATATTAGTTTATCTCGCCTCATTGAACACTTATTAACTCAGGTAACCGCTACGGAATATAAATCATTAGAAGATTATCCCATTAGCGATTGGGTAAATATGGTTGCAGAAGGCGAAGTAGAATATAAAAGAACAGTAAAGCCTAGTCGCAAATCATCAAAAGATGAATTTTTTGCTTCGAAGAAATAATCTATGCTAAAAATATTTTTGGATGCTAACGTTTTAGTTTCAGTACTGAATAAGGAATACCCACTTTTTACCTATTCGTCGAGAATTTTAAGTTTAGCATCGCATCCAAAGTTCGAAGTATACACTTCGCCACTTTGTTTAGCAATTGCATTTTATTTCGCTGAAAAAAAGCATGGTGCGGTATTGGCTAAACGGAAGATTGATTTACTTTGTAAGCACATAAAAATTGCAGAAAATTCTGCTAAAGGCGTTTCTAATACCTTAATAAACAAAAAAATCCATGACTTTGAAGATGGATTGGAATACCATGCGGCTGAAGAACAAGGCTGTAAGTGTATCATCACCGAAGATATTGAGGATTTCTATTTCTCTGATATTGAAGTCTTAAATTGCCAGGAATTTTTCAAAAGGCATTTATTAAACTCATAAAAGGGTAATCCAATGAATGAAGTATCATCCAATCATGTTGTAATTCGATTGCCATTCGGCTTTAGCCAATGGCAAGATCAATAAATAAAATCATCGAATTATATTACAATCCAATTGCCATTCGGCTTTAGCCAATGGCAACCCGATGAATGAAACATCATTCATAACTACCAAATTAAGTATCTAAAATATCAGTGTTATTTCATCTTTCGGATAAATTTTCCGTGATGGACAACTCCTCCATTTTTTTTTGAGATATTTGCATCCTCAAAATGAAACAACACATACCAGAAGACGGCACATTACTTCCTTTAATGGAAGAGTTCTATACGATACAAGGCGAAGGATTTAATACCGGTAAAGCAGCATATTTTATTCGTTTAGGCGGTTGTGATGTAGGTTGCCACTGGTGTGATGTAAAAGAAAGCTGGGATGCAGATATGCATCCGCTCACACTATCGGACGTTATTGTAAATAATGCAGACAAATTTCCAGGAAAGGCAGTGGTGATTACTGGTGGTGAACCGCTGATTTACAATCTAGATTATTTAACGAATAAGCTAAAAGAAAGAGGGATCTTAACATTTATTGAAACATCAGGTGCTTATCCACTTTCTGGAAACTGGGATTGGATTTGTTTATCCCCTAAAAAGTTTAAAGCTCCGCGACCAGATA
Organism: Bacteroidota bacterium; assembly: GCA_037033465.1. Lineage (GTDB taxonomy): Bacteria > Bacteroidota > Bacteroidia > Sphingobacteriales > Sphingobacteriaceae > Pedobacter. The sequence continues at coordinate 120,633 of JAZBLX010000007.1, read as the reverse complement.
TTACGCCATTTGCGCATGAGTTGAAAGTAATTGTCTTTAATAAAAGTGACTTTAAATGGGCTGAAGAATATGCATCGATGGTATCTCCTACCTGCAAATTATATCTACAGCCGGAATGGTCCAAATCAAAAGAGATTACACCAATGATCATTGAGTATGTGATGGCAAATCCGAAATGGGAGATTTCTTTACAAACGCATAAATTTTTAAATATCCCTTAAAAAACAATACATTCGCTTAACAACCAATGTTTTGTCTATGAGGTTCTGCTTCTCTCTATTTTTCATATTAATCACACTTGGGGGTTTTGCCCAGGTTTCAAATAATAAAAAGGCGCAAAGTTTTTTTGAACGCGCTGGTCCGTTGGTAGAAAAATTAGATTATCCGGCAGCAGAGCTGGTATTAAAGAATGCAGTTGATGCAGATCCAATGTTTCAAAGCGCCTATATTCTGCTGGCTGACGTACAAAGGCTTCAAAAAAAATATGCCGATGCGAAAATCTGCTACCGAAAATCAGTTTTAATCAATTCAAATGTTCCATCGGTAATACTTTATCATTTAGCTGAAATGGAGTTTGCCACTCAGGAATTTGATAAAGCCAAAAAGCATTTTGCAGATTTCCTGATGCAGGATAATTCTACAGACCGTGCAAAAAAAGCAAAAAAATATCTTCTGGACTGTGATTTCGCGGCTATTGCGGTCAATAAGCCTGTAAAATATACACCTACAAATTTAGGTAAAGGCGTAAATACCACCGATGCAGAGTATTTCCCGGCACTGACTGCAGACGGCGAGACACTAGTTTTCACACGGCAGGTTGGTGGTAATGAAGATTTCTGGACCGCTCAATTTAAAAATAATTTGTGGACTGAAGCCACTCCGCTATCACTTAAGATTAATACCATAAAATATAATGAGGGCGCACAAACTATATCTCCAGATGGCAAATATTTGTTTTTCACGGGCTGTAACCGTCCGGATGGTTTAGGCAGGTGCGACATTTACGTTTCGCATCGTGAGGGTAAGGATTGGGGCGAGCCCTACAATGTGGGTAAGCCTGTAAATTCCGAATACTGGGAATCTCAGCCTGCAATCAGTCCCGATGGACGAACTTTATATTTCATTAGCAATCGGCCAGGGGGATCCGGAGGTTATGATATTTGGAAAAGTACAATCACCGACGATGCAAAATGGGGAGCTGCTGTAAGTCTTGGTACGGAGATCAACACACCCTTCGATGAAAATACGCCATTTCTACATGCGGATGGCCGAACCTTATATTTCTCATCTGACGGTTGGCCGGGATTTGGCCATAAGGACATTTATTATAGCAGAATGGATGATACTGGAAAGTTCAGGAAGCCAATAAATATGGGCTATCCGATTAATTCTTTTGAAGATGAGAATGGTTTAATCGTTAGTGCGGACGGAAATTTCGGTATGTTTTCTTCTAATCTAAGTGATGGTTTTGGAATTCAGGATATTTATCGTTTTGGAATTCCTGAACTAGCCAAGCCACTTAAAATTTCTTATGTTAAAGGTATTGTCAAAGATAAGGATACAAAGAAAACGATTGAAAGTAACGTCCAGGTAGTTGACTTGAAAACCAACAAGCCGGTTTTTGATGATTATACCGACCCTGAAACTGGCGAATTTCTGGCAGTAATGCCTGTTGGCAGTAATTATCTGTTTAATGTAAGTGCGGATGGATATATGTTTTATTCTGAAAACTTTGAGTTGAAACAAGGCGACATTAATAAGCCCTATCAGGTTCAAGTATTTATAGAGAAAATAAAGCCCGGCGGTCATGTTACCTTAAGAAACATATTTTTCGATACCAATAAATACAATTTGCTACCTGCTTCAATACGTGAACTGGATCTGCTTATTGATTTCCTGCAGCAAAATTCAGGTGTGTATATCGAAATTCAAGGACATACCGATAATATTGGCGATAATAAGTTAAATGAGAAATTATCTTTCGACAGGGCAAATGCGGTCAATAATTATTTAATTAAAAATGAAATAGATCCGAAGCGACTTACATTTAAAGGGTTTGGCGCAACAAAACCCATCGCAGATAACGCAACTGAAACGGGCAGAAAAAATAACCGCCGGACTTCATTTATAATCACAAAAATTTAAGTTAGTTGAGAAACCGGCAGACATTTACATTACCGCTCCTGAATAATTCGCTAAGAAAAAGCCATTTAGCAATACGATCAACAATGAATCAATTAAATTTTCTACCTCTTAACACACGAATTTCGGATCCCTCTGCCAACATCACAGAATCTGGTTCTGCATTGTTTAAAAAGGCAAAATCAGCACCATAATTTAAGTTAAAATCAACGTTAATCGTGTAGCTTTTAACCGGATAAACTTCCCAGCGCGGATGTTCTACACCATATTCTGAGGTGCTGTTTGGCCCGGTTGCAGTATATCCCCAATAGTGTTCCGTAATGAATTCCTCTTCACTGCCAATTGGAATATCTACAGCTTTAGAAGATGCAGTAATTGCAAAGTTATGCCATTTCTCCGCTTTCCAGAGGTAATCTACTTTCAATTCACCAGCCGTTGCTGACCACATATGCTTCATTGGAAGTGTTTGATAATTCTCTTTATAAATCGTGTTAGCTACAAATGTTATTGCGGGCAAAGGGACGATCTCCTTTATAAATACTACGCCACGTTTCCACACATCACCCTCTTTGTATTTTACATAAAACCGGAGATTCACCTCTTCGAAATTAGTATGAAAAGGAATATTAACTCCTAAGAGCTTCACATTTACAAACATGAAGCCCACAAGACTAACATAATATTTCCCCTTCCAATCATCTAACACGGTATTTGGAGGAAGATATTTTTCTAAGATTTCTCTATCTACCGCGTATTGCGCTAAAGCAAGTTTTCGCCATTCCGCAGTAAGAAATATCTTCGATTTTCCCATGCTTATAGGATTGCTTGTCGCACTCTGATTAATTTAACTAATGTCTCTTCCAGCAAATCTAAGTGCAACATATTTGCACCATCAGATTTTGCATTTGCTGGGTCAGGATGTGTTTCAATAAATAAACCATCAGCACCCACAGCGATTGCCGCCTTTGCTATAGTAGATATGAGTTCCGGCTTACCACCAGTTACGCCACTACTCTGATTAGGCTGTTGTAACGAATGTGTACAATCCATCACTACCGGCACACCAAAGCTTTGCATTTCTGGTAAGCCACGGTAATCTACAATCAGATCCTGATAGCCAAAAGTATTTCCACGATCTGTTAAGATAACTTTATCATTACCGGCCTCTTTAATTTTCTCTACGGCAAACTTCATCGATCCTGCTGAAAGAAACTGGCCTTTTTTAACGTTCACCACCTTTCCGGTGTGTGCGGCTGCGATTAAAAGATCTGTTTGGCGGCAAAGAAAGGCTGGGATCTGCAACACATCAACATACACTGCAGCCATGGCAGCTTCGCCACTCTCATGAATATCTGTAACCGTTGGAACGCCAAACTCCCGACCTATTCTTTCCAGTATCTTCAATGCTTTTTCATCACCGATACCTGTAAAAGAACTTCCTTTGCTTCTGTTTGCTTTGCGATATGAACCTTTAAAAATATATGGAATTTGAAGCTTATCAGTGATGGATATAATCTTTTCTGCAATACGTAATGCAATATCTTCACCTTCTATTGCACATGGACCAGCCATTAAAAAGAAATTTCCTGAATCTGTATTTTTTAATTTATCTAAGTAGTTTATCATTTTTTGAGATGTGAGATCTGAGATGTGAGATCTGAGTTTGTCTCAAATCCAGTGTCTCAAATCTGATTTTAGTTTCCTAGTTCCGACATGAATTTAATTCGCATGAGTTGAATTTCTTCCCTTGTATAGTCAGTCTCCCCAAGTTCATTTAACGCTTCATCAATAGAATCATTTTCTGCGGCTCTGAAATAATCAAAAACTTCATCTTGTCTGTCATCATCAATAACTTCATCAATAAAATAGTTAAGATTAAGCTTTGTTCCCGAGTTTACAATCGATTCAACTTCTTTTAAAATTTCCTCGTAAGTAATGCCTTTAGAATCTGCAATATCTTCTAAACCGATTTGTCTATCAATATTCTGAATAATAGAGACCTTCATCTGCGATTTGTTCGCCTGCGTTTTGATGATTAAATCAATCGGGCGTTCAATATCATTGTCTTCTACATACTTTTTAATTAACTCGATAAACGGTGTACCAAACTTCATCGCTTTGCCTGAACCAACACCTGAAATCTGCTTCAACTCTTCAGAAGTAATGGGATAATGCGTACACATTTCTTCCAGAGAAGGGTCTTGAAAAACAACAAACGGCGGGACACTTTTCTGCTTGGCAATTTTCTTACGTAAATCTTTAAGCAGCTGCAATAAATGGGTATCTAAAGCACCAGAGCCTTGCTTTACATCATCGTCATCATCATCGATACCAGTTTCTATAGGTTCATTTAAAATAAACTTCAAACTATAAGGGTTGATGATGAATTCTTTTCCTTGTTTAGTCAGTTTTAATAATCCATAATTGTCTACGTCCTTAAAAAGATAGTTATTTAAAACTGCCTGGCGGATTACTGATTTCCAGAGCAAAATACCTTCTTCTTTTCCAATTCCGAACTCCAGAACCTTACTGTGTTCATATGCAATGGTTTGCGCCGTTTCTAAACCTAAAAAAACGTTTAATAAATGTGCGTCATCGAACTTTTCGTCAGTTTTCTGAATGAACTTTAATAAGATAGACAGTTGTTCTTCTGCGTCAAATTGTTTTTTAGGTTTTTTACAGTTGTCGCACATGCAGTTGCAACCTGTTTCGTTGAAGTTTTCACCGAAGTAGTGAAGAATCTGCTTCCGGCGGCAAACGCCAGATTCTGCATAATCAATCACTTCTTTTAAAATCTGAGTACCTATTTCACGTTCCGAAACAGGCTTATCTTTCATGAATTTAGCCAGCTTGTCTACATCTTTTTGTGCGTAAAAGGCGATGCAAATTCCTTCTCCACCATCACGTCCGGCTCTACCTGTTTCCTGATAATATCCTTCCATACTTTTGGGTACGTCGTGGTGAATAACAAAACGAACATCCGGTTTATCGATACCCATTCCAAAAGCGATCGTTGCTACAATTACTTCTGCATCTTCCATCAGAAATTTGTCCTGTGTATCAGCCCTGACTTTTGGATCTAAACCAGCATGATAAGGCAAGGCACTAATTCCATTCAAATTAAGGGCTTCGGCCACTTCCTCTACCTTTTTACGGCTGAGGCAATAAATAATTCCCGATTTACCTGGATTCGATTTAATGTATTTGATAATCTCCTTATTGATGTCGCGCTTTGGACGGATTTCATAAAAAAGATTGGGTCTGTTGAATGAAGATTTAAATAAGGTGGCTTCAGACATGCCAAGATTCTTCATGATATCTTGCTGAACTTTTGGAGTTGCCGTAGCAGTAAGTGCAATGATTGGAATATTATCTCCTAAACCAGCTATCACCTGTTTAATTTTACGATACTCGGGTCTAAAATCATGGCCCCATTCTGAAATACAATGTGCCTCATCTACCGCTACAAATGAAATTTTAATCAAGTTTAAGAACTCAATATTATCCTGTTTGGCTAAAGATTCCGGCGCAACATATAATAGTTTAGTCTGCCCGCTAAGCAGGTCAGATTTTACCTGCGTAATTTCAGATTTGTTTAAAGATGAGTTAAGAAAATGAGCAATACTATCATTTCCACCGAAAGCCCTTAACTGGTCAACCTGGTTTTTCATTAATGCAATGAGGGGCGAAATTACAATCGCCGTTCCTTCACTCATTAAAGCCGGTAATTGATAGCAAATAGACTTCCCTCCGCCCGTTGGCATAATCACGAAAGTATTATTGCCTTCTAAAATATTTGTTATGATCGACTCCTGATCACCTTTGAAATTATCAAACCCAAAGAAATTTTGCAGGTTATCAAATAACGACTTTTTCACGTCCATTTTGTGTAATAAAATATGCGATGCTATTTTTCTATCCAAAATAACATAATTTTACAAGAATTTCAAGTATCAACACACAATTATTTTCTCTTTGAAAAGTAAAAAATATATTCTCCAGTCGGCTATAAACACATTATCGCTCGAAGCAGCAGCAATATTGAATGTTGCAAAGAATCTAAACGATGATTTTGAAAAGGTAGTATCGACGATTTTAACAAGTGAAGGACGCGTAATTGTGACCGGAATAGGAAAAAGTGCGATCATCGCGCAGAAGATAGTAGCTACTTTTAACTCTACCGGAACGCCGGCGATTTTTATGCATGCCGCAGATGCAATCCACGGTGATTTGGGCATGATTCAACGAAACGATGTAATCATTTGCTTATCAAAGAGTGGAAATACACCAGAAATCAAAGTTCTGGTTCCCCTGCTCAAAGCTGCAGGAAATATATTAATTGGAATGGTTGGCGAAATCCATTCGTTTTTAGCAGAACAAGCGAATTTAATTTTAAATACCTCTTTCGAAAAAGAGGCTTGTCCACATAATCTGGCACCAACAACCAGCACAACCGCTCAACTGGCTTTAGGTGATGCTTTAGCCATTTGCCTATTAGAATGCAGGGACTTTAATGAAGCTGATTTTGCCAAATATCATCCGGGTGGATCTTTAGGCAAAAAACTTTATTTAAAAGCAGGTGACCTGGCCTCTACCAATGAAAAACCATCTATCAGCCCATCCGCCCCGGTAAAAGATGTATTAATTGAAATAAGTAAAAACCGTTTGGGTGCAGTTGCTGTTGTTGATGAGTCAAATTCTGTGATTGGCATAATCACAGATGGTGACATTCGCAGGATGCTGGAGAATAATGGTTCAATTGTAGGATTGAAAGCTGAAGACATTATGGGGAGGCTGCCCAAAAGTATACAATATGACTCACTTGCGGTTGATGCGCTACACATAATTAAGGAAAATAACATTACACAGTTGCTAGTGTTAGAACAAAATACTTACTTTGGAATAATCCATCTGCATGATCTCCTAAATGAAGGGATAGTGTAACATTAAAAAACAAAATGAATAAAGATTACTACGCACTTATTATGGCAGGCGGAGTCGGAAGTCGCTTTTGGCCCGTTAGTAGAACAGAATACCCAAAACAGTTTATCGATTTTTTTGGCGTTGGTAAAACGCTGATTCAGAGCACTTATGAAAGATTTCTAAGGATTTGTCCACCGGAAAATATTTTCATTGTTACGAATGATATTTACTCAGATTTAATAAAAGAACAAATTCCGGAATTAAGTGATAACCAGATTCTTGCAGAGCCTTTAATGAGAAATACCGGGCCTTGTATAGCCTACGGGAGTTTCAAAATTGCTGAACTTAATCCTAATGCAACAATCGTTGTGGCACCATCTGATCATACCATTGCCGATCTTAATGGCTTTGTAGATTCGATTGAGCAATCTTTAGCAGCTGCTTCGAAAAATGATTGTCTGATCACTTTAGGCATCAAACCTAACCGTCCAGATACAGGTTACGGTTACATCCAGCATACTGATCATGTATTAAACACTGATACGGACTTACATAAAGTTAAAACCTTCACTGAAAAACCAAATTTAGAATTAGCTAAATCCTTTATTCAGAGTGGCGATTTCTTATGGAATGCCGGTATCTTTATCTGGTCGGCACGTGCAATATTAAATTCATTCGAAAAGCATTTGCCAGACATGTATGAAATCTTCAACATCGGAAGATCTGAATTAAACAAAGGCGGAGAGAAAGAATTTATCAATAATGCTTATTTCCAGTGTACCAATATTTCTATCGATTTCGGAATTATGGAGAAGGCGGATAATGTTTATGTTCTTCCTTCAGACTTTGGATGGTCTGATCTGGGAACCTGGGCATCTATTTATGAAATGGCTGATAAAGATTATGTTGGTAATGCAGTGATTCCATCAGAACAGGTGATCATGTTCGATTCTTCGAATTGTATGGTGAATGTACCTAAAGAAAAATTAGTGATCTTGAATGGACTACATGACTTTATTGTGGTAGAGAACAATAATATGCTGATGATTTGTCCAAGAAATGAAGAGCAAAAAGTTAAGGAATTTGTAGCTGAAGTGAAATCCCGCTTCGGTAATAAATTTATTTAAAAATATTTAGCTGAATCCCGTAGCGATTTATTTTACTATGAGATTCAGCTTTTTTGTGCTTTATATTTTAAACGCTGCGCTGTCTTACCGCTTCGTATAAAATTACACCAGCAGAAACAGATACATTCAGCGATTCTATTTTACCAGCCATTGGTATTTTTGCCAAATGATCTGCTACACGTAAAAGGTCATTTGAAATTCCTTCATCTTCCGATCCCATTACAATCGCCGTTGGCATCGTATAATCTGGTGAATAAATTAAATCGCTCGTTTTTTCGGTACAGGCAACGATTTGTAAACCACTATCCTGCAGATACAGGCAAATTTTATGAAGGTTTGCATGTCTGCAAATTGGAATACTAAATAAAGCACCTGCAGATGTTTTAATTGCATCAGCATTAATTTGTGCAGCATTTTTTAAAGGTACCACAATGGCATGCACGCCAGAGCAGGCAGCGGTACGGGCAATAGCGCCCATATTGCGCACATCCGTTACACTATCCAGCACCAGGATTAGCGGCACCTCTCCTTGTTCGAATATGGCAGGAACGATATCTTCGATATTCTGATAAGTAATTGGCGAAATCACCGCAATAACCCCCTGGTGGTTTTTCTGCGACATGCGGTTCAATTTCTCAATTGGAACAGAATTTAAGGGGATGAGCGTATCTTTTAATAAAGCTTTTAACTCTAAAAAAAGCTCTCCACCTAAGCCGCGTTGCTGATAAATCGTTTCAATATCCCTCCCGGCCTTCACTGCCTCAATAACGGCTCGGATGCCAAATACAAACTCATTATTTTCTTTTGCGCGTTGCGGTCTTCTAAAATTATCCATGTTTTGAAATTGTTAAGCAAAAGTAATTGTTTTTAAATCAAAGGCGAGGAAATTTATTTAAATGAAAAAAATCGACTACTTAATACATGTAAGTTGTTATGAATGGGAAATAGGGAAGGAAATAGATGCTGGGGTAAAGATTTAAAATAGGAAATGGAGAAAAGGAAATAGGCTGGATGCTATAAAATAGAAAATCATGAAAATGAAATGGGTATAATGCTTAGAATTTCAAATGGACTACATCCGTATGTCATCCGCCCTTGGTCCATTCCCCATTTCCTGCATATCTATTTCCTACCTTTTTTATTTTTGCCCTCCCTATTTCCTATTTCTCTCCACCTATTTCTCACTTTTTATTCCCCATTTCCGATTCCCTAATAATTTCTTTTCATTCAAGTATTCCTTATTTTCAGAAATTAAATTTATTCACTTCCAATTTGTTAACAAACTGCTAGTAACTTGTTAAACCATTCCGCTAAACTTTTCGTTACTTTTGTAGAATGAGTATCGATAACGGACAAGGCGGAAAAAATAGTTTAACAGCGAGGAAAGCGCGGCTAACCAACACGGTTAGTACGATGGGAAAATTACCCCCACAGGCTTTAGATCTGGAAGAAGCCGTTTTAGGTGCTTTAATGCTTGAAAAAGATGCTTTGTCTGCTGTAATTGATATTTTAAAACCTGAAGTTTTCTATCAGGAGTCGCATCAAAAGATTTTCGAAGCCATTCACATGCTTTTCGAGAAATCTAAACCTGTAGATATTTTAACGGTAACAGCTGAGCTTCGCCAAATGGGTTCATTAGAAATGGTAGGCGGTGCCTATTACATCACTAACTTAACCAACCGGGTTGCATCAGCAGCGAACATAGAATTTCACGCCAGGATCATTTCTCAAAAATATATTCAGCGTGAATTAATCAGGATTTCTACAGACATTATCACAACTGCTTACGAAGATACCGCCGATATTTTCGATTTGCTTGACCATGCTGAAAAAGGCTTATTCGACATTGCTCAAAATAACTTGCGGAGAGATACCCAGAAAATGGATGATATCATTAAGCAATCTTTAGCAACGTTAGAAGAGTTAAGAACCAAAACAGATGGTTTAACGGGTGTGCCAACAGGGTTTACCGGTTTAGACCGAATCACTGGTGGCTGGCAAAAGCAAGATTTAGTGATCATTGCTGCTCGTCCTGCAATGGGAAAAACAGCATTCGTTTTAACCTGTGCAAGAAATGCAACGGTAGATTTTCAAAAACCTACAGTGGTTTTTTCATTGGAGATGTCATCTGTTCAGCTCGTAAATCGTTTAATTTCCGGAGAGGCAGAAATTGAGCAAGAGAAAATCAGGAAAGGGAATTTGCAGGAATGGGAATGGCAGCAACTGCACAGTAAAATAGGTCGCTTAACTGAAGCCCCGCTATTAATCGATGATACGCCGGCCCTAAATATTTTTGAATTCAGGGCAAAATGCAGAAGGCTAAAATCACAATACGATATCCAATTGGTAATTGTAGATTATTTGCAGCTGATGCACGGTAAAGGCGAAGGAAAAGGTGGCGGTAACCGCGAGCAGGAAATTGGTAGCATCTCCAGGGCTTTAAAATCTGTTGCGAAAGAATTAGATGTTCCTGTACTGGCACTTTCTCAGTTGAGTCGTGCGGTAGAGAGCAGGCCTGGTTTACAAGGCAAGCGCCCAATGCTATCGGATTTGAGGGAATCCGGATCTATTGAGCAGGATGCGGATATGGTGCTATTTTTATATCGGCCTGAATATTACGGAATTACTGAAGATGAGCAAGGACGTTCGCAAGCAGGTATCGGAGAGGTAATTATCGCAAAACACCGTAACGGTGAAACCGGAATTGTACCCCTTCGCTTCATCGGTAAATTTGTTAAGTTTACCGATCTGGAAGAAGATTTTAATTCTCCAATGTTGGGGTCTGCAGACTCAAGTGCCGGAATGTTACCGTCTGCGTCATTTGATAATTTCAATAATCCAAGACCTCAAGGCAATACTATCATTATGCCTTCAAGAGGAAATGATATGCACGATGATGATGATCCACCGTTTTAAAGGAAAAATATTTAACAGAAGGCTATTTCATGATATTGAGCTAGCCTTTTTACATTCATATTCACCGTAAAGACTTGTATATTTACTGTTTACCTTTAAAATACTCCTGCTTTGCCTTCTATCTTCTTGTTAATTACGAGTTTGCCAATAGCAGAATGTTCGGAACGTCAGCCATATCCCTTAAACGAAAATTATATCATCAATTTGAGTTATTATTAAACAGCATATTTGCGCCGCTTTGTTCATAAAATGCCTTATAATCTTTAATATTCAACATATCATTTACGGCCCTGGCTTTGTCAGTACTTTTATCATAATAAGCTTTGCAAATCTGGTATCCTACCCAATAACCTAAGTCGGCTGGTTTGTCGGCAGTTTCCTGATCCGAATTAGCTATCCAGTTATGGCTGCGTTTGAGATACATTTCCTTTTCAAAATCGGCCCAAATTTGCTTTTCTTTACCTTTTGCCCAGACATGCAAACGCTGATTAGCATTATTTCCTGATAGAAGTTCGCCAATAAAATCGGCCATGCCTTCTACCATTACACCGTGTAAAAGTGAAGTATCTTGTTTCATCCCACTCTGATTGAAATGAATCAATTCGTGTGCTATTAAATTGGGTAAACTGGAAAGATTGTTGAAATTGTTATTTTGCCAAAGCGTAAGTTCAGTTACCGGAATATCGGGAGTGCGCACAGTTTGATCCAGGCCGATCAGTAACCCATTATCTGTAGATGTGCCGCCCGAGGTGAAGGCGCCCATTACAAAATATACATCGGGAAAATTAGCCGCCTGATACAGTTCTTTAAACTTGACAAAGCTCGCAATCATCTTCGGTTTTTGAATTTCAACCAGGGATGTATTTTTCCTTATAGCTGCATAGAATTTAGGTTTACTATCATGTGTACGAACAAAGTATTTTAAATTGCCTACCTTAATAGCGAAATAATCATGGAAACCTGCTGTCCCGGGATCTATATAATACTTTTTATAAATGGCCAGGCGGTTGGCCGTATCCTTTTGTGCTAAGTCATACGCCTTCCAAAAATTGTTGATATCGGTTGAAATTAGTTTCGCTTTCAGCGGATCATTTGTGCTGGTCTTCACCTTTTCAATCCGGGCCAGCAATGGTGCCCATTCGGGCATATTGTGCAAAGGATCAAGATCGCTATCTACCCTGAGGTGTGCAGCATTTTTGTAACCATTTTCAACTGCTTTTTTTAATAACAGCATAGCGCTATCTGTTTTACCGCTTAATGAGAAACAACAAGCAGCATTATAATATTGACTCCGCTTGGATGCTTTAAATTCGGTCGTACTTGCAGCCAGCAAATAATAGCTACCAGCAGCAGCATAACTTTTAGCTGCATACAAGCTATCGGCCTTTTTGCTTTGCATATTTTGAGCAAAAGTACCGGTAGTAATAAGTAATAAGAGCGATAAATAGATTTGTTTAAGCATAATCAAAAATAGCGATTATCCTAAACAAATTAAGAGAGAATCTTTTTAGCCGTATTTATCTGATCGCTAAAATAATATTAGGTTTTGAGGTCTTCTCTAAAAAAGATATCCAATGATAATCCCTGCGAGTACAATGATCGGCGGACTGACTTTAGTAAAATTTAACAGTAAAAATGTAGCCAGCATGATCCCTAAAAACAGCCAGTTAAATCCCATGGGGATAAGTAAAAGAATAAAGGCAGCGATAATAAAGCCAACACTCACCGCATTGATACCGGAAAGACTATGGCGAATTCGCGAAATCCTTTTTAAATCATCCCAAAATGGCACAATAAATAAAACCAATATTAATCCCGGCAAGTTAATTCCAATCACACCAATTAAGCCGCCCAATACCTGCCCCCAAATTCCATAACCAAAATTTTTCATACTCAATGCTCCGAGGTAACTGGTAAATGAAAAAGTTGGTCCGGGTAGCGCTTGCTGAAGTGCAAAACCAGATAAAAATCCAGTAGAGGGAAGATAATGTTTCATTTCTACAAACTCCGTAAACATCAACGGGACCAACACCTGTCCGCCGCCAAATACCAGTATACCATTACGATAAAAATTTTCCAATAAACGGATAGGTAAACTGAATGGAGAAGTTCGATTGATGATAGCCCCCACCATGGCAAATAGTAGCAGCGCACCTAAAAAGTAAATAAGTTTCCGGGGATTCAGGTTTGAAAACAGCTTAACTCTCAACTCTGTTTCTTCTCGAGGAGTTTCAATTGCAGAAGAGATAATCCCTCCCACCAGAATAGCCAGGGGAAAAACGTAAGCATTTCGAAGCACAAAGGTAGCAACTACTGACGCTACAGCTAAAAATATAGGCACCTGTGAGGAGAGCACCTTTCTACCGAGCTTCCACGCCCCATATGCTACAATGCCTAAAGCAATGGGCTGAATGTACTCCAGAATATCATTAAATTTCTGTTTTTGATCTAGCAGGGCATAACTAATGGCTGCAAAAGTCATTACTGCTGCCGTTGGTAAAATCCAGATAAGAAAAGTAATAATTGCTAATTTAAGCTTACCTACCTTCCAGGCAATTCCAACTAAAGTTTGTGTAGAGGCTGGTCCTGGTAGTACTTGTGCTAAAGCATTCAATTCTAATAATTCCTCTTCAGAAATAAACTTTGCACTTTGCACAAAATACTTTAATAGTAATGCCAGGTGTGCCTGAGCACCACCGAATGAGGTAAAAGTAAAAAACAATACATTCCGGAGAAATAGCCACTGTTTTTTTGTCGAAATAGGTTTTGACTGCATTAGAATTGATTATCAATAACTACTAAATCATTAATCATCTTCATAATCTAAGCCTGCAGCGGTATTGTATGCACCTTGAAGTTCCGAAAACGCATGCATATCCCGCTTGTTTCTTGCGATTATCATTCCTTTCTGATATACTTCGATTGCTTTCTCTTTTTGTCCATCTTTTTCATAAAGCTTGCCTAAATGATAATAAGTTCCAACGTAATCCGGGTGATTATCAGTTAACTGAAGGTAAAAAGAATAGGCTTTCTCTTTATCATTTTGATTGTTATACTCTGTGGCTAAGGCATATAGAATAAACGGGTCGTTAGGTTCACTTTCTAAAAACTCCAATAACTTGGCTAAACGGGTTGATGACATTTTATTTCCTTGCTTTTTTAATTAAATTTGCAGAAAGACCTTATATATAAATCTCAATAAATATGAAAATATTAGTTTGTATCAGTAACGTGCCCGACACGACGACAAAAATAACTTTTACCAACGATAATACCGAATTCAATACTGCAGGAGTGCAATATATTGTAAATCCTTATGATGAGATCGCTTTATCAAGAGCAATTGAACTTACTGAAGGTGGTAAGGGAACTATAACCGTTATCAATGTTGGTGAAGCAGCAAATGATCCAACGGTTAGAAAAGCACTGGCCATTGGTGCTGATGATGCTGTTCGGGTGAACGCAGCTCCCCGTGATGCATATTTCGTAGCAAAACAGATCGCAGAATACGCCAAAGATAAAGATTACGCCATGATTCTTACCGGACGTGAATCTATTGATTATAATGGAAACCAGGTTGCCGCCATGGTTGGAGAATTTTTAGATATTCCGTCAATTTCAATTATTAAAAAGTTAGACTACGACGGAAGTACTGCAACAATTGAAAGAGAAATTGAAGGTGGTAAGGAAGTAGTAACGGTGTCAGGTAAATTTGTGGCCAGTTGCGCGGAAGGTGTTGCAGAACCTAAAATCCCAACTATGCGTGGAATTATGAGTGCAAGAACCAAGCCTTTAACTGTAGTTGAAGCGGTAGCCATTGAAGCCGTAACCAAGGTAGCTAAATATGAAACCCCTGCTCCTCGCGGAGCGGTAAAGTTAGTCCCTGCTGATCAAACTGAATCACTTATTGGCCTCCTTCATAGCGAAGCTAAAGTGATTTAATCCGCGGGTAGTTTGGGAGTTCATGATTCCCTCCTGCCTGATTACTATCGGGACGAACCAAAAAATAACTAATTATAAATCAATTCTCCATCAGGAGATTCAGAAATAAAAATATGTCAGTATTAGTATACGTAGAACAAGCTGAGGGTAAATTTAAGAAATCTGTTTACGAAGCGGTTTCTTACGCCAAAGCCATTGCAGATCAACAGTCAACTAATTTAACCGCAATCTCCATCGGTGATGTTGCCGAGAGCGAATTGACAGAGTTGGGAAAATACGGGGCTTCTAAAGTGTTAAATGTAAGTGCAGAACAATTAAGAACTTTTGTGAACCAGGCCTATGCAAGTGTTATCGCCGCGGCAGCTTCAAAAGAAAATGCCGATATAGTGGTGTTATCCAACTCCTTCTCAGGAAAGGGTTTAGCGCCACGAATTGCAGTAAAACTTGAAGCTGGGTTGGCCGATGGTGCAGTAGAATTACCGAGCACAGATGGAACGTTCGCTGTCAAAAAAACAGCCTTTTCAGGAAAAGCTTTTGCCATTACCGAATTAACTTCTGCTAACAAAGTAATCGCTTTGAATCCAAATGCATTTGGCGTGAAAGAAAATGCAACTGACGCAATAATTGAGAACTTTGCTGCAGATATTAAACAATCAGACCTCGGCACTGTTATTAAAGACATTGTTAGGGCAACCGATAAAGTTTCCTTACCAGATGCAGAATTAGTGGTTTCCGCAGGAAGAGGTTTAAAAGGACCAGAGAACTGGGGAATGATTGAAGAACTGGCAGGTTTATTAGGCGCAGCAACGGCTTGTTCAAAACCAGTTTCGGATGCAGACTGGAGACCGCACTCCGAGCACGTTGGTCAGACAGGAATCTCCATCAGTCCTAATTTATATATCGCGATTGGGATTTCTGGTGCCATTCAACATTTAGCTGGTGTAAGTTCTTCTAAAGTAATTGTAGTAATTAATAAAGATCCGGAAGCACCTTTCTTTAAGGTTGCCGACTACGGAATAGTTGGAGATGCTTTTGAAGTGATTCCTAAATTAATAGAAGCATTAAAAGCACATAAAGGATAAGATTTGTCATCCTGAGCACGTTGAAGGATTGGTTAACAATGTTTCGACAGGCACAACATGACATCAGCAAATATGAAAAAAGTTAAGTTAGATATTGTAGGATTGTCTTACAGCCAGACCCAGTCTGGCGCCTATGCCCTTGTTTTAGGAGAAGTAAATGGACGGAGGCGCTTGCCTATTATTATCGGTGCTTTCGAAGCGCAAGCTATTGCCATAGAAATTGAAAAAATGACGCCCAGCAGGCCGCTGACTCATGATTTATTTAAATCAATGGCTGATACTTTCCACATCAACATCCAGGAAATCATTATTTATAACCTGGTTGATGGTGTGTTCTATGCAAAACTAATCTGCAACGATGGAAAGAACAAACATGAAATTGACGCAAGAACATCTGATGCTATTGCACTTGCAGTACGGTTTGATGCCATGATTTATACTTATGAATTCATCTTATCATCTGCAGGAATTGTAATTGAAGGTAATGATTTTCTTTTCCTGGAAAATATGGATTCTATCGCGAAAGAACCTGATGCAGATGTTTTACCAGGCAGCGGAAAACAACCAGGTTTTACCGACCTATCATTAGAGGAACTGCAACAAAAATTGCAGGAGGCAATAGCCGAAGAGGCCTATGAAAAAGCGGCAAGGTTGCGGGATGAATTAAATAAGCGAGGTACATCTTAAAATACCGCTATAAACGGTATTTACTCCCATAAAATCTAATAATTTTCACAATAAAAAGCTGAAAATAAAATAAACCCAAATTGTTCAAAATAATTTGGGTTTATTTTTGAATTATGTTTCAAATTAGTTCTATATTCAGCCTTTACTTTCAAAAATCAAACAAACGATATGATGAATGTTAAGTTTCGCTTAACCTTAATGAGCTTTATGCAATTTTTTGTGTGGGGTGCCTGGCTTATCACAATTGCAAATTATTGGTTCGGAACAAAACAATGGGATGGAACGCAATTCGGAGCAATTTTCGCCACTATGGGTTTTGCATCTCTGTTTATGCCAACGCTAACCGGTATTATTGCCGATAAGTGGGTAAACGCAGAAATTCTTTATGGCATCCTACATATCTTATATGCCGGCGTCCTGTTTTATTTGCCACAGGTAGAAAGTCCAAATGCTTTTTTCTGGACAATGCTGACTGCCATGTGCTTTTATATGCCTACCATTTCCTTAAGCAATTCTATATCTTATACCACATTGAAGTCTGGAAATCTGGATGTTGTGAAAGATTTCCCTCCTATCCGCGTATGGGGAACCGTTGGCTTTATCGCCGCCATGTGGATGACTAATTTAACAGGTAATAAGGCAAGCTCATATCAATTTTATATTGCAGGAACCGGCGCATTACTACTTGGTGTATATGCATTTTCTTTGCCAAAATGTAAACCCAGCAAACTCATTTCAGAAGAAGCTTCATTTATGCACACGCTGGGCCTGGAGGCTTTTAAGCTTTTTGCGAATTATAAAATGGCCTTATTCTTTATTTTCTCTATGTTTTTAGGTGGAGCGCTACAGCTTACCAATGCTTATGGTGACGTATTTTTAGATGAATTTAAGCATTTCCCAAAGTATGCCGATTCTTTTGTAGTTGAGTATTCTACGATCATTATGTCCATTTCGCAAGTTTCTGAAACACTTTTTATCTTAGCCATTCCATTCTTTTTAAAACGTTTTGGAATAAAAAAAGTGATGATTATCGCGATGTTGGCCTGGGTGTTTAGGTTTGGGTTCTTTGCTTATGGAGACCCCGCCGGAAACCTCTGGATGATTATTCTTTCTTGCGTAGTTTACGGAATGGCCTTTGATTTCTTTAATATTTCAGGTTCATTGTTTGTAGAAACCTCTACAACCGCGAAAACAAGGTCATCTGCACAAGGTATGTTTATGATGATGACTAATGGCTTTGGTGCTGTATTTGGTAGTTTGGTATCAGGTTGGATGATCGACAAATATTTCACTAAAACATTTACCACTATCCAGGCAACATCCGAATTCGTAGGTTCAGAACCTACCAATAACCACCTGCTCGATTTTGTAAAAAGTCAGGGTGTAAGCATATTAAATAATGGCACTTTCGACAAAGCTATTCAGATGAAAGACTGGCACCATATCTGGCTTTCCTTCACCATCTATGCTTTGATCATCACCATACTTTTTGCCCTATTATTTAAACACAAGCATACAAAAGCAGAAGAAAAAGCTATTGAAGCCATCAGTCATTAATTAATCTCTCAATCCCTCTTATGTCAGCTGGTAAATACAGAAAAGAACACAATTGTTTAAATTGCGGTTCTCATGTAGATAAACATTATTGCAGCAATTGCGGTCAACCCAATTTAGAACTTAAAGAAAGTTTCTGGGGCTTTATCAGTCATAGTATAGCACATTATTTTCACTTCGATAATAAGTTTTTTCAGACCCTTTCCCCGCTCCTTACCAAACCGGGACAGGTAACACTGGATTATCTGGCTGGCAAGAGAGCTCGCTACATCAATCCGGTGAGCATGTACATTTTTGTGTCGATTGTTTATTTTATTGTTGTACCTAAAGCTTCTGTCGAAGGCGATAAAGTAAAGCATCACCAAACAAAACTAGAAAGAAAGCAAGTTGAAAAGACCACATCTAAATTAATAGATACCAGTCAAAATGGTGGTAATAATGTGGTAAGCGGAATTGTTAAAACGGCAATAAACCGCATTAACAACAACATTTCGATCAGCGAGTTTAAAGACTTATCGTTCAAAGAACAAGAAAAGGCTATTGCTGATCTAAAAAGCAAATCAAAAGCACCAGATTTCAACGCTGACCTTTTGGAACAATACAATAAATATCACATCATTAAACAAGACAGTACTTATACGTCTTATTTAGCCAGGCAAGCAAAACTTGCTCAAGATGAGAAGGATAATTGGTTTCAAAGGGTGCTAAAGAAAAGGGATATAACTGTAAATCAGAAAATGGTTTCAGGATGGACTTTGAAAGAAGAAATTGAGCATTATCGTCCAAAACAGTACTTCCTACTGATGCCTATACTGGCCATGTTTATTATGATCATCTTTCGTAGGAATAAAAAGTACTATCTGGACCATCTGATTTTTACTATCCATGGAATGACAGCCTATTTTATTGAAGAGATTATCACCAGTCCGATTAAGAAGCATGTGTTTGGCCTGGGATCAGCAACGTCGGAATTTATCGGAGTGATCGTTTTTATAGCAATTGTTTGGTATATGTACAAGGCACTGAAGTTATTTTACAATCGCAGCAGAAGAGCTACGATTTGGAAAATGTTCCAGATTGTTATTCTTTATGCCTTAACATTGGTTATTACAGAAAAAATAATCTCGGAAACCATCTATTACTTCATCGCTTAATCCCATTTTTTTGGTAACAGAAAAGCCTCAGCATTTTGAATGCTGAGGCTTTAATCTTTTATTGTATTTACGGATTATTTTCTATCTTTCAATTCAACAAATGCCCTATCGGTTTCACCAACGTAAATCTGACGAGGACGACCTATCGGCTCTTTGTTTTCGTGCATTTCTTTCCATTGTGCAATCCATCCTGGTAAACGACCTAATGCAAACAAAACGGTAAACATTTCTGATGGGAAGCCCAATGCCCTGTAAATAATTCCTGAGTAGAAATCTACATTAGGGTATAATTTTCTGTCGATGAAATATTGATCAGTTAATGCAGCTTCTTCCAGTTTTTTAGCGATTTCAAGAATCGGATCATCGATACCTAAATTTTCCAAAATATCATCACAAGCCTTTTTGATGATTTTTGCACGTGGATCGAAGTTTTTGTAAACCCGGTGTCCAAAGCCCATCATCCGGAAAGAATCGTTTTTATCTTTTGCCTTATTGATCCATTTCTCTGTATCACCACCATCTGCTTTAATTAATTCGAGCATATCGATAACGGCTTGGTTTGCTCCACCATGTAGCGGACCCCAAAGTGCTGCAATACCGGCAGCGATAGACGCATATAAATTACAGTCAGATGAACCAACAATCCGAACAGTTGATGCTGAACAATTTTGTTCATGATCTGCATGTAAAATCAGCAATTTATTCATTGCGCTAACTACAATTGGATTTACATCATAATCTTCAGTACGCTGACCAAAAGTCATCCAAAGGAAATTGGTTACATAATCATATTTATTTTTAGGATAAATAAGTGGGTTACCCAAAGACTTTTTATAAACAAAAGAAACGATAGTTGGGAATTTCGCCAACAGTTTGATAATTGTTAAATCTTGTTCTTCTGGTGTTTGATTAGGCTTTAAACATTCTGGATAAAAAGTAGATAATGAGAAGATTAACGAACCCAATTGACCCATAGGATGAGATTTCGAAGGATAACCATCGAAGAACTTCTTCATATCCTCATGAATCAATGTATGCTTGTTAATATCAGTTTGTAAATCTTCCAATTGTGTTTGTGTTGGAAGATCTCCATAAATGATCAAATAGATTACTTCTAAGAAACTCGATTTAGCTGCAAGTTCTTCGATTGAATAGCCTCTGTATTTTAAAATACCTTTTTCACCATCTAAGAACGTGATTTTACTTTTGGTTGAACCTGTATTTTTAAAACCAGTATCTAGGGTTACAAAGCCAGAAAGATCTCTTAATTTTGAAATATCAATGGCTTTTTCATTTTCAGTTCCTGTAATTACTGGCAATTCTAACGTTTTACCATCAACTTTAATTTCTGCAATATCTGACATATTATTGTATTGTGTTTATAGCTTTCTAAATTATATAAAATTAATATACGTGCATAACAAATCTGTTAAATTAATATGAATAATCCGTCAGAGAGACGTAACAATCATGCTGAATTTAACATTGAATATTTTACTATTTTGCTTTTAATTCTTCTGTTACATTACCGCATTCTAGCATTTCATCGCCATAATATGGATTTCTTATTTCCTTTTCTGTTGATAACCAATCTCCTCCATCTCCTTTATTGGCCATAGGACAATGTTGAACATAAATCGTTCCTTTTTCTATTTCTGCACTTTTCATCAGCGCAATCAAATCGGCACTTAATGTAGTGAAACTTTTTCTCTGATCGGTAAGATTACTGCTTGCTGCAATTTTACCTGCAACTTCAGCAGTAGGTTCGCAACCTTCGAAATTTGCCAAGCTTTTCTGTAAATCTACGGCGGCCTTTTGAGAAAGTTTTTGATCAGCCTTAACCAAAGCATCTTTTAAAATCACATATTCGTTAAAGATATTGGCTTTCTTTTGGTCTTTTATAGCAATATTATTACTGACGGTTAGGGAACCTTTTTGCGTATCGTTTTTAGCTGATGTTTTTTCTTCTGATGGATGACAAGCCATAAGACTGCCGATAATAGCAATTCCGAATATTCGTTTCATGGTATTTGGTTTTCGGTTCAAAATAGGGATTTAAATATGAAATAAACAAAAAAAGCCCCGCAAATTGCGAGGCTAATGGATTAAATGATGTTTTAATTATAATTTGAAATTATATGCTAATCTTAATGCGTATTGTCCGGTTTTTCTGAAATAAGTTGTCGAAGCGCTATCATTTACATAACCTTCATATCTCACACCAGCATCAAAGCCACCAAATTCGTAACCTAAACCACCAGAATAGATGAAGTTAGTTTTTGCACCATCCTGAATAGCAATACCTGCACCAGCTTCAGTAGCTAAATACATTCTTTTGATCGGGAATACTTTCACACCGCCTTTAGCTGGGATAAAATCTGCATCTACTGCATTATCCTTTGCAATTAATTTGGTGTAACCGCCAGAAGCCGTAACCGCAACATAAGGTGTCAAATCCCATTGTAATTTCAAATCTGCTCCATAAGCATAATCCATTGGAGATTTGTCGCGGAACACACCGCCATTAATTCCTACACCAACTTTAAAGCCCATACCTTTTGGAGCCGGATTCGGATCAATTTCCATCATGGTTTGTGCATTCAGGCTGGCCGAAGCAAAAAGTGCTACTGCCGCTGTTGCTGTAGCAAAGATTTTAGTAATCGTTTTCATATTAGATAAATTAAGTTAATTAATAAGGTTTTGGAGTATATACGAAAATCAATTTCATTTAGATTTATAAATTTTCATTTTTTTCAGAAATTTTTATAAACGAAAAAAGCCTCAGCAAATGCTGAGGCTTTTAAATGATAATTTATATTTTCTTACAAACTGAAACCGTAAGCTAAACGTAAACCAACGTAGCCAGTGCTTCCGCCATCTTTAGCTAAACCTTCATATTTTAATCCAAGGTCTAATCCATTGCTCCATGCATAACCTAAAGCAGGAGAATATACGAATGAAGTTCCACTACCCTTGTTAGTACCAAAACCAGCACCAAGTTCTGCTAAACCATAAATACCTGCTCCTGATTCGTTAAAGAAATACTTTGCACCAACTTTAACAGGAATATAACCGAAATCTGGAACATCGAATCCATTGATCTCTTTGCCTAAAAAGCGAGTGTAACCTGCGGTAACTGGAATTGATAATTGCTTATCAACATCAAACTGATAACGCAAATCTGCACCAAGTGCTACATTATATGCATCTTCGGTAGGGATACCACCAATAATTCCGATTCCTAATTTTTGAGATTGTGCGTTAGCGTTCGTTGCAAAGAATAATGCCACTACAGCTGCTGAAGTAGCAATAATTTTAGTAAAAGTTTTCATCAAATATTATTTTTAAGTTAAATAAATATATCAGCACTGTTACAAAACATGTGCCAAAAGCGAAAAATGAACAACTATTAGGAATTTAAGCCAAGAACAGACTTATTACTAGGAGTTTAAAGTTCATGACATGGTTTTCTCTAAAATTTGCGCTTTTAATAGGTCTGTTGGCAATGCCGCATCAAGCCAAAGTATCTCTATACCATCTTTTTCCATTTTCCTAAAAAAGGTATTTTGTCGCTTGGCATATTGGCAAATCGCTATACCCAGTTTTAATTTTAACTGCTCATAGGTAAGCAAACCTTCGAGGTAACTGACTATAAATTTGTATTCTAACCCATAAAAAATTAACATCTCCTTTGCTACGCCACTTCCGATTAAACCGGATACTTCCTCAATCATTCCATTATTCAGCCGATCTTCAAGTCTCGATAAAATCTTAGAACGGGTGAGTTCAACCTGATTTTTTAAGCCGAAAACGAGTGGCTTAATCTCAGGTCGGTATTTTTCTTCCATATGGTAGTTTTGCAGATATTCAGCAATCTCTATTGCCCTGATCAACCTTTTTTTAGATGATTCATCTACGTGTGCAACATGAGCTGGCGGATAAGCATTTAATTTCAATGCCAGTTGATCTTTTTCATATGCTTCCAACGATGTTCTCAATGCGGCATTAACAGGAACCGCTGTATACTGTTGATTTTGCAGTAAACTGTGTATGTACATACCCGTTCCACCGCACAAAATGGGCTGCTTTCCCCTATTGCTGATTGACTCAAACGTCTGGTAAAAATCATTCTTAAATGCGTTTACATGATAGCGTTCTCCGGGATCCAGAATATCAATCAGATGATAGGGGATAACTTTTTTGTCTATATTATATTCATGCAGATCTTTCCCTGTTCCGATATTCATTTTTCTAAATATCTGCCTGCTGTCTGCGCTGATTATCTCGCCATTTAATTCATTGGCCACCTGAACCGCAAGTTTCGTTTTTCCGGATGCGGTAGCACCCAGAATGATAATTAGATTTTGATCTGCCATTTAGAACTTCAGGATAAATTTTAAACTTCCGGTATTAAACACCGCTGCGTTAGCATCTCCATTATCTTTAATCAGCAACCGGTTCAAATGATGGTCTAGTGAAAAATGCTGGGGAGTTATGGTGTCGGTTAATGAAAAACCGAGCCTTAAATAAGCTTCTCCAAACGACCAGTCTCTATCTGCATAAGTCATTAAATCATTTGGTTTAAACAGCATGGCGAAATGGGAGATCAGTTTACTCAAACCACCGGTAACCGAATACCCAGACTTCACTGCAAATCTGATCAACTCAGCAGATTTATAGTTTTCGGTATGATTCATATTTCTAAGTGCCGCAAACGTGGCTACGGCAACCAGTTCTTCCTTTTCAAAAAGACCTAACTTATATCTACTATTTACAGCACCTTGTAAGTGATTTTGATCGATAAATTTATCAGCAATAGGTTTGGCGATTTTAGAAACTTTTGTTTTACGTCCGTGAATTCTGACATTTAATCCCAATAGAGATTCAATTCTCGCCAATACCTGCAAAGGTCTTGTTAACCAGACATCTTCCCAAAGGTGTATAAGTTTGACATCGGTTTGATGGTACTTTTCTTGTAAATCAAGTAGCAGTAAAGGATTGTAGCTATTTTTTATATTAACCAAATTGATCACCAGTTTACCACTATTCAAATTTATCAAGCAAAAATCCTGGCCAAAAGAAAAATGGCATTCAATTTTCAGCCCCTCCAATCGGGACCTCAACTGATGATGCCATTCTATATATTGATTAACTGCTGTTTGATTCAAGGATGTTAATTTATCGTCTTTTAGGTGCTGGCGACAAATTTAGCTATCCTATTGTTATATCCACTCTTTTTCTTTGAAGTGAGTATGAATAATCTCTACAAATGTTTGTACTTCAGTCAATTTCTTATCATCTAATGTTGAAATTTCGTAACCAATCTTTTCATCACCAAAGTTTTTCAAACCCTCGGTACTCGCAGTAAATTCCTCAGCATTAAGCTTAACTTCTACTACATCTCCGTTAATGTAAACACCTATAAAAAAACGTTCTGTAATTTTTCCATCGGCTGTTTCAATATTTTTTTCGCTGTACAGATCATACCCCGTTTCAGAATTCTCGTGAACGGTGTATCCTCGTGTTGCATAAGGCTGTACTCCTGCCCTGATCGTTTGAAATATTTCTACAAGGTCTGTTTTCATAATCATATCTAGTTTTAAAATTAAACACGATCAGACCATTATTGTTTAATTTTATTCTTCTTGCCACCAGTTTGCATCTGGTAAATACCCATCGATTATGATAGTCTCCCCTAGTCTCGGTGTAACCAGGCGGAAATTCCGTTCTTTAGCTGCTGCAACCACTCTTTTTATAGGTTCATCCCAGGGATGCATAGCTAAACTGAATTTGCCCCAATGTACAGGCAGCAGTACTTTTGCGTTTAAATCGATCGCAGCTTGTACCGTTTGTTCCGGAAACATATGAATATATGGCCAGTAGGCGTTATATTGACCACATTCTAAAATCGCCAAATCAAATGAGCCGTAAGTTTCACCTATTTCTGCAAAATGGCTATCGTATCCTGAATCGCCGCCAAGAAAAAACTTCGCCTTTTCTGTTTCCAAAACAAAGGCAGACCATAAGGTTTGATTGCGTTTAAACTTCCTTCCGGTAAAGTGCCGCGCGGGTACCGCAGTAAATTTAAATTGATTAGCAATTGATATTGATTCATTCCAGCAAAGTTCACTGATTTTTTCTGCAGGTATTCCCCATCTTTCCAAATGTGATCCGACACCAATCGAAGTGATAATTTTTTTCACATTCGGTGCGAGTGTTAAGATCGTTTGATAATCCAAATGGTCATAATGATCATGTGTGATCAGCAGGATATCTATATTTTTAAATTGCTCAGCTTTTACAAAATCCGTTCCGGGGAAAGCCTTCCCTCCTATAAACGAAAATGGTGACGGAACTTTGCTGAAAATAGGATCTACCAAAATCCGAAGTTGATCAACTTTGATCAGGTAGGAAGAATGCCCAAACCAGATTAATTCCGGGAAATTGCTTAAAGATGCGGCATCTAAATCCGGTTTAACAGCCTTTAAATTATGGTTTGGAATTTTATCAGGATGTTTTTCGAAAAGGAAAGCTTTTAATATTTTAAAAAAACTAACGCCTTCTGGTTGCATCGGCGTTACCGATAGGTTTTGTAAAGCACCGCTTTTGTAATTCACCAGCCGGTGAATTTTGTCTAATCTTAAACCGTTTGGCAAACGTCCGAATACCGGCAGGTTGATTACAATCAAAACAAGTACAATAATGACTAAAATAATATAAAGGAAAACCATTTTTTAAATTTAATGCGCTAATGTAGGTATTGCCGAAAAGATAACTGGTCAATGCCTATTCGTTGAATGAATTTTAAGTTTATTCTTACAAAATACAGACCGAGCACGTCACAATCTGTTGGAGAAAAAAAGTTTAATGGCTTTTATTTAAGCTTCCAGGAAGCACATCATAATACTTCTTGAAGGCCGTAATAAAATGTTGCGCATTTTTATAGCCAACGAGGAAAGCAACTTCGTTAACCGATTTCTTTTCCTGAAGAAGATAATGATGTGCCCTTTCCATCCTAATCTTATTTAAATAGCCGAAAACAGTATTCCCGATGAGTGCTTTAAAACCCTTTTTAAGTTTATAGTCGTTTATTCCAACCTTACGGGATAAATCCATCAGTGAATAGGGATGTTGTAGATCCCGCTCTATTAATTGCCTCGCCAATAATATTTTTCTAATATCTTCCTCTTTAATTGATACCCCGGTAGTTTCTTTTTTTTGTAGGTAAGTAATAATTAATTCAAATATTTTTGATTCGAGAAAAATGCGTTTTACTCTCCCTTCATATTTTGGGTTAAGCAATGTTCGGAGCAGTAAGGCGATTTCAGGTGTAATGGCATCTGGCACCAACTCACATTGGTTAATAAAACACTGATTAGTAACCTTGTTAAAATAAGCTTCTGTAAGTTGAATATAGGTATAACTTACTTTTCCAGTAACATTAAATACGATGCGATTGAACTGACCTGCTGAAATATTTTGTTGATTTTGATTCAGACTGAGGAGGTGTTTCGTTTTCTGATCGTTGAAACAGTTGATACTTCCATTTAGGCAGAATAAAAATCCGATGTGGGGATGCGAAGATTCATAGTAATAATCTTCCGCGCCTTGCGTAAGGATGTCAGTGGTACTAATGTGAATTCCATTAAACCATTTTTCATTTATGCTAATCTGATAGCTTTCCTTTTGAATCTCCTGCTCATTTTCACCAAGGTCATCAGCTGTCTCAAAGTTTGAACCGTAGGTATTTTCGTATACCATATTTTGGGAGTGATATTCCAGAAGTTTGATTTTCATTTATTAATACTTCGCTAATTCAGGATCAACATTCAGCTTCTGATAAATTGCTGCGTTCGAATGCTCACGTAACATTTTAATCCGTATCACGGCATTAATTATCCGTATGGCGTTATCTCGTTTTGTTGATTATCTACAAATTTGCATAATTATTTATAATTAGTCTAAATAAATGAAGATATATTTATCAGCTGCTTTTTCACTATTTGTTTCCTTTGCACTCGCACAAGAAATCAGGATAGATACGGCAAAAGCAAATGATTTGAAAGATGTTGTGGTTACCGGGCAGTACGGCCAACAGAGTTTAAAAAATTCAGTATATAATGTGCGAACCATTACTGCAGAAAAAATCAGGCTCCGGGCGGCCACTAATATCCAACAAGTATTAAATACAGAACTTGGTTTTAGATTTTCTAATGACCTGACGCTTGGAACGACAGATGTTTCGCTGATGGGTATGTCTGGCAGGAACGTTAAAATTCTACTGGATGGTGTACCCATGGTAGACCGCTCTGATGCAAGGGAAAGTTTGGGTCAGATTGATATTAATACTGTAGATAGAATTGAAATTGTAGAAGGACCAATGTCAGTTGTATATGGAAGCGATGCTTTAGCTGGCGTGATTAACATTATTACGAAGAATGCCGGTAAATCTATGTTAAGTATAAATGCCCGCATTCAGGAAGAAACTGCCGGCAAAGAATATGCAGGACTTACCGGTGCTGGTGTACACAATCAAAACTTAACTTTGAGCTGGCAAAACAAGGGCTGGAGTGCGTTGGCGGGGGTATCACATCAGGAATTTGGTGGATGGAACATGGCCCCAAAAGATGCCTTTCTTCAAGATTTTAATCAAAGGAAAAACCAGTGGAAACCGAAAGAACAATGGTTGGGTAATACCAAAATCGGTTATAGAAATGAAAACTTCAACATTTGGTATCGTCTTGATGCTGTACAGGAAAAAATTGATGCCAGGTTTGGAATTAACCCGAACACTTTCGAAGGAAAACTTGCCACATACACCACTAACCGATATACAAATCAGTTGCAATCTGAATGGAAGATCAATCAAAAACTGAATATATCTGCGGTTGCTGGTTACACCAATTTACAAAGATCTACAGAGACCGTTAATCATAACTTTCTCAATAATACGGAAAAACGAACCACTGATGCTGGTGAACAGGACACTGCAAAATTTAATACGACCATATTTAGAACCACAGCAGTTTATAAGTTAACAGATAAGCTATCGTTTCAACCTGGTTTTGAGTTCAATAGAGATGCAGCCACCGGGCAGCGAATTAGCGGATCACCGGTAATTAATGACGTTGCTTTTTTTATCTCCTCCGAAATCACCTTAAATAATGCCATTAATATCCGTCCTGGATTAAGGGTAATCAAAAACTCTATTTATAATGCGCCTGTAGTGCCCTCATTAAACACAAAGTTTCAGCTTTCAGAAAACCTGGATCTTCGACTAGGTTATGCTAAAGGATTCAGATCGCCGGCACTTCGGGAATTGTATTATGACTTTGTGGATGCAAGCCATAGTATTTACGGAAATACCAATCTGAAAGCAGAGGAATCGAATAGCTTTAACGGCTCCCTTATCTGGGCTGGTGTAAAGGGAAAAGATCTGAGTATCCGTACTACAATAGCAGGTTTCTATAATAAGTTCAAGAATAAGATTGATTTCGGCGTAGATCCGTCAGACAATTCAAGAACAACTCTACTAAACATTAGCAACTTTAAAACCGTTGGTACAACGATAGACAATACAATAAATTTCAGCCGGTTACAAGCCAACATTGGCTTCTCGTATATAGGCTCTTTCCATGCCTATTCTGAAGATGAATCATTTACCGGTGAGCAAATTTTATGGACGCCGGAAGTTACGGCAAACCTCACTTATGCAATAAAAAAGATCAATGCTAATGTAAGCCTATTTTACAAGTATACAGGAGAAAAACTGGGTTTCCAAACCAGCAATAATAATTCAATGCTATCCTATTTACCAACCAAAATCTCATCGTTCAGCTTTGCCGATTTAATGGTTAACAAAACCATATACAAATCGTTTTTACTCACCGCTGGAATCAAAAATATTTTCGACGTAATGCAATTGAACAACACATCAACTGCATCAGGCGGTGCACACAGTACAGGTGGAGAACCAGTTCCATTAAGTTATGGTCGCTCTTATGTATTAGGCCTAAGCTTTAACTGGAATAAAATTTAATCGTAAACTAAATAAATTAATCATATGAATAAACTTCACTCAATAACCGCTATCGCTTTATTCGCAATAACTTTTACCGCTTGTAAAAAAGACTCTAATGAACCTATTTTCATTGCACCTCCTTCTGATGGAAGTACCTTAACATTGAATGGATTGGTCGGCGCAGAAGACGGCACAGCAGCTGGAAACAGTGTATATGTTGATTTTAGCGCTGATAAACAAACATCAATATTAAGAGATAGCTGGGACTTGGGATTTTATTCGGGAAGCGATTTCAAAGTCATTCTAAATTCAACAAACGGTGCATCAGCTCTGCTGGTTAATAAAACTGATTTAAATGCGGTTACTGTTAACGATTTTGATTCCATTGGATTAAAGGTTGGGCAAGGCCTGGGAAACTTTTCAATCGTCGATGATGGACGAGAGCCTAA
The DNA here is from genome assembly GCA_037033465.1 of Bacteroidota bacterium. Lineage (GTDB taxonomy): Bacteria > Bacteroidota > Bacteroidia > Sphingobacteriales > Sphingobacteriaceae > Pedobacter. The sequence goes on along the minus strand of JAZBLX010000007.1, from coordinate 90,636 downwards.
TATCCTGAATAAACCAGCTATTGCAATTGTTTCAGCAGTTGATGCAGACAATAAAGTTTATATCATCAATAGAAAAGGAGGCTCGGCTACCGTTTTAGCTCCAACAGATTTGTACAAAATTCGTGTTCTGAGAAAAGGTAACGGTTACACTTTACAATATGCCAAAGTTACAGAAACGACTTTTAAATCATTAGATATTAATAAGAATGCTGAAGCTAACTTTCAATTTGCATCACTTGTTAAAGGAGCCGCTACCACCGTTGAACCACCTAAAGGTAGTTGGGATATTGTTTGGGGATATAGTATGTATTTTACAGGTGGATCTCCTTATGCTTTTTCTGACCTGGTTTTCATAAACAATCTGGGTGGCGTAACGGCAACATCAGTTGCAACTACCCTAACGACAACTTATGCTTCGTTTAATGAATCCAATATTACAGATCTGACATTCTCTACTGCCAGAGATGTGATTGGTTCAAAGTGGAGATTTTCTCCTGACAGGAATGGCAATGGCGGTCGTGTTAATACGGAAATATTTTTTGTAATGAAAGATGCCACTGGCAATGTTTACAAACTGAAGTTCGTAAGCTTTATTCCTAGTGATGGTGGAATGCGTGGTAAACCGGTAATTGAATACAAATTAATTAAAAAAGGATAATTAAAATTAAACAAAAAATGAAAAAAATTAACGTATTTCTATTACTCATGGCAGTATTCTGCCTCTCGTCTTGTTCAAAAAAAGAAGGCATTCTTGAAACTAAAGAACTTAAGACAACAGATTTTTTTGATACAAACAAAGCGTTTGCTAAAGCCTTATCCAAAGCCCTTAATAATCATGAATTAAGGGAGTTGATTAAGAAAGAATCTCTTCTAAAATTTGACAAGGATAATGACGTACTTTTTCAAAAAATCAAAGATGTAAAGATGTCAAACGGAATTAAAGTTCTAGACTTTATAGCTGGTTTTTCAGAAGTTGGAAAGGATAAATTCGTAACTAACGTAAATGATGCTGTTTTGCTTACAATATTTGTTCCCTCTTTAAAGAATTTTAAACCAGAGACATGGCTCACAGAGAATCAAATTCCTATTGTTGCGGTGAGAAACGAAAGAGATATCCTAGCAAAAAAAACATTATTAGCATTTGATTCCAATCAAAATAAATTAGATCTATCATATTCGAGTGAACCCACTGTTCCCGTACTCGTTATAAAAAACAATGAACGTGTGAATTTTGATAATAATTCAGAACCAACAAATAGTCTTAGTACAATAAAAAAGGGAGATGCGTTGATGTCAGTTAATAATAAGCAACTTTATTTTACAAGTTCTGACTTTAAAAATTTAAAAATTCCATCTAAAATAGCATCTGTACACCCTACTAATAATTCAATTACGTACCAAAATGGACAAGGTCCGGGTACATACATTGGCAAATTATGGCATGGCTATTATTCAGGATATAATTTTACTTATGATAGAGACTGCATATATTATAGCTTAAAGAACGACACGGATTCGGGCACTCTGGATAATACTTACGCAGAAGCAATCCAAGGCTTTTATTTCAATAATTCTTCCTCTGAACAGACTTTGGATGCCTTAAATAATGACTGGACGGAAGGTGTTTATGAAATTTATGTTACTGCATTATTTGTAGAGGGTACTTCCGTAAAAGATGTTAAAAAGGGATTTAGCGTTAGTAAAAATGAACTATTTACCAATGTTAACGGCACCAGGGTAACTAAGTACTTTCCTATACCTCCAATAGAAATAGCTACCTGGGATATGCAAAAATATGGAGACACTTGGAAGTTTTTGGTTGAAGAGTTTAATTTTGGAGAGACTAAAAAATATACAACCAACGTTTCTTCAAATTTTTCGACAAATTTTAAAGTAGATGCAGGCTTTAACCTTTTTAAAGTAATCAAAATTGGAGCAAGTGCCGGAGGCAGTACGAGCTCAACAAAAACAAGCATCTTCGAGGTATCAACTACTGTTTCGTCATTCAATTTAGGAGAAGCCATATTAAGTTTTGAAGATCCTGTTGAATTGAAGGGAAGAAATGCAATAGCACAGTATCCAGTAATTGAACACGTTATTAATGGTCCGCTGGAGCACAATATGATTTCTACAAGGGGCTTAAATACTGGATTGGTAACTCTGATTGTAGCACCATGGAAAAGAATTAATCCATTATCGGATTCTCAAAGTTATAATGACGATGCCTTCTATTGGATGTCTCATTATTAATTTTTAAGAATATAAAATATTTAAAACATGTTTTGTTAGTTGGATAGATGCTCCCCGCGATGGGGAGCTTTATCTTTTAGCGGGTTATATCTTCGAAACTTGCGAAATCTCATGTCGCAACCCGTTTAAACAGTCGTATTGAAATACCCTAAAAGCAAAAAGGCCCCGAAAAATCGGGGCCTTTCTGTTTCATACTCAGGAAATATTATTTTTCAGAGTTTTTCTTTTCTGTTACTTCAGCACGAATTTCTTGCGCTAATACTTTAAGATCTTGCATAGCTTTACGTACACGAGTACCAGCAGCTGCATTGCCAGCGTTATAAAACTTTTCTACATCTGCTTCAATAGCAGCAACAGCAGCTTTAACTTTTGAGAATTTTTCCATCGCTAATTGATGTTTTAAGGTTTAAAAAATTTATTTTTTTTCAATAATACATATTTACCCTGAATTAACAACAGAAAGCAAATATTAATTTGCAATAAGTTTTGCACATATTCACAATCAAAAAATGCCCTTACGGTATTATAGAAGTATTTTTCAGAACACAAGTGAGAAAATATGTGTAGCCTAACTAAACTGTTTTGAAAGCTGAATTAGATTTTCGAAGGTTTGATTTGCGCTATTTACGCAACGTTCATAATCTTCCTCTTTTACCCTGTTATTCAGCACAGTAACAAAACTTTTCCATTTCGCACCCAGTGCTGAACCATAAACGCCATAATAGTTTAACCCATTTTCATGGTCTTTAAAATTTGGATTGGCTAAAATATGCTTCTTAATCACGTTTCCGCCCAATGTTGCGCCTTCTAATACGTAAAGTGCACCAAGGATTTCGGCGGTATTCTTTTCAGGCACGTATAAGTCAAAATCCAATGGCGGTAACGTTAAATTATCAATTTGCCAGTAGTTTAAATCTTTTTCCAACGCATTGATTTTTAAACGGCTATCCATTTCCAGTTCATCAGCCAATTCTGTGCCGAGCATATTGGCCAGTTTATTTTCAAGTTTTTGATGAATAATATAGTTGATGGTTAGCAGCTTTTTATAGTCATCTACATCCAAAGAATTGTTCATAATCTGATTAACAAACATCGATGCTTCCAACGCTTCGTGCTTTTTTGCTGTTTCTGTTTTTAATATTCCGGCAATCATTATTGTAATTTTCTATTTATTAAAGAGCATATAAAAAAGAAAGATTCAAATGGTTCATTTGAATCTTTCTTTTCTTATTAAAATTATATTTAATTCATTCTCAGGTGCTGGTTAAACCAAAAATCGTGCACCGAATGCAAACATTTAACCAGGTTATCATATCCATCAGGTTTGGTAAGATAGGCATTTGCACCAAACTCTATTGAGGCTTTAACATCATCGGGATGATCCGAAGTGGAAAATAAAATTACGGGGATAGATTTTAAATAAGGAATGTCTCTGATAAACTTCAGTAAATCCAAACCAGATAACCCTGGTAAATTTAAATCCAGTAAAATTAATTTAGGTTTAGTTTTGCTTTCTGCAAATTGTTGCAATTTAACCATTGCTTCAGTACCATCCTCCACTATAGCCAAATTCAGCGTATCCCTTACCTCTTGTACAGCGCTTTGCATAAAAAATGCATAGTCTATATCATCTTCTACGTAAAATATATCAGGCGTTTTCATTATTATATACTTTTAAAGGCGACGTAAAAAGTAGAGCCTTCATTTAATTTACTTTCGAACCATACGCGTCCGTTATGTCGCTCTACTACTCTTTTTACTATTGCCAATCCTACCCCAGTTCCCTCAATCTCTTTAACATTGTCCATGCGCTTAAAAAGCTCAAAAACCCTGTCGTAATAACGGTTATCAATTCCGATACCATTATCCTTCACGACATAAACAATTTCCCTGCCATCTATATACGAAGAAATTTCGATCTTTGGTTTTTCGATCATTGAGGAGTATTTTACCGCATTGGAAACTAAATTTGTAAATACCTGGGCAATCATTGTTTTATCACCCTTGATATCCGGCATTTGCCCTAAAATCAGTTCGGCTTTGTCTGCTTTAAAAGCCGACCAAACCTCTGAGGCTACGTCTTTAATTAACAACTGCATGTTAACCGTTTCGTAATTAATTTCTGAACGACCGACTCTGGCCAGATTTAGGATCTCTTTAATCAGAAAATTCATCTTATCTGCTCCTGTTAAAATACGGCTGAGCATTTTCAGGGCAGTATCATCCAGGCTCTTGTTCTTAAGCAACAATTCTGCATAAGTCTTTACCGAGGTTAACGGGGTCCTTAAATCGTGAGAAATGGTATAGCTAAAAGTATCCAATTCCTCATAGGCCGCTTGGAGCTTTTCATTCAGCAACCGGATTTCATTGGCTTTTTTATTTACATCCGTGATGATGATTTCACGCATCCGTAAAACAGATGCAATTTCCTCAGAAAACCACTTCTCTGAAGTATTGTTAACGACTTCAGACCATGTTTCAAATGATTTCCTGGGCGATAAACTGAGTAAACCATTTTCGGCCATAGTTGCTGGTTTACCTGGATTTCCAGCCCATTGAACGGTTGTACTAAGTTCAGGCTTAAACCAGATAATCATTTCCCCAAGTTCCTTACTAATATTGCAGGCCAGGATACCCGAAGCAATATTTTTATATTTCTTAGCAGGTGAGTGTATTTCAGATAAGCGATGTGTATAATATATAGATTCATCGCTGGTATCCTTAAGCCATTCTACCAATTCTAAAATTTCTTCCTCCGAAGGAACCTCACCTATCGTTTTCAGTTTATTTTCGAATATAATCGCCACCCCGGTTCCTTTGGTTACATCCAAAATGGTTCTGTTATGACCAGTTATGGCTTCAACCAGATATTTATCATGATTAAGGTGTTCTGAAAGTATAGTAGCCGTACTTTTAAATTGCGCTACAATTTCAGAATCTTCTTCATCCTGGCGGTATTCTAATGCTGAGGATAGAATTTCACCAATTAACTTAGCACCCTCCCGGGCTTTATAATCAATGAATTTCGGCGAATAATTATGACAAGCGATTAGTCCCCATAGTTCTCCATGAGAAATTAAGGAGATACTAAAACTTGAACACACCCCCATGTTTTTCAAATACTGAATATGAATAGGTGAAACGGCACGTAAGCAAGATTTAGTAAGATCCAATGGTTGATCTGCCAGATAAGTGGCAATTGGTGAATCTTCTGTATTAACATTAGCAATTAAACGGGTTAAATTTAGTTTATATAATTCACGTGCCTGTTTCGGAATATCAGATGCAGGATAATGAAGTCCGAAAAATGGCTCCAAATCCTCATTCATTTCTTCTGCAACTACTTCGCCGTGCCCATCGTCCAAAAACTTATAAACCATTACCCGATCGTAATTGATCAGTTTCTTTACTTCCGAAGCTGCACCTCTTAGCAATGAGAAAACAGTTTTACCCTGCAAAATAGCCGATGCAGAACGGCCTATTAAACTCTGAAGATCATATTGTAGCGTGACAGGTTCGAACTCTAACAGCCAATTGGTGGCTGAATCTGAAATAATAATATAAAACGGATTTTCGCCGATGTTTATCGGATGTGGACTAATCGCATCAAAACTCTTTCTAATGATCCCAAGCTTTAACAAATTTTCTATACTAAGTTCCGGTTCTTGCTGACCTAAGAATGTATTAAGTACCGAAAGGGGCTTTTCGAGTAGATTACCAGCTGATTCGGATAAGAAACCATCCACATTCTCACTCACATAGGTCATAAGAAAACTAACCTTATCAACAGCTATCAAAAAACCATGTGCTTGCACTTTGCCCGGTATATGGATAGGTTCTTTATCGCAATTTGTTAGGTCTACAGAGAATTTATTCATATAAAATTTAGATGCTACAAAAATATCAGAATTTTCGGATTTATAAGTGCTAAAGCAGGTATTTGTATGGCTACAATTTACGCTATTCGGGTTTGAAATATATTTTTATTTATATTTGCTTAAATTTAAAACTCCCTTTCAAATCTTGGCGAAGAAAAATATATTAGTTGTAGAAGATAACCATGCAATTTTAGATGTTATTACTCTTATTTTAGAAAGCGAAGCCTTTAATGTAGCTGGCTTACATAATGGAAATGATTTTCTTAGTCATGTTCAGGAATTTGGCCCTGATGTTGTTATAATGGACATTATGCTGCCCGATATAGATGGGCGCCTATTGTTAAAAGAGTTAAAGGGAACCGCCTCTACCAAGGATATTCCCGTTTTAATGATCTCAGCGCGGTACCATGAAAATAACTACGCATTGGATGGCATTTCTGCAGATGACTTCATGGCCAAGCCATTCAACATTGATGAATTAATGGACAAAATCTATGCTCTACTGAAAGATTAGTTGACCATTTAAAATTTACGGATTATATCTTACTCCTTTCAGGTTTACGATTTTCATGTGAACAGTATGCTACCAGTAAGTAAATAAATTTTATTTTCTCAGCAGAGAATTTCTCACGAACTGCACATAAACCTCCCATCAAATGAAATAAGTTTCAAATCTGATTTTTAATTTTCAATATTAGAAGAACGATCAGAATGAATGCTTATGCCTGTAAACAGAAAGTAGCAGCTACTCTTTCTTCTTATCTTTAGTTACCTCTACCTTCTTCGCATCTTTTGCTGAAGTTACTTTTTCATCTGCTCCTTTAGCTTTTTCATCTTTTGGTGCGGTAGCTTTACTTTTTTCTGCGGGTGTTGTTTTTGAATCTTTCATAATATCATAATTTATATTTCTATGCTTCAGCTGCAAGCCATTCTTTTGCCTCTTCTATTTCATTCGGCTTAAAGCCTTTGGAACTGCCAGGCGTTAAAAAAGTAAAGAAATTAGAAAACCATTCTACACTCTTCTCATCACTAACTATGGCAATCTTTTTCCATTTAGTATAGTTTACCAGGCCTGCTTTAGCATCCTGAATCCAGGCTCCGGCAGTGAAATTTTTCACCTCCGTATCCAAAACCAATAGATACCTGATTTCTCCGAAACGATCGCCAGTGCGGGCTAATCCCGGAAGCAATACATTTTTCAAATCTACATTGGTTACTTCGCCTGTGGCTCTTACGCCAAAAATATGGTCAGGCAAACCAGTAATTTCAACTAACATGTGTTTCAGTTTTATTTAGAACAAGATAAATGCATAAGATGTTTGGACAGCATTCAAATTCTAAAAGTTGTGAGACATTTAAAACTCTATCTTACTGATAACGTTATAGAAACAAGATTTATAAAATCAAAAATAAAAACGATATGAAAAGCAATCTAATAAAGCTACCCGTAGTGGCGCTGGTCTTAGCTATTTGTGTGTCAGCTTGCACGAATGACACAAAGACTACGAATACAACAGATTCCATACCATCTGATTCTTCTGCGAATGCCTCACTAAAACCTGCAGGTCCACCGCCTGAATGGGGCCAAAGTATCAAACCAGAGATGCAGTCAGTGATTGAAAAGCTAGCCAGTTATGGAGATAAGCCTATTGAAACGTTGAGTGCAGCAGATGCGCGAAAAAACCATACTCCAACAGATGCCGTAACAGCTTTAGTTCAAGCGAATAAGATTACAATTCCTGCACCTAAAGTAGATACTACAGGAAAAGATATTGATGTTATTGGTGGCAAAGTACACTTAAGAATTTATACCCCGAAAGATGGTGAGGGGCCTTATCCAGTAATTGTTTACTATCATGGCGGTGGTTTTGTAATAGCCAATCTGGATGTTTACAATGCCTCTGCCCAAGCATTAGCAGAGCAGGTAAATGCCGTAGTCGTTTCTGTTGCTTATCGCCTGGCACCTGAAAATAAATTCCCAACTGCACATAATGATGCGTTTACCGCTTACGAATGGGTTGTGAAAAATGCAGTGAGTTTAAAAGGTGATCCTGCAAAAATTGCAGTGGTTGGAGAAAGTGCCGGGGGAAATCTGGCAGCAAACGTTTCCATCACCGCCAGAGACAAAAACATCATGGTTCCTGTTCACCAGGTTCTTATTTACCCGATTGCCCAGGCGAACATGAATACGGAATCTTATAAAATGTATGAAAATGCTAAACCTTTAAACAAGGCCATGATGACCTGGTTTACCGAACAATACCTAACGACCATGATAGAGGGCCAAAATCCAAAAATTTCTCTGGTTAATGCCAAATTAAAAGGTCTACCCCCAACTACAATTATCACGGCAGAAATTGATCCTTTACATGATGACGGTACCATGTTGGCAAATAAATTAGCGGATGCAGGTGTTAAAGTAAACAGCAGAAATTATGAAGGCGTTACGCATGAGTTCTTCGGAATGGCTGCTGTAGTTCCGGAAGCAAAAGCAGCCCAGGCTTATGCTGCAGATCAACTCAAAGCTGCTTTTAAATAGAAATTGTTATGTGTTATGTATAGGGGAATCAGAACCTCCCCTATACCTACTTTTGAATTGGGATACAATAATTTATTTAAGCTCCCTTTTTAGAACCCAAACTTTGCATCAACTGATCATATAAATCATCGCTGGTAGCTTTCTGTGGCTTCATTTTTTTAACAGTTGCGCGTTTACCTTTTGCTTTAGCTTTGATAATCTTTAAAAGTTCGTTACTGTAATCATCTTTAAATGAACTCAGATCAAATTTGGAACTGTATTGCTTAATCAGTGCCAAACCTACATCCATTTCTTTTTTGGTAATAGTAATATCGTCGGTCTTATTCACTTCCTCCAGACTTCTGATTTCTTGCTCAAACCTGATCTTCGTAATTACGATCACGTTTTCCATTGGATGGATCACGCATAGATTTTCCGTATTCCGCAATACAAAACGCCCGACTCCGGCTTTACCTGATTTTTGAAGCGCCTTCAATAACAAAGCATATGCTTTTTTTCCCTGTTTTTCTGGTTCGGTATAATAAGATGTTTCGTAATAAATAGGATTGATTTCTTTGAGATCGACAAAATTTTCCAGTTCAATGATTTTAGTTTTCTCTGGCGATGCCTCTTCGAAATCGTGCTTATCAAGAATAACATACCTATCCTTCAAAAAATACCCTTTAACAATTTTATCAAAGGGAACTTCTTTCTGGGTTTTATCGTTCACGCGCTGATAACGGATTTTTTCATGATCGCGTTCATCCAGCATATCTAAATCCAGGTGCGTTGTTTGCACACCAGAGAATAGTTTTACCGGGATATTCACCAAACCAAACCCAATAGAACCTTTCCAAATTGATCTCATAATAGTTTTTCCTTAATTATTTAGGTTAACAAGCTGTTAATAAATATTGTTTGGTAAGAAATCTCGATAAATAAGCTCAATAAAAAACTTTTTGAGCCTTTTTTTGTTAGGTATATAACATTAATCTACAGTACATACTATGAAAATTGCTTATATATCTACTTATCCACCACGCGAATGCGGTTTAGCTACTTTCAATCAAAATTTAGTTAATGCTTTGAGCATTAATCCATCTTATGAGGCAGATAGAAGTTTCGTAGTGGCAATGAATGAATCTGATGACGTAAATGAACATGATTATCCGTCAGAAGTTAGATTTGTAATCAGGCAACAGAACCAACAGGATTATATTGAAGCGGCTAATTTTATTAACGATAGCGACGTAGATACTTGTATTATTGAACATGAATTCGGCATCTATGGCGGCAATAGCGGGGTCTTCCTCCTATCGCTGATTAATAAATTAAAAAAGCCATTTATCACTATTTTACATACGGTGCTAAAAGAACCCAATTTTATGCAGCAAACCATTATAAAGGAAATTGCATTAAAATCATCTAAAATTGTGGTAATGAGTAAAAAAGCTGTGATGTTCCTCACCAGCATTTATCAGATTCCAAAAACATCAATCCAATTAATAGAACATGGTGTTCCTGATTTGGAGCCAATTATCAATAATACACTTTCGCAAAGCGATTTATTTAAGAACAGAAAAGTACTTTTCACCTTTGGTTTAATTAGCCGGAATAAGGGACTTGAAACAGTGATCAAAGCACTTCCACGGATTGTTGCGCAACACCCGGATGTTTTATATGTGATTTTAGGAAATACTCATCCAGGGGTAGTAAAACACAATGGCGAAGAATATCGCGACAGTTTGAAAGCATTGGCAAAAGATTTAGGCGTTGAAAATAACATCGCATTTATAAATAAATTTGTTTCTGAAGGAGAACTTCATCAGTATTTAACAGCCTGCCATTTATACATCACACCTTATTTAAATGAGGCTCAAATTACCAGCGGAACATTATCATACGCTATTGGCGCGGGTGCAGCGGTAGTTTCTACACCATATTGGCACGCTGAAGAATTGTTGGCAGATAATCGTGGAAGGCTGTTTGACTTTAAAAATGATACCGCATTAGCGAATATTGTAAACGAACTGCTTGCCGAAGAAAGCAAACATCAGGAATTAAAAAACAATGCTTACCAATATGGCTTAAAATTAAGATGGCCAGCTATTGGTAACGTTTACCTGGAAACGCTCCAGCAGGCGATCGATGCAGGTGAAAAACCAAAAAGGGATACCCCTCCAATCATTGACGTAGAAAAAATGCCAGTGCTGAACCTAAGTCATATCTCCTTGTTGACAGATGATACGGGAATTATTCAACATGCTCGTTTTGGTATTCCAAACTTAAAAGAAGGATATTGTATTGATGATAACGCCAGGGCACTTATTTTGGCGCTGATGGCTTTTGAGCAAAATAAAAATCAAATAGCACTAAAGCTAATGCCGGTTTACCTCAGTTTTATCCAATACATGCAAACTGAAGACGGGAACTTTAGAAACTTTCTAAGTTTTAACCGGAACTATCTTGATGAAATTGGTTCTGAAGATTCATTCGGAAGGACCATATGGTCTTTAGGATACTTAATTTGCGCAGCACCTAATAATTCTTACCGGGAATTTGGACGCGAATTATTCTCTCATGCTGTGCCGCACTTTAAAAATCTTACCCATTTGCGTGGAATGGCCAATACATTAATTGGCGGATCTTATTATCTTGGTGCGCATCGGGGTGATGATTTTATAGTAAAGGAAGTCAACCTCCTTGCAAATAACTTGAAAAATGCTTACAAAAGCAACAAGGATGGCGACTGGCACTGGTTTGAAGATATTTTAACTTACGACAATGCGATTTTACCGCTGGCGCTTTTGCATCATTACGAGGCTACCGGCAATGCCGAATCATTTGAAATTGCCATGGAAAGCATCAATTTCTTAAATAGCTTTTCGTTTGAGAATGGTTATCTGAACCCTGTAGGAAACGATGGTTGGATGAAGAAATATGGTAAAAACCCAATTTATGATCAGCAGGCAATTGAAACCATGGCAATGGTGCTATTGTATTGTAAAACATATGAGGTAACTAAAGACAGCAAGTACCTGAGTTTAATGCATACCAGCTATGAATGGTTTTTAGGTAAAAACAGCTTACATATTCCATTATATGATTTTGAAACGCATGGTTGTGCAGATGGATTACAGTTTAACAGTGTGAATAGAAACCAGGGTGCAGAAAGTACGTTAGCCTACTTCGTTTCTCATTTAGCCGTTTTGCAGGCTGCAGAAGCAGAATATCAAACGCTGTCAACTCCATTGGTGGAGAACAGTAATGTTGTTTAAAATAAGCTTACCCATGTAAAAGGCTGGTTCAATTAATGATTGAACCAGCCTTTTTTATTTGATTTGATGCTCAAAAAAGATTGACTTATCCTTTACCATTTTCCAGCAATTTGTTTAACAATAATTCCAGGTTTACAGTAGCAAAGGAAGAACTGTAATCTGATAAACCATAAGGAATAATCAGCTCACCGTTACTTATAATCGAACCGCAGGAGTATACCACGTTTGGTACATAACCTTCACGTTCATCGTTGTTTGGAATAATTAACGGTTCTTTCAGGTGGCCAATTTCTTTGCCTGGATCTTCTAAATCTAACAAAACTACGCCTATGCAATACCGCCTCATCGGTCCAACACCGTGAGTAATCACTAACCAGCCTTTATCTGTTTCAATCGGCGACCCGCAGTTACCAATTTGGACCAACTCCCAATCGTAACGTGGCTGTTTCAATAAAACAGGATTTTCCCAAACATTTACTTTATCAGAGAACATCAGGTAATTATTCCAGCCATCTATTCTGCTCATCATCACATATTTTCCATTAATTTTACGGGGAAAAAGTGCCAGGTTTTTATTTTGAGCACCGTCACCATATAAAGGAATTACTTTAAACTCGTAGAAATCCTCCGTTTGTACCAGTTTTGGAATAATCAGTGAACCATCGAAAGCCGTATAGGTAGCATAATAAACCACCTTTCCATCATCTTTAAGAAATTTAACAAAACGCGCATCTTCAATTCCTTTACGCTCAAATTCTGAAATCGGGAAAATAACGCGGTCTGAAATGTCTGTATCTTTAGAGAAAGAAATAGTATGGTAGGTATCAGATAGCCAAAGTACTTTATCGTATTCGATTAAGCGCAAAGGATTTTCTTTATTCAGCGTTTTAGAATCTTTGATGATGTTGCTTAAGTCGGTATACTCGAAGCGATCTTCCAATTTACCTTCCATTTCTTCGAGCACAGTGGCATCAATTTGTGCATAAGCAGCTTTTTTGATGAAATGCTTTTTAACGTAGATGGCATTTTTAACCACTTCCGCTTCATCAACATAATTCCCAACAGGTAACACCTGAATATTGTTATGCTTATCTATTAATGCTCGTCTGAAAACAATGGAAGAAATATGTCCTTCCCCAACAGCACGAAAACTGATAATTACTCTTTTTTCACCCTCAACAAGATCGGTTTGATCCGGATCATCGATGATACTGGGATTAAAAAACGCGGCCGATTCTATCGAATATTCATGGGTAAAATATGCACCAAGAAGCAGTTTGGTATATGGATCAAGATCTTCCATATCCCTGCCAAGTACTGTGAATTGTTTCTTCAACTTTTTACAATGGCGATTTAAAATTTTGGTAATATTCCGGTGTCTTTTTGAATATTCCTGCAGGATGGGAGAAATGATGGAGAATACTTTTTCATCAGAAAATTCGAGCACTTTTCTAATTACTTCTAAAGCTCTTTCTTCTCCGTTAAAAAAAAAACGGGCTATTACCCGTTTGGTATCAGGGTTAACTTTAACAGGTTTACGTTCTATGTATAATCTCATTATTAAATTATTTTGGTAGTTTATAATGTCTTTTTATTGAAAATGGCATTAGCTATAACAACTAAAGTTAATACTTAATTGTTTATATTGTTAATCGTTTTAATGATAATCTTTACCTTTAACAAATTAGCTTTTTTTTAAATCATTACCGACAAATGCCATCAGCCGAAATTCCAGATCAATCCATCTCTATAAACGAAGAATTGCGTTTGCAAACGCTTTTTAGTTACGAAATACTTGATACGCCTGCAGAAAAGAGCTACGATAACTTTGCAAAGCTGGCAGCGGATATCTTCCAGGTTAAAAATGCCGCAATTGGATTTTTTGCTGAAAAAGAAATATTTTTTAAAGCCGTAACCGGAAGTAAACTGGAAACAGAAAAAGCTCAGCATGTTTTCAATCTTTCGAAATCAGGTGATGAAGTAAGCATAACAACGGGCGCATTTAATATTTTTTATGCTGGCGCGATCATTAAATCACCTGGCAAACAAAATTTAGGTGTGATCATGGTTTATGATAACCTGCCAGTTGAAACCACCACTCATCAATTATCTATGCTGGAACGCTTGGCCGAAATGGTCGAAGATAAATTGGAAACAAGACTGGCAATCAGAAAAGCCATGCGTGCGCTTGATGATCGTTTACATGTGATGATCCACGACTTGAAAAATCCAATGACAACCATTTCACTTCAATCCGAACTGGTAAGCCGGATGCCTGATGCTGGTGAAAGAGTATCCAATATTGCTACTAAGATCAATCTTCAATCTAAAAGAATGGTTGATAACCTGAATGATATCTTAAGTTCGGCAAGAAAGGAAAATGGCTCTTTTAAGTTACAGAAAACGAAAATTGACCTAAACAAATTGTTAGCAGATGTTAACGATGATCTTAAGTTTACGTTAGCAAATAAGAATCAATCTGTGGCAATAAAAATCAATGAGCCGGTTGAAATTTTCGGAGATGAAGTTAAGCTTAGCGAATTATTCTCACAATTGATTCAAAATTCTATCAAGTTTTCTCCGGAAGGGAGTGAGATCGAAATTTTTCATCAGGTCGCTGAAAACCGGGTAACTATTGCTATAAAAGATAACGGAATTGGCTTAGATGAAGGTGATATAGATCGTTTGTTTATCAAGTTTTCGAAATTAAATGCTGTGCCTACTAATCGCGAAAATTCAAATGGCTTAGGCTTAATTATAGCTAAAATGTTTGCGGATATGCATAAGGGCGAAATCTCGGCAAAAAGTGAGGGAATAGGTCAAGGCACTACCTTTTATGTAGAATTACCTATAAAGTAACATCAAGCAACTCCACCAATTTCATTTCTTCTAAAACAGTCCTTTCTGGCGCATCAGTCTTTTGAAAAGACCATTTGATCAGTTTAATAAAACCACTTTCAATTTCTATCCCGGTAATGTCTCCATCGCTAAAGCAACAACAGCCACTATTAAAATAACCCGGCTTGTAGGTCTTAAACTCCGGAACATCATCACCCCTTTTTACCCGTTTTTTCAGTTCCTCGTTTAATTCATTAATCTCCGCCTGATGCCTGGCGGTCGTGGCTTTTTTCAATTTTAAATAAATCCGCTCCAGATGCGTAAGCGAAGCAAAAACTGGTTGATGAGTATGTCCGGTAATTAACGCTGTATTCCTTTGCTCAGACTGCCAGCTATACATCAGGCTGTTATGTGCAGTCTTAAGCTGGTTATCATAGGCTGGTGTATTTGGGTTAATTTGCAGATATGATTGTACAGGTGCCCAGATTGTACTTACAAACCATTTACTAAACCAGTTCCCATCGCTTTGTAAATCGCCCTGATGGCCATGAGTGAGGAAAATATTAAGCATGCTGGTCTGAAATTTTATTTTCAAAATCACACCCTCATAAATCGAAACTTTCTGTCCGTAAATCCGGTTTAAATTAAAGCTTGCCAGGGGATCATTATCCCAGTACAAATCATGATTACCAAAAATTTTTGTAAAAGCTTTGCGATTAATGAATAACTTTTCTTTCTCGAACGTTTGTTTGTTGTGCTTAATTATAGATTCCAGCAAATTCTCCCAAAGTTCTTCGCTATCGCCGAGGTTGATGTAATGAAATTGAGCTTTATTATAATAATCGAGTGCAGCAAGATAATTAATTTCCGCCAGGGCAAAATCATCGGCATAATCTCGGGCGCCTTTATGCTGATCACTCAAGATGATAAATTTATCTGCTTCTGTGATTTCAAATACCAAACCCCTTTTTCCGGGCTCGGCATTTATAGTTTCAAAAAGCTTGCTTAATGCTTCGTGGATACGTTTACGATCAGGTCTGGAGCCAAATCTGTTAGACATTCGAATAACCCAGTTTCCGAATAAACGTTGTAAAAATTTCCGCATCAATCTCATTAATTTTGTTCTAAACTTAACAAATTATAATACTAAACTGTTCGGACAAGCCTAAACAATTCTATATATTTAGCATGATGAAATTTTTACCGATAATCTTTATTTTCTTTTTTACCGCTGGTAATGCGCAACAGATTCAGCCAGACACCTCATTCAGTGTATATTCCACCTATCTCAAAGAAAAGAAAAAGCGTCCGTATATCAGCATTGCACAGCCTTTAACAAAGGGAAATTTTAAAACCAAAAGGAACATCACTTATGCCAATACTCTTACCGGAAATTTATCTTTAGATGTAGTTTATCCGAAGAATTCAAGGCATCAATTACCTGCCATTTTATTTGTTTTCGGCGGTGGCTGGCGTTCGGGCAATCGTTCGCAAAACATTCCTTTGGCACAAAAAATGGCGCAAAATGGTCATGTCGCAATTACTACTGATTACCGGCTATCTACTCATGCACAATTTCCAGCCGCAGTTTTCGACCTTAAAAATGCCATTCGATGGATCAAAGCCAATGCGAAGAAATTTAATATCGACACCAACAAGATAGCCATAACTGGTTTTTCAGCTGGCGGACAATTGGCTGCGCTGGTTGGAACAACAAATCACGACCCACAATTTGAAAAAGAAAAGATTAATGAACATAGCAGTACTGTTCAGGCAGTAATTGATGTTGATGGTGTATTGGCTTTCGACCATCCGGAGTCTTCTGAAGTGAGCACAGATCCAAATCGTAAATCAGTGGCTGCGATCTGGCTTGGAGCAGAACTTAGAGATAACCCGGATTTGTGGCATAATGCTTCTGCGTTAAATCATGCAAATCAATATACCGTTCCTATGTTATTCATTAATAGTTCCACACCGCGCTTTCATGCTGGTAGAGATGACCTGATTGCAAAGGTCAAACCATTTGGGATCTATACTGAAGTGCATACGCTTCCCGATACGCCTCACCCCTTTTGGTTATTTAACCCATGGTTTGAACAAGTCTCTTCCCTGATGATTAATTTTTTAGATGGGCAATTTAAAAATCAGGCAGCTGTGTCACTGAAATAAATTTCAATATCATCAAACATTTTACTAAATTTGTTAGTATTGAAAAGATCAGGAAGCGCAGATTTACCATTACATTACGGACATGTTCCTCCATGGCTGGCCAGCCGTATGGCCACGTTAGGCTTGGCCATTATAGAGTCTATTCTTGTAGAATATGGCAAAGCTGAAGTCATTCGCAGGTTGAGTAGTCCGTTTTGGTTTCAAAGTTTAGGCGCTGTTATGGGCATGGACTGGCATTCTTCCGGAATTACCACTTCAGTTATGGGCGCTTTGAAGAAATCGATCAATCCACTTTCTAAAGAACTTGGTATATATATTTGTGGCGGAAAAGGAAAATCCAGTCGCGAAACCCCAAATGAACTGCTAAGAATAGCAGATAAAACCGGCTTGAACGGTACAGAATTGGTTCGGGCGAGCAAACTTAGCGCAAAAGTAGACAATACGGCCATTCAAGATGGCTTTCAATTATACCTGCATAGTTTTATTTTAAGCAGTGATGGCGACTGGGCCGTGGTGCAACAAGGTATGAGCGATGCGAGTTCCACAGCAAGGAGATACCATTGGCATTCAGAAAATTTAAAATCATTCATAGAAGAACCGCATACTGGTATTTGTGGTGTCAATCAGGGGCAGATTCTCAACCTTACATCTAATGAGGCTGATGTTACGCGTCAAACGATGATGGGTATTACTGCAGAATCTCCTAAAAAAATGATTCCGGAAATTCAGAAACTCGTAATGCCTGATCACCATGATGTAAAAGCAAAAGATGTCGACCTGAAACGCCTGGGCAGTATTTTATGGCTGGCTCAGGAAAAACAGCCAGCTGATTTTGAAGAACTTTTGCTTCTGGAAGGCATGGGACCACGGACATTACAGTCGTTGGCTTTGGTAAGTGAAGTAATTTACGGAACACCCTCTCGGTTTACAGATCCTGCGCGTTATTCTTTTGCCCATGGCGGCAAAGACGGACATCCATTTCCGGTTCCGGTAAATGTCTATGATGAGACCATTAGTGTTTTACAAAAAGCAGTTGAGAAAGCTAAAATCGGAGAAAGTGACAGGCAACAGGCGATTAAATCGCTGCATCAGATTGCAAGGAATGCAGAGCGGGATTTTATTCCGAATATGAATTTTGAAAAGGTGATTGAGAAAGAGAGAGCGGAAAGCTGGAAGCATGGCGGGAGAACTATTTTCGGGAAAGAGAAACCACCAGATGATCAATTGAAATTATTTTAATGTTTATGCTGTAGATAACTTGCAGAAGTATCAAGTAAATCACCAGGCAAAACGTATCGGGACATGAGGTTGATTTTTTCCCGCCGATCTAGGTAATTCCGCAGATTTAAAGGCTAAAGAACTTCGAAAAAACCAACCATTTAAGGCAAATAACTGCATAGGATTGCTTAAATTTTGTTTTCTAATTACGCTATTATCTAACTTGGTACTCCCTGTATCTTAATGCCTTAATGTTTCAGATAAAATTTTCTGCAAACAAATTTTGAAACAGTGGGTTAAAGTTCCCCGCTGATCTAGGTGATTCCGCAGATAAACCCAAAATAGATGAAACAGAAAAGCATTAAATAAAAAAGGTCGTGGTTTGCACCACGACCCTAAAATATAGAACTTAAAAAAATTATTTAAGCATAAGCAACAGCATCTTTTGATGCCAGTTTGGTCACGCCCATTAAGTATTCATCTACTTTACGGGCGGCTTCTCTGCCTTCAGAAATAGCCCATACTACAAGCGATTGTCCACGGCGGGTATCGCCTGCGGCAAAAATCTTACCGATATTTGTCTGGTAAGTATGCTCAGAAGCCTTTACGTTTCCCCGATTATCCAGTTCAACACCTAATTTCTCTATTAACCCTTCTTTTTGGGGATGTAAGAAGCCCATTGCAAGGAAAACCAGTTCACAAGGCAAATCTCTTTCCGTTCCGGCCACTTCTTTAAAGGATACTGGTCTGCCAACGGCATCAATTTCCCATTCTACATCCACCACTTTCAATGCTTTTAAATTACCGTTTTCATCAGCAATGAAATTCTTGGTATTTACAGACCATGCTCTTTGCGCACCTTCCTCATGTGAAGAGGTGTTTTTCAATAACATCGGATAATTTGGCCAAGGCATATTTTCCGTACGGGCCTGGGGCGGCATTGGCATGATCTCAAACTGAGTCACTGATTTTGCACCATGACGGTTAGATGTCCCTATACAATCAGAACCGGTATCTCCACCACCAATTACAATTACATTTTTACCCGTTGCTAAAATATCTTCTGCACCAATTTCACGATTGGCTACCCGTTTGTTTTGTTGCTTTAAGAAATCCATTGCAAAATGCACTCCTTTAGCTGAACGGCCTTCAATCGGCAAATCTCGCGGAATAGTAGATCCACCTGCCAAAACGATTGCATTATAATCCCGCAACAAGGTGCTGATTTCTACATTTTCACCAACGTTAGCATTGCATCTGAAAATGATCCCTTCTTCTTTCATTAAATCAATACGACGATCTACCACATTTTTCTGCAGTTTGAAATCTGGAATACCGTATCTCAATAAACCACCTGGTGCATCATCACGTTCGAAAACCGTAACTTCATGTCCAACCTTATTCAATTGAGCAGCAGCCGCTAAACCTGCAGGACCTGAACCAATTATGGCCACTTTTTTACCCGTTCTGATTAATGGCGCTTTTGCTTTGATGAAACCTTTTTCGAATGCAATTTCGATGATGTGCTTCTCAATTTCTTCAATAGATACCGGTGGCCTGTTAATCCCTAACACACAAGCAGATTCGCAAGGTGCCGGGCAAATCCTCCCGGTAAATTCCGGAAAATTATTCGTGCTTAATAAGATATTGGCCGCCAGTTCCCACTTAGCCTGATAAACAGCATCGTTAAATTCCGGAATCACGTTACCCAAAGGGCAACCCGACTGGCAAAACGGAACGCCGCAATCCATACAGCGGGCAGCCTGATTATTTAATTCTTGTGGAGGTAGCGCGTTTAAGAACTCTCCATAATGTTTTACACGAGTTTTAGCCTCTTCTCTGGTGGGCGCAACTCTGTCGTATTCTTGAAATCCTGTTACTTTTCCCATGGCTAGTGTGTTTTTACTTGTTGATTACGTTTTGCTAAAACTGCTTTGTATTCTTTAGGGAATACTTTTACGAAATGATTTGATTGTGTTTTCCAGTCACTTAAGATAAACTCTGCTACTTTACTGTCTGTTAAGCGGATGTGGGTTTTTAACAAAGCCAAAATTCGCTGTTCATCTTCAGATTGCAAAGGATCAAGATCAACCATTTCTTTATTGCATTTGCGTGCAAAAGTGCCATTCGAATCGTAGATCCAGGCAACACCACCGCTCATGCCTGCTGCAAAATTACTTCCGGTATCCCCTAGGATTAATACTTCACCACCTGTCATGTACTCACAACCATGATCTCCCACACCTTCTACCACGGCAGTAGCTCCGGAGTTACGTACGGCAAAACGTTCACCAGCTTTTCCACGGGCAAATAATTCTCCGGAAGTTGCACCATAAAGTGCTACGTTACCAATAATGATATTTTGTTCAGGAACAAAGGTCGAGTTTGAAAATGGATAGATTGCTAAGCGGGCTCCGGATAAACCTTTACCTACATAATCATTTGCTTCACCCTCTAAAGATAAAGTGACTCCACGCGTATTAAATGCACCAAAACTCTGACCGGCAGAACCTATAAACTTAAAGTTGATGGTATCTGGCGGCAAACCTGCTCCCAAGTGCACTTTAGAAATTTCGTTAGATAACATGGTACCCAAAGAACGATTTGTGTTTTTAACATTGAAGCTGGCAAAAACAGGCTCGTTATTGGTAATAGCCGGCTGAGCAGCAGCAATTAACTGATGATCTAACACATGTTCTAAACCATGATCCTGCTGCTCGGTATTAAATAATGGCAAGCCATTGTCTTCTGCTTTATAAAGAATAGCAGATAAATCTAAATGTTTCAGTTTCCAATCTTCAGCAGGCAATTCACGAACTTTTAAAATATCGGCCTGACCAATCATTTCATGAATGGTTCTGAAACCCAGTTCAGCCATAATCTCCCGTAATTCTTCCGCCAGGAAATGGAACAGGTTTACGACATGATCTGCATCTCCGCTAAACAATTTCCGCAATTCAGGATCTTGTGTGGCAACGCCTACCGGGCAGGTATTTAAGTGGCACTTACGCATCATGATGCATCCTGCAGTTACCAATGCTGCTGTTGCTACACCCCATTCTTCTGCACCTAATAATGCAGCAATGGCAATATCTCTACCAGTTTTAAGCTGACCATCGGTTTGTAAAACGATCCGGTTACGCAACCTGTTTTTAACTAATGTTTGGTGGGCTTCAGCCAAGCCAAGTTCCCATGGTAAGCCAGCATGTTGAATAGAAGTTAATGGTGATGCACCGGTTCCTCCATCGAAACCGGAAACCAAAATTACATCGGCATGTGCCTTGGCTACACCCGCTGCAATCGTTCCAACTCCTGCTTTAGAAACTAATTTAACGTTGATTCTTGCAGCACGGTTGGCATTTTTTAAATCGTAAATCAGCTGCGCTAAATCCTCAATAGAATAAATATCATGGTGTGGCGGTGGAGAAATTAAACCCACACCTGGTGTAGAGTGACGCACTTTCGCAATCCAGTCATCCACCTTGTGGCCAGGTAATTGTCCACCTTCGCCAGGTTTAGCACCCTGAGCCATCTTAATCTGCAACTCATCTGCATTGGTTAAATAGTAGCTGGTAACGCCGAAACGCGCAGAAGCTACTTGTTTAATGGCAGAACGCATGCTGTCGCCATTTTCCATTTTGGTATAGCGCATTTCGTCTTCCCCACCTTCTCCGGTATTGCTTTTGCCGCCAATGCGGTTCATGGCAATCGCCAATGTAGAGTGTGCCTCGTGCGAAATGGAACCGAACGACATTGCCCCGGTTGCAAATCTTTTCAAAATGGCTTCTGTAGATTCAACCTCGTTCAAAGGAACGGGCTGACGACTATAATCAAAGTCAAACAAGCCACGGATAGTATAAGCTTGTTGGGTTTGCTCATTTACCAGTTTAGAGTATTGTTTGAAAATACTGTAATCGTTTTTTCGAGTAGCGTTTTGTAATAAGTGGATGGTTTGAGGGTTAAATAAATGTGACTCGCCTTTGCGACGGAACTTGTAAGTTCCTCCTGCCGGCAATAAATTTTCGGTTAGCGTAACCGGACCAAAACTACGGTGATGTTTAATCAACGTTTCTTTAGCGATTTCATCAAGTCCTAAACCACCGATCCTTGAAACTGCACCTGTAAAATAAGTGTTTACCACTTGCTTGTTCAAGCCTAAGATCTCGAAAATCTGCGCACCCTGGTAGGATTGCAGCGTTGAAATTCCCATTTTAGAGAAGATCTTTAATAAGCCGCTGTTTACGGCATAAATATAATTTTTAGTGAGTTGTTCTGCTGATAAACCAGATTCTGCCTGGAAACCATTGATGGTTTCTAACGCCAGATAAGGATTAATCGCCGTAACACCAAAGCCCAATAACGTAGCAAAGTGATGTACTTCCCAGATATCGCCAGCCTCAATCACGATCCCCACAGCTCCACGATAACCCTTCCTGATTAAATGGTGATGCACCGCAGAAACGGCTAATAGTGAAGGCATTGCGGCATGTTCTGAATCGATTGCCCGATCAGTTAATACAATCACCTGGAAACCATCTTCCACGGCATCAACTGCATAACGACACAAGCGGTCTAAAGCCTTCGCCATGGCGCCTGGTTTACCATCTGCCCTAAAATAGGTTTGCAAAGTTTTCGCCTGGAAAACGCCGGTATCAATACTTCTTAGTTTTTCTAATTCCTGATTGGTTAGAATTGGATGTTTGATGGCAACGCAATGCGACTGTAACGGATTCTCTTCTAACAAGTTACCATTACTCCCCATAAAACTCGCTAAACTCATCACCACTTTCTCACGAATAGGATCGATTGGCGGATTGGTTACCTGTGCAAATAACTGCTTAAAGTAGTTTGACAGGTGTTGCGGGCGTTTCGATAAAATGGCGAGCGGCGTATCGGTACCCATTGATCCGATTGGCTCTTTGGCTTCAATCGCCATTGGCTTTAACAACAAGTCGATATCTTCTCTGCTGTAGCCAAAAACCTGCTGATATTTAAAAATAGATTCTTCAGAAAGCCCGGTGAACATTACACGTGGTTCAGGCAATTCTTCCAAACGGATTTGATATTGATTGATCCAGTCTGCATACGGACTTCCGCCACAAACTTTGGTTTTTATTTCATCATCACTGATAATTCTTCCCTGCTCCATGTCTACCACAAACATTTTGCCTGGGGTTAAACGGCCTTTTTCGATGATAGTACTCTGATCAATCGCCAATGCACCTGCTTCTGAACCCATAATTACACGGTCATCCGAAGTGATGGCGTAACGAGAAGGGCGTAGTCCGTTACGATCTAAAGTAGCGCCAATTAATTTACCATCTGTAAATGCGATGGCTGCTGGTCCGTCCCATGGCTCCATTAATGTAGCATGAAACTCATAGAAAGCTTTTTTCACCGGATCCATATCCTCATTACCATCCCAGGCCTCCGGAACCAACATCATTAATACATGTGGCAACGTTCTGCCAGCATGGAGCAATAGTTCGATTACATTATCTAAACAGCCCGAATCGGAGTTGGTTTCATCGATTACCGGCAATAACATATCCAGTTCCTCTTTGGTAAAATAGGCAGAGGCAAAGGATTTTACGCCGGCCCTAAACCAGTTCAGGTTCCCCTGAAGGGTATTAATTTCACCATTGTGGGCGATAAAGCGGAAAGGCTGAGCTAACCTCCAGGAAGGAAAAGTATTGGTTGCGAAACGGGAGTGAACGAGTCCGAGTGCAGACACCATTCTTTTATCGCTCAGGTCTTTAAAATAAGTACGAACCTGTAAAGAGGTTAACTGACCTTTATAAATAATCGTTTGTGCCGAAAGTGAAACGATATAAAAATCTTTGCCACCGTTTACGGTATTGGCAATCAACTTAATCAGGTAATTTTTAAAAATATAAAGTTTACGTTCGAAATCAGCACCAGGATTTACCGCATAAGGACGAGCGATGAAAACCTGCTCAATTTCCGGCTCTACGGAAAGCGCCATGTTACCGATATCGGTTGTATCTACATCAACTTTTCTAAAGCCTAAAATTTCTAATCCTAGTTTCTCAGCTGCACGGTAAATAAGTTCTCTGCACTCTTCTCTTGATCTGATATCCTTTGGCATAAACAACATACCCACACCATAATTATTGGTTTCAGGTAAGCTAAAGCCAGCTTTTAAACATTCGTCATAAAAAAATTCATGGGGAATCTGAATCATGATACCGGCACCATCGCCTGTATTTGGTTCTGCTCCACATGCCCCTCTATGATCTAGATTTTCTAAAATAGTAAGTGCATCGGAGATGATTTGATGCGATTTTCGCCCTTTCACATGTGCAACGAACCCAATACCGCAGGCATCGTGTTCAAATTGCGCGTCGTACAATCCACTGTTTGGTTCCATTCTTTGCTCGTTAGTTGTTAGTGTATAGGAAACACTAAGATACAAAAAATGAAGATCAAATTGCAGAGTTGCTACAATTTTTAGAATTATTTTAGTTTTTAAACAATTTTAACTCGTTATATTAAAATATAGACATTATTAAAGCACTATAATTACAAATATGATAATTGGCGTTTTTGATAATTAACCTGTGTTTTTTAGTGATTTTTATGTCAGAAAATTAAATGAAGGGCCTTTTCTCGTCTTGCTTTATCGCGTTTGTAAGACTAATACCACTCTTTTTCATCATTATTTGAAAAATATTTTAGTCGCTCGAATTTTATTTACGTATCAATCAGCAAGATAAGCAAAAGCGTTAAAAAAATCAAAAAATGCATTTTGCAAAACAACTTCTTTTTCTACCTTTGTGGCGGGCAAGTCTTTTACGACCAGCTCCCTTTGAACTCCCCCAGGATGGGAACATAGCAAGGGTAGAAGGTTGTAGCGGTGCGATAGAAGTTGCTTGCCCATTTTTTTCTTTTCCCCAAATGCCTCCGGTTTAAATCGGAGTAGACTCTGAAGGGAATTAAATTCTTCAGGGTTCAATCATTGAAACTCAAATATTTAAGAATTTACAACCATGAAATTTTTTATCGACACAGCAAATCTTGATCAAATCAGAGAAGCTCATGATCTTGGCATTTTAGATGGCGTAACCACTAACCCTAGCTTAATGGCTAAAGAAGGTATTACCGGCCAGGAAAATGTAATCAACCATTATAAAGCAATTTGCGATATCGTTGAAGATAACGTAAGTGCTGAAGTTATCGCTACTACATTCGACGAGATTGTTAAAGAAGGTGAAGCACTAGCTGCTTTAAACCCTAAAATTGTTGTTAAAGTTCCAATGATTAAAGATGGCGTTAAAGCAATCAAACATTTTTCATCTAAAGGAATCAAAACCAACTGTACTTTAATTTTTTCTGCCGGACAAGCTTTGCTGGCTGCTAAAGCTGGAGCAACTTATGTTTCTCCGTTTTTAGGCCGTTTAGATGATATCTCTAGCGATGGTTTAGTTTTAATCGAAGACATCAGAACCATCTTTGATAACTACGGTTACGAAACTCAAATCTTAGCCGCATCTATCCGTGGTCCGTTACACATTGTTAACTGTGCTAAATTAGGTGCTGATGTAATCACTGCTCCTCTGGCTGCAATTGCTGGCTTATTAAAACACCCATTAACTGATTCTGGCTTAGCCACTTTCTTAGCAGACCACGCTAAGGCAGCAGGGAAGTAAGTTTGGAGCTTGGAGTCTTTAGTCAACAGTCTTAAGTCTGGAGTTAAAGTACTACTTTAGCAAAGAGCATATAAAATAAAAATCCTAAGTTTAAAGCAGAGATTCTGCTAAGAACTTAGGATTTTTTGTTGCTCTATAGTCTGTATTTCATGGGAACAGATTGTATTCTATAAAACCATTAATAATTAATAGCTTTTCTCAAAAGTTAGTCAACTGATAATGTGATCGTTATTCCATATATTTTCTATCGTTGAGACACCGACCGATAAATATAAGGAAGGCAAGAATCAATTCTCTACCCAAAACTCCCTAATCAAGACTACCTACTCCAGACTGAAAAGGAAAGCAAGAATCAATTCTCCACCCAGGACTCCCGACTCAAGACTATCGACTCCAGACTGAAAAGGAAAGCAAGAATCAATTCTCCACCCAGGACTCCCGACTCAAGACTACCGACTCCAGACTAAAAACCAAGCATCAACCCATCAAAACTTCTTTCACTTTCTCGTAAACGATCAGTTCATCGGGTGCGATTAGAATGCCCTTCACTCCTGCCCCATTGGCGGCTTCAACATCACGGGGTTTATCACCGATCATTACAGATTGGGCCGGATCAATGTCATACATATCAATGGCGTCGAGAATCATTCCTGAAGCAGGCTTGCGACATTTACATTCGCCTCCTACGGTTGGGTGATGTGGACAGTAATAAAAGCCAGCAATATCGGCACCTTTGGCTACAAAAGCATTTCTTAGCATTTGGTGCATGATGGCGAGTTCCTGCTCAGTATATCTCTTTAAAGCAATGCCGCCCTGGTTGGTAATCACAATGAGCAGGTAGCCCTCATCATAAAATTTCTTCAATACCGGAATTTGGTAGTCGAGGATTTTGAAGTCTTCCACACGGCAGATGTAATCGTATATTTCGTGATTAAGAACACCATCACGATCTAGAAAAATGGCTTTATTCATTGGGAATTTAATATTTGAAACTTAAAATTACGAATTAAGTTATCCGTAAATTGAAACATCAAAATAAGGCAAAATTTATGGCATAAGAAAGTTTAAGTCTCCCTGCAGGATCAGCTATGTTTTAGGCCATAATTTATTGACTTACTGCATTGAGTTTACTTTTTCCCTAAACGGTAGCCACTCACGGCAAAATACAGGATGAATAAGTAAGCCGGGATCATCATGAGATATGCAGTTTGTCCGTTGCCAATGGTTTCAGAAATGTAGCCATAAACTGGTGGAAGAATGGCGCCGCCAACAATCGCCATAATCAGCAATGCCGACCCCATTTTCGTGAATTTACCTAGTCCATCTATCGCCATGGGGAAGATAGCAGGCCACATTACTGAGTTTGAAAAACCCAAAAGGGCAAAAATCCATACAGCCGGATGGGTAGGTAAATTGAATTCGCTACTGAATAAGTGAACAGTGGTTAAACTTGGGTTTGCTTTGATAAACACGACTAAAATAACCAGCGCTATGCTCAACAGGCAGGATACAATTAGGGCATTTCGCTGGGAAATAAAACGAGGAATAGAGATAATGCCAATGGTATAACCGAGCAACAAGCCATAACCTGTGTAGGTGGCAAAGCTTTTTGAGATATCTAGTTTGTAACCGAGATGAGTTCCGAGGCCGGCAAAAGTATCGTAACTAATTACTTCCATACCTACGTAAAAAAATAAAGCAAAAACCCCGATAATTAAATGAGGGAAATTGAATACGTTTTTATCACCAGCTGCTACCTGTGCATTTTGAGGCAAAGTATCAGGATCTAAAATATCCTGCTCCTCCTCCACTTCAGGAAGTTGAACAAAAAACAACAAGATTCCTACAATCGCAAATGACGCAGCTATAAATACATAA
Source organism: Bacteroidota bacterium (assembly GCA_037033465.1). GTDB lineage: Bacteria > Bacteroidota > Bacteroidia > Sphingobacteriales > Sphingobacteriaceae > Pedobacter. The sequence goes on along the minus strand of JAZBLX010000007.1, from coordinate 62,939 downwards.
GGCAATATCACTTTTTGTGCAAGAGCATCTAAAGCAGTGTTTTTAGCCACTTCATCCATTGTTTTCAGGCTGGCTTCAAAAGCATCACTATCTTTAAGAATGATGCTTCCCAATACGTAAACTGCCAAAATGCCGGCAATTTTATTACAGATCCCTAAAATACTAATGCGTTTTGCAGCACTTTCTTTCGGACCTATTGCCGCTGCATAAGGGTTGGATGCTGTTTGCAGTAAGGCCAAACCACTGCCGATAACAAACAAGCCGATTAAGAATGTAGGGAAACTCCTGGCGTAAGCCGCAGGAATAAATATTGCAGCGCCAACTGCCATGGCGAACAAACCAACCGACATGCCTTTCTTAAATCCGGTGAATTTTAATACGAAGGAAGAAGGAATCGACATCACAAAGTAAGCAGCAAAAAATGCAGAGGCTACATAATATGACTCCGTACTCGAAAGTTGACAAGCAATCTTTAAATAAGGAATAAGTTGACTATTCGCCCAGGTAATAAAACCGAAAATAAAAAAGAGAACACCGATAACGAATAATGCAAACGTATAATTTTGCGATTTTTGAGGATCTGACATGGTTTTGGTTTGTGAATTTGAATGGTTCGTCCAAAATAACCAATTATTTTCCTGATTTAGAAATCGAATTACAGTATAATTTTAACAAAGCACAAACTTAAATTCACATTTCCGAAAAAAACATCTTAATTATCAGCCACACATCGAAAACCAGTATGTTCTAAACCAGTATCAACTGAGGTTTTCATTCGTGACGTTACTCTATACCCTTTACAATAAGATGCGTTGCACATAAATGAACCGCCACGAACTACTTTTTTGGCAATCGTTGGCTCCATCGGATCATAGCTGTCTCCTGGTCCTTTGGGATTCGAGGTGAGTCCTTTTTGTCCACAATAATAATCTGGACGGTACCAATCGCTACACCATTCCCAAACATTGCCCGCCATGTCATATAAGCCATAGCCATTGGGTTTAAAATTTTTCACTGTTGCTAGTCCGGCGAACTTATCCCATACTGTATTTGTGATTGGAAAACTTCCCTGCCAGGTATTTGCTTTCGGCCTGGCTGATTCCATCTCCTCATTTCCCCAGGGATATTTTGCATTCTTCAGTCCGCCTCTTGCCGCATATTCCCACTCAGCCTCCGTTGGTAATCGCTTTCCCGCCCATTTGCAATAGGCCATGGCGTCATCCCACGATACCTGTACAACAGGTTCATTGTCCTTTCCTTTAATAGCACTGTTCAGGCCTTTCGGATGTCTCCAGCTTGCTCCTTTTGCCCAGCGCCACCATTGCGAGGCATCATTTAGACTGTGGATTTTTTTTGGTTGATGAAAAATCAGCGATGCGGCAACGAGCACGCTATCTGGAGGTTTTGGCGTTCCCGGGGGAAGTTGTTTTGCTATCTCCTCCCAGTCTGGCTTCCGTTCTGCAGTAGTCACATAGCCGGTGGCCGCTACAAATTTGGCGAAGCCGGCATTGGTGACTTCCGTTTCATCCATCCAAAATGAATTCAATTTCACCTGATGTTTTGGGTATTCATCTTCCCGCCCTTCGTGATCTGATGCACCCATTTCAAAAGTCCCTGCAAGGATCAGCACCATTCCATCGTGAGTGGCCTGATTTGCTGCGAAGCTGGAAGTATCTTTCACTGCACCGAAGCGACTGGGTAGATTTTTCTCACAAGAAGCCAATGAATCTTGTTTTCGTTTGCTTGCTTCATCTGTTTTTTGGTTGTTACAACAAGCAATTAAGGCAACAATAGGTAAATAGCGGAAAATTTTTAATGTATTCATAAGGCAAGGCAGTGGGCTAAATTTATTAAATTTCTTTAAAAAATAGCGCATCTATAATTAATCCCCTTATAAATCAATAGAGTAGCACTTTTCCATTTTTTTTATTTGCATCAGAGGGAATGGAACCCTATATTTGCATCACTTTAAAGGAAACGGCAACGTTTTAAGCAAAGTAGATTCCGTAGCTCAGCTGGTAGAGCATTACACTTTTAATGTAGTGGTCCTGGGTTCGAATCCCAGCGGGATCACTTGATGGGAAAGACTAGAAAAATCTAGTTCTTTCCCATTTTTATTTTTAGCTAACTTTCTGTTTATGAATCTAATAATGGACGCTCCCGGATTCGTTTCAGGTGTTCGATAAGCCACATCATCGAACACTAATTTTTACGGATAAATAGCATCTATAAATTCCTGTAAAAAGAAATCGGTTGCGTAGGGTATTCAGAATTATTTTTAACGAGGCATCAATCATTTTTCATTCTCAAACTTCATTAGCCTGCAGTACCCTGCTTTCAATCTTCATTTAAAAGCAGTTCTCTAAGTTTAGTGGTTCTTTGTTAAGGACAGCAATTTGTATAAACGAAAACACCATTTATGATCATTGAAATGAAGTTATTACTATGATCACTCAATTTCAATATCCACTCAAGCTTCATTACAACTCGACACGCTCAAGCAACATACTCATTCAATATAGCTGTCAAAGTACTAAATGTAAATAACAAGAGATACCTCACTCATAAGCTCATAGCAAAAACATACAATCACACTGCCTCCTTATGCTTATCTAAGTGAAATCACAATACCACTGAAAGAAAGAAAATTAGTAATCTTAAATAAAGGAAAGCGATAGACTCGCTTTCCACTATACTTCAACCATTAATTTGACACTAAAGTTGTCACACTGGATCCTGCAAGATTGATTCCAAAACTTCCACCAGAAACAGCAAAACTGCTATTTACAAGATTTGAAGAGCTTGTAGTGACATAGCGATTAAACCCGCTAACAGTTATGCCGCTATAATTAAATGGCTGATATGTCGCCGTGGTATTCTGGTTTACAATCACCATGACCAGTTTAGATCCGCTTTTGTATGCCGTAAGGTAAACGCCCGGAGTTGGGTTTGCCGTACAAGAGACTTTATTGTAGCCAGGGCGAACATACCGGGCGAAGTGCGCCATTACATAACCTATCTTTTGAATACTTCCACTCTCACTTATTGGTCCATAGCTCCTTCTGATATACCACCAAACATATGCACTCCATCCGGCGTTCATGCAGTCATGGATTTCTTTAGCAGCAGTCAGGGCGTTTGCCCAGTCATCACCACTGATGCTGGAATTGGTATAATGTTCGGTCATCCAAACCGGCTTTCCGACATTGCCTAAGTTGTAAGGAGTTTTACCGTAGATGTGACCGCAAATAAAACTTGTTTTAGACTTCGCATTTGCATTGCTGAGATAAGTATTAATATAACTCTGATTCATCTGGAATGGCTCCGGAGCCATAATCGGTGCACCACAATTGCTTCCCTGTGCGGCTACAAAATCTGCCACTTCAGGCGCAGTGAGTTCCATAGACTCATAATTCACTTTATAGTCTGGTTCATTTGTAGGACTAATGGCTGCAAGTCCGCCAACTGCGGAATTAAACGAGCTAAGGTGAGCTGCATAAGCGCTATACGAGCCGGTATTTAACCTCCCGCCTACCACACTATTATTCGTCTTCATGGCTGCCGGGGCTGACCATGCAGATGCTATTGCTGATCCGCCAAAAGACTTACAAGCATCTATAGTAGCTTTTTCTGCGGCAAACTCTGCGCTTGAATTTGGTACGCGGACACGCACAATACTTAATCCAATCCCATTTGTAGGAGAAAATGCAGTGGTTCTTTGTGAACTTGTTAAATCACCCGTCCAGGCTACGATGTTGGCTCCTCCAAACCCTTTGATTGTTTGCTGTATTGTAGCGGCATCTATCGACGCTGTACCTTCTACTGTAGCTTTCAGTGACTGATGACTTGAATCCTGAACTACAATATTTTTATCATGTAATGTTTGAGGATTTACTTGCTCAACCTCGTTTTTTGAACAGCCAGCTAAAATCAGGGCGAATGCCGCAACTGTAATTAATCTTTTTTTCATAGGATTTTTTGGTTAGATAATGGTTTAATGAATAAAGCTATTCACAACAGAATATATCTTATACCGCGAATGATCATTTTTATAGCAATAATGTTTAATGCCATAATAAATGTGATACATAGCATAAACAAAGTATGATCGAACACTGACAACAATAATGACCAACCCTATTGATTTTTGAAATGCAGATATATGGTACTTCCATAGGCCTGCGTTTGGCATTTCACTTTACTATTAAGATCCATCTTTATGCTATTTCGCAGTAAACTTATAAAGCATTATCCCATGGGCAGGTATGGTCACTGAAAGTTTATCCTTTAAGATATCGACACTGGAAAGGTCTTTTTGCCGCCATAGATCACGAACTTTTAAATTCCCTTTAAGGCCCAGCTTTTTAAAATCGCTATAATTTAATTCTGCCTTCTCCTGCCCAAAATTGGTAAATCCTACTGCATGGCTTCCATCTTCTAAGGCTTTTACATAAATGCGGACATCGCCAATGGTTTGTACGCAAGTTGCCTGTTTGCCAAGCGGATCCTGGTTGATGGCAATTACTTCATCGTTGGTAAGCAGATTCATCGTAAAATCATCCAGTTTCTCCATATCGCATCCAATCAGTAATGGTGCAGAGAAAAGGCACCATAAACTAAAGTGAAGGTATTGTTCATCTGGTCTGAGTTTACTGGGGTGCGGATTCCCCCATCCTACAGTGCCCACTACCAGCATATCCGGATCATTCCAGTTGCCAGGCTTGGCCCATGCAGCCGCCTGATCTTGTTGTAAAACAATATTTTTTACACTTGTCCAGGTGTCGGTAATGTCATTTGTTGTACGCCAGGATGTGCCTCCAACTGAATTGCCCCATTTCCAAACATCAGACATTCCGTACTGACAGAGACTGAAAACAATATCCCGTGGCTGTGCTTTAAGTGCATCGCCCATTAACTGAAACGGTTTCATCGCGGTAGCCAGGTCGTTTCCACCTTTATATGATAAAGCACCGATTTTATACGGATCATTATTTGTCATGCCATTAATTACATGACCGTAACTGCACCAGTCATATTTCAGGTAATCGAAACCCCATTTCCCATAGGTGTCTGCATCCAGCTTTTCATACCCATAACTTCCGGTGCAACTGCCACAAGTCCAGGGGCCAGGACTGGAATATAACCCAATTTTGAGGCCCATGGCATGAACGTCATCTGCAAGCCCTTTCATGTCCTTAAAACGTGAATTGGTTACAATGTTACCGGCCTGATCACGAAGTTCGCCCCTGATAGAAGGGTCTTTAGCATCTTTATTATTCTGCCAGAAATCATCAATATTGATGTAAGTCCAGCCATGATTCACTAATCCGCTTTTGATCATCGCGTTTGCAGCACGCTTCACTTTATCAGCAGATACCTGATCAGCAAAACAATTCCAGCTGTTCCAACCCATAGGTGGCGTAAGCGCAATCTGATCGCCACAAATAATACGTAATGTTTTTTTTGCTTTGCCTTTGGCATTCATTGCGCCCAGGCTCACTGAAAATGTGCCCGTTTCCTTCAGGTGCCCTGTAATGATGCCTGTATTTGCGTCTAATTTTAATCCGGCGGGCAATCCGGCTGCTGAGAATTTCATTGGTCTTTCTCCGGTAGCTGCCACGATAAACAGAAACGGCGAACCGGGCCTTACGCCGAAAACGCCGGCATTGTTGATTTTTGGTAACAAAGATGTTTTAGGTGTGAGGATATAAGGTATACCTGGAATTGGATTAAGGGTAGCAAAGGTGCTGACACCAGTTGCTTTGAATGCTGCATTTGCCCAATTTGCATGATCATAATAATTTCCGTTACCCCCATCTGCCACAACTAATTCCAGTTTTTGTATGCCTTTGAGTGAAGCTTCACAAGGTTTTGCTTTATCGCCCAGGTGCATTATTCCGCTCGACCAGATCTTTTTACCATCTGCCAGCAGTATAAACTCGGCAGCAGGTTCATGCCCGGTTATTTCATCATCTATACCCACCTCTGCTGAAAATGAACTCGCCTTTCCGTTCAATAAAATCAACAAGGAACTTTCGGCATGTGTTCCAAATCCACGATCGAAAGTTGTACCTGCAATGGTCATGGTTTTACCATCAACGGATTTGTTTTTCTGAGGTATGCCATTTCCCTGGGTGGCTGATGTTAAATCCAGCATATCAAGCCATATGGTCTCTTCATGAGTGGATGTTTGCGCCCAGCAACTTCCAGCAGAAATGAATGTTAAAATGGAGATGACAAATAATTTTATGATGTTCATGATGAGCGTAAATTTTAGTATAATGAGTTATTCATGATAGAAAGTTCAGCAGTATTCAGCTAAGCGGAGTGTTTTTAAACTATTTTGTAAACATCCAATAATCAAAAAAGGCGATATCTGTTTCTGCTTTGCCTTTGAAAACGAAGTATAGATCATGGGTGCCTGTGATTTTGCTTACTGCCGTTGAAACAACAGCCCAACGATTATTGCCGCCAGTCAAAGGGATTTTGATAGTACTGAGTAATGCGCCGTTCAAACCATCAGCATGAACTTCCATCGTTACATCAGCATTATGCGTGGTGCCTATCCTGGCGGTAAATTTTGACGCACCCAAAGCCTCAAAGTCTACAGATTTAACTTTGGTATAGGCCAGATTTTTTTTCGCGGTAACAAACACACCTACATTTTTATTTTCAGAAGCTTTTATATTTTCAGACCAGGCGATGGTTTCGGCTTCCACTTTTTGATAAGGATTTAAATTTTGAAGGGGTTCAGCCATGCCATCAGTCATTTTCATAGGTGATATGCTGCCATCTTTTTTAAAGTTCATTTCCTGTACGGCAATGGAGCGGTTAAAACCATTTCCACCTGGCAACGCTCCCGAATGGTAAAAAAGGTAAGTCTTTTCTTTATAATCGACCACACCCGGGTGGTTGGTAAAGCTTCTGCCTTCGGGTAGCATTAGCGTACCATTGTATTTCCAGGGGCCTTTCGGACTCGTACTGGTAGAATAGCCAAGGTGTTCCGGTAGTGGACCACCCGCCCAAAAGAGGTAGTATAAAGGGTTTCGTTTATATAACCATGGTCCTTCTTCATATAATGTTGGGCGGCGCCCGTTAGCTTCACGTTTGCCAAAAGATGCAACCGTCATGGGCACACGAACTGCATCGCCTTTGAGCGAGATCATATCATCATTAAGTTCGGCATAATAGCAATCTGGATTTCCCCAATAGAGATAGGCTTTTCCATCCGCATCGATGAATACTGTAGGGTCGATATCTCCGTCACTTACGCTGACTAATGGTTTCCCCACTGGATCATAAAATGGCCCGTATGGATTATCGGCAACCGCCACGCCAATAGCCGAACGTTTTTTATCGCGTGATTTTACCGGTGCATATAAATAAAATTTACCTTTTCTTTCTACCACCTGAATAGCCCAGGCATCGCCGATGGCCCAGTCGAATGTTTCATATGATGCCACTGCTCCATGATCGGTCCAGTTGACCATATCTTCTGTGGTGTATAATTTCCAGTTATTCATTACAAACCAGGTGGAGTTATCCTCATCGTGGCTGGTGTATAAATAAAGTTTTCCGTTATAAACCAAAGGCGCGGGATCAGCCGTATAATGGGTTTGTACAATGGGATTTTGCGCTACAACACTGAGTGGAAGATAAAAACCCACGCATAGCATCAGGCTTAAAATAAATTGTTTCATTGGTTTTCTTAAAATTATTTTACCTCAGGTTCCCTAGAGGGAATGTATTTTTATGGTAGCATGAAGTAAATGTGTTTCTCCACAAAAACGGATAAAAAAAAGGCAGATTATTCCGTAGAACAACCTGCCTGATTTTTTAAAGGTTAATATCCTGGATTCTGATAGGCCTTTTTATCAGCATCTGACATTTGCATTTTGTCAATCTGATCCTGAGGAATCGGACGCAAATATAAAGCTGGTGTAATGGTTCTGGTCACCGTTACTGGTGTATGGTCACCATAATTGATACCGGCAATGCTATAAGTAGTTGATAATTCAGCCCACTTTTGAGTTCTGATTAAATCAAATCTTCTATATCCTTCCGCATAATATTCGCGGGAGCGTTCTGCGAGAATGTAATTGATATCAATAGTGGCTGGTGTGGCCGCAACCATCGCTGCACTGTTATCCTGCACTTTAGCTACATTCCCATTATTATCCCAACGCCATTTTCCGGCGCGTGCGCGAATCACATTAATTAATTCGCGTGCACTTTTGCCAGCCTTTACATTAGCACCTTTTACGGCAGCTTCTGCCGCAACAAAATACAGTTCAGAGAATTTGGCAATTGGATACGGGCGTGTACTGCCGGCATTTGGCTGACCCAGTCCGGTTCCATTATCCGTACGGTAAGGACCCAGTTTCCAAAGCCCCGGATAAACGATTCTGCTGATGCCACTTGGTGCAATCACATAATCAGCTCTTCCAGGTAAAGTTCCGGCACCAACGTTGCTGGTTCCGGCACCCGTCGGGTAAGTAATTCCATTAACGTCTGTATCTAAAAAACTTAATACTGCGTTGCCTGGAACAATTGATATGCCGTTGGCATTAACCAATGAAGCAGGTGCAGATTCTGGCGGATTATAACCTTTTGGCCAGTTACCACGATATACGGTAGTAAACGTTCCGTCGTAACGGGAATCAAGGGTTTTATCTGCAAAAGTATTTTTAAACACTTCGATGGTTGGGGCCATACGGTTCCACGGGCGACCAAGATGTTGTTCTGCTTCGCGTTGAACTGAACTGATGCCACCACTTCTCAGGTTGGTATAATTCCAGGTCATCATCCATCCAGAGAAATTATCTGGTGCACCACCGCTTCCGGAAGTTAAACTACCACCATTAAACCGCTCACTGTTTTGAGTGTGATCGGCATAAAGCAACATTTCTTTATTGCGGTCATTTGGACCCAGATTAACATCATAGTAGGTATCAACCAATCCGTTAGCGCCAGGGTTTTCTATACCTGCGGTAGCAACATCATAAGCCTGCTGAAAATACCAGGCGGCATCATGTCCGTCAGGGTCAGTTCTGTTAGCTGCCGGGTATGTAGGAATGTTATTTGGGTTTTGTAACCACCATCCGTAAGTAAGGTATGCTTTAGATAAAAAGAGTCTTGCTGTAGTTTTGGTTACGCCTCCAATAACCCTTGGAGTAGCAGGCAAATCGGCAATAGCCTGTACCAGGTCTGGAAATACAGCTTTTGTATAAACCACTGGCACAGTATTCCGGGTAGAAGTTCTCACCGGATTAATGTTAAACTTAAGTTCACCTCCACCTAAATCAAGTGGTACACCTCCAAAGGTTTGTACCAGCATGAAATAATCAAATGCACGGAAAAACCTGGCTTCTGCCACCAATGCACCGGAGATGCCCGCAGCACTGGCATTTTCTATCACGCCACTGGCGGTATTGATATTTGGAAAGGCTTCGCTCCACAATACGCTGCTTGGATAACTGGTAGAAAGAATAGATCCTACGCCTGAACAATCCATGTCTTTAAAGTTACCATCAGCATCTTTACCCCAGGTGGCTTCATCTGTACCTGTAATCAGTGAATTATAATAATAGGCCTGTCCGTAAATGTTACGCAAGTGACCATACATTGCGGTAAGTCCGCCATTTACACCTGTTACGGTTTTAAAATAATCTGGGGTAAAAATACTGCGCGGTTCTTCCTCAAGAATTTTTTTACAGCCGGAGAACATGACCATTCCCAGCCAAATTCCTAAAGTTATATTAAAGTGTATACGTTTCATATTGGTATATTAAAAAGTTAAGTTAAGGCCGGCCACATAATTACGCGTAGAAGGCGTATTGGTACCTACAGTTAAAAACCTTTTTTGGTATGTATTAGTTATCGCAGCATTCTCATCGCCATATGAATTGGTTTCCGGATCCATACCTGATTCTCTGTGATATGGTGAGAACATTACAAATGGATTTTGAACGGTTAAGTACATTCTAAGTCTCACCTTCGAATCCTTAATTAAGTCGCGGTTAAAATCATAGCCCAATGAAATGGTACGGATTTTTAAAAATGACGCATCGAAATAACCTAGTGTACTGCCATATTTAGGATTATCACTACTTGCAATACCACCTGGTTTCGGATATTTTACCCCTGTGTTTTCCGGAGTCCAGTAATCTACCTTTACGTTATTTCTTCTTCCTGATAAGAGATTCAGGTAACCTGTAGAACCATATAAAGTACTGATCAGGATGCCACCATCTTTAAATAATCCTACCACATTCAGGTCAAAGCCTTTGTAGGCTACTCTGGTATTAAAACCTCCTGATAATTTTGGATCTACATTCATAATCTGCCTATCAGCAGCTCCAATTGCCCTTGTAGGCTTGCCTGTAGCATCATAATCACCAGTATATTTTACCTTGATCATCCCCACGTTACCTCCTGGTTCCAAAACATTCAGGTTAGGATCTCCAACCTGCCATAATCCTATTTTCTCGTAATCATAAATGGCATTGATGTTATAACCTACAAACCAGGCATTTCCTTCATCTCTGGTTTGTCCGGAAGCCAGTGAAACCAGTTTGTTGCGGTTTGCAGAAAGGTTAAAACCTACATCCCATGACCAGCCATCTTTATTATTGAAGATGTTGCCGTTCACGCTTAATTCCCAACCTTTATTCTGTGTTTGTCCGATGTTAGCCGTATAACTTCCCACACCTGAAGTTGGAGGCAAAGCAATACCCAATAAAATATCATTAGTATTGGTTACATAATATTCAAATGTACCGTTGATTCTGTTTTTCAATACAGAGAAATCTAAACCATAATTCCAGGTTTGTGAATATTCCCATCCTAAACTCGGACTCGGAAGTTGTGAAACATAGTAGCCTATAGCATAGTTCGTATCGCCAAAATTATAAGGCCTTGTATTTAATAAACCTAGTGTCTGGTAAGGGTTTACCGACTGGTTTGATGTTTGTCCGTAACCTACCCGGATTTTTAACCTGTCAATAGCTGTAATACCTTTCATGAAAGGTTCGTTCATCAGGTTCCACCCTACTGAAACAGCCGGATAGGTATTCCATTTGTGTCCTGGCGCTAAGCGAGATGAGCCGTCAGATCTGATTGTAGCACTGATTAAATACCGATTATCATATGAATACATCACCCTTCCCATGTATGACATTAATCCGCTTAAGTTGTAATTTCCGTTTCCAATTGTTAATTCGCCATTGGCCTGACCAAGATTGTAGAACTGGAAAGCATCTGAAGGAATATCACGTGCTGACATGGAAGAGGAATTAAATTTATTCTGCTCGGCAGAATATAATGCCACCACATTAAAATTGTGTTTTTCTGAAAAGGTACGGTCGTATGTTAATAAATTTTCAAGCGTCCAGTGGTAAGTTTGTGAGTTGCTCACACCTGCTGTAGAAACTGTGGTTGCGGTAGCACTTCCAATTCCAACACCTGTATAATTACCGTTATTAGTCTGAATAAAATCAAGTCCCAGGTTGGCCCTGTATTTTAATCCTTCTATCCCTGGAATTTTAACCTCTCCATAAAATGAGTTATAAGTAGCAAAACCACGTGTTTCATTTAACCATTTATCATGAAGGTCTTTAGTAGATTGATTGGTGTAAATCCACGATTCATCCTGTGGCATTCTGATGGTTCTTTTTAAACTTCCATCCGCATTATAAGGATTTGACATTGGCGTATTGCTCAGCACACCGTAAACACCTACCTGATTGCCTTCACTTAGATTGTAGTTATTGTTACTGGTAAAACCAATCCGGAAAAGCTTACCAATTTGCTGATCCAAAGATGCTTTCATCGAATACCTGGTGTATTGCTGCGTAGGGATCAAACTTTGATTCTTGTAGTAACCACCACCAAAACTATAGTTACCGGTAGCAGAACCACCTGATACGCCCACGTCATGACTGGTCACTACGGCAGATTTGTTATAGAATAAATCCTGCCAATCCGTATCGGTATCATTAGATTCATCTACCCCATTTGTAGTAAACAAACCTGCTGCTTTACGCAGTGCGATTAATTCCTGCGAATTCATCATTGGAAATTTTGCAAAGAGTGTTTGTAAACCCGTATAGGTATTATAAGTAATCTGAGCAGGTGCACCTTGTTGTCCCCGGTTTGTGGTTAACAAGATTACACCATTCGCACCCCTTGATCCATAAATCGCCGTTGCGGATGCATCTTTAAGAATATCTATACTTTTAATATCGTTTGGATTAATATCACCAATGGAGCCCGGGAAAGGAATTCCATCCAACACCACTAATGGATCATTACTGGCAGAAAGTGACCGTGCACCACGAATCAGGATCTGCATAGTTGCACCAGGCTTGGTTGAAGTCTGGGAAATATTAACGCCAGCTATACGCCCTTGAATGGCCTGTGCAATATTTGGAGCCGGAACCTCGCGAACCTTCTCGCCTGATATATTGGCTACTGATCCGGTTACGGCTTCTTTACGCTGTGTACCATAACCCACTACCACCACCTGTTCAAGCTCTGCTGCACTCGGTAATAAAGTTACATTGATTTCCGTTTGGTTGCGTACCGGAATTTCTTTACTGGTAAAACCAATATAAGTGAACACCAATACCGAACTGGCTGAAGGTACTGAAATGCTGAAGTTACCGGTGTTGGATGCAGTTGTACTCGTGGATGTTCCCTTCACTAAAATGCTTACGCCCGGAAGGGGTTTTCCCTGATCGTCTAATACACGCCCCTTAATTTGAGTCTGTGCCTGTGCGGCCAGCGTGAAGATCATTAAAATTGCTACAAGTGCAATTTTGGGGAGACTTATAGAAAATCTCCAATGAGGTCTTACAATAAATCGTAAAATTTCAATTCTCATAAAAACAGTTTATAATGGTTAAAAGAAACAGACTTTGACAGATGATCAATCGCCAATTGAATTGCAAGAGAATGTCACTAAAGACATAAAAAAATGCTAAACAAAAATTACTACCGAATACTGTTGAGCCTGTATGGAGGTAAAGGTATTTAGATCAACCTTTCAACAATGATTCAATTGTACATTTTTATGGTAGAAATGTGCAAGGAAATTTCGTTTTTTATCAAATACAGCGTTTCAGGCAAGATTTTTTAATCAAGCCCAATAACGAGTCATCAAAAATGCAATCGATTGTATTTTTTTATTTTCTAAATTTTTACCCTAATCATCAATAAAAAAAAGCTTAACAACGGGAAATAATCAGGCTATTTAATCATACATTTCTGGCATTGCGGGAAACATTTTTTAACCTTATTGTTTTATGAATTTAGGGACAGGCTTGCTAACCTGTCCCATTTTTGAGTAGATATAAATTAGATATTCAGGAGTCTTTATTAGCTGATTTTAGCATATTTTCTAACTCCTGAATTAATGAACAATATGACTAGTTGGTCACATCAAAATATTCAGCTTTAATTCCCCTGTCGCGAACAATCAGCGTATCTTTTGTTGCATATTTTACATTCAAGTTTTTAAAGTTTACCGTATAATCTATGTATATCGCGCTTCTGCTGCTGCCACCGATACTGTTCTTTTCACCATTGGACACAAACCTGCCACTTCCTGCCACCTCTATATTAGCGGTATTACTGGTTAGGGTACAGGTATTGTCATCTGCGAAATTAAGCAGGAGTGTAAAAGGTACGTTTGTACCCGCACTATTTTTAACAGTAAGGGGTAAACTCGCAGTTTTAAGTGATACCGTGCTCATGCTCACCAGCTCATTGCTTTCTACATAGGCTGTATGACGGGAAACGGTATTCATGGAACCGTTGGCCTGGGTAATCTGGTCTATGCCTTTACGTAAATAGTTGGCATGCCATGGATTAACATATTTAACACCATAAAATATATAATCTTTTGGTCTGGTTGCCCAGTGCAACGGGTTTACCCTTGAAGGATTCGATACTGCAGGAATACCTTTTAAAATAGAATCAGCACCGGTAACCTTGGTCATCAGCAATGGGATCACATAGTTTCGGCTCAAGGCTTTGGGATCAGCAAAAAATGCATCTGTCAATTGTACATCTACCCCACCTAAAACATCACCGGCATTAATTCTGATTTGGTTAGACATTAAACGATAGTATTCTGCAGGCATTGGTAAAACCTGTCCACCGCCATTATTAAATTTAAGCCCGTTGAGTAATGTTTCTGCTTTTTGTATGTCAATTACCACATCGTTATTATTTTCATAACCTCCGCCAAGGGTAGCTTTAATGGAAACCATGTGGTTTTTATCCATTGAATTGTCTACGAGTAAATCTTCTCCTAAAACCACCGTTCGTAAAGGATATTGACTGGCAAAATAAACCGTTTTATACTCAAATTCCGAAAAAGCAATCTTCTCATTTTTACAGGAAGCCATCAGACTAAGTGCTAATGCAAGCGTGATATATATATTGTTAATTTTCATATTGTCTAAATGATTAATTAAGTGATACTTATTTCCAACCTTGATTTTGCACCAGTTGATTATACTTCAGGAGTTCTGAGTTTGGAATGGGTCCATAAATCATATACTGCTGAAAGGCCCTCGCTTCTGCATCAAATGGCTTATAAACACCACCATTTACGTCTAAGCCTCTGGCCGTGTCATTAAGTCTTGACAGATCAACTTTCCAGCGTCTGAGGTCCCAAAACCTAAAACCTTCAAAGGAAAGCTCTAATCTGCGTTCATTCCTGATCAGGTCACGCATTTTGGCTATATCAGTTTTACATTCTTCCAGATAAGGATCATTATTGAATCCGAAAGCCCGTTTACGAATGGCTTTTATGATGTCGTATGCAGAATAGCTTCTGGTTCCTGTAGCAGTTGGGCCCCATGCCTCATTGGCTGCTTCAGCATAATCGAGGTAAATCTCCGTATAACGGATCCGTGGATTATAATGTGTTTTACCACTTAAAGAGATTGGGTTACGGTTAACATCCATCCTTAAACGCTTTTTCATGTAATAACCTGTACGGGTAGAAGTTGCACGAACATTAATACCGTTATCTGTACCGGAAGCACTCCCTGTTCTGATCACGGCATTGGTTACACCGGCGGTTGCCCCGTCAAAAATAATATATTTTGCAAATCTCGGGTCTCTAGAAGCATAAGGTGTAGTGGCGTTAAAATTCGCATTTGGGTGATTAATCGGATAACCGTTTGAAGTAGGAAATGCCTCTACCAGGTTTTGTGTGGGATTCATTAATCCATTTCCGAATAAAGATGGTGGAAAATGTTGCCCCTCCTGGGTACCGTCGTTGGTGATGATATTTTCACGCCAGATAATTTCAGAAGGATTACTGCCACCACCTAACCCATCAACCTCTGAGTTGTTGGCATAATAAGTGCCTCCATTTGCCGGGAGGGCATTTGCACCGCCTTTATAATCGATCACGCGGCCAGCATATTCAGCAGCATCAGCCCAAGTAGTTGTATTTGCGCTATTCTGAAATGCCGGACTTGCAGCCAGAAGTGCTGCTCTTGTTCTAAACGATCTTGCAATTAACCCATTGAACAACTGACTTGCATATTGTCCCATTACCCGGTTATAGGTTTCTACATTTCCGGTAAAAGCTTTAAAGCGGTCGGGTATCTGGCTTGCAGCTGAAATATCATTATACTCCACCGGTAAATAAGCTTCTGCACTATCCAGGTCTTTGTAAATTTGTTTAATACAGGCATCAAAAGTAGCCCGCGGAATATTAAATTCTGTTTTAGGTGTTTGATAGGCTGTTACAATCGGCACGCCCATCAGCTGTCCATTGGTTGCAATACCGCCATGGTTGCGTAACAGAAAATAGAGATACAATCCACGAAGACCAAAAGCCTCTCCCCTCATTCTCAGGTTAAAAAGTCTGGAACTTTCTGCATCTGTTGCCCACTTCACTTTCGGTGAATTTTCCAGGAAAAGATTGATGTATTGCATGGCTTCATAAGACTGGTTCCAAACTGATGCAGGATTATTGGTTGATGTCCATGAACCCGCAGCAGCCTGCAAATAACCATTGGTAAGCTGGTTGGTTACGGCATCATCTGTGGCATATTCAGAGTTGTCGTAATAGGCCGGAATGGTTCGGTATGCATTAATTAAAAAACCCTGTGCAAAATTTGCATCTGTATACATCTGATCGATCGTCTTCAGATTTTCTGGTTCAGGTTCCAGAATTTTTTTGCAGCCAGTGAAAGAAAGCACTGCCAACCCTAAAATAAATATTTTGAATTTCATATTATTAAATTTATAGGTCATTAAAAAGATACCCTGGCTCCCAGGTTAAAGAACCGCGTTTGTGGTGCTATTCCAATATTAGATTCCATTAGTTTCCGTTCTGATGAAATCACCAGTAAATTATCTCCCTGTATGTATAAGCTTAGTCCTTGCACAAATGAATCGTTAAAAATTTCCTTATCAAAATCATAAGTTAACTGTACCCTGTTAAGATCGAAACGATTGGTTTTATACATCCAGAATGTTGAATTTCGGAAGTTATTATTGCTATTGGTGGTTAAACGCGGATAAGTTGCCGTTGCTTTGGTTTGTTCAGTCCATCGATCTAACACGGCTTCAGAATATTTGCCACTTCCACCAACCCAATAATAAGCACTGTTTTTAAATCCAACGGCTCCTCTTGTACCTGATGCTAAGGCAAATAAGGTGAAGTGCTTATACTTTAAGGTAAGGTTTAACCCAAAACTAAAAGGTGAAGCGGCCCAGCCTGTATGGCCCAGATCCTGCTGATCCCTGTTATCAATTAAGCCATCATTATTTAAATCCTTGTATTTGATATCTCCCGGTTTCACTGCACCAAAGGTTTGTTTGGCGTGAGCATCAATTTCTGCCTGATTTTGAAAAAGACCTTCGCTGATGTATCCGTAATACGCATCTAACGGCCGCCCCGCCTTGGCCAGATAAGCTTGATCAATGATTTCGTCTCTTTGAATTGCCTTACTATTATAGAACATTCCTGATACACCAAGCGAATAAAATAACTGTCCGGCTTGTTTGTTCAGATTCAGTGCAAAATCAAATCCAGTACGTTTATCTTCATTAAAATTGATCCATGGGCGGAAATCTCCTGAACCAGAAAAATAAGAAGGATAAATGGTAAGGCCCCGGGCAAGTAATCCTTTGGTGTTTTGTGAGAAATAATTAAAATCAAAAGTCAGGAGGTTATTAAATATTGCACCATCCAGGCCCAAACGAAACTCATTTCTTTTAACAAAAGTTAAATCAGGATTTTCTGCTTGTCCGGATAAGGTGGTTCTGCCACCTGCAACATTGTCTCTCCACTGGTAATATCCGCCAAGGATTGCATTGTTACTGTAATAACCCTGGTATAAATAATAATCTACTGGTTCATTTACATTATTGGCCCTGTAGCCTGTAATATCCAGATCTTGTTTAATAGAAGCATATGATGCTGATAGCTTAAAATCGCCAATAAAGGATAAATTCTCTTTGAAAAATGATTCATTAGACATGCGCCAGCCCACTGTAACGGCAGGAGAAATTCCGTTTCTCTTACCTGGAGGCAGTTTCGCTGAATGAATCAATGCTGCTGAAAAATCGAAATAATATTTACTCCTGAAGTTATAAGCTGCCTGAAAACCAAGATTCGTGTTGAGAACTGGCTGATAATCACTGCCACCTTCATTGTCGATATCACTTGAAAACTGCGTTTTATACCACCAGCCTAAAACATTTGCAGAAACCGTATGGTCTTGAGCAAAAGTTCGGTTGTAATTAAACTGCGATCTGAATGACATGGTTTGGGTGTAAGTAGAACGGCCAACATATTCATTAGTAGAATTTTTATCTTCTCCAAATCTCTCTAATGCGGTGATCACATCTTTACCATTCACGGTTGACCAGGTTGGCCGGTAAGTAGCATAAGGCAACAGATAAGCTTCAGAATACAGCGAAGAATAATCCATACTGGTTCCGGTTTTAAAACTCAACCCCTCTGTTATCGAATTTAAATCTGCTTTCAGGTTCAGGTTATAGAGAAAAGTATTGGATTTGGTCCGAATATATCCTGCGGCAAGCATATCAGAAAATACGTTTGTTGGGTTGGTGCTTTGTCCGCCCAGTAAGAATTTTCCATCAATAATATGATTGCTGTTTTTAACAATCGTTTGCAAAGCCGTATTGTTGGGATCGAGCATATCAATCGGTATAAGCGGCGAAAACCTGTTAAAATTAGGTGCAACAGTAGAACTTGAACCCCAGAAATTTCCCCTGCCTGTATAGTTGCTATTAGAAATGGCTACTGCATCGGCTGATGCGGTGAGCCATTTGGCAATGTTCATATCTACATTTCCCCTCACATTAAATGCGAGGTCGCTATTGTTTTTCTGTTCACCGTATTTTACCAGACTGTTGTTATAGGAGATACCAATATTGGTATAATAGCGTGCAAAGTTGTTACCACCTGATACTTCTGTCATTACATCAGAACGGGAATAGGCTTTCCTTAAATAATCCGAGCTGAAAAAATCTACATCAGGATATTTATAAGGATTTACGCCAGACCTGGTATTGTCAATATCCTGCTGCGTAAATCCTGCTCCTGAAGTGGCAATTCCATCGTTAGTTAAGGCTTCATTGTACAAAGTCATGTAATCAGCTGATTTTAAATAGCTGGGAAAACTTTTAGGTACGAAAACTCCTGAATTAAGCCTCACTTTAATTTTTAACGGATTTTCACTTCCGCGTTTCGTGGTAATCAGAATTGCCCCCTTAGCGGCGGTGCTCCCGTATAATACCACTGCACTGGCACCTTTTAAAACCGTGATAGATGCTACTTCCACCAAACGTACATCTGTAGCACGACGTGGAACGCCATCAACTAATATTAATGGCGCCTGGCCCCAAATGTTTCCGGTATAACCACCAACAAAACTCTGAAGATTATCCAGACTATATGTGCCGTAACTTTTATTCAGTAAATCTGAAACGTTTACTACAGACACCCCTCCGAGAAGATCTTTTTTTGCGACCTTATCAAAGGCAACATTTACCAAAGTGTCTTTGGTTTCTTGTGCATAGGCTCCATTGAAACTGAAAAGGCAGATCAGGAGCCAAAAGCAGTAAGCATTTATATTTTTTGTGTTCATCTTTTCTCCCTTAAAATTACCAACCTGGATTCTGCTTAAATTCTTTATACATGTTTACATCCTCTACGCGGAAAGGCAGCCAATAATGGCGTTGACTGAGCTGTCTTTCAAACAATACCGTTTCCCTGAAATTTCTTACCCTTGCATTTTTAGGATCTGCGTAAACCTGAGCGTTCGGTATTGCCCGATCAAACTCAACTGCTTTTTTTAAGGTATAAGGACGCTCTGTAAGCAGTAACCATCTTCTTAAGTCATTGAAACGATGCCCTTCAAAGGACAATTCTACCGCCCGTTCGCGTCTCAATTCTCCAAGAAAATCGGTAGTTGAGCCCAGAAATTTATTGGCAATGCCTGTAACACCTGCCCGCTTTCTGATTTTATTCACAGCCTCAACCGCATTAAGCGAATAACCTGCTGCCGTACTTTGAGGGCTGCCATATCCTGTTGCTGTGGCTTCTGCATAAAGCAGGTATACATCTGCCAAACGCATTAAACTAAGTACAAACGTATTGTTCTCGCGGTATCCGTCATATTCGTTCATCAGTTTGGATACAAATTTGGAATTCAGGTATCCTGTCCATACTTTTTTATTTCCATCGGCAGTTCTATAAAGTCCGTTGGTGTATAGACTGGCATACTGGCGAAATTCATTGTTACCTACGCTTTGTGCAGTAAGTACGCATTTCTCGCCATCGATTAGAATGTCGTTATAAAAACGAGGGTCTCTGTTTTTCCATGGATATTCCGGATCGTAACCACTTTCTGTATCCTTTTTTTCTGCATCCGCAATGGGTAAACCATTCGCCATACCATAGTAATCGGCATAATTGGCTGTTGGATAAACCTTAATTCCGGTTTGATGGATGACTAAAGGGCGATAATCATTCACCTGGTTCCACCGCCAGCGTCCGGCAGCGTTTGCTAAATTCTCCAGAAAAATAGATTCTTTTAATCCTGGAATTTTGCCGTTTTGATTAAAGGTGTAAAACAAATCGCGATACTGTGAAAAAGGAGCCAGTTCATAGCGGTTTGTACTTTCTGTAATTTTTAAAGCTTCTGCCAGTACATCAGCGGCTTTCTTGCAAAACTCATTATTGTAGCTGTTGTTTCCGGTTGACGCTCTGTTCATCAGCGGACTTCCTGCCCATAAGTAATTTTTACCCATAAAACAAAGGGCCATAATTTTATTGATCCGGGTGTTGTTGTTACCTGAAGTTTGTTTGCCCACAAGTGTCTGATCCCAGTCTACCGGAAGCAAGTCTGCGGCACGCTTTAAGTCTTCGGCCACTTTATTGGCACTGGCCTGATAGCTTAGCCTTGGAATTTTTATGACCTCATCACTTGGCAATACCTGGTCAATGTAAGGCAATCCGCCCCAGTATTCCATGAGTACAAAATGAAAGTAGCCCCTGAAAAAATAAAGCTGGCCTGCAATCAGGTCTTTTTCTTCCTGGGTGGCATCGGTTAATTTATCCAGGTTAGCTAATCCAACATTTGCTTTTCTAATCGCATACCAGGAAAGGCCCCAAAGTTTTCCTTTTGATCTGTTCGGATCGTTAAGGATTCCGTTGGCCGGATCACCTCCTGTGCCTAAAAAATTATAAAAAGTATTGGTCCAGGCCATGTAGTTACCCTGATCAATATGATAGGAAAGCAGACGGGTTTCGCCTACTTCCCAGAATTCCTCTTCACCGAGATTGAAACTGTTATGGGCTTCCACAACACTTAACAACGGGATACAGTTATAAAGTTCTTCAGTAAAGCCCTGAAAATTCCTGAAATTTTTGTAAGGATCGTTTTCCTGAATATCGGCTAAAGGAGACCTTTCCAGATACTTTTTACATGAATTTAATGTTAATGTACCCACAAGGATAATCGCGGGGAACAAAATATTCTTAAAGAGATTTTTCATCTTCAAATCGTTTATAAAGTGATGTCAATACCAAAATTGAAACGTTTAACTGTTGGATATGCCCCACCTCCGGAAACTCCGCTGAAGTTGGATTCCCGGTCATCCGGCATGTTTGTCCAAAGAAACAAGTTGTTGCCGTTCACATAAAACCTGCAGGATCTTATTCCCAGTTTGCTGATTGATTTCCCGGAAAGGGTATAGCCCAGTTCTGCGTTTTTTAAACGGATGTAAGAGGCATCGTAATAGTAGCGGGTTCCGCTACCACCGAAAGCATCAAGAACGCTCCAGCGTGGCGGCGGAACTTCTCCTCCTCCATCCTGAAGATACCAGAAAGGGCGTTCCACAAATACCACATTGCTTTTGCCCTGGTAATTCGGAAATTCAATTTCACGGGTAACATTGTTTACTGCATAAAACTGAAAGAACAGGTTAAAACGTTTCCATTCAAAGCCGATACTGGCATTATAGGTGTTTTGAGGGCTTGCCGTGTAACCATTAGGTGCCCTGTCTTTATCATCAATCACCCCGTCTGCATTAAAATCAATGATGTTGTAATCTCCCGGAAGTTTATTTTGATTATTTGATAAGCGCACCGTGCTGCCGTATAAATCATCCCAGCTTTTGAGAAAACCATTGTCCAGATAGGAACGGGTTTGACCAATAGCATAACCTTCTTGTTTCTGATACCCAGGTGTGAGTTCCGGATCATCTCTGAAATTGGTTTTATTGGTCGCATGTGTTAAAGCCAGATTTGCCCAAGCCCTGATGCCTTGTCCAAATGAGTGCGTTAAGCGCAGTTCAATTTCATAACCTCTGCTGCTTACTTCACCCAGGTTCGCTCTTGGCGCACTGCCACCAAATCCATAATAGGAAGGAATGGCCCGGGAGCCCCCACCAATCATGATATCTTTTCTGTGATCTCTGAATATATCTATGTTTCCGGAAATATCACCTTTAAAAAAACTATACTCAATTCCCAGATTTTGTTTTTCTACAGTTTCCCAGGACAGGTTTGGATTTCCCATTGTCCCGATCCGGTAAATGGTATAAGGTGTAGCAATAGCGGGACTGCCCATTGGCGTATTATTACCATACAGATAGGAATCGCGGAAAGGCCATCTCGGTCCTCCTAAAGCGTCATCACCAATTCTTCCCCATGATGCGCGTACTTTTAATAAATCGAGAAACTTTAAAGACTTCATGAATTCCTCGTTACTAATGGCCCAGCCGGCAGAAACCGAAGGAAAAAATGCGAAGCGATAATCCGGGCCAAATTGCTCAGACCCATTGTAGGCACCGTTTGCTTCAAATAAGTATTTTGATTTATAGTTATAAGTGGTTCGAAATACCCAGTCTTCACGAAATGTAGGAAAAGCACTACCCCTGGCTGTTCGCTGACGTTGTACCAAACCCATTCCAGTTATAGCATGTGCACCGAATGTACGGTCGTAATTCACCTGGAACTGGTAATTCATGTTCCGGAATGTAGCATTTTTATCTACTTCACCAGCGGCTGTAAACCATTGAATGGCATCAGTAAAGTCAAACTGGGTTCCGGTATTCCTTTGTTGTTCAAATGAGATAATACCTGTTAGCGGATTAACATATTTTCGCTGTGCAGCATTAAATTGATCATTAACACCCCGTTTTCTTTCCAGAAACGTATTATCCAGCGATAAGCTACCTCTCAAACTTAATCCTTTGGTGAGCATATCAAGTTTTTGCTGAAGAATGAAATCCGTTGTCAACTGCGTACTTGTCCTTTTTTCAACACCTGAATAAGCCAGCCAGAAAGCCGCATTGGGTTGATCCTGTGTAGCTGTTGGAAAAAAACCATAGGTGCCATCAGTATAAACCGGGCGAAACGAATCAGGTGCTGTACGATAAGCAGATGACCAGAAAGACTGGTCGCCATCAGCCATGTCATAAGGCAACTGACGTACGCCATTTGATCCGAATAATTTGGTTGAAAATTTAGTTGTCTTGGTTAAGTTGAAATCGAGATTACTCCTGACGTTGGTACGGTTATAGCCAAAATTTGACTCATAGCCACGCTGATTCGGAAATGTTTTAAATAAATCCCCTTCACGCGTCAGATCCAGGCCAGCAAAGTAGGTAACAAACTTAGACCCACCCGAAACATTGGCTGAGGTATTGTAAGACATGGCCCTGTCTTTAAAAAGTTCTTTTTCCCAATCTACATTAGGATACCTGTCCCATTCGCTTGAATTTAGCGGATTCCGGTACTTATCAATCATCTGCATCGCAGTATAACCAGACCATGCGTTTTGATCTACGACAGATTCACGTTCAATAATCCTGTTTTTAATCATCAGGGCATCATATGAATCATATTTTTCAGGCAGCCTAGAAGCAACTTTAGCCGTTAAGTTCGACCGCACCTGTACTTGTGCCCTTCCTTCAACGCCTTGTTTAGTGGTAACCAGAATTACACCGTTTGCCCCTCTTACACCATAAACTGCAGTGGCCGAAGCATCTTTAAGTACAGATACACTTTCTACTGATGAAATATCAATAGAACTGATAGAACGTTCAATACCATCAATTAAAATTAACGGTGAGCTATTGTTCCAGGAGCTTTGGCCACGGATGAGAATTTGTGGATCTTCTCCACCCGGCATACCGGATGATGCTGTAGTCACCACGCCAGGAAGATTTCCGGTTAAGGCCATTCCCAGATTGGTTACCCCACCGCTACGTTCTAATACCTTTCCACTGGTTTGGCTAATGGCACCCACTACACTTGCTTTCTTTTGCTGTCCGTATCCCACCACAATAACCTCGTTAAGCACTTTGTTATCATTGTTCATAGATACCACGATATCATTTTTATCAGTAAGGGTGATTTCTTTTTGACTCATCCCGATATAATTAAATAAAAGCGTGCTTTTCTCTGTCGGGATTTCCATTGAAAATTTACCTTCACCGTTGGATACCACACGGGTATTTGTGCCCTTTAGTGTAATGGTTACGCCCGTGAGCGGATCATTTTGCTCATCTACAACGGTACCTCTCAATACCCTTTTTTGCTGAGCCATAACTGCATTGGCAATTAACAAAAAGGAGAGTATAATAAAAGCTATTCTGAGTAATAATGCGCTAAATTTCTGATGCATATGCTGGCCATTACCACTTGTAATTGTGTAATTGTCCATCATATAAATTGATTTAGAAAATGCAGAATTTGATTTGTTCGGTTGTGCATAGAAGGCTCATATTCTATGGCTTTGAAGTTGGATTTCTTCATCATACATTGGTTAGGATTTGGTTAGAATAAAATGCTGGAAATTATTGCAGGCCTGATTAAAGACATTGCAGATTCAGCAGGTTAGGTAGGCGGTCTCATATGGGCAATATTTGGTTTATTTGTATTTAATGGATCATGATTTAAAATCATCCATTGAGTTTAATCCAGTAATCAAGCGCAATAAATACCATAGCCCTGTAAGCTTATCTGCTTTTGGAAAGGCCTATAATTAATTAAAAATGCGCTTAACAAAAAAATTAAGCTTGTTTAAGATTTAGGTTCATTAGTTATTTGGTTAGCACTGCACCTCAGTTAAGATGCATCTTATATTTGGTTGAGATAAATGTAGGATCGTGTGTAATTTATAGATAGCACAATTGTTTAAATTTATAGGATTCATGTTCAGGACAGGTAAAAGCAGCTAAAAAACTGCATTTAGATGCATTAAGAAGCAGTTATAATGAAAAATTATTTTCATTTATCTATCCTCCCGAATAATATTTCCCAGACTTAGTGTATTTTAACCACAAAAGACCTGAAAGGTCTGCATAAGGATTAACAATGGAAGTGCTTTAGCATGATAACAAAACACCAAACCAGTGAAAAATAACGAAATGAATAAAGTTATGTATGATGTATTAGTCATATTGATCCGATAATGGAGAGCGCCTAAACGCTAAAACCGGGGTATAAATACAAAGCCCTGGTCGTGTTTCCACAAACCAGGGCGCATACTTTAAAATTTAATTTTTTATAATAACTGCTTACAATTTAACCTCGCTTGCTGAAGTAGCATAAAGTCCGACTAAGGCACCGGTGAATCCTTTTGCCACATTTGTTGAAAGGATATCACCTGAAACGGTACCGCCCAGATGGGTAAATTTCTTGTCTCCTGAAGCATAGCTGAAAGTATAATCATCACCCTTTGCAGATACCTTTAAATCGATAGGCCGGTTAATATCAATTTTTACCTTTGCCAATATGCTTGATGCATTGTCTTCCGTACGTTGCAATAAAAGATAATAATCATTATCTTTTTTAGTTACACCAAAAACATAGTGATAGCTTTCCTTCTGCAAACAAACAATTCCGGCCAGATCCTTATCCGAATCTGGTTTATAATTCATTGTTACAGTAGCAGAGAAATTATTATGCTGCTGGCGCTGAAACAATGCAGAAATGGGTTCAACAGCTTTTACATCTTTAGCAAAAGGCTTAATCTGTAAACCGTTAGCGGTTACTACAGCAAATTCTTCTCTTGGCCCTCTTAATCCAATCCAGCGGTAATCCAGCTTTCCTGCAGAAAAGTTATCCTGGAAAGTAAAGTTTCCATTCGGGAAAAAACCTGGTTTGACCGTGTTATTTTTAACACCTGCAGGCATTTTCAGTTTTGTTTTCAAAGGCTCCAGTCCGCCTTCAAAAACAGGAAATGCTCCATCCCAGTTTACCGGAAGAATATACGTTTCGCGACCAATATTTACACGGTCTTTTTCATTCGGCCTGATGCCGAGGAACACGCCATAATATTGTCCGTTCGTACCTTCTACCAGATCAGCATGACCTGCCCAGTCTATTTTATCTATCCTTTTAGCCGGAAGGTGGCGCTGACTTAAGATTGGATTTTTTGCTGAAGGAACATATGGCCCTTTAACGTTATCGCTCACAAAAACTACCTCACTGTGCGCACCGCCGGTACCGCCCTCGGCACACATCAGGTAATATTTATTGTTCTTTTTATAAATGTGAGGCGCTTCAATCCATATTGGATGCTTGCTCAGGTCTACCCCCCCATTCACAATAATTTTATCCGTACCCGGAATAATCTGGTCATTTACCAAATCATACTCCCACATTTTAATGGCCCGGTGACCGGTATACAATTCCTTTTCAGGGGCATCATTGTGTACCACGTAGGCTTTTCCGTTATCGTCAAAAAATAATGATGGATCGATGCCATCAAATTTTAGTTTATAAGGCTCACTCCATCCTTTGGCCGGATCTTTCGTTTTCACCACCATGTTTCCCATTCCGCCTGCAATCTGCGTGGTAATCATATAGAAGGTATCATTAAGCTTGTTGTATAAGATGGCTGGTGCATAAATGCCGGCGCTCATTCCCGAACGTGCAACTTTTAGTTGCGAAGTGCGGTCTAACACGTGCCCGAGTTGTTTCCAGTTGACTAAATCTTTAGAATGAAAAATAGGAACCCCCGGAAAGAATGCAAAAGAGGAAACTACCAGGTAATAATCATCTCCTTTTTGGGTAATGCTTGGATCTGGATAACACCCCTGAAGGATGGGTGTATAAAACTCATCTGCTTTTAAGGGGTATTTTTTATAAATATCATCGTCACCCTGGTAAACGTAATTACTAAATAACGGAATAGCTGATGGCACCGGCTTAAGGCCATCAGCATGCTGAGTAAAAGCACTAAATAAAACCAAGGTAAAGCAGGTTAATGCGCCTGCAAGTATAAGTTTGAAGGAAAAATATGGTTTGTCCAGATTTTTCATTTTCAGAAAAAGGTTTTCAAATGATTTGTTCATAGATTAGTTTATATTGGTTATTTCAGATGAATATTGGCCATTATCACCGCACATTCATTACCCTGAATCAATTTCGAAGATAGGCCTATCAGATACCGCAGCGTTGAACTATTGACCAAATTATTAGCATTATTGTTCAATTTTGGTATAAACAGGCTTGTTTTTTTATTCTCTACCCTGAATTGATGGCTTTTCTGACAAATGAAAATAATCAAAATCAACATAGCCTCCTGATTCTTTTTCTGCGTAGTTAAAAAGTGCAAAGCGATAACCCATAAAGTGCGGAATGGAATAGCTCATTTTTACCGGATCGCCAATACTTTTCCAGTCCTTGCCATCCAGGCTATAAAAGAATGTGGCCAGATCTTTTCTTTCAGCAAAATCGCAATCAACCCTGAAGAATATTTTATTTTGCTGAATGGGAATTGCTGATGATGATTTGGCATTTCCACCAGTAGCATTGACGAAAACGATCGACTTATCCCCGTTTTCGATTTTTACACCGATTTGTCCATAATTTTTCTGTAAAACCCCCAGGCCTGCAAAATCGCCGTTTTTCATCTTGGAAAGATCCAAAGCCGTAGTGGCTGATGAAAATGGCCCGATGGTTCGTTGCGTAAGCGTATTCCGGGCAGTGAGAAAGGTGGTATCAATACGCCCGGTAGTTAACCGCAGATAACCTTTTCTTTGGTGAACCGACCAATATTGAACATCAGGATTGTGGTTCCATTGCCAAACCAGCGGCAGATCACGTTCTCCCTTTTCGCGGGTAAATTCATCTGAGGCAGCAATCGCCGGAATCATTCCTTTACTTTTTGGTAAATGAAGTGATTCGGGCACTTTACCGTCAATTCCTAAAATGGGCCAGTCATTTTCCCATTTGATTGGCACCAGGTAAGGAATCCGTCCAACGGCGCCATTGTCCCGAAATAGATAGGCAAACCAGTTTCCATCTGGTGTATCAATCATACCGCCCTGCGCCACACCCTTATCCTGTAAAGCTACTTTTCCTTCATAAGGGCCTGATAAATGATCAGAGCGGTGGATCACTACGGTACGCATTCCTCCTCTTGGCCAGGTAATGTTAAACAGGTAGTATTTTCCGTTTACCTTAAATAATTGTGAGCCTTCGGCAGGCAAACCGCCTGCATTACCCGAAGGAAGTCCGGCATCCTCGATTAAAATACGTTCAGGCACATTGGTATTGATTCCGCTTAGGTCTGCCTTCAGCTCAACCAATTTAATTTTCCCGCTACCATATACCATATAGGCTTTTCCCTGATCAAAAAACAAAGAATGATCGTGAAGGCTGGGCATGAAATCTACCCTTTTCCAGTTCTCTTTTTCGATATCTTTAGTGCTGAAGATTGTAGTTTTTCCGGTAGTTTGAGCGAAGGTGCTCACATAAAAAACACCATCATGGTAGCGCAAACTGCTCGCCCAGCTACCTTTTCCATAGGCACTTTTACCATCAGCCAGATTCAGTGCATCTACATTGGCCAGCGTATCATAAGCATAACCGACCATTTGCCAGTTCACCAGGTCTTTTGATTTCATGATGGGCAAACCCGGACTCATGTGCATCGTGGTGCTGCTCATGTAATAGGTATCGCCTACGCGGATCATGGAAAGATCAGGTACATCGGCAAAAATGACCGGATTTTTTGCCTGTTGCTGAGCAAATGCCTGCAAGTTTAACATGGCAATAAACAACAGACAGGCCAGTAATTTTCTCTTCTTCATTTTATGTATTGTTTTTACTGTAAAGATCATTTTAATATAAGTGTGTAAGATTTTCCTGCTACTGTAAGAATATCATATAAGAAAGTTTCCCGCAAAACCGGTTCAGCAGTTATTGCATTTTCAGACAGCAGCGCATCAGGTGTTTTAGCTACGGTATAAAATACATTAGGATTGCTGCCCTTGGCTGGTTGCAGCACAAATCCCTGGCCTTTTAGCTGATCGGGCACACGAAGACGCAGGTTACCACCAATGGTTGATCTGATTACCACTTTAGTTAATTTACCTGCTACCCAGCCCATTTCCTTTACTTCAAAACCTCCCCTGGCACGCAGTCCTTTTATCATTCCTTCCTTCTTCCATACATCAGGAAGTGCCGGCAGGAGCTGCAGGGCTTCATCAGCACTTTGCATCAGCATCTCAGTAATACCGGATGTACAACCAAAATTTCCGTCAATCTGAAAAGGCGGGTGCGCATCAAAAAGATTGTTGTAGGTGCCTCCCCCACCCGGATTCACCCCTAATGGCGTCAACTGATTCCGTATCAGCTGATAAGCATGATTTCCATCCTGCATTCTTGCCCACCAGTTAATTTTCCAGCCCATACTCCAACCGGTTGAAACATCTCCACGCTGCAATAACGTGTTTTTAGCTGCCGAAAAAAGCAAGGGTGTGCGATATGGAGAAATCTGATTGGAAGGGAAGAGTCCATAAAGGTGCGAAATATGGCGGTGTTTGTCATTCGGACTGTCGATATCATCCAGCCATTCCTGCAACTGACCGTATTTACCAATGTGCATGGGTGGTAATTGGGCACGCATCTTCACCAGGCTATTGGTGAAATTATGATCAATATTCAGGATTTTTGCGGCTTGGATAACGGATGAGAAAACATCAAAAACAATCTGATTATCCATGGTTGTCCCAGCATCAATCGAAGAGCCACCATGTGCCTTTGGTGCATTTTCGGGAGAGGTTCCTGGATTAACTACCAGCCATCTATATTTCGGGTGAACCACCAGGAAATCTTTGTAAAAAAGTGCTGCACCCTTCAAAATGGGATAAACTGTTTTCAGGTAATTTTCGTCGCCATTGTAGAGGTAATGTTGCCAGAGGTGCTGACTCGTCCATCCGCCACCGGCATTCCAGATTCCCCAGAATGCCCCATCCACAGGGCCTGTACTTCTCCAGATATCTGTATTATGATGGGCGACCCATCCCCTTGCGCCATACATGTTCCTGGCAGTGACTGCGCCGGTTTCAGCCATTTCTTTGACCATTTTCAGAAAAGGCTCGTGCATTTCAGCAAGATTGGTAGGTTCTGCCGGCCAGTAATTCATCTGTGCGTTGATATTGATGGTATATTTACTGTCCCAGGCAGGATAAAGCTTATCATTCCAGATGCCCTGTAAGTTTGCCGGCTGCCCCCCGGGATGCGAAGAACTGATCAGCAGATAACGCCCGAATTGATAATAGAGTGCGACAAAAGCCGGATCATCTACATTTCTGAAATTTGCCAGCCGCTGATCGGTTGGTAATGCAGCAGCCGGAGTTGTTCCCAGATCCAGTTGCACCCGGTTAAAATATTTTTGATATTCCGCCACATGGGTATTATACAACCTGGCATAAGAACTTGCCGTGGCCTTTTCCAGGTATGCAGAAGCACGGGCTGCAGCATCGCCAGTTACATCAAGATAATTATTGAAATTGGTGGCAATGGAAATGTAAACCGTAACCGCATCCGCACCTTTTACCGTAATGCTGCTGTCAGAAGCACTGGTAGTCCCCCCTTCATTCTTAAATCGACTGATAACCTGATATTTCACTTTTCCTTTTACCCCTTCATGGTCACTCGAAATGCCTTCCATCATCAGGTCTTTTGCTTCCGAAGACCGGATAACCACATTTTTATGTGGCGTAGTATAAGCTGCTGAAAAAGAAATTTTGCCGGGCTTACTGGCTGTAAGCCGCATCATAATCACACGGTTACCAAAGGCAGCAAATGTGGTCCTGGTATAGGTTACCCCGGCTACGGTATAGCTGGTTTTCGCGACAGCCTTATCCAGGTCTAGTTCCCGATGATAGTTTTGATAAACTTCCTGACCTGGAAAGCTGAGTTCGAGATTTCCTGCCGGCTGGAAAATCTGTCCGGAAGATTTTTTTCCAAACATTACTTTATTGGCCAGGTTTTCTGCCGCTTTGTTTTTACCTTCAAAAATCAACTGTCTGATTTCTGCTAAATAATTGATGGTTTCCGGAACATCATTCTGGTACGGACCTCCGCTCCAAAGCGTATGTTCATTGAGTTTAAGGATTTCCCGTTCCACATTTCCGTACACCATGGCACCAAGCATGCCATTCCCCACGGGCAGTGCATTTTCCCACACTTTTCCGGCAGGCTGATTATACCAGAGTTTTAATCTGGAGTCATCAGCTTGCTGGGCTTTTAAAAAAGAACTAAAAGCAGCTGAAAATAAGAATATGAATGTCAGTATCCTGATGTGTTTGCTTGGGTTCATTGAAAGGTTTTTATTGTATTGAGAAAGATATCGTTTACTCAGGCTTTACCAAACGGACATAATAAACCCTGCCTGTAGCTTTCTTGTCAAGGGATAAAAATTTCACCCGGATATTTTGTTTGCCTTTAAGCATGCTTGAGGGAATTTTATATTCCTGATTGTAAAAGCCTGGTTTATGCTTCACGGCAACAGGATCAATCGTTAATAATTTTTGGTCGTCAATCAAAATATCAAACTGACCATTGGCATTTCCTGCAGTATGATAACGGACATGAAGTAACAATGCGTTCGAACCTCCGGTACTTAACTGATAACTAAAATATCCGCCGTTGCTGGCCTCCCGCCAGAATTCATCCAGGGAAGATCCACTTTGGGAACGTTCGCTCTTTAGCTGATGATCCACTTCAGGTTGCTGCTCACCGGGAGCTACAAAATCAACCGTACGTGCTGAAAGTGCCATTTTTTCCGCCTCTGATTGCTTTACCTCATTCAGGTAATCTTTATATTGACCTGGCGTTAAAGCCATCCAATACATCATATACCTTGAATCATGAATGCGGTAAAATGGTTCAAGCGTTAGGGGTTCGGGATTAATAATTTGTTCATTGGCAAAAGAAAACTGCATCGGATGACCAGCAACCGGAACGAGCTTGCCGGAGATTTTAGTGATATCCTGATCAATTAAAATTGGTGCCTTATCAATGGCTAATTTCGGACCACTGGCAATATGCCCCCAGCGACTATCATTTGCGACAAGTCCGTTAAGGTGCTCAGTTTTGGTTTTGGCACCCAGCAAAATTGGCCCGTGCATAATGGCCACATATTCCGGAAGGTTGGGCAGGCGCTCAATGGTTGATTCCATCGGCATGTCAAGTTCGACCACATCTCCTTTTTTCCATTTACGTTGAATAGCTATATAGGATGAAGGAAATAAGGTATAGCTTATTCTTTTTCCATTGATTTTCACTCCCATACTATCCTTTTTCACCCATGAAGGGTGTCTGAGCAGAAGGGTAAACGCCGCAGAACCATTTGTTACGGTGAGCCGGGTGCGGGCTTCATCAGGAAACAGCGTTTCTTGCTTTAGTTTAATATTTTTTTCTTTCCAATCCAGTTCAGAAGCGATAAACAGATTCAGGTATAAAGAATCTTTCTGGTGTGTATAAATAAATTCGTTGTATTTGCTATGGTTTTCCATGCCACTGCCTACACAGCACCACATGGCTTCATTCGGTGCTGAATAAACCCGGTAGTGCCTTGGCCTGGCCGGTGTAAAATAAACATATCCGCCATGTTGCGGATGCTGCGTAGAAAGAATGTGGTTGTAGAGTGCCCGCTCGTAATAATCGGCATATTTCGCATCTGGTTTCTCCCTGAACAATCCCTCGGTGAGCTTAAGCATATTGTAGGTATTACAGGTTTCAGGGCCTTCCACGTCATTTACAAAATCAGCACTGGCGGTAGCACTTGGAAAAAACTCCCTCCGGCTATTTCCGCCAAAGGCCAGACTGCGTTTTCCGGTAACGGTTTCCCAGAAAAAATGTCCCGATTCTTCATAAGCACTATTGTGGTTTAATTCGCCGATCCGCTGAAAACCAATGGCTTTCGGCACCTGTGTATTGGCGTGTTTATTATCGAGGTTATCCTGATCGTTTGACATTGGTTTGAGTAACATCTGATGCGAAAAGCGCATTGCCGCATTCAGATATTTTTGGTTACAGGTAAGCTGATAGGCATCGGCCAGCACCTCATTCATTCCTCCATGCTCTGTATCTAGCATTTCCTGCATTTGTTGTTCAGAAAGGCCTGATGTGATGTCAATGGCCCAGTCGCAGAACTTCAGAAAAACATCTTTGGCTTTCTCACTTTTTCCGTATACCCAGGCATCACGTAAACCGGCAAATGTTTTGTGTAAGTTATACCAGGGCACCCATGCCGCCTTGTAAGCCTTGAAGTCTCCGGTTTTAAGTTTCGTCCACACCTTACGACTGTTTGGTACTCCACCTGCATAGCCTTTTCCCCAGTCTTGCTGCCCCGCCGTATTTTTGCGCTGGCATTCTTGCAACACCTCAACCATGTTATCCATGCGGCTTTTGCACTCCTGGTTATTGGTAGAAGCATAATTAAAAGCCAGCGCAGAAAGGTAATGTCCGCCAACATGCCCGTCAAGACCATCCCAATTTTTATAGCCACTTTTAACAACCGGCAGCTGGGCTTCCTTCAGGTAAGGATAGAGTAATTTATCCACATCATAACTCAGTAAGGTTTGAATATTGAGGTCGCGGGCATGGCCAAATGGCCCTTTAAGCAATGTGACCTGTTGAAGTGGAAAGGTATTGGGATACAGCTTATCCTGTGCAATCACCGTTTGGCAAATGCTTGTCATCAGTAAAGCAGCAAAGCAGCATTGCGGTAAAATAGTTTTAGCGGCCGGAAACTTTCGTAGCATCTTCATCATGATATAATTTATAGCATTTTATTTAAATAGCAAAGCAGAAAACTCGTAAAGATTATTGCGCCATACCGGCCAGGTATGGCCGCCGGGGTACTCCTGATAAGTGTAATTGATGTTTAAATTTTTCAGCTTATCCATCATGACCTGACAGTTTTTATAGGCAATATCTTCCTTTCCACCCATGGCAATCCAGAACTGTTTCAGGTTGGCATTGATATTTTCACGGTTGTTTTTCATAAAATCGTATTGGGCATCGGCTACCTCATTCTGACGACCAACAATCCAGCCGGAGCTGAAAACGCCCAGATACGCAAAGTCAGCTGTATTTTTGATTCCGGTATACAGGGTATGCATTCCGCCCATTGATAAACCTGCTAAAGCACGGTTTGCAGCATCCGTTTTGGTACGGTACGTTTTTTCCACCAGCGGGATAATCACTTCCCTGAGTTCGGATTCAAATGTTTTTAACCCGCTTTCAGCGAAAGCCGAACCACCCACATTGGCATCAGGCATGACAATAAGCATGGGCTTGGCCTTTTGTGCAGCGATCAGGTTATCCAGAATCAGATCTGTTTTCCCCTGGTTTGCCCATCCCGTTTCATCTTCACCTCCTCCGTGAAGGATATAAAGCACCGGATATTTTTCATTGGTACCGGAATCATAACCCGGTGGAGTGTACACATAAAACTGTCTCCAGGAATTTGTGACTTTAGAAAAATACTTCTTCAATCGGATATCGCCATGCGGTACATCTTTCAAAGCATAATAGCCACCGCCGGTAAATGGTATTTCGATACCACTGGCCATCCTGCCCATTCCATAATAGGTTTTACTGGCCGGATCGGCTACCGGAATACCATCAATAATGAGCGAATAGTAGTGAAAACCTTCGCCAATAGAATCAGTGGTAGCGGTCCATTTCCCCTGGCTGTCCTTCATCATATCATATTTTTTCCCTAAATCTACCTGTACCTTTTGGGCTTCTGGCGCAGCAATACTAAACATCACCCGGTGGTCATCCAGAATCTGCGGATATTTGTTCGATCCGATATTGGTTGAGGCCGGCGCACCTGCTACAGGATATTTAGAAAATGTGGTGGTATCTACAGGTTTAAAAATCAGCTGCGAAAACATATATAAACCATCTTTCCATACCTTAAAATCATGTACACCTGGCTCAATAAAATAAATATGCGGCACATCATTTTTTTGTAGATAATTATGGGTGCGTTTGCTGAAACTGATCAGGTTATCGCTTGCTCCACAGGAAATAAAAAGCAGTTTCAGCATCTCTTTTGCTTTTTTCGGATCAGGCACCAACTCCTGTGGCAACTTCGTATTGGGTGCAGACGAGAACCCGCCCACCCATGCAAACTTATTTAGATTCCCCAGTCCAAAGTTGAGCGACTGGCCTCCACCCATTGATAAGCCAGCTATTGCCCTGTGCTCGCGGTCTTTATACACACTTAACTTCTTTTCTATGTATGGAATAAGATCATTCAGCAAGTCTTTTTCAAAGTTGGCAAAGGCTTCTACCTTGTCTTTCGCCATGATGTTACCCGTTGCACGGTCATCTTTCATAGCTCTTCCATTAGGCATTACCACTACCATAGCTTCAATTTTCCCGTCTGCATACAGATTATCAAGAATGACCTGTGGTTTTCCACCCCTGAACCATTCTTTTTCATCACCTCCGATGCCATGCAACAGGTATAAAACAGGATATTTTTTTTTCTTAGCATAGCCCGGTGGCGTGTAGACCAAAGCCCGGCGATTGTTACCAACGGTTTTGGATGCATAAGTAAGGGTATCGATTTTCCCATGGGGAATATTTGGTTTTTCTACATCAAATTCAGGCGGGCCGGGTGTTACAATGCCCTGTGAGAAAGCAGGAAAGTTAAATAGCACTGAAATGCCAAAGAGCAAGGCGATATGAAATTGTGATGGTCTAATCAGTTTAAGCATATTTGGTTAGGTTAATTAAGGTTATTGCGCAGGGCAATTCTATCTGTGCTGTTGTAATGATTAAATGGCCGGTTAGCGTTTACCGATGGCAGCGACGCCTTCAGTTGTTTGAATGATTTTCTGAATCGTACCATCCGGATTATACTGCATATAATCGATGCAAATTGATCTTCTGTAACTTCCACCGGTTGGCAATGCACCGTTGTGATAAAAGAAATACGATTTACCCTTGAAATCTACAATTCCCGGGTGCGTGGTAAAGCTGTTGGCAACATTTTCCTGGATAATCCCTTTGTACACCCAAGGGCCCTGCGGACTTTTAGCCATACAATATTCAATCATTTCAGGCTTGGTGCCTGCGCCGGCATAAACCATGTAATAATTTCCCTTCCTTTTATAAACCCAGGGTCCTTCTATATAGTTTTTAATATCCAATACCGTAATCGGGCCATCCAGCTCCGTCATATTTTTCTTAAGTTTTACACTTTTGCAACTGCCATTTCCCCAGAAAAGATAGGCCTGACCATCATCGTCAATAAATACAGTAGGATCAATATCGTCCCATCCATGTTTTTTATCTTTAGTCATTTCATTGGTGATCAACGCCTTTCCAATCGCATCCTTAAATGGTCCTGTCGGACTATCTGATACAGCGACGCCAATCGCCATTCCGCCACCACTTTCCCCATTTTTCTGATGTCCTGTTGATACATACCAATAAAACTTACCGTCACGGAAAATACATTGTGCAGCATAAGCATCTCCACCTGCCCATGAAAATGTTTTGGGTGAAAGCAAAGTACCATGGTCTTTCCAATCAACCATATTCTGAGAAGAAAACACATGCCAGTCGGGCATTTTATAATTGGTATCTTTTACTGTAGCGGTATCATGCCCGGCATAAAGATAAACGGTGTTTTTGTATACGATTGGCGCCGGATCGGCCGTAAAAATATTTCTAATAACGGGATTCTGTGCCTTTAAGCTGGTTTGTATGGAACAAATGAGCACTATAAGGGCAATCAGGTTACGGGATTTCATATATTTAGTATTCGGTTAGTTTAATAATTAAGCTACAAGGCTTTAGCCTCATCTTTTTAATAGCGAAAGCATTTTTGCTGCATATCTTTTGCCTAGTTCCCGGTAGCCTGCTGCATTAAAATGGAGTTTATCAGCCGCTACAGTACAACCTTTTGAGGAAATGACATGTGCGCCTGGAATGGTTTGAGGCAGCTTGGCGATAATGTTGTTCATGCTGGCGCAAACGCCACCCTGATCTGCGTTCACCACCTCGCCGGCAAGTAAGGGTACCTGACCAGGTTTCAGATTAAGATCCTTAAGCAGCTGATCATAAACCCCTTTCACTTTATTCACCCATAAGCTATCGCCGGTATTGGATTCACCCTGATGGAGCAATATTCCTTTTATTACGCCTTTTTTCTGTGCTTCTTTTGCAAGGCTTAACAAACGGCCATAAGGATTGCCATCATATTGCTGAAGCATACCTTTCATCCAGTCTGGTGCAGTGGCTGTATAAGATGAATAATTGTCTTTATCAAATAATTCAATTTTGCATCCGCCGACAGCTACTATAACGACCCCAACGCGTACTTTTTCAGGTAGTTCAGCAACCATTTTACGCCCAAAATAATCAATAGGTGTTAAGCCGGTATTGCAACGGGTTAAAGGCGGAACGGCGGTGTACCATTGATTCATTTCCCGCTTTAAATCCGAACAATTAACCGCCTGCAAAACCTGGAAACGAGGATCAACCTGAACGGTATCCTGTGCCTCAAAACGGGCATTTCCTTCCATATTTGACTGGCCCAGGCAAAGGTAAATATGGAAATTCGGGTCTTGTGCAAGCGACACAACTGAATTTAAAAAGATAAACACAGCAGTTAAACTGATGGCTTTTAAACCGTTGAATAATAAAACATTGGTTAGAAGTGTTTTGCAATTCATAATATTAATATTGAACTGGCATGATCGTTTATTCCAGAAAAGCCATGGGATAAAACTAGCAGATACCTCGGTTCCAGGCGGGAAGTTTTGATGATTATTATGGAAAATTTGTTTAGGGTTTAGCGCCTGAGGTAACGGTTTCGATACAATCTATTTCCTTAGACGCCGAATAATATGCAGACCTGGATAAAATCGCACTAAAAACGTTGAAAAGGCAGATTACCTTTAGTTTCATACTTCCGTTTGCGGATTATCGGGCATCCACCTTCCTTTTAAGATTGATGTATTCTGAGGGTTGCATATTGAACTTTGACTTGAATGATTTGGCAAAATAATTTGGTGTGGCAAAGCCCACCATGTATGCAATCTGAGATACGTTGAGGTCGCTCTTCTCCAGAAGCACCTTAGCCTTGTCCAGTTTAATAGAGCGGATGTATTCTACCGGAGATAATCCCGTCAATTGAAGAATTTTATGATATAGTGACCCCCGGCTCATGCCCACATGGCGGCTGAGATCTTCTACCGATAGCTTAGGATTATTGAGGTTCTCATCGATGTAAAATACAATTTTATTCAATAACCTGTCACTGTGAGATTCAATAAGCAATTCCGGCGCCTGAACCTTGATTTGTTTGGTGTAGGTATCGCGAAGACGCTTGTTGAGCGACAGGAGGTTTCTGATTTTGGCATTCAGGATCTCAAAATTAAAAGGCTTGCTCAGGTAATCACTGGCACCGGTTTCCAAACCTTTTAATTGCGCTTCCTCGCCGGTCAGGGCGGTCAGTAAGATGATTGGGATATGATTAGTCCGTTTATCAGTCTTTACTTTTTTACACAGTTCAATTCCACTCATGTAGGGCATATTGATATCACTTACGATAATCTGGGGATGATTGGATAGTGCTTTCTGCCAGCCCTCCTGCCCGTTGGCGGCCTCGTAGACTTTGTAAGCCGGGCGCAGTCCATCTCTAAGATATGTCCGGAAGTCCTCGTTGTCCTCTACGAGTAAAATAGTGGGAATTTCTGTATTTGATTGATCATCCATCAACAGCTCAACATCTTCCGGGGGAGAATAACCTGGAGCGCTGGAAAAATCAATCAGCAATTCCTCTCCGGAATCCACATTAGCGAAGGGAATAGTGATAGAGAAAACGCTTCCTTCTCCCTCTTCGCTTCGTACTGAAATCTCCCCCCCGTGAAGTTTCACGAACTCTTTTGCGATGGAAAGTCCAATTCCGCTTCCCTGATTCAGGATTGGCGCAATACCATCTACCTGGAAAAAGCGATTAAAAATATGTTTGCGATCTGATTCTGATATCCCGATTCCAGTATCGGCGACTTTGATAACCAATACCGACCCATCTTGTTGAGCCAGGGGCACAATCCTTTCGAGTTCAACCGAAATACTTCCTCCACTTGGGGTAAACTTAAAGGCATTTGACAACAGGTTGAAGAGCACACGTTCGATCTTGTCCTGATCAAAAGCTGCCTTAAAATAACGAAACTGACTTTTGAACACCAGCTGTATCTGCCTGCGTTCACTCAGATCATTGAATGATTCCAGCACCTCTTTCACAAATGCCACAATATCTGTTTCTACGGCATTCAACTTTAGTTCCTGATCCTCAATTTTCCGCAAATCCAGGATTTGGTTGACCAGATTGAGTAACCTCCGGGTATTTCTTTTAATCATCAGTAAAGGACTGGTAATCTGCTCCTCATTATGTTCAGTCACAAGCCGGTCAATCGGACCAATGATTAAAGAAAGTGGGGTACGGAATTCATGGCTGAGGTTGGTCAGAAACTTAATTTTGAGCTTATCAAGTGCCCTCAACTGCTCCGCTTCAATGCGTTGTTGCTCCAGCAGCTGTTCAGCCCGCATTTTATCCTGAACCTGCGCAAAATTCCTTTTAAGTTTCTGAATGCCACGGTGGCGCAGGTAAAGGATTGTACCAACCACAGAGGCCAGGTAAAAAAGATAAGCATAAATACTTCGCCAGAAAGGCGGACGCACGTGGATCCTGATAGAAGTTTCTGAGTCTTTTCGTCCGCCGTCATTATTATTTGCCTTTACGCGGAAAATGTAATCACCGGGATCCAGATTCGTATAGGATACGGATTTCGCGGAACCTACATGTATCCAGTCCTTATCAAAACCTTCAAGTTTGTAGGCATACTGATTGTCTTCGGGAGAAGTAAAATTAACGCTTACATAACTCAACGTAAAGTTCTGTTTAAAATCGAGATATATATCTTTTGCAATGGATATCTGTTCGTGTATGGCACCATCAGCACTTGGAATTACTGAAATATTAGAGATTTTCAAATCCGTAAGCAATACCGAAGGAAGACTTTTGTTCTTTTTAAAATATTTGGGGTTAAAGTAATTGAAACCGTCAGAACCCCCGAAATAGATTTCTCCTTCCATTGTTCTAATCCCCGCACCGCGAACAAAATTATTATTTTGAACACCATTATATACCGTATAATTGGTAAATCTTTTCGTCTTTTGGTCGAAGGAACTAATTCCTTTATTTGTACTCACCCAGATCTGCCCTTCTTCATCTTCCACAATCGCATAGACGGTGGAATTGTTTAAGCCTGCATGCTCTGAAAAATTTATAAATTTATTATTCTGGCGATCAAACAAACTTAAACCGCCGCTAAATGTACCTACCCACAAATTCCCCTTATGATCTTTGAGTACTGAAAGCGTTAAATCACTGGGCAGTTTGTTCCTGGCTTTGTTAAGCACCGTAAATTTATCGGTTAAAGGATTAAAAAGAGAAATACCGGATCCATAAGTCCCTATCCAGATCTCTCCGCTGTTGTCTTCTTCAATAAAGCGGATAAAATTATTACCTGGAAAGTCTTTGTCGTTTGCAGCAACAGGATTTTTACGATATCGCAACATCACTTTGTTATTGATACCCATCAGGTTTACTCCCCCACCATTGGTTCCGATCCACAACCGCCCCCTGCTATCTTCTTTGATACAAAAAATATCGTTGGAGTTCAAATCGTCCACTTTTTCACCTTTCTTGATTTGCCTCAGCCCATTACCCAACAAATCCTTGATGACCAGACCATTTGAATACGTACCCAGGTATAACTTCTGGCTCCTGGTGACGGCCATCGTCATAATGGAAAGATTATTTAGGCTCATGCCACCACCTAATGCGGCATTAAATCGCTCCACCAGTGCTGTACGGGGATTAAAAAGATTGAGCCCGCCCCCATCAGTACCAACAAAAACCTTGCCTTTGTAAGCAGCAAATGAGGTAACCACCGAAGCACTCAATCCATTGTGATCCAATATATTACTCTGTTTAAGATTAAAAAGGTTCAGGTTTGTATCATACTTACTTATGCCACCATGAAACGGTCCAAGCCAGTATATACCTTGATCATCTATATAAATACAACTGATTGCCTTGCCGGTCAGACTATAACTGCTTCTTGAATTTGGTTTATAATGCCGAATGGACTCACTTTGAACGTCAATAAGATTTAAGCCATCTTCTGTACCTACCCACAATTGATTATTTTTATCTATCGCTAAGCTTTTTATACTGTTGTTTGTAAGACTGTTATTATCCCCCACTTCATTTGAAAACAATTTGAAGCCTTTATCTCCAGGCAGCATTTTGCACAAGCCATTGTCATTTGTACCGAACCATAAATTACCGGAATGATCTTCCGAAATAGCTGAAATGTGATTTTCACTAAGTGAGTATTGATCTTTAGGATTGTGCCTGTAGATTTTGAAGCTATTACTATTTCTGTTATACAGATAAACGCCATCAATAGAACCAATCCACATGCGGTGTTTGCTGTCTTCAAACAAGCAATTAAAAGATAGTATCGGGGTGGTTCCTTTGTCGGCAGACTGTTTAATATGATTTTTTATTTCTTTTGTTTCAGGATCAATTTCATCGACACCACTATAGGTCGCTACCCAAATTTTGCCTTTGTAATCACTGGTTATTGAAAGAATGATATTATTGCTCAGGCCTCCAGGAACGTTTGCAGGAAAAGTAATAAAGGTATCCTTTTTGCGATCGAACAAGCTTAAAGAACCGCCGGATGTACCGATCCATAAATTTCCAGACTTATCCTCGTGTAATGCCCTGATATCATTCGCCTGTATACCTGATGGATCATCGGCTTTAAAACGATAAACTGTAAAATTACTTCCGTCGTATTTATTTAGTCCATCCTCGGTACCAAACCACATTAAACCGAAATGATCTTTGACTATTGCGTTAACCGTATTGGAAGATAAGCCGTCTTTTATCTGTAGAGATGTGAAATTCAGGTCTTGCTGTTGGGCATGAATGGATTCGGTAGAGGTCAAATTCAGTATCAGTAAACACCAAAGGATTTTTAGGATGCCTGGCACACAAGCCCTCAAGGAACTCATAGGCTTTGACATCCGGCAACAAAAGAATCCAGCGGCTTGGAAGGTTCCTGTCGTTTTATTTAGGCGAGCTTCAGCGGTATTCGCTGATAAACCTTTGATTGCAAAAGTCCAAACTAATAAAAATAAATGAGCCACAGTTACCAATAAAGCTGAAAGGGGGGATAGACATTTATTATCTGGAATTGCGTACTGATGCCCTAAAAAGTTGTTGCTCATATCATGTTTATTGTAACGATTGAACCTGAGTTCCTTATTGCGAAGAATGTTATATCTGGCTAATTCCGCGAGCTTCATATCTGGTTTGGCTACGGAACTTTTGCTAAAATAGTATGATTATCTGAGGGAAATGAAGTTAAATGTGAAAATTGTGGCAACAAATGTTCAAATTACCTGTTGAAAAGCCTTAACAGAAGACGAGACATTGAAAAGCGGGAACATTAGTCATGACTTCGGGATGATCTGAGCGAACATTTGTACTCGATTTTTAGTGATATGAACACCCGCAGAAACAAAAAACCAACGAATTTGCGAACGCTAAAGAACCAAATATGATTAAAAGATATGTAATCCTCACAGGCCTCACGCTTCTGATTACTTTTTTTGCATTGTTATCCGCTTTTAAACCTTTTGTGGCGAAATCAAAGGGTCTGAAAGATTATTATAAAGACTTCTTTCCTATTGGCGTTGCATTGACTCAATTCGATCTTAATGGTAAAAACAGCGAACTGATCATCCATCAATTTAACAGTGTCACCGCAGAAAACAGTATGAAAATGGGACCGATTCACCCACTGGAAAATGAATACAACTGGAAAATTGGCGATTCGATTGCCGCTTTCGCCAGAAGAAACAACTTAAAAATGAGAGGGCATTGCCTGGTATGGCATACACAAACGCCGCGATGGTTCTTCAAAGATGAACAGGGAAATACCGTATCAAAAGATTTATTATTGAAACGATTAAAAGAACACATTCATACTGTAGTCAACCACTATAAAAAAGATATTTATGCCTGGGATGTGGTAAATGAAGTTATTGCCGACGATTCTACCTATTTCCGCAATTCGCAATTTTATAAAATAGCAGGTGAGGATTTTATAGAAATGGCTTTCCGTTATGCACATGAGGCCGATCCCAAAGCCCGTTTATTTTATAATGATTATAATACAGAACAACCTAAAAAGCGGGATAAAATTTATAAAATGCTGAAAGCCTTACTGGCCAGGGGCGTACCCATTCATGGCATCGGCTTGCAGGGACATTGGTCGGTAAGTAACCCAAGCCGATCCGAACTTGAGAAATCAATTGCCTTATTTGCCGGCCTGGGTCTGGATGTGCAGATTACCGAACTGGATGTTTCGGTTTACGATGGCAGCCAGGGCGGACAGCTCATTCAAAATGCCGCACAAAAAGCGAAGGCAGAATTCACCCCGGAAATGGAATCCAGGCAACTCGCACAATATAAAATGATATTTGAAGTATTGAGAAAATATAAAAAAAACATTACAGGCGTAACCTTCTGGAACCTGTCTGACCGCTATACCTGGCTGGATGCCCGAGGCAGGAAAAATTATCCCCTTTTATTTGACACTGAACTAAAGCCAAAAAAAGCATTTTATGAAGTGACAAAGTTTTAGATCCAATATTGGATCTAAATTTTCCAATCTATAAAAATATTAATTACCTGCTAAAACGATTAATTCGCCATGAACTTTGGTGATAGCTAACCAAAACCTATGAGAAAAGCCCAACCTTTAAAAATTTTCATCACCCTTTTACTTTTAACGGGTTTCAGTTCCGTAAAAGCACAGCAATACCCTTTTCAGGATTATAAACTGCCTTTTGAGCGAAGAGTTGACGACCTGGTTTCACGCCTCACGCTGGAAGAAAAAGTATTTCAGATGC
Source organism: Bacteroidota bacterium (assembly GCA_037033465.1). Classification (GTDB taxonomy): domain Bacteria; phylum Bacteroidota; class Bacteroidia; order Sphingobacteriales; family Sphingobacteriaceae; genus Pedobacter. The sequence continues at coordinate 19,093 of JAZBLX010000007.1, read as the reverse complement.
TCAACTCCGCCCCGGCCATTCCGAGATTAAAAATCCCTGCATACGACTGGTGGAATGAAACCCTTCATGGCGTGGCCCGCACACCTTTTAAGGTAACTGTGTTTCCGCAAGCCATCGCCATGGCCGCCACCTTCGATTCGGATGCTTTATTTAAAATGGCTGATTATTCTGCACTGGAAGGCCGTGCCATCTACAACAAAGCACTCGAATTGGGCAGAACCAATGAGCGCTACCTGGGTTTAACCTACTGGACGCCCAATATCAATATTTTTCGCGATCCACGCTGGGGCCGGGGTCAGGAAACCTATGGTGAAGACCCTTATCTCACTGCCACTTTGGGTGATGCTTTTGTGAGGGGCTTACAGGGAGATGATCCTAAATATTTAAAGGCCGCCGCCTGTGCCAAACATTATGCTGTACATAGCGGACCAGAACCACTGAGGCATGTATTTAATGCAGATGTAAGTAAGTTTGATCTTTGGGATACCTATCTTCCTGCATTCGAAAAACTAGTTACCCAGTCTAAGGTAGCTGGTGTAATGTGCGCTTATAATGCTTTCCAGGGGCAGCCTTGCTGTGCCAGCGATCTGCTCATGACAGATATCCTGCGCAGGCAATGGAAGTTTACCGGTTATGTAACCTCCGATTGCTGGGCTATAGATGATTTCTTTAAAAACCATAAAACCCATAAAGATGCTGCTGCAGCTTCTGCAGATGCTGTTTTTCATGGCACAGATATCGATTGTGGCACAGATGCCTATAAAGCATTACTTACTGCAGTTAAAAATGGTATCATTACCGAAAAGGACATAGATGTTTCCGTAAAACGTTTGTTTATGATCCGCTTCAGGCTGGGCATGTTCGATCCGCAAGCGATGGTTAAATATGCCAATACCCCTATCACCGTATTGGAAAACAAGGATCATCAGGCACATGCACTGAAAATGGCACGCGAATCAATGGTTTTACTCCGCAACGAGGCCAATACCCTTCCGCTGAAAAAAAACCTGAAAAAACTCGTGGTTTTAGGTCCGAATGCAGATAATGCCATTGCCGTGCTGGGTAATTATGATGGTACTCCATCCAAAATCACCACGGTACTGGAAGGCATCAAAAACAAAGTTGGTCCAAATACACAGGTGGTGTATGAACAAGCCGTATCATTTACCAATGATACCCTTTTAAATTACCTTGATCTGAACAAACAACTGAACGTCGACGGTAAGCAGGGATTTAAATCTGAATACTTTAAAGGGGAGAAACTGGAAGGAAAACCAATTCTTACAAAAATGGAGGCAAACCTTAATCACAGTTGGCAGGAAGGCCAGCAGATGGAAGGTGGCCTTGCCGCAAATCATTTTTCAGCACGGTACACTACCGATTTTAAAGCCGCACAAACAGGCAGCATAACTTTTGAACTGGAAGGCGATGACGGCTACCGCTTTTTTGTGAATGGGAAAAAAGTATTGGACGCCTGGACCAGAAACCGCTGGGGGGCACAAACCTATAAGCTGCAAACCGTTAAGGATAGCACTTATCATCTGGTTATTGAATACTGGCAGGGAGAAGGTACCGCTAAAATCCGCTTCTCCGGAGGAACATTTATGCGTACTGATTTTAATGCTTTGGTAAAGCGGCACCAGGATGCAGATGCTTTTATATTTGCAGGCGGCATCTCTCCTCAGCTGGAGGGAGAAGAAATGAAAGTTGATCTTCCTGGTTTTAGCGGTGGCGACCGGACATCTATCATGCTTCCGGAAGCACAAACAGCATTAATGAAAGCCTTAAAAAACAGCGGTAAACCCGTGGTTTTTGTGATGATGACAGGAAGTGCCATTGCCATTCCATGGGAAGCAGAAAATATACCGGCTATTGTTAACGCCTGGTATGGTGGTCAGTCAGCTGGTACTGCCATTGCTGATCTGCTATTTGGCGATTACAATCCATCTGGCAGACTTCCGGTTACTTTCTATAAAAGCGATCAGGATCTGACCAATTTTAATAATTACAGTATGGAGAACCGGACCTACCGCTACTTTAAAGGCAAGCCGCTTTTTGGTTTTGGCTACGGACTGAGTTATACCACTTTTCGTTATGAAGGCTTTAACTCACCATCAGCAATTAAAGCTGGTAAAGGCACTAAAGTCACTGTAAAAATCACCAATACCGGAAAAATGCAGGGTGACGAAGTCGTACAACTATACGTAAAGCACAGTGATCCGAAGATTAAAACAGCCAGGAAAGCACTTAAAGGTTTCCAAAGGATAAGCCTGGCGCCTGGCAAAAGCCAGCTCATCAGTTTTAATCTGCAAGCCGGTGATCTCACTTATATCGATCAAAACGGACAAAAACAACCGCTAACAGGCAAAATAGACATTACTGTTGGTGGCAGTCAGCCTGATGAAACCTTGAAAACCAGCGGAAATATTTTAAGCCACACGCTCAACATCAACTAAAATGAAAAGAATCATATACCTGGTACTGACTTTTATCGCCTGTGCCTATCTTGCAAAAGCTGAAGACGGACACGAACTCTGGTTGCGTAGTAAATCTGCTGCAAACGTTCAGATACAAAGCACCAGAAAATCATCCGTTTTGGATATTGCCATAAATGAGCTTAAAACGGGATGGCTGGGTAAAAATGAGGCCAACCTGAAATTCGAATTTAGCCAGAATGCATCCATTAAAGATGATGGCTTTCGCCTGGAACGTGATAAAATTATGGCCAGAACCGATCTCGGTATTCTTTACGGAACCTACGAACTGCTCAGAAGGCAATATCTGGGCAAAACGGATGATAACTTTAGTTCCAACCCCTCTTATTCCCGCAGGATACTGAACCACTGGGATAATCTGGATGGATCGGTAGAACGTGGTTACGCCGGTCAATCCATCTTCTGGCGAAATGATCAGGATTTAACCATCAGCAAAGCAGATAAAGAAATTTATCGATTATACGGCAGGGCAAATGCTGCCATCGGCATAAACGGAACAGTATTAAACAATGTGAATGCTTCGGCCAAAATTTTAACAGCGCCCTACCTGAAAAAAGTTCAGGCCATTGCCGGAATTCTACGTCCATATGGTTTAAAGGTTTACCTCTCTATTAATTTTTCCTCACCAGTTACCATCGGAAAACTGAAAACTGCCGATCCGCTTGATCCACTCGTAAGAAAATGGTGGGCAAACAAGGCGAAAGAAATTCACCAGCTGATTCCTGATTTCGGCGGTTTTCTGGTGAAGGCCAATAGCGAAGGGCAACCGGGTCCGCAAGATTTTGGCCGCACACACGTGGATGGCGCCAATATGATGGCCGATGCGGTATCTCCGTTTGGGGGCATTATCATGTGGCGGGCTTTCGTTTATCAAACCAGCGAACAAGACCGCACCAAACAGGCTTACGCAGAATTTGTCCGTTACGATGGCAAATTCAAACAAAATGTCATCCTTCAGGTAAAGAATGGCCCGCTTGATTTCCAGCCGCGAGAACCTTTCAGTCCACTGTTCGGGGGCATGAATAATACGCCGGTAATGGCCGAGTTTCAGATTACCCAGGAATACCTTGGGGGTTCAAAACAACTCGTATTTCTATCTCCGCTATGGGAAGAATGTTTGAATAGCGACACCTATCAGAGAGGAGAAGGAAGTACAGTAGCAGCGGTTACGGATGGCACATTAACAAACAATGGGCTCACCGCTATTGCAGGTGTGTCGAACATCGGATCAGACCGGAACTGGACAGGACACTTATTCGCCCAGGCAAACTGGTATGCATTTGGCAGACTTGCATGGAATAATAAACTAAAAAGTGAAGATCTTGCAGAAGAATGGATCCGGCAGACTTTTCTTAAACCCGGTGAGAGGAACCAGACTTTTCTCAAGCCCGTGAAAGCAATGATGATGGAAAGCCGGGAAGCTGCAGTAAACTACATGATGCCGTTCGGACTGCACCACATTTTTGCAGAAGGGCACCACTATGGACCCGCACCGTGGTTTACAAATCCGAAAATCAGGGCAGACTGGACTTCTGTTTACTACCATAAGGCAGATCTGGAAGGAATTGGCTTTAACCGTAGCTATACCGGAAGCAACGCAGTAGAACAGTATGCTCAACCCCTTCGCAGCAGGTTCGATAACCTCGCAACATGCCCTGAGGAATATCTGCTTTGGTTTCACCATGTACCCTGGTCCCATCGCCTCAAAGATGGAAAAGACCTGTGGTCTGCCCTTTGCTATCGCTACGACACAGGGGTACAACAGGTCAGGGCCTTTCAAAAAACCTGGGATAGGACGCATGGATTGATAGACCAGGAACGGTTTTCGGCTGTCCAATCAAAATTAAAAATCCAAAGCCGGGATGCGCAAATCTGGAAAGATGCCTGTCTGCTCTATTTCCAGCAGTTTAGCAAGAAAGAAATTCCATTTGATATTGAACGCCCCGTCCATGAATTGGAGGACTTAAAAAAAATAACGAAGAGCAAAGACTACGATTAACTTCAGATAGTTTTTAAGATCTATCCAAGCATGGATTGATTAGCCTGCAAACCCAACTGGTTTCGCAGTGGACAATCAACGTATCATAAATTTTGAGATTTTGAGAAACAGAACAACTATTTATGATATTGCAAGAGCCCTCAATATCCCGGTAGCAACAGTATCGCGTGCACTAAATGGCTCAGTACTCATTAAAGATCAGCTACGGGAGGAAATAACAGCCGCAGCAAAGGAGCTCAATTACCATCCTAACCGACTGGCTTCTGCATTAAAAACGAAAAAAACATTTATGCTCGGTGTCTTGATTCCCAGCCTGGACAGCCATTTCTATGCTTCAATCCTGCACCATATAGAAAGAGAGGTTAAACTTAACGGATTTAAAATCCTAACCATTCAAACCAAAGGTTCGCTGCCTAATGAAATAAATGGCTTTAAAACGTTTTTAGAAGCACAGGTAGACGGCATTATCGCTTCTATTCTACCACAAACCGAAGAGATGCTACATGTTAAGCAAGTGATTTTAATGGATAAACCCTTAATACTCCTGAACAGCACTAACCCTGAAATTCAAGCTTCCTCAGTATCTATTAATTACTATCAGGCCGGATTCATGGCTACCGAACACCTGATTTTGAAAGGTTGCAAAACAATCGCGTTTTTAACTAAACACACCACAACAGCGGCTTTAAATGAGCAGATTCTGGGATATAAATCTGCTCTAGATCACCACCAAATCCCCTTCAATAGGGACCATATCATATCAGGAGAATTATCCATAAAAGATGGAAGATATGGAGCTTCCAAGTTATTCAGAAATAGAAAATGCCCTGATGCAATTATTGCTGGCGATGATTTCACCGCCCTTGGGGTAATGAAAAAAATCGAAGAGTTTGGGAAGCAGGTCAGGAAAATCGCAGTAATGGGCTGTTCCAACGAAGCATTTTCGGAGCATATTACTCCCAGCTTAACCTCTATAAATCAACACCCGGAAAAGGTTGGCTATGCCTGCGCCCGGCTTTTTATAAAGATGACACAAACCTCAGATCACAATGATCAGATTAATCATATCCTCATCTCTCCATCAATAATACAACGGGAGTCAACTGACTTATTACCAAATAGCGTATAATATCAGCACGTTTGATGAACCATTAGAGATTTATTGCCTCAATCTATAGCAATAGCCTAAGCGCTTAGCCGCGAGTTCCGCCGACCGGAGTTTTCTCTACGTATATAGATAAATTAGGCGTCAAAGCCTACCAAGTCTCCAAAAGCTACTGCAACTGCTATAAAGTACTCAATCTTTTAAAAGCGTAAAATTGCCGCTATTGTACTATCGTATGGCATTTCCTCTTGCGGCAAACAGTATACTTCTCCCCCATGCATAAACGTATTTACACTTGCTCTGCTAATCAAACATTCGTCTCCAAGTTGTCTTTCCTTATGTATTTCTATTCCTCCGTCCGTTTCGTCAAATTTTCCCCAGATGTGTTGTCCTTTGCTTACAAATAAGGTGGCAACCCGCGCATACCTACTGGCCTGCAAAATGGTTTCAGGCATCGACGCCGTGAGCGAAGTAGCAATTTGGTTGTGATAATTTTTTAGCGCCACCATTTTTAACTTGGTAACATGAGGGATGATCAATTCTTTTACCTGTTCGAATAATAGGTGTTCCTTATCAAAATCGTGATTACCGGTCAACACCTCATCAACAATATGGGTGTATTTGCTTATGCTTTTATAAATAGGCAAAAGGTATTCTACTCCTGCCAATAACAGTGGTAAATTTTTATCGTGCAACACTTCTGCACAAAGTGTACGGTCTACTTCTTGGAAATAGGTGATGATAGCGTCTTTGTCAGTTAATGTTCCTTCTCCATGTCCATGAAAGTTCGCACTTCCCGAACCACCCTTGCTCCCTTGCCTAAAGAGTTGCTTACCTTCTTTTTCCTCGAACTGAACCACATCATCCATCCCATTCGGCAATCCATCTACCTCATAACGAGATAAGGAAAAAGCATTTCCTTGATAAAACTTCGCATCGTGTTTGCTCAGCGTAAGCACATAGTAGTTTTCTTTGTTGGAAATTGCCTCAATCAAAGGAGCGATGTTGAAGGTGTCATTTACGTACAGCGCATCCTCTATTGCATAAGGCAACTGAATGGTTTTGATAAAGTCTTTCGCCATGTAAATCGCCAGACCATCATTTTGGTAATTCCAAAAGGCTTCATCCTTGTATAACGCGTATGCGGGTGCTAGTAATTGCTCTATTTCTTTACTACTTAACGATTTTTCTTTAAGCTGCTTCTCCAGCGACTGTAAATGGTTCTTTAAAACGATAGAGTCTTGCTTTTCGTTCACTTCGTGTCCAAAACGATGCGTTGGCATAAAAATGGAGATGCAAGGCGGCGATTTAAGCAGAAGTTCGTTAAAGTCTTTTTTTGTAATGATATCCATTTTTTAGCTAATTATTTGAATCATCTGATGCCATATCTTCTCCTTTATGTAGGTTCCTGTTGATGTGTCTAACATGTACCCCATCAGCAAGCTCATCTGATCCATCCTTAGTATATTTATCAGCCAATGCGTTGTCCGTTTCCAAACTATTTACTGCAAATGCATCTTTTAGCGGATGCGTTTCTTTTCCATTTCCTGTGGGTTTTCCCTTCGGAGCGATGAACCCATTCTTTCCTTTTGCCATAAATCAAAAAAATTAATCTAATGTTGTCCAATAAAATTTGAATTTTCATGATGGACCGTTTACGCTGTTCGCTAATTCTTCGGCCATCTTTGAGTAATTTAACACTGTCCGGTAATTTTAAGTTGCTGATAAAATCAAAACACGTGTTAATAAAGGGTTTTTAGTAGTTTGTACGTATCACCTGGGATGAAATACGGTTGGGAGCAGGCTTAAAGTAGCGCTAGAAACCAGTGTCAGCTGCAGATCAGTTTCAATTGCTTCGCGAATGGCGCATCCACTAGCATTGATTTGATTTTTCAAGATTATCAGACAAAAAATATAAATATGCGATACGGCCTCCCAAAACCAACCAGCAAAGGCTAAATATCTGATGATGCCTTTAAGTAAATGGTAAACAATAGGGAAAGAACAATTACCAAAAAATGCACTAAATTTGTTGATAGCCACTTTGTAATAGTAATGGTAGGCATTTGAGAACCTGTCTCGAAAAAAAAGGCTGCAATTTTTTTATACTCCAATAGCAGCAAAAATAGAATTCCGATTGTGGTCACCGATGACTGCACTAAAGCCCCTGCATTCATCCCATAAAAGACGTTAATAAGGCTAAGGTGGAGCATCATAGAAAATAACACCATTCCAGCGAAGAGCATAGTTCGTCGTAAAAGCAATAGCCAGGAAAATACAATTTGCAAAGCGGCGATAATAAATCCAAAAGTTGCTGAATATCCGAAGTAATACCAGGTAAGCCACTCCCCCGATTGTTCGTTCATGGGTCTTGAGGCAATTTCTGAAGGAACAACAAACTGTAAGCCGAATACTTTTTTCCAACCGAAGCTTGCAAGATTGAATGCGATGGAATATCGTATTAAGGTATACAAAATGCGATACACTTTCTCTGAGTTAATCCTGCTTCTGTTTTCGTTATACTGCCATATAAAAGGGAAGACGATAGCTGACAGTAATACAATGCCAACAAATGAAAAAACAATTACAGGGGGAAACCACCTAACAGTACCGCTATTGCCGAGCAATAATAATAAAGCCGCGCAGGTCAATCCTGCAATGAAACATGTTACGATTTTTAATAACAAGGATTTTGGAGCCATGAGAATGTTTTTTGATGAGATGCAATGATCAAAGCTTTTCCATAAAAAAGGAGCAAAAATATAGAGTTGATCAGTAAAGCACTCCAGATGACCTTGCCAAAGACAGAATCATTTTTAAAGGTAAATACCTTCTCAAATGCGAAAGGATTGAAAAGTGATTACCTACAGCGTCAACTATCTAGGCAATGATTATCTGAAAATAGAATTCCAGTGATTGTATTAATAGCGATGAGGATAATTAAAACAGATCACAAAGAGAATGAACCCCGGGATCAGTCCAAGCCAAAGGTGCAGCCATTCGGCAATGCGCCTGAATGTAGATTTCTTAGATTTACATGCATTTTTTGATTTAGCTGTTAGCATATTCTAAAGAGAGAGGCCCTGGGCCTCTCCTTGGATTACTTAAAATTTAAATGACAAGCTGGCCATTGCGTTTCTTGGCGCCTGGGAGTTCCCACCAAGGTCCCAGTATTTTCTATTGCTCATGTTGTTCATCTTTAAACCAAGCCTCCACTTAGGCTGCTCATAAAATAAGGTAGCGTCATAAACCGTATAAGATGGCATGTAGAAAGTGTTATCTGCAGTGAAAAAGTTATCATCCACATAATTAGCCCCGAAACCCAGGCCCAATCCTTTCAACTTATTCTGTAGTGTATAGGTTACCCAAAAGTTTGCTACATTTTCAGGAGAAGAAACCGCTTTGTTGCCTTCTATAGCAGGATTGCTTGATTTCACAATGCGGTTATCATTATAAGCATATCCTGCAACAATACTTAAGCCTGCAACTGGATTTCCGATCAGTTCAAGATCGATACCTTTGCTTTTTTGCTTTCCATCCTGCAGCGTGAAATTAGCCTCTACCCGGGTCGCATTGTCGATGGCAATATTGTAATAACTTGCCGTAGCACTTAATTTTTTATTGAAAAGTTCAGCTTTTACACCCCCTTCATATTGAACAGCATAAATAGGATCAAGAACCAGTGTACTTCCATCAGGCTGTGTTACAGGGGCAAGATTCTGAAAGCCGTTCATATAATTACCAAATAGGGATACCTGATCTTTAACGAGCTGGTAAACCAAACCCAGCTTAGGCGATAAAGCGGTCTGCTTGAATCCTTCTGTGGTGGCCACTTTTCTGCGCTCAAACCTATCCAGACGCAAGCTTAACATGGCCGAAAGCCTATCCGTAAAATTAACCACGTCAGAAGCATATGCACTCCAGGTTTCCTGATCTGCTATGGCAGAGGTATAATATACAAGTCCGGCATCCACGGCCTTTCTTCTGATCGGCGCAAAGGTTTTGGTTACATCTATGTTATCCAGCGTAAGGACATTTCCACCCGCACGGCGGCTACCGTCATAGAACCTATAATTTACCCCCCCGAGAAATTTGTGTTTGATACTCCCGGTAGCAAACTGACCATTTATATTTTCCTGGATATTGGTATAATTATTTGAAATCGGTCCCCATAAACCAACCTGTCTGGTTACCTGGCTCGGCGAGGTCCAGTTGGCATAAGACTGGTAGCTATAATCCACCTCTTCGCCTACAAAAGAAAACAGCGTTGTCGATTTCCAGTTGTTTGAAATTTCGTATGCAGCCTGTGCGAAAATTTTGGAAGCAGAAGTTTTTCCGCTATTGTCATCATGGAACATAGATGTTTTGTAATCCAATAAAACCTCACCAGGGGTCTTAATCCCCGAACTGGCCGCATAAGTATTATAGGTACGGCGTGTCGTATTTGCATTGAACAGCTCGGCATCTAGGTCAAACGTAAGCCTCTCAGATACCTTGTAAGTCAGTGTCGGCGCAATCGTATAGGTATTATTAAAACCATAATTCAGGAAACTGGCTTCTTTGTTAACCGCCAGATTCATCCGGAAAAGAACGGATTTATCTTTGTTAAGTGGTGTATTCACATCTGCAGTCAGACGGTTCAGGTTATAGCTTCCACCGGTATAGGCGATTTCTACCGCAGCAGTATCAAATGGCTTTTTGGTAACCAGGTTTACCACTCCTCCAAATGAAGAAACAGAAGAACCGAATAAAGTGCCCGAAGGACCTTTCAGTACCTCGATCCTTTCCACATTGGAAATATCAAGTGAAGACCGTGAAGCAGAAGTCTCCATGCCATTTCTGGCATTCACGCCGCTGATGAAACCTCTGAAAGCAATACCCACACCGCCGGCAGGATAGTTATAGGCCACTGCTCCCGGAGTATTCTGAACCGCACTTTTAATATCAACGGTAAGCTGTTCTTTCAAGAGTTCCTTGCTGACAACACTATAAACCTGGGGATTTTCCAGATTTCCCAATGGCATTCTGGCTACGTAATCTGTTTTCTTGCTGGCCAGTTTCTTGGTTTTACTCGAAAGGATATGCACCTCTTCCAATTGCCTTGAAGTTTCAGAAAGTGTAAAACTCACCTTATTTCCTTTCCCTGCTATCAGGGTAACCTGTTGCTCAATTGCCATGGAAGTGAGGGCCTTAGCCACAACTTTAAAACTACCTACTGGTAAGCGGCTGAAAGAAAACTCGCCTCTTTCATTGGTCAGCGTGCTTTTACTTAGCGCCGGAATAGATACCGTTACAAAATCGGCTGGTTTCCCATCTGCGGTTTTTACCTCACCCGTTAGCGCGGCATTTTGTGCCGCTGCTGTAAATGATAAAAATAAAAACACAGGCAACAATAAAAAGAGCGGCCTTTTATTTGTGGAATAGCATTGCGTGAAACGGCCCTTTTGTAGATTTTTAAGCATAGGAAATTTGTGGTTTGTTTAATAATTCCGCAAATCTATAAGATTTATTTAGAATCATACTAAATAAAAATAAATAAATAAAAGTGTTTACCTGCCGCAGGAAAGATTTCATTTTTGATCGAGGTCAGTTTCACCAGATGAGCAATTTGTTAGGATATGAGTGAACACAAATGGATTCATTTTTGGTAGGCTACTGTGAAATCGGCCTTGCCGGCCCTTATCTTAAAAGACCAAGGGTTTTACTATTCGCATCAGTAAAAATGGCACCATACCATCAACCTGGATGCTGTGAAACAGACATCAAATATTCATAGCACGCTAACCGGCATCCTTCGCTATAGATTTCTTTTACAACAAAGATAAACACCATACAATCCTAAACCTGATGTTTATGGATGCTAGGTTTGGGCAATACTGCACTATGATTCTGGAAGGAGCATACAACATGGCATCAAAATTAACTGGCAAAAACGCTCAGATCCCCCTATTGCTGTACTGAAAAATGAATAGGTAATTGTTTCAGGATAGTCAAACTAAATCTTTTGTTGTTGTCGATATGATCTTTACATTTGTAATGTCAAGAAACAAATATCATTGCTTTTCTAAATAATAAATTTAATAAAATGCAAATAAAGACTCTTTTTCCAATTATCTTTTTTGGGATTTTTTTGCTATTACCGCTGTTTTGTTTTTTAATGGAAGAAGAGAACTTGAAGATGTTGTTTTTAATGGTAAAATTGAAAAGTTAGTTTATGATGAGAAAAACATCGCAACAGTAACTGTAAAGGGTATTTCATATCATCTTACCCCACTAAGGAAAGAATTCAAAGCTCGGGTTCGGATTAGAGATGTGATAAAAAAAGCTAAAGGAGCCAGTACATATACTATATTAAAAGAGAATTCAAGTGAAATAATCAAATTTGACTTTTAGGTTTTAAAAGTACTTTAATGTAACAAACCCATCGTTTCTATGAGCTGTCTCCAGCAAGTTCAAAACATCGGTTTGTTATAAGCTGCAGGCCTGGGTTGCAGTTCAGATCGGTTATTTTATATTTATGAGAATATTCAGGATGATTAAAAAGGAAAAATTTGTTCCTTAATTCGTAGACCCAGAGCAATATGCCAAAATAGTGAAAAATTGAACGAATGATGTGGATGTATTAACCACGCAAAGGGATAGAACGCTTGTTTTTTGAAGAAGCCCATCTCTGCTTGTGCCGAATGCTTTATCTTAAATCAGTTCTAAAGGACGATAACCAGATAAATCCTCACCATAGGGTCTTGCTGTATTCCGCCAGCTAACAGTTCTACCCTTTTTTCTCCCCTCTTGGTATGCCCCACCTGGCTTCTCACTCAGGAATGAATATAAAAAGAGATTATGCTCAGGGAAAGCAATTTCCTCATCCTTGATACAAGGGATTTCATTTAATTGCTTGCTGATGTACATGACCAATTGTGTCGGGTCTGAAGCAAAAAGGGGCATGCTCCTAAAATGCAGCCGTTTCGCCCTGTCGTCAGCGAAAACCTCCATCAATTGATTGGCTTTATATTGGAGGGATATTCCAGAGTCCATGAACACTGTCGAAATATCATCCAGACTATCTCCTATAACCTGCATTCCTTCAAGTACAGTATTTAAATCTTCCTGACTGAAGAATTCGCTTAACTGCTCAACCATAGCATGTAGTTCCTGTTGCTGCTGCTGAAAATTTTCGTTTTTTTCTGCCGTGATCGAACCCAGTTCATCATGATAGGTCTGTAGCGCTGATTTATCCGTCAAAAACCGTATTGGCCCTAAGCCTTTCAACGGCAATAGTTCCCAAAATGGCGAATGTGGGTTAAGGTTACTCATATCATAAAATTAAGTATTATTTGAAAGAAAACCGTAATTATGCTTTTAAATTCTAATAAGGTTCTTTACGCTGATTTTTATAAATTTGAGAAATGAAACCTGATACTAATCGATCCATGGAGGAGGGAAACAAAGAAAAAACTGATCATCGTATCGGGCATGAGCATGTTGAAACTGAACAGCCCTCACCTAAATTATTGCTTAATGCCATACCGCAACAAGTCTGGACCGCTAATGCCATTGGCCAGATAGATTATGTGAATGAAATTATATGTCGGGACTTTGGTCTTGATGCAGAAACGATTTTAAACTATAGCTGGACAGCGTTCGTTCATCCGGATGATTTGCCAGATAGTATAGCCCTATGGAAAGCATCAGTTGAGAGTGGGCAGGAATATACTACTGAATTCAGATTGCTCTTCACCGACGGCAATTATTACTGGCATCTGGCAATCGCCAGGATAGTTAAACAAAAAGGCAAACCTGACATCTGGGTGGGTACCAATACCAATATCCATAGTCAAAAAATAAATGAAGCTAAAAAAGATGAATTCATTTCCATAGCCAGCCACGAACTTAAAACACCGCTTACCACGATAAAAGGCTTTGTCCAGATTTTACTTCGAATTGTAGAGCAGGGCAAGATTAAAAACTATCTGGAGCGGTCTGCCAGTCAGCTAGCCCGCCTGGAGAAGCTTATCGGCGATCTGCTGGATGTGAGCAAGATCAATGCTGGAAGAATGGTGCTAAATCCGGAACCGTTTGACTTTTCGGTCATGCTTGAAGAGGTAATTGCAGAAATGGGGCAAATTTTTCCCAGCCATCGACTTCTACTAAAGTACAAACATAATATCATCATTACAGGTGATCAATATAGGCTTGAACAGGTGATTAACAACTTTATTTCAAATGCCGTTAAATATTCTCCCGGTTCGGATAAAGTTGAAATAGATTGTCAGATTGTAGATGAAAATTTAATTGTCTCTGTAACCGATTATGGAATCGGCATTGAACAGAAGCACTTAAAACGGCTGTTTGATCGTTATTATCGTGCGGATAACTCTGCGGCCCGTTTCGATGGTCTTGGGCTAGGGCTTTATATTTCCGCGGATATTATCAAACGGCACGGCGGCAGTTTCTGGATTGAAAGTACCCTTGGACAAGGTTCAATTTTTTCTTTTAAGTTACCACTGAACCAGCATACTCCTGTTAAAGCAGATATTAAGACAGGTAACTATTATAAAGACCGGCACTTGACCATTTCGTGTCCGATGGGAAGCGATATTATGCATGTGGACTGGACTGGCTATCAGGATATACACTCGGTTAAACATGGCGGGTTTCTGATGATAGAATATTTAAAGAACAATAAATGCAGCAAAGTCTTCAACGATAATCGGCTTGTTCCGGGGACTTGGTCCGAGGCATCAGACTGGGCGGCCAACATCTGGTTACCATTAATGGAACTCGCCGGTTTACAGTTTTTCGCCTGGGTATTATCCGAAAGTGCCTTCAGCCAACTCTCCGCTATGAAGAGTGTAGAAAATGAGAAAAAGCAGGCACAGATACTGTTTTTCACAGATGCGTCAGAGGCCATGCAGTGGCTTGAAGGTAGCGTAATCTAACTATGCAAAAATTGGCTTGTTTAGCAACATCAACCAGACCAAATTTTTGCCTCACATACAGTTCGGTTACGAAAAGATAAACAGGATGAAATTCACTTTCCCTCAGGCCGGAATTTTAGTAAGGAAGTTGCCAACGCCAGAAATAAGACAGGATCCTGAGCATTAATTTCGAACAAGGCAATAAGTGCATTAATATTGCGTTTACTATACTAGTAACCTGCCAAGCAGGTGTTCTTTTTGTTTTAGCACGCAACAGGAAAACGTCCTGTTGAATTTCCTTCAGGTGCTCAATCAAAATATATGTCAAAAATATCCTTCAGGGCTACAAAAATTTCCTTTTTTCGTTCGCTAAAATCAAAGATGAACGAATACTTACGAGTACGGGAAAGCCGCGAAATGGTGGGCCAATGCTTTCTTTTAAAGGCTTGAGCTTTATAAGCCATATGCATAATCCTAGGATAAAGGAGCTTGTACGACAGACGTGCATGGAGCTTGAGATTGCTTATCTAGTGCACAAGACATGCTGGCGCCTTTACCTCTCCTCTCACCCACCTAAAAAAACCTGGCCAGACCGGCTCACAAACTTAAGATACGTTCGAAGATTTTATCAAAAAAACACATGTATATGCAAAATGAAAACATAGCCTTACAGGCAAAGGTATTTCTATACCATTTAAACAATTCAAATACCGAAAACGGCATCAAAAAGGATGAATGCTGGACATTGAGGCAAGTTAGTGAAAACACTAAAAACGAAATAGAAAGGAACTACAATCCCACGGTCTTGATCAAGGTGGATCCTGAGATCATGCAGGAAATTTCGACAAGTGTGCTTGAAAATCTGGCTACCCATCCAAGGCTGAAGCTGGTGCCCCCATCAATTGATCCTATCCCCGGCTCAGATTATCTTATTGCATTTTCTTCAACAAGGGCTACCAGATAACACAAAGTCCTAATCCGTACATTCAGGTACGTTTCGTTCTGTGCTACTGCCAAACTCGCTATCCGGGTATGCCTATAGTTGAAGAACAGCATTCATATTTACCAACGGTTCTTCCTGCTTTCTTACGGAGAACCGCTGTTCCTTCATCTATAGTGGCACCGCAGCGTCATTATTCTAACGTTTTAAAATGACTAAAAATAAGGGCCGCTTCGGAATTGCAGACCATCTGCTAAGCAAAGAAATGCTTGACAGTTCCCAGGAACTGATCTTAAGCTCACGTCAGATCATTGCCCGCCTGGAATTGCAGTTGCAGCATTGTAAATCACTGATAGAATCACTCACAATAAGAAAATAACTTTCAATCAGGGCCCTATGTCTGTACCTGGCACCTCATTCTATGCCCAAATTAGATCTTTATGCATGCCGGTTAGCGTCAGGTACCGGTATTGTCATTCAAAATCATCAGCAAAAAAGGCTACCCCGAGACCCGCTTTTGGGATTATTCCTATAGCCCGCTCATCAATGAAGAGGGACGCATTGTCGGGGTACTGACCAGTGTAAAAAAACGAAGAAAAAAAGAAACCCTGGACTGGAAATCCAGAGCCGCCTGGCAGTAAATGATAAGATTGCCAGCAGGCCCCTATGGCCGTCCATTCTTTCCCTTTGAGCGGTTAACATATCATTGAAGGCCTGCTTCTAAACTTCGTTGTTTACACAAAATAGGACAGAAAACTGTCATCTCTCAACTTTAGAATGGTTGACAACAAGGCTTCGTCAATTTTATATACCCTTTTGATATTTAGCTGCTGGGTACAGGTGGAACACTTCTTTTGCATCTGCCTGTATGATTTCTGCTTCACCTAATTCTTTAGGATTTGCCAATAGCCAGGCTACCGCAGAATAGTAAGTTCTTAGTTTATTTTTATAATGGAGTTACTTATGAATATTACGAATGTCGATGAGATTTAAACGTAGCTTAGGGGCATGCGTATTAATAAATTTACCTCTTCATTAATTTTGGAGAGCATTAAAATTGGCGATTATATTGATGCTGGTTTAATTCCGGCAAAGTTTCTAATATTGAAAAGAAAAACCACTTTGATGAAATGCATTACTATTTCGAATTGCACGGAAACAATAAAACAATTTTCATCATCAAATGACAACATCATTGCAATAAAATCTATTACCATATGAAACTTTGCACCTATTGAAAAACCTGGCATTGATCATGTTTCATTTTTCTCTGCCAGAGCGGTTACTTGCAGGGTAAAAGAAAGCATACACTCTACGATGAGAATGTGTATGCCAGACAAGCCAATTATTTCTGATCTGTTTTTGCAAAGAGTAAAAATATCAAAGCCGGACCGACTAATCATCCACACCCTCAAGCATCACTTTTGATGCAAGTGTATGCAATTTGATGATATAACAGAAAAGTAGCTGACATTTTCAACAAAGCTAATTGACATGCTGAACAAAACACGCACTTTCATATCTACCTAAATTTGTTCTATATCATTTAATAAAAACAAAATGAAAAAGAACAATTATCAAGGCGCGTTACAACATCCTGTAGGATCAGGATTTAACGCCAAATCAACAGCAACTGAAGTTATTCAAGGCATTGATCTAACCGGAAAAACCGCGATCGTAACAGGTGGTAATACAGGTATTGGTCTGGAGACAGTTAAAGTACTTGCAGTGGCAGGCGCAACAGTGATTGTCCCAGCCAGGGATATTAAAAAAGCAAAAAGAAATCTGAAAGACATTCCGAATGTGGAGATACAGGCAATGGATTTGAGTAAGCCTGATACCATTGATGCGTTTGCCGAAAGATTCCTCGCTTCAGGCCGCCCCCTTCATCTGCTCATTAACAATGCTGGTATGACGTGGGTGCCATTAAAAAGAGATAGTCGTGGAATCGAATCACAATTGGCCACTAATTATCTGGGCCAGTATCAGCTTGTTGCAAGATTATGGCTGGCCCTAAAAAAAGCTAATGGTGCCAGGGTTGTGAATGTATCTTCATCTGCCCACCATATGGGATCTTTCAATTTTGATGACCCTAACTTTGAACATACCGAATACAACACCCTGGTGTCCTATGGACAGTCAAAAACGGCCAGCAATCTGTTTACCGTTGAATTTGATAATCGCGCTAAAGCTTTTAATGTAAGAGCCTATTCGTTACATCCTGGCGAAATTGCAGGTACGGAACTGGGAAGAGATGCGGATATCGAACTATTCAAACAGCTTGGATTTACCGATGAAAGTGGAAATATACGCCCTGAAATTCTTGCAAACCTGAAAATCATTCCCCAGGGTGCCGCCACTACGGTGTGGTGTGCGACAAGTCCGGTGCTAAATGGCATCGGCGGTGTGTACTGCCAGGATGTGGAGGTAGCAAAATTGGCAAGTGGCAATATAGAAGAGGGTAATGGTATGGAAGCAAATGGTGTTCAGCTGTATTCAGTAGACGAAAACAATGCCAAAAGACTTTGGGATCTCAGCGAAGAGATGACAGGAATAACCTTCGAGGTTATTTAACATTCCACATGCTCTTCCCTTGTCATCATGATCGAGATGATGCTCAGCATTCCATTAAGACAGCGGCTTAAAAGAAAAAAAGACATGACAATAAACTGTAGAGTACTCTCCGTCGCTACTGGCCTTTAAACAATAGGTTGACCTCTATCGAAAAAGGTGATCAGCAGTCGTATGTGAATCATGGTTTCGGTTATTCTGGGCAGATAGGGATGCCACCCGAGATCACTATATTTGAACTTTCAGCAGCATGATTTTTTACAGGTTGAGTTAATAGAAGCCAAGAAAATTTACGTTATAAAATGGAACATATATCCAGGTATTTAACCAAAGAAATCAAACTCTCTTCTTATGAAGACAAACTGTTCAAGTCTGACCTAATGTTTAAGGACCACATGCTGGTCTGGTTCATCTCAGGGGAAACAAAAATTATCCAATGGGACACAACCTTTAACTTTAAGACCGGGGATATTTTTCTTATTCCCAGAAACCAGTTGGCAACGATTATTAATTATCCGAAAAATGGACTTCCGCATAAAACTGTAGTCATGCATTTATCGGTTGAGCGGCTAAGAAAGTTTTATGAAAAGATAGAGATAAACAATAAGTCTGAATCCACACAAAAAATATTTACCTACAGTAATCATCCATTACTAGAAAGCTGTATGGCTTCATTAATACCTTATTTTGATGTGGATGGGGAGTTTCCTGACGAACTAGCTTCTTTAAAAATAGCAGAGGCCATAAATATTCTACGACTGATTAATCCGGAAGTTGATAGCGTGCTAAGAAATTTTGACGCACCTGGCAAAATTGACCTGGTCAGTTTCATGCAACGGAATTTTATGTTCAACATGTCATTGGAGAAATTATGGAATTGCAATAGTATACTAGAGATTTTTTTTCGTCAGATATTTTTTTTGAGATGCATTAATTTAGATTCCTTTTGGATGCAAATTATGCGGCTCTCTTTCTGTTTATTATCGTTTTCTCAACTTCTAAGGGAGTCAAATAACCTAATGAGGAATGGATTCTTTTTCTGTTGTACCAAACCTCTATGTATTC
>JAZBLX010000006.1:0-187930 GCA_037033465.1 Bacteroidota bacterium | reverse complement strand
TTTTAAGATATCTCGTTCCATTTGAGCATCTTTTAGCTCTTTTTGCAGCTTTTTAATTAGCTTCTGATCCTCGGTCAATTCAACCATTCCCTGACCGGACTCTGATCCACGTTGTCTCCATTTACTCAAAAGAGTCTGGCTGATGCCTAACTCATCAGCTACTTCTTTTACAGATCCTTTGCTGTAAGAAAGCTCTATAGCCATCTTTCTGAAGGATTCATCAAACACTCGTCTGCTCATTTAATCAAATTTAAAAGTTTCTTTCTAATCTGACGACTAAATCCCTCTAGTCAAATGTAGCAACTCCACTATTGCATATATTTGTATAAATGAAATCGGTATATAACATAGCGGATATTTTTCCAAAGGAACTTTTCTTGGACGTAAACCCGTCTCAGTTGGATGTTGTAGCGGATAAGGATTTGATTATTCCGAGGGCTCTTTAAGCCACTACCGAAAGTACATTTGCAGAGGATATCTTGCGCCTGGAGCGTTTATACAAACGTACAGAAATAGTGGACGAACTCAAATTCACCAAGGAGCGGGTTAGTAATAAAGTTTGTACAATGGTGGCTCGACGTTACCACATCAAGCACTTTTCCAGGTACTAATGGCAGCCGTTTCTGCAGAGCTGCTTGAAACCATTATCGAACTCGAGTGTCTTTCAAGCCTTAAAAATGCAGTGCTGGGTGGTGGGACAAACCTTGCCATCAGGTACAATCATAGAAAATCTATAGATATAGACCCTTTCTTTTCTGGCATTATAGGGAAAAATGGTTACAAAAAAATAGAAAACGAAATTCAGACTTACTTCAAAGGAAATGCAACTCGACTGGATTATCCATGTGATGAAAGTGACCAGTATATGTTTATGCGCTTTTGGGTGAAAAAGCGCGAACTAAACATTAAGGTTGAAATTATACAGAATGCGAACTTTTTAGATGAACCAGAACTCATTAGTGGTGCGAGATTGGCATCAGTCAGAGATATTGGTTTGCTAAAACTAATGGCGGCATCAAATCGCGCGAGTTTTAAGGATATTTATGATCTTGATTATTTGACTGGAGATGTTCCATTAAGTACCTTAATGGCAGACTTGAAATATAAGCAGGAAACTTTTAATAGTGAAGAATCCCGTACAATATTCGATTTAGACAACGAAGCAAGTCCTGTAGCAGACCCATTACGTCTACTGTTATTTGAAACAAAAGCCGCTGAGCGTAAAAATCGACCAAACCACAGTGATCATCGCATCTTGCCGCAACTTGATAAAAAGAACTGGATGGCTCCACAATCGAGTTACAGAAGAAAGGTGCGTAGACTTTGTAATGAATGGGGTGTAGATTTCCCAAGTTTGAGTCCGATAGCATAAATTAGTTATCTTAAGTTAACTGCGGATCAGGTGCATAGATACCCAGATGGCAGACAGCCCACTTTGGAATAATTTAATATGCCACAATTGAGCTTATCTACAAGCTGATATTATGCGAGTTTTTAATTTCGGCCATTACAAAAGTACTGTGCGTGCTCCCAATACTCTCAACAGAACCTAACTTGTTGAAAACAAAATCCTGGTAATGCTTCATATCTCTGGCATATACTTTCAGAATGAAATCGTAATCGCCGGAAACATTGTAACACTCCGCCACTTCATCAATCTCCATGATGTCTTTCACAAAGTGGTTTCCAATTTTGCGGTCGTGTTGCTTCAGCCTGATGTTGCAAAAAACAATAAAACCTTTGTTAAATTTCTCAGCATTTATAATGGCGATATATTTCTTAATATAACCATTATTTTCCAACCTTTTTACCCGCTCGAAAACAGGTGAGGTGGATAAATTTACCTTAGCAGCAAGTTCTTTTGTGGTATAACTGGAGTTATCACTTAAAATTTTTAAAAGCAATAAATCGATTTCGTCTAGCCCATCCATAGCATAATTTCCTTTTAACCGTACTAAAATACAAACAAAAAAGTATACTATTCTATATTATAGCTTATTTTTGGATTTTTATTCCTATTTATTTATTTAAATAAGATTTTAAAAACCAACTGTATATCTTTGATCAGAATTAAAAACTGATTGTAAAATCAAAAGTTCTTTTATTTCGATATTGAAAAGGTTTTACTTAGGGTGAATTAATAGGGAATCGTGTGTGAATCACGGGCTGTCGCGCAACTGTAAGTAACATGAAGGTTTTATATCAAATAGGTCCACTGCTTACGCGGGAAGGAGGATAAAAACTGTTACAAGCCAGGATACCTGCCTATTTCGATTGACGTTGCTTTCGCGATTTGAAGCTAGAAGTCTGATAAATACATTTTTTGAGCACACACGGCTTTTGGTTTGTGGTGCCTGATTGTTTTGTCTTTCCTGCTATATCCATTCCGCAAAGCATCCTGAAAACTTAAAGGACTTTTTACAATGATTATTAACCATTTAAAAAGTTGAAAATGCAAACACACAACCTGGGCTATCCGCGAATTGGTAGCAACCGAGAACTTAAAAAAGCCAGTGAGCAATATTGGGCTGGAAAAATCACTTTAGCAGAATTGTTAAGTAAAGGAAGAAGCATTTCTGAGCAAAACTGGAAATTGCAGCAGAAGGCCGGAATAGATTTGATTCCATCAAACGATTTCTCTTATTATGATCAGATTCTGGATATGTCGTTAACGGTAGGCGCAATTCCAAAACGCTACAATAAGGTTGTTCTTACAAAAAGCAACAATGAGCTCGACCTTTATTTCGCAATGGCCAGAGGTTATCAAAAAGACGGACTTGATATTACGGCCATGGAGATGACCAAATGGCTGGATACCAATTACCACTATATCGTTCCCGAATTTTATAAAGATCAGGAATTCAGTTTGTTTTCGGGTAAAATTGTTAATGAATTTATTAGTGCAAAGCAAATCGGAATTATTACCAAACCCGTAATTATTGGTCCGGTTTCTTACCTGTTATTGGGAAAAGAAAAAGAAGCTGGTTTTGATAAATTGGATCTGATCAAAAAACTATTGCCTGTTTATTTGCAGGTCCTTGCAGAATTGAAAGAACAGGGTGCCGAATGGGTACAGTTTGATGAGCCTTTCTTAGCGCTTGATATTGATGAAAAAGCTAAAAAAGCGTACCAATATGTTTATGCTGAAATTAAAAAACATTTCCCTCAGTTAAAAGTATTGGTTGCTACCTATTTTGAAGGATTGAAAGATAATTTGGCATTGGCTGTTTCCTTGCCGGTAAAGGCCTTACATATCGATTTAGTACGTTGTCCGGAGCAGTTAGATGAGGTTTTAAGCGCAATACCTGCAGAAATGACGCTATCACTTGGTGTTGTGGATGGCAGAAATATCTGGAAAAACGATTTTGAGCAATCTTTGGTTACCATTGATAAAGCGGTTGAAAAACTGGGAAAAGACCGTGTATTAATCGCACCATCTTGCTCTTTACTGCATTCACCCTGCGACCTGGACCTGGAAACAAACGAAAAAACGTTAACTCCTGAAATTAAACAGTGGCTGGCTTTTGCAAAACAGAAAGTGGAGGAGGTAGTCACTTTAAAAGCATTGGCAACCGAAAATCCTGTTGAAGAGGTGCTGGCTAAACTGGCACAAAATAAATTAGCAATCGAAAGTAGAAAAACTTCTAAACTCATCCATAATGAACAAATTAAGCAAAGGGTAGGTGCAATCACACCGGCAGATTCGCAGCGCTTAAATGTTTTCGCTTCCAGGAAAAAAGCACAGCAGGATATTCTGAACTTGCCACTTTTTCCAACTACTACTATCGGTTCATTCCCACAGACAGCAGAAGTAAGAAGCTGGAGATCAAAGTACAAAAAGGGGGAGATTACATCCGCTGAGTACGATGCATTGTTAAAAAAAGAAACGGAAGAAGCCATTCACTGGCAGGAACAAATTGGGATAGATGTTTTAGTGCATGGCGAATTTGAACGAAATGATATGGTTGAATACTTTGGGGAGCAGCTGAATGGATTCACTTTCACTAAAAACGGTTGGGTACAAAGTTATGGAAGCCGTTGCGTTAAACCGCCAATTATTTATGGTGACGTAGATCGTCCGAAACCCATGACGGTTTACTGGACGCAATATGCGCAATCCCTCACCAAAAACCTCGTAAAGGGTATGTTAACTGGACCGGTTACCATTTTGCAGTGGTCGTTTGTGCGGAATGATCAGCCGCGTTCGGTTACTTGTAATCAGATTGCTTTTGCCATTCGTGATGAAGTGGTCGATCTGGAAAAGGCAGGCATCAAAGTCATTCAAATTGATGAGCCGGCCATTCGCGAGGGTTTGCCTTTAAGAAGAAAAGACTGGCAGCAATATTTAAAATGGGCGGTAAATGCCTTTAAAATTTCTGCGAGTGGCGTAAAAGATGAAACGCAGATCCATACGCACATGTGTTATTCAGAATTTAATGATATCATTCAAAATATTGCAGATATGGATGCTGATGTCATTACTATTGAGTGTTCACGTTCTCAGATGGCATTATTAGATGCTTTTGCAGATTTTAAATACCCTAATGAAATCGGTCCGGGTGTTTACGATATCCATTCTCCGAGAGTGCCATCAAGAACAGAAATGGTACAGCTTTTAGAAAAGGCCAAAGCCGTGGTTCCTGCAGATCAGCTCTGGGTAAATCCAGACTGCGGATTAAAAACACGCCATTGGGATGAAACCAAAAAAGCATTGATCGAAATGGTTGCTGCTGCGCAGGAAATGCGGCAGGAAGTCCTGGTTCAAGCGTAATCGCTATTATAATAAAAATGCCGCCTGGATGCGGCATTTTTTATTGGTTGAGGTTGCCCGCTACAGGCAGTTTAAAATTATCCCATGGAAATTTATATCACCAGAAGTGCGCGTTTTAATGCTGCGAGGCGATTTTATCGCGAAGATTGGACATCAGATCAAAACCTTAAGGTATTCGGCAAGGCTGTTAATGCTAATTATCATGGAAACAATTATACGCTCTGGGTCACCTTTAGTAAAAAGCTTACAGCTGAGAATGAATATTTACCTTTTCCGAAGACTTTGAATGAGATCCTGGAGAATGAAATTATTGCAAAAGTAGACCATAAAAATCTTAGCATCAATGTAGATTTTATGAAGGGAAAAATTCCCACAACAGATCAGCTCTGCATTGCAATCTTCAATCTACTTCAGCCTATCGTTAATTTTTATGAAGATTTTGGGTTGTATAGCGTTAAATTACAGGAGTCAGATGAATACCTGGTTACCTATTTTGGTGTTTAGCCCCTTAGGGTATCCGGATAATCATTAAAGGGATATTCGATAGCTTTTCTAAAAGCTTTCCACCTTGTTGGATACATAAATTGCGCGGTGCATTTATTAGTGATAGATGCAGAGCAGGTGGGTGTGATGCAGAACTTTGCTTCCAGCAAAAGAAATTGGTCTTAAATGAAAAACGGGAATCATCCAGTGGACGATCCCCGTTTAATCTAAATTAACGCTCTCCATAATAAGACGCAGTTTGCAGCCTTTTATTGTGTGCTAATTATTTTTTTTCATTTATTTTTTTGATCACTTCTATTAAATTGCTACCCGGATCCGAAATATTCAAACATATTCTCTGTAACCAATAGCCTAAAGCCATGTTTTGGTGATATTGGCACCATCGCTAATAATTATTGCCGTGGTTCAAACTAATCAATCTTATTTTATTACAGGCCTAATTTTTTCGCCGATCAGTTCAATAGCCCTTAATAACTGGCGTTCGGAGAGGCCGGCATTATCCATCTGAAAAGTTAACCGGCTAATGCCACCCAAGGCCTCGCTATGGCAAAGAATCTTTTCTGCTACCTGCTCCGCACTTCCAATTAATATTGCACCTTTCGGTCCGGTTTGGGCATCAAAGTGCGAACGTGTTACCGGCGGCCAGCCCCGCTCTTTGCCAAACTTTGTCATGGTGTATACATACCCCGGATAATATTCTTCAACGGCCTGTTGGGTTGTATTCGCCACATAACCAAGCGAATGTAATCCTACTTTTAAGTGGTCCTCAGGGTGGCCGGCCCGCAGGCCAGCTTCGCGATAAAGGTCGATTAAGGGCCTGAAACGATGGGTTTCTCCGCCAATAATAGCCACCATCAGGGGCAGGCCCAGTTTACCTGCGCGGATAAACGACTCTGGTGTTCCGCCAACACCCAGCCAGATCGGTAGCTCTTGCTGCAACGGTCGCGGATAAATGGCCTGATTCACTAATGGTGGTCGGAACTTACCACTCCAGTTCACTACCTCACTGGTATTAATCTCCATGAGCAGCTGCAGTTTTTCGATAAAAAGCGCATCGTAATCTTTCAGGTCATATCCAAAGAGGGGATAAGCATCCACAAAAGAGCCACGGCCGACAACCATTTCGGTTCTTCCTTTGGAAATGAGATCGAGTGTAGCAAAATTCTGGAACACCCGGACCGGATCTGCTGCGCTTAATACGGTAACCGCACTCGTGAGGCGAATATGCTTTGTTCTGGCTGCGGCAGCCGCTAAAATTACCGCTGGTGCTGCGTCCAGAAATTCTTTTCGGTGGTGTTCGCCAATACCAAACACATCCAGTCCGGCTTGATCTGCGTATTCAATTCTGGCCAAAAGGTTATCCATGGCTTCTACTGCTGGTACAGGTGTACCTGCTTCGGATGCCGCAACTGTAGAAGCAAAACTGTCAATGCCTATTTCCATGATTAATCTAACGGTTAATGTTCATTCCGGCAATTCGCTCATAAATTTCCGGGAAACGGATGCAGGCTGTAATCCACAGAAAGCTTTGAATAATAACCGGAGCCAGTGCAGATTGCTGATGTTCAAGATGTGTAGCAATTGCACCACCAAGATAGGCTGCCAGAAGCAGGGTTCCGAGTACACCGGTTCTTGGGATGATAAAAAGCAGAATCGCCAGAATCTCCACCCCGGCAATTATTTTATAGTTGGAAGGGGAGATTCCAATTGCGGCAGCGCCTTCGATTGCTTCTTTACTGCCCGACAATTTCATGGCTGCACTGAAGATGAAAACGGCTGCCAGTAAACCGGTAAGTACCCAGCCGGTAATGTTTCTAGTTTTTGATGACATGTTGATATAAATTATTTATACAAACATAGACGAACGTTTGCTAGCTTTGTAACGGATTACATAAAGGATACCGGTTACCTATGGGATATCATAAGAGCTTAAATGATAATGAATGTAAGGGGGCAAACCTCGCGATACAGGATACGCTTGCCGTTGTAAACGGAAAATGGAAACTGGTGATTCTTTCCGTACTGATTAATGGAAAAAGGCAGTTCAGGGAGTTGTCTCGTGAAATTGGCATATCGCCCCGCATTTTATCGAAAGAACTGCGCGAACTGGAGCAGAATCATTTAGTAACCAGAAAAGTTTGCGACACCCGGCCTGTTACAGTGGAGTATAGTGCTACAGCGTATAGCGAAACCCTCGATGAAGTGATTACCGCAATGAATAAATGGGGCGTAAAGCACCGCGAAGTGATCGTTGCCCAACACCGGGAAATGAAGCCTTTGGAGGCTTAGCTGCACAAGCTTAGTAGCTTTAATGATTAATAATCCCAGTTGCGACCGCTCACTCCATCCGGATAATCTAGCCGTATCGTTTTTTCCATTCAGCTTTCATCTGTTTGTACTGCTGATCAGCTTCGGCTAACTTCCATTGTTTGTAAAATATAGCGGCTGCCACTGCTTTCTCTTCTTCGCCGGTGCCGCGGGCCAATTCCGCATAGTTATGATCTTTGTCGTATTTTTTGCCGCCTTTATAATTGGCATATCTTCTTGCGCGGGTATAACCCATTTGCAGAAATTTCCGGGCCATATCGGCACCTACAAAATCATTTATGCTCAGGTATTGTACAAAACATTTGAAAATTTCTTCACTGCTGTGTGTGGCAATGTCTGGCGTTTTAAAGCGCCAGAGCTTTCCAATCTCCGATTTATAGGGTTCACAAATCAGAACACCTTGTTCCCCTTTTCCAACGCGGTAATTTTCAGGATGTTCGCGATAATTAATATCCGGTTTCCATGGATAGTGGTTTTTGTCAAAATTAAGATAGGAAGGTTTGCGCTGTTTCATCATGCATCTCATTAACAATCCGAACTTCATGATGGTTTGGTCATCGGCCCGGTGATGCCGGGATTTGTTTACCATGCTCCGGCTGCGTCAACTGTTTCCTCTGCATCAGGTCGGTTTGTGCATCTTCCCCCTAAACGGAAGATATGCCTGTCGAATTCCACAAACCCGTTCTTTTTATAGAACCTGATTGCACGGTGATTTTGCTCCCATACACCTAACCAAATGGATTGCTTACCTAATTCTACCGCAAGCAGAACGGCGTGGTTATACAAGATCTGTTTCTTTAATAACAGATCAAATAGCTGATGTATTGGCATAACAGAATTGCAAAACCTTTAAACTGATTTGTGAGACAAAATGCTTTTCCGTCTGATTTTCTTCATCACAAAGATTCCACTGATCAGCATCGCGCCCATCGCGTAGTGATCGAGACCGCAATTAATCGCACTATAAGATCCGTAAGTGCCTTGATAGCTCGTGGTTGTGCCTGGAATCCTGATCCGGCATGAAGTTCCGGCATTGCCAAATGGCAAACAAAACTTAGATACATCGCCATTAAATGGTTGATTGGCATTATAGTCTTGACTTAAGAAAATCTGGTTCTGAAAAAGTACGCCATCGCTAATACGACGACAACCGGTTTGGCCGAATGACTGGATCGATACCATTATTAGTATCAGCATGAATAGTTTGTTCATACCCCCATAAACGAAGGATGAATCACGTGCAGATTTTAGCTAAATTGAATGAATAGAAAATGAACAGAATGTATTAATTGTTCATTTCTGTTAGTAGCGATCAGTGTGGTAGATTATTTACGGAGCGAAGTAGTTTCAATCCATTTTGATTTTCGAAAATCATGTGAATGGATCACGTAGCTTAAAAGAAGGATGCTGGTTTTATTGATGCAATCATACATCAGGAACCTCCGTCAGCGCGATCATATCTTTCCTGTTAGCCTTGTACGTAAGCAATTTAATAGAAAGAAGCCCGAGCATTGATATAATGCCCCGGCTTCTGCGCAAATGAATAGTTTTAATTGTGATGTTCAGTTAGGGAAATTTACTTCAAGGTCACATCGAGGTATACAGAATGGCGGCCATAGGTTTCGTAAAATGGTTTAAAAACGACATCTCCAATGGTAAACTGCAGTGATTTTGGATCACCCTGAATGGATTTGCTTAAATCACCGGCATCTAAAACCACTTTCCGCCAGTCTTTTCGCGCTTCAGGCTCTTGTGCAGCCAGTAATATCGGGCCATAAAAAAGGCTGGCAATATTTTGCTGATCCATTACCGGATCCAGGTGAAACTGGAAAGGCATTTGTAAGCTAACCACATCACCATCTTTCCAGCTGCGGTTGATGGTAAGGTAAGTACCGGGTGTTGCCCGAATCTTTTGCAATTTGCCGTTAATTTTCACGAAAAATCCTTTGGTCGCCCAGCCCGGAACACGCACATTCAGGTCAAATTTTCCGTTTCCTTTAATCAGTAATTGGGTTTGGTCTTCATTAGGGAAATTGGTGGTCTGTTCTACCACAATCTGGCGTTCAGTCCATGTTAAAGTGGATGGGATAAACAGATTTACGTAAAGTGCCTGGTTATCTTTGCTTTTAAAATAAATCGAGTTTTGCAGTTTCGTGCTACTCTCTATAGCCGTACCATTGCAGCAGGTAAAGCCCGTCATATCGGCATTACTGAATTGTTTGCTCGAGCCTGGTCTGAGTGGAACATGGTAGGTATTCGCCGGACTATCTTCGGCAACAGAGGCGAGGATATGATTGTACAGCCCACGTTCGTAGTAATCCATCAGCTCTGCCCGCTGGTCAAATAGAAACAAATCACCCGTTAATTTTAACATATTGTAAGTGGCACAGGTTTCGTTTTGTCCGCCTTCAGAAAAACCATTTTCATAAAGTGTTGATGGTTGAGCAATAAAACATTCTGCATTTGCCGGGTTTCGCGCTCCGGCAACGCCACCAATGCTGTACATATAATCATCTACCATTTTGTGCCAGAAATTATCCGCCACTTTATAATAAGCAGGATCGTTTGAAACACGGTACATTTCTATGCTTCCTACAATTTGAGGGATATGTTGATTGGCATGTAATCCACGGAAAAGATCGACGTTTTTTGCCAGTCCATGCGAATGCGCCGGATCGCCGTAAAAAACTTTAATGTTATCAAATAACCGCGCAGTTTTCAGGTGATCTGGATTTCCGGTGATGCGGTATAAACGCGCCAGGGATTCATTCATTCCGCCAAATTCACCCGCAATGTAGGTATTCCACATTTTAATCAGCGTTTCCTGTGGCAGCTTGTTTAACCGGGCATAAACCCAGTCGCTCATGTTGGTGGCAATTTCAAGTGCTTTTTTGTTCCCGCTCACTTCATAAACATCCAGTAAGCCAGCCAAAATTTTATGTAAGGTATAATATGGCGCCCAAACCTGATTTTTCTGCCCCCCGTATTTGGCTCCGTTTTCCAGCATAATAAATTGATCAGGTGGGTAGGCACTGATGAAACCCGTTCCCCAGTTCCAGTAATCATTTCGGATGCCTGCTTCACTCAGATCTGAATCAAAGGCCGTTTTACCAGGGCCAACCGGCACTGCTGTAGGGTCTGCTATATATTTATCACCTGGCTTTTTAGGTTTTCCTGATAATTTTGATAATATATATAATGAATTAATCATGTACTCCATTTTTTTGGAGAAATTTTCATGCAATTCCCGGTTGTAGCCTGTACCGGCATAAGCCTGGGCAATGGCAGAAAGGTAATGGCCGGTTGCATGGCCCCGTAGTTTGGTATCTTCACTATCCCAAACGCCCAGGGGTTTAGCACCTTCCGGCTGCTGCTGGCCGAAAGCATGGCGAAACATATATAAAAAGGAGTTCGGATCTGTTTTAGCGAGGGTTTTAATGAACTTATCGCGGTTTTCGATAAACTTGCTATCATGGCCCTGCACGTTCGTATTTAAAGTCAACTGATCTAAATGGAACGTTTCTAATTTTAGGGCAGGCGTGTTGGTTTTTTCAGCAGGCTTTACGGTTACAAAAGCTTTCGGCTGGAAATTTGTTCCGGCAACGCGCCCCGTAATTGTCATTTTTCCGGGTTTTAGAACAGTTGAATTGTCTGTCGCGGCAGGCCAGATTACCTTTACTTCCGGTCCTTTTAACTGATTGCGGTATGTTCCTGCTACATGGCCCGGCAATCTGGGCAAATCGCCCACATGGGTGGTTACTTCTACATCTGCTACCTGTGTCAGGTAAGCATTGTAAAGCTGTGCGGTTGCCGGCGAAAATCCCGGCAAATCGTCTTCTTTCTTTTCCGTGGTATTAACTGCAGTTGCCTGCAATCCGCTTTGTGCATTGCGGTAAATTCCGGCTACCTGGTTTCTGCTCAGCGGAACGCGGTAAATCCTTAAATCGTGGATTAAGGCATTTAAATTGGCGTTACCGGTCGATAGTGATTTCCCAATATAAAGGGTGTTTTTCCCTCCGGCAGACTGATTGAAAATCTCCGCAAGCACCACAGGACTATTTTTGCTTTCTGCTACAGGTTTGCCATCTAAATAGGTAACAATAGTTTTCGAAGGTACATCCACCACAATGGTAAAAAGCACCCATTTATTCAGCGCAGGTGCCGGAGAAAAGGCGGTATAGGTTTTTGTAGCTGTTACCACAGCAGCCTGGTAACCTGCTTTTTCTTTGGTACCCGCTGGCGCAGAAAAAAAATGATTGGTTGCATCTTTGCCAAAGTCGAACAGCATCTGGCCGTTTTGTTTCGAACGCAGGTAAATCCATCCGGTAATGCTGATGGATTCTAAATCTGTTAATACGCCAGAAGGGATGGTGAGGAAGGATGACTCACCTCCCGTTAGCGATAGTACTTTGCCAAACCGGCTATCGTTAATAAATTCAGCTGTACCGGGAAGCTTTCCATGAAAATTATTTCTAGACCAATCCCTCACATCGCCATTAAACAGGTACCGTGCACTTAATCCGGTTTCTCCGATGCCATCTAAAATCTGGTCGCCATTTTGGGCCTTAACGGTATTCATGCCGCCAATCAAAGCAATAAAAAGTAAGAGAAGGTGTAAGGACTGGTAATATATTTTCATAGTTAAATCTTCTTAATCAATGTATTTGTTTGCTGCCCATTTAAAGCAGGCCACCAAAGCATGCGAAATAAAAAATCACGCCTCAACCGATGCGCTCATTGCCCGGAGCAAAAAGCTTTTCATCTGTTTTGCTGTGAATTAAAATTCAGGCAAACCACATTACTGATGGATACCGATAAAGTTAGCAAGAACCCGGATTTTTCGATAAATCTTTTTTAGCCGATTGCCGCAAGATATTAACCTGTATGTACGGCCTTCATCATTGCCCTGATAGTAGCATCAACTTGAGAAGTTTTGGTGGCCTTTGTTGGGGGAAAAACTTCGAAAGTTTTACGGTACTGCCATCAAAAACTTGCGAACTTTCGTATTTGATAAATTATAATTTTTAAGCAGCTTCTAAAAAGCATAGAAAGATCTGTTTTTTCAGATCCTCGTCCAGCGGGCGCTGCTGACCTGCGCCAATTTTAAATTTTGAAGATGAATACCTAGGTATAATCGTTGCCTGTGAAGTTTATTTTGTTCACAGGCAAAAGCTTCCGCATTTAGAAATGCGGAGACCCATAAGGATAAATTATAGTATTGCACTAGAGTCTGTAATTAAATTCAGCTTATAACAAAGACCTGCTTTTATCGGTTCGGCTATGGCTTAAAAATACAGATGCGCCATTTCTGGCCCTTTTCGTTTTGCACTTCTTCCCATTCCATAAAAGTGTAGTGATTTTCTAATCTTTTCCATAGTTGTGCATGTTCGGCGTAATAGAACATGGATATGATTACATGGCCACCAGGATTTAAATTTTTGGCAAAACATGAATCCAGTTGTTCAATTAATCGGTTAAAATAGTAAATGCACTCATTAAAGATGATCATATCGAACTTTTCATCCGGCGTAGAAATGTTAAAATCTGCCTGCACAAAGCGATATGGCGGGAATCTTTCCCTGGCTTCTGCCACTGCATTTTCTGCAATATCAAAGCCAAGATAACTTTCAGGGCCTTTAATGTAAGGTTTAAGATAGTGAAATAAAACACCCTGACCGCAACCGGCATCCAGCACGCTGCCACCGCCATACTGGTTGTAAAATTTCACAATACTTTTATAGTGCAGCGCTTCCGTATCCGAATAAAGATAATCCCATGCCCCGTTTTTGAACTGTTCTTCCCAAACATTTTTGCCTACAGGACTCCCGATACCAAACCGGTATAAAAACTTTCTGATGAATTTCTGTCTGAAATAATAATAAACCTTTTCTGCTGTAACCATATTCGCTATAAATCAGCCGAATATATCGAAACATTCGGATATATTAATCCTCATTAAATTAATTTATCAACAACAGCAATTAAAAGATTTAGGCTTTGCTGCAGTGATGGAAAATCTGACCTGAATTTCGTTAGCACAACAACCTGTAGCGTTTCAATTAATTTTTAATTAACGCCGCTATCGCTGTTAAAACTTTCAGACTAAAAGCATGTCTGCCTTCCATCCACCGGTTTAACTCATCCGGATTAATATCTAAGGGAATCGCCAGCGCATTCAAATCCATCTTCCTTGCGGCTAAAGTGGCAGCAGCCTCACCTGCAAGGTGCTGGTTCCGTTGTGTTAATTCTTCTATAGCCGGATTTCCCGTTTCCTCCAGCCAGATGGAAACAAAGTCGTTTTCCTCCATTGTGTTTTCTTCTTGTTATAAGGTCACCTTACAGGGCATTTTGATCGCAATGCGCCATTCAGGCTGCGAATTTAAACATTATGGCTAAGATCACAAGGCGATGCAATTAATTAGGTAGCTTTTCCAAACCAATGCAGCTATAAAATTTGTTTAATTATCATTCTTCTTTTTCGCAATGCTGACGCAATTGCTTTGGCCCCTGTGGCCAGATAAACGCTGTGGTTTGTTTTTTCCAGCCAAGCCCCTTATAAAAATCGTCTGCGCCGGGCGCGGCACTGAGGTTAACAAAATGATAATTTTCCAGCAGATTATTTAAAGCCGTTACCAGATATTTGCCTAAGCCTTTGCCCTGATGGGCAGGGTCTACTACAATGTCGGCCAGCATGGCGTAATACCGGCCATCGCCTATGGTACGGCCAAAAGCAATAATTTCCCCTTCGTGATAAATAAAGATAATATTGGTGCTTAATTTAAAGGCATTTTCTATTTCAGCTGCAACCCGGTGCTTCCAGTTCACTAACTGAAATAACTCCAGAACGCGTGGCCAGTCTATGCTTGTTAAATCCGGATCGAGAACGTATTTATAGGCAGAATTTTGGGTAAGATTACTCATCGCGTTGGTCTGTATTGATTGGTTTTGTAAGGTATTTAACAAAATGATAAGGGTATTATTTAAGTCTGATAACTAAATTAGTAAGCAAAAGTTTTGGTAATGGTAAACTTAATTACAGGAGCTGGATTAGGCTTTGTCATGCTGACAACAAAGAATGAAAAGCGCTGCGCAAAGAGGAGTAGAATTTTTAATCTTAAAATTTGTCACCTGCTTATTCACCCCTTAAGCCAATGAGCCTGAAATGCCTTAATGTTCCTTAACTGATGCTGCAGCTCACTTTACGGCTGGCCTAATTTTTTAGGGTAAAGTGTTCTGAAAGCATTGAAAACCGCCTGGTGGGTAACCGTAGCATGATCTTCATCCGGTAAGTAATTAAAGAAAACATTGAGCGTTTGAGATGCGCCATTTTTTAATTTCTTCGCCAATAGCCGGGCATCTTTTTCCATGATGTGGTTTTTAGACCCATCTATAGATCCTTCCTTGCCCACGCCAATATATACATGGGTAGGATTGTGGTACTTGCTGTTTAGCATGGCTGGCGTTTCCCGCAAAAGATAACCGTCGCGCCACCATAAACTCGGACTGATAATAATGTATTTGCTAAACAACTGCGGTTTGGTAAATAAAATCTCCGTAGCCAGCAAGCCACCTAATGATTGGCCGATAATGGTATTGTCTTTTTTGCCTCCAAATTTCTCGTCGATATAGGGCTGAAGCTCTTTTTCTATAAACGAAATAAACGGTGCAGATCCGCCATTTTTGGGGATTAACTTTAAATCACTGCTGCGATCGCTTTGCGAAGTAAAATTATACTTTCGGTTCGTATTGGCGATGCCAACCAGGATTGATTTTGGCATCCGGTCTACCCATGGGAAAGTATTAAACTGTACAATGCCGGCAACATGGATAAAATCTTCATCTGCCGATCCATCCAGCAAATAGATTACCGGGTATTTTAATTTAGGGTCATAACCCCCGGGCAGGTAAATATTTAAGGTCCGGTCTTCCGATAAAATAGCAGAATGAATTACTTCTGTTTTTCCAAGAATAAAGTTCTTGTCCGGAGCGGGATTAACGATTAGCTGCCCCCGGGCAACCACAAAAGAAAGCAGGAAGAAAAATGTCGACAATAATTTCATGTTCATTGCAATAAAATGCGAATATAGCACTCCAAATCTGGTTATCCAGCAAGGTCATTAGAAATCTCAAACTACTCATTTCGGGCATTCTTTGTCCCTCCGCTCAGTAAAGTCCCTCATTTCCTGCCAACAAATCGGCTCTTTTTACTGTTATCTGCTCATATGGATGCTGTATTTAACCACTATTATTCCGGTACAAGCGGGCTGTTGTTACCTGTTCCCAATAAACTTCATTATCCGGAAGCCTTTCAGGATAAATCGAGGTTATGCTATTATGCCTCGCTGATGGATACCATTGAAATTAACAGCAGTTTTTATAAGGTCCCGCTTTCGTCTACCATTAAAAAATGGGCAGCAGATGTGCCAGATGGTTTCCGGTTTACTTTCAAGCTTTTTAAAGAAATTACCCATCTTAAAGATCTCGCTTTTGATGAGAAACTGGTGTCCAGGTTCTTCGAAGTCATCTCCAATGTTCAGGATAAAAAGGCCTGCCTTTTGGTTCAGTTTCCGCCAAGCGTCAGGATCGCACATTTTACCCAACTCCGGTATTTAATGGCTGTGCTCCGCGAAAATGATCCGGAGCAGAAATGGAACATCGCTTTGGAGTTCAGGCACCTTTCTCTTTATGTAGATGAGGTATATGAACTGCTGGACGAGTATAACCTGGGGATGGTGATCCATGATAAAAAACCTGCCAATTCACCGCTTAAGGCATCACATCCCGATTTTATTTACCTGCGTTTCCATGGCCCCGGCGGCAATTACCGGGGCAGTTACGAGGATGATGTATTGTATGAATATGCCGGCTATCTTGCCGAGTGGCTTGCAGAAGGGAAAAAGGTATTTGTCTATTTTAATAATACCATGGGCACTGCACATGCCAACCTGAACACCCTGCGCGCATTTGTGCAAAACATGTGTTAAGGCATTACTTGCTGATAAATTCTCACCGAAATGGTGCAGGTAAATCCCGAAATGCCGAATTTTGCTTATTTTTAGCCAAAATCAATACTATGTCATTCGCCACGCTGGGTTTATCGCCAGATTTATTAACGTTATTATCCGCTCAACACTTTGCTTCACCCACACCCATTCAGGAAAAAGCCATTCCGGCCATCTTAAACCGGAGGGATGTATTGGGCATTGCCAAAACAGGTTCTGGTAAAACGGCCAGTTATGTATTGCCGCTCCTCATGAACCTGCAAAAAGCAGCCGACCTGAAAAACCGGCATGTGAACGTATTGGTTTTAGTGCCTACCCGCGAACTGGCTGAGCAGGTGAGAGCTGTTTTCCAGGCTTTTAGCAAAGGCCTTGCTGTGCCGGTGAAAACGATCGCTGTTTTTGGAGGGGTTTCGATTAATCCGCAAATGACCGGACTTCAAAATGTAAATGTACTGGTGGCTACCCCGGGGAGATTATTGGATCTGGTAGATTCGAATGCCGTGCACCTGAGTAGTATCGAAACTTTAGTGCTCGATGAAGCAGATAAAATGCTCAATCTGGGCTTTAAAGCAGAGGTAGACCGGATTGTTTCCCTCTTGCCGGTTAAACGCCAGAATATTTTGTTGTCTGCTACACTAAATGCCGATCTCAAGCTGATTCAGCAGGTGTTGTTGCAAGAACCCGAAGTCATCGTGATTGAAAGTGAAGAGGCATCACTCGAGCTGATTAAACAGGTGGCCTACATTGTTTCTGAAGATAAAAAAGGCCCTTTTCTCCGGCATTTAATCCATCAGCACGAAATGAAACAGGTGCTCATCTTTGCTTCCTCCGTACATACAGCAGATGCCGTGGTCAATAAACTGCGTAAGAATAATTTCGATGCAAAAGCCATCCACAGCAAAAAAAGCCAGGGAGCCAGAACCGAAACCTTACACCTTTTTAAATCTGGTAAACTCCGGATTTTGGTTGCCACAGATTTAATGGGCAGGGGAATAGACATTAATGAACTTCCTTTCGTCATCAATTATGAATTGCCCAGATCGCCCAAAGATTACATCCACCGGATTGGTAGAACGGGCCGCGCCGGCACTGCAGGCGAAGCCATTTCCCTGGTAAGCCCGGATGAATTGCTTCATTTTGAGGTGATCCAAAAGAAAATGGGTAAAAAAGTTGAATTGATTGATAGTGGTAATGTGGTCAAGTGAAATTAAAAATTCCAGCCTGAACGCCATTTTTCATAGCTCGTCTGTGATCATAAGCTGCTATCTTGATCAGAAGATTTAAATGAGTCATAGCTTGTCTGCTTCGCTTACATCTGGTTATTGCATATGTATTTCAATCAGTACCTGAAAGTATTGGTCTTTTTGCCCATAAGTAATACTGGCGTTGGTGCCATAGGTATGCAGTAATCTCTGTTTAATATTATTTAAGCCCGTATGAAATCCGGTATCATTTAGGCCTGTATTCACCAAATTACGTGTTATGATGGTAAACACTCCGTTATTTAAATAGAGATCAATTTTACCAGGATCAGTAGAAACGCTGAGGTTCCCGTGTTTGACCATGTTTTCGGTAAGGCTTAATAAGACGAGCGGAATGATTTTTATTTCTTCAATTCCTTCGTCATAATGGAAATCAATGTATAAGTCCGGCTGTTTGATTCTGCTTAGCTGGAGTAAGTTTTCTACCTGTAATATTTCTGCTTCGAGGTTCATAATGTCTGGACCATGTTCGCACTCCAGGGCATACCTCATTAATTTGGAAAGGTACCTCACTGCCTCGGCAGCCCTTGGTTCTGATTTATGAGTACTGTTATAAATATAGGTGAGGGTGTTGAATAAAAAGTGTGGGTTAATTTGTGCTTTTAAATAAGAGTTTTTGGCATCTGCCAGCTCTATCGCAACCTGTTTTTCTTCCAGCTCCTTTTTGATGGCTTCTTTTTCCAATGCTGAGGTAAATTGTTTTTGCTGGATGTAACGCTTTACAAAGTAATAGGCAGTTCCAAACAGGATAAAATATATGCCCCTCCATAACGCTCCGAATATAAATTTCCAGTCTATTATTACGTTTTTTAGATTAAAAGGTATGGTTGAAGTTAAAATCAATTGGTCTGCAACGTATGCTATGATACTAAAACCGAAAATTTCTACTATAACAAGTGCTATTAATGTGAAGTACCTCGGTTTGCTGCCTGCTAGAGTCTTTTTCAGAATCAGGTCTGAGTGAATATAGAATAAGGAAATGTTGATGATGTAGTGCATGCAATACACCAGTAGTGGTCCTTTTATATTCAGGATTAATGCAACTAAAAAATATTCATAAAGAATAAAAGTAGACCATGAAATAATATGCCACTGATAGATTTTTAACCAATTTTTCATTTTGTTTTTTAAGTTAAAATTTCGCTTTACATAAGTCAGAACTGGCTTCACGTAAGCAATAGCTATTTTACTGTTTTAGAAAACCGCGAAATTTTCAGAAGACACAGGGAAAAATAGATGGTTGCCTACGCTATGCGTGGGTGCCTGTTTATCTTGTGTCTAAGGCTCTTCGCGGTGCCTCTAAAACGGATAGCGGGTTAACCCACGTTTTTTATGGATCATTCTGTCGAATCAAATCTTTTTCTTTTAAACCTTCCTATTGTTGAATTGCCTTTGAGCGAGGAATTTAAACTTCGAAGCCAGGTAATGGGCTACTTTACTTTACAGGATATTTTAACAGATAATCTTCCACAAATGCATACAAAGGAAAACTATTCAGAACGCTGGTATTTTGAATTTGTAGACTTTCTTCAAAGGAAAGAACTGATTTATTTACTTGGCTAGCATTTGTCTTGTGCCAGCGCCAGCATGGTTACAATCTTTTCGATAACTTTCTCCATATCACTATCTCTGGCTTTATAATAAGCATTTTTAAAACTCTTCTCTGAAATTTTCTCTGTTTCCACAGTGCTGTAGTGCTTGGCCACGTATTGATGAAGTGTTTTCGGACTTTTCGAAAATATAATATTAGCTTCCACCTGAAGCTGGATAAAAATGGCCAGCTGGCGGACGGTAAAGTTCACCTGGAAATTTTTTTCCAGTAATCCTCCAGCGCTGAGGTCTTCAGCGTTCAGTTCAAGAGCATGTAAATAATTAAGTTCAGCATCCAGGTACCTTTGAATAGCCTCTTCTATAATCGGCAAATTCACGTCGGAGGGTGAGGAAGAAAGCTGAAACACCTGTTTAAATGTTTTCTTTAAAAAACTTAACATCTGGCGCTGACCATTTATATTATCACACTCTTCAAGTGCTTCGGTAAAATGCCGGCAGCAAAAATGGTAGAACGCGGGGTGATTAAAACTTAGTGACACGATGACCAGCAAGAGATCGAGTGTTTCAATTTGTCTATCAGTTGCATCGCACCATTCGTTAACCTGATTGAAAAAATCTTCTATATAAGCTGACTGCTGGTAAGAAAAGGTTTTTCTTGGGTGTAGCAGCTGCCGAAAAACAAGCTGAAAACTATCAATTGTCTCGTTATCAACATCTCTTTGTTTGAGTAGTATTCCAAATTCTTCAATCTGCTCCATTAACTTTACGCGTAAACTGGTTAACGCACTTAGATTTAGCAACATGTTATAATTGAAATAAAAAGGAGAATCTGATTCCATAGAAGCCAGTAGATCAAGAACAGTATTTTTACAGATACTTAACCTTTCGTTCCTTAGAATATCATGACTAGATAATGGAATGTCCTTCACGATTGTCTTTTCCAGCTTATTTAGCAGCGATGTGAATTCCTGCTGATATTTTGTAAAAGTGTATTTACACTGTTCATACTCCATTGATGTGACACTTTGTTGTATGTAGCGAAGGATTTCCCGCGATTCCTGATTTATTTCTACAAGCAACCCGGCAAGATCATGGTCTCCTGAGGCTACATTGTAGATTTCAGTGTTAATGATGTGGCTAAAATTCGAAAGTTCATAGGTCATTTTTAATCATGAAAGTTTGGGTTAACTTATTCCAATCTTTCCTAATTTGCATTATAACTGTGGTAAAAGCAGTATATGACAGGGTGAAACGCCATGTTCGCAAGGTGTAAATGTTTTAGGTTAGGCATGAGTATACATTCTCCAGATCGCAACTTATATAAGGACAAAGTTCATTGGCTGGTATATCACCGCGATTTTATGAGCGTTTCCCTCGCCACAAACGAATAGGCATTCCTGCTCGTTCGGGAACAAGCATGAATCTGAAATAAAATTATCTTAATTTTAAATAAATTTATGGTTGATTCCCTCACCGTTTATCAAGAAAACTACCATCATCAAAACATGAAATTATCCGTTAGCCCTGAGAAACTATCCCGGGTTTTTAAAAAGTACCACATTAAAGGCCTGCCTTTTTCAGCTTCCTTCAATGAGTTTAGTGCTCCAGATACCGGCGATCCGCATGATCACCCTTTTGATTTTATGACGCACATTTTAAGCGGCGGATATACCGAAAGAATTTACAGCATAGATGACTTTGGAAATGTTGAGGTTGAAGATGTGGAACGTAAGCCTGGCACTTCGCATTTGGTTAAAGCCACTGCTATTCATCAAATTGTTCACCTTCCTGAAGGCCATTGCGTCACCTTGATGGTGCCGCAGTCTGGCCATATCAGGGCAACCTGCTTTTATCGTTTTGTGGATGGAAAGGCTTACCGCAGGCTTTGGAACAAGCGGAAGTTTATGCCCGTTCTCCCGGCAGATTCCATGTAGATTTTTAAATCAGGAGGTTCTGGATAAAATTCATTTTTTGAAAAAAAATCTTCAACTTGTGCAACGTTTCTA
The DNA here is from genome assembly GCA_037033465.1 of Bacteroidota bacterium. GTDB lineage: Bacteria > Bacteroidota > Bacteroidia > Sphingobacteriales > Sphingobacteriaceae > Pedobacter. The sequence goes on along the minus strand of JAZBLX010000006.1, from coordinate 166,506 downwards.
AAAAATTAACGTCTCCCTAAAAAACGCTTTCATCATCAAACTCACTAATCCGCTATTTTTCTATTCCATTTTTTTACGAAATCCTTTATCTCCCATGAATTATCTTCAACGCTTCTCCCGGATCTTTCTTTTTATTTGCTTCACTACTTTTTCTTTTATTTCATTTGCGCAGCAAAGCCCCGGCACGGTGAGTGGTAAGGTGGTAGATTCTGCCTCAAAAAAGGCAGTTGAATTTATTACGCTGGCCATTAAAAAGGATGGGCAGGCCATTAAAACTACTGTTACCGATGAAAACGGCGGCTTTAAGCTGGAGAAAATCCCGGTAGGGAAATATAGTTTAACGGCCATTGCGGTGGGTTACCATGCCAGGGTGCTCCCCTTCGAAATCAGCGCTGAAAAAGCATCATTCAATGCCGGGCAGATCAGCCTGGCGGCGCAAACCAACAACCTGAATGAAGTATCGGTAAGTGTAACCCGGCCCATTATTAAACAGGAGGTAGACCGGATCAGTTACGATATCCAGGCAGATCCTGAAAGCAAGGTATTAACGGCGCTGGATATGATGCGTAAAGTGCCCTTACTTTCGCTGGATGCGGATGACAATATCAAGCTGAAAGGGAGCGGAAATTATAAGATCCTGATTAACGGAAAACCATCCAGTATGGTGGCGAGAAGCCCTAAAGATGTATTGCGCAGCATGCCGGCTTCCTCTATCCAGAAGATTGAGGTGATTACCACGCCGCCTGCTAAATATGATAGTGAGGGTTTGTCGGGCATTATCAACATCATTACCAATAAAAAAATAGACAATGGTTATAACGGGAGTTTAAATCTCCGGCACCAGTTTCCGGTCGGCGGCCCCGGCCTTGGCGGTTTTTTAACCATTAAACAAGGCAAATTCGGCGTTACGGCTTATGGCGGAAGCGGTTTTTACAGTGCACCGGCAACGGAAATTATCAATTCCAGAACCACCACCGGCACCAACCCTTCTGATTTATTAAATATTGGTACGCGCAAATTTAACAATAACTACCGTTATGGCGGTGCGGAACTGAGTTTTGAAATTGATACCTTAAATTTAATTACGGCAGAGTTTAATCCTTATGGCGGTTATAATAAATCGACCAATAACCAGGTTTTTCGCCTCACTTCGCCCGCCCAGGTTACGGCCTATGATTTATTAAGCAATAACCGTTTTGATTGGGGCGGCCTGGACATGAGCTTAAATTACCAGCTCGGGTTTAAAAGCAATAAGGAGCGTTTGCTTACATTTTCATACAAATACAGCAATGGAAACAATCCACAAAGAAATGAACTGAACTTTATTAACCGCCAGAATTTTACCGATCCCAATTACATTCAGGAAAATGAGAGCCGCTACAAGGAGCAGACCATTCAGCTGGATTATATTCACCCCTTTAAAAAGTTAAACATCGAAGCCGGGATAAAAGGCATTCTCCGCGATAATGACAGTAATTTCGAGTACCGCAGGTTAATGGAAAATACCGGAGATTATCAGGTAGACCCGGCCAGGACCAATATTTTTAATAATAACCAGGATGTAATCGGCGCCTATAATTCTTATGCCTACAACCTGACCAACTGGGGTTTTAAAGCAGGCGTAAGGGTAGAAGAAACCTTTGTCAAAGCAGACTTTATCAGCAATTCATCATCGGTAAATACCGACTATTTCAATATCATTCCGTCTTTCTCTGTAAACCGGAAGTTTAAAAACCAAAGCAGTTTAAACTTTGGATTTACCCAGCGCATCGAACGCCCGGGCATTGACAATTTAAATCCATTTGTAGATCGTTCTGTTCCGAATTTTGAATCGAGTGGCAATCCGGATCTTGAAGCGGTGTTAAGTAATAACTTCGAACTGACGTACAGCAAATTTAAAACAGGCTCTATCAATATTGGGCTGGGTTACAATTTTGCCAATAATACCATTCAGCCCATTTCTGTCTACAACGATGTGGATAAAATTACCAGGAGCACTTTTGCAAACGTAGGGAGAAATAAAAACCTGACGACCAATGTAAACATCAATTACCCTTTAACTAAAAAATGGAATTTAAGTTTAAGCGGAAATGCGGGTTATGTGTGGCTGGAAGGTGCCATTAATGGTTTGCTCACCAAAAACGAAGGGCTTTCTAGCAATGTTTACCTCAATACCGGTTACAAGTTTGAGAAAGAATGGCGCGCCAATGCAAGTTTTAACTACAGTTCTGCAGATGTATTGCTCCAGGGAAGATCGGGGCAGTATTATTACATGTCGTTCAGTGGAAGTAAAGAATTAATTAAAGATAAGCTGACGATTTCTGCAGGCGTGAATAATCCTTTTATGAAATACCGGTATTATGAAACGGTAACGGAAGGGCCTAATTTTACGCAGCGTTACCGTGGCCAAAACTATAACCGGTCTTTTAATGCCAGTTTGAACTGGAAATTTGGCAAATTAAAAGATGCGATTAAAAAGAATCAGCGCAGTATCAGTAACGATGATGTCAAATCAGGCGGTAGTAAATCAGGAAGTTAAGGTGGCTTAAATGGCGATCGGGTTTTAATGATGAGGGCTGTTTTTTTAGTCCATTCCTGGTATTTAAGGGCAGCGCGATGGGATTTGTCGCAGGATGTCGAATCTTTTGATAGATCTGCACCATCGTTCTGGTTATCCAGCCGCGGTGGCGCGCGGGGCTGTCATTCGCTACCAAATGATCGTGGGCCTGAACGGAAGCCGCCGGGTGCTGAAGTCTACCTGCGGTTTTCAGTTATAGATCTCCGCTGTGAAACTGAATTTTTTTAAATCAGTGTATTGATCCTCATATTAGCTGGTTTGAAATAAAAACTACTCCCGCCTGCTTTCTACGGTATAAACAAAACTATCGGCTTTATAATAACCCAGGTTATATTCTATGGGTTGCTCATTAATGTCGTATACGAACCTTTTGCGGAATAAAATGGGTGCACCGATTTTCGTCTCCAGTTTTTCGGCAATAAACTCGTCTGCCAGTTGTGCACTGATTTCTTCTTTAGAAACCATGGCAATAATGCCATGGGCTTTCTCCAGCATTTCATAGAGCGGTGCTTTATAATCTTCTTCGCCTGTAAGGCCAACAATGGGGTGGAAGTAGGATTCGAAATAGACAAATGGTCCTTCCGGACGCCCGCGTAACCGCACCAGCTTTAAAATCTTTTTATCTTCTTTAATGCCAAAGAAACTGGCGATGCGCTTTTCGGGAAGGATCCAGCTGACATGAAGCTCGAAATTTTTAATGGGAATTCCCCTTGCACTCATTTCCTGCGAAAAGCTCATCCAGTTTTTGGATTTCGAACTGAGCGATTTTGACTCCACCACTTTAGTGCCTACGCCTTTTTTTCGGGTAAGTAAACCATCATAAACCAGTTTATTAATGGATTGCCGGAGGGTGGTTCGGGAAATGCTTAAGATCCTGGAAAGTTCAACTTCGTTCGGTAAAAGCTTTCCATCAATATATTCCGGCGACTCAATCAGTCGCCTGAGCAGCTCTTCTGCCTGAATGTGTAAAGGAATCTGGCTTTTATGATCGATTTTAAGTTTCATAATTATTACAATGATATAAAAAAAATAGATCAACAGGGCATGTCTGTACATAATCACCCATCGGGTTAAATCAGGAAACCGCTTTGTTTAGCCAGCAGGCAGGGATTTTGAAAATTGCATAAAAAATACTTGCATCTAAATTTATAAATAATACATTTGTATATACATAGTATTGAATGTACTATCTAACCAATTATAACCGTTTAATTCCTCAAAGCCGATGATGTATTTGATTAAACCTGCCAATTTGAACTTAAATCCGGGTTATCTGGCATGTGCACTTCATCGATTTGTCGTCAAAATCAATAAGAAAAGCTCAAAAAAAATACTAAAGTCTGCGTAAGTTGTAAAATGTATACACAAAGTTACCCATGAAGCCCGATCCAATTAATCCATACTACATGCCCAATCAAGTGATGTCTATAGAAGCACCCATGAGAAAAACCGAACAGGAAATTATGCCTGATCATAGCAGTAAAATAATTAAGCCTGCCGGTTATGATATTTATCCCTACCATTCGCTCGGAAACCAGAAAATATTCAGCGGTTTGATATCGCTGTGCGATTATATTGTGGAACAGAAAACAGTCGTAATTGATGGTTACGTTGGCGTTTACTGGAGCCATTTAACCCATGCGCTGGCTGATGAATTAAACGCCAGGGGGCTTAGGGTAAAGATTACAGGCACCACTTCTTGTTTTAAAAGTGAGCAGGAGATTAATGCCCTTGTCGCACCTTTTTTGGGTGCGGAAGACTCCGTTTGGGGAAGGAAGACTACACTATCTCTTTCCGATTATTTTAACCTCGGTGCTTTAAAACAAACTGCAGCAGATTCAGCGGCTGAAGTTAACATCATCATTGGCTGCGGTGCGGCTTTAGCCGGTTGGGATGCCCCGCTGATTTATGTCGACCTGCCTAAAAACGAACTTCAACACCGGATGGCTGCTGGTGCGATCTGCAATTTAGGCATGCGCCAGCCGGAAGGGCAAACGGAAATGTACAAGCGTTTTTACTTTGCAGACTGGGTGGTTTTGAACCAGCACAAAAAAGAAATACTAAGCAAGGTTGTAGTGTTTGCTGATGCACAATCAGAAAGCGGGCTCAACTGGGCCTTTGCAAAAGATGTGCTGGAAGGACTCAGCCGCATTTCAACCTCGGTTTTTCGGGCCCGCCCCTGGTTTGCCCCGGGTGCCTGGGGCGGGCAGTGGATGAAAGAAAAAATGCCGCAGCTGAACCAAAATGAAGTGAACTATGCCTGGTCTTTTGAACTGATTGTACCGGAGAACGGAATTGTTTTTGAAAGTGATGGTTTGCTGTTAGAAGTTTCTTTTGATCTGCTCATGTTTAGCCATAACCAAAATGTGTTGGGCAAACATGCAGTCTGCTTTGGTGATGAATTCCCAATCCGGTTTGATTTTCTGGATACCTTCGGTGGCGGCAACCTTTCTATTCAGTGCCACCCCGGCTTACAATATATCCGGGAGGAATTCGGTGAAAACATCACCCAGGATGAAACCTATTATATTTTAGACTGTAAAGAAAATGCAAGGGTTTATCTCGGCTTTCAGGAAGATATCGAACCTGATCATTTTCGCGAAAGCCTGGAAAAAAGTAATGCAAACAATGAAGCGATCGATATTGAGAAATATGTTCAGGTGCACCAGGCAAAAAAGCACGATTTATTTCTCATTCCCAACGGAACGGTGCACAGTGCCGGCGCAGAAAACCTGGTGCTGGAAATCAGTGCTACACCTTACATCTTTACTTTCAAAATGTATGATTGGGTAAGGCTCGATCTAAATGGAAAGCCCCGGCCCATTAACATCGATCATGCCTTTAAAAACCTCGATTTTAGCCGGAAGGGAGATCGGGTGCAACAGGAACTCATTGCTAAACCCTACGTGTTTTTTGAACAGGATGACCAGGTATGTTATCATCTTCCTACCCATCAGGAACATTTTTATGATGTACACCGATTGGAATTCGACAACAAAATTGAAATTCAAACCGAAAATACCTGCCACATCCTGATGTTGGTAGAAGGTGAATCCATTACGGTCACCTCTGCTGACGGGACCATTTCTGCTTTTGCATTTGCAGAAACCTTCGTGATCCCTGCTGCGGCAGTTGCTTATAAAATAGTTAACAATGGCCGTGTAAGGGCTAAAGTGATTAAAGCCTTTTTAAAATAAACCACATGAATAGTACTACACAACATATGGCTGTTAAAAGCAACAAATCTTATTTATATCTGGTATGCCTGGTGGCCGCCCTTGGCGGGTTCCTCTTTGGCTTTGATACGGCGGTAATTTCGGGCACCATTAGTTTGGTTAAAGGTGATTTCGGACTCAATGCCGTGAGCGAAGGATGGTTTGTAAGCTGTGCCCTTCTGGGCTGCATTATTGGTGTGAGCGTTTCGGGTAAATTAAGCGATACTTATGGACGCAAAATTGTGCTGATTCTTTCTGCCTTTCTCTTTCTCATTTCTGCAGTGGGCTGCATGTATGCCACTTCTTTTGCCTCGCTGATTACTTTCAGGCTGATAGGTGGTTTGGGAATAGGCGTTGCCTCTATGGTTTCGCCCCTTTATATTTCCGAATTCGCACCCTCGCGGGTGCGGGGCACCATGGTGTCACTTTATCAGCTGGCCCTAACGATTGGTATTGTAACTGCTTATTTCAGCAATTCTTTTTTAGCCAGCCATACCGGCGATCATTTTACAGGTGGCCAAACCGAAAAAATATTTTCTGCAGAGGTATGGCGGGGGATGCTTGGTTTAGGCGGAGTTCCGGCGCTGATTTTTCTGCTGTCGCTATTTCTCGTTCCGGAATCGCCGAGATGGTTGTTAAGCAGGGGGCGCACGGAGCTGGCCAGAAAAATCCTGATCAGGATTGATGGGGAACAATCGGCAACCAAAGAAGTAAATGCCTTCCTGTCTCAAAACGAAACGGAAAAAGATGCTTCCATCAGCGTACTATTTAAACCGGTATACCGTAAAGCGTTATGGATTGGGTTGCTGTTGCCTTTTCTTTCCCAGGTATGCGGCATCAATGCCGTAATTTATTATGGGCCGAGAATTTTAGAGCAGGCTGGTTTTACCCTTAACAATGCTTTAGGCGGGCAGGTAACCATTGGGCTGGTGAATGTGGTATTTACTTTCGTTGCCATATTTACGGTTGATAAATGGGGGAGAAAGCCCTTATTGTATTTTGGTATCGGCGGTGCCGTCATTTCCCTGATCATCATTGGGATTCTTTTCCAGCTTGGCATTACCTCGGGGCCGTGGATTTTAATTTTCATTCTGGCTTTTATTGCTTGTTTTGCCTTTTCATTTGGTCCGGTATGCTGGGTGGTGATCGGTGAAATTTTCCCCAATAATATCAGGGGAAAGGCCATGTCTCTGGCTACGCTCACCCTCTGGATTGGAAACTTTTTTGTCGGCCAGCTCACCCCCTTAATGTTAGAGGGGCTGGGTTCTGCCTGGACCTTCTGGATTTTCGCCATTTGTTGCTCACCGGCATTGTACCTCACCTGGAAACTGATCCCTGAAACCAAGGGACGATCACTGGAGGAAATAGATGCGCACTGGCAGGCCATCCAGCCTAAAAATCTTTAACTCAATTTACAACACCAAAAAATACCTAACCAAATATGCTGCTGCCGGAAGGCATGCAGATCAACCTAAATGTTATGAGATTAAAATTTTACCAAACAGAAAGCGCCAAACGGGTGCCCAACTGGCGATTTGCCCTGCTGGCCATGCTGGCACTCCCGCTTTTACCCCATCCGCTTTTGGCGGCACCCAGTCTGGTTCCCATTAATGCAATCAGAAAAATTAATGTGACCATTAAGGGAAAAGTGGTCGATGAAAAGGGCATCGGATTACCCGGTGTAAGCGTGCAGATTAAAGGGAGTTCAGTAGGTGCGGTAACCGATGCCAACGGACTGTATACCCTTTCTGTTCCGGATAACCTGGCTACCGGCAGCCTGACGTATTCCTATTTAGGTTATATGAGTCAGGAAGTAACGATTGGTGGCCGCAGTATGATCAATATTCAGTTAAAAGCCGATGCGAATAATTCACTGAATGAGGTGGTGGTAGTGGGCTATGGCGTTCAGAAAAAGGTTTCGGTAACGGGTGCAATCAATACGATCGATGCGAAAAGCATTGAGAATAAGCCTGTATTGAATGTCTACCAGGCCCTTCAGGGAGAATCTCCGAATTTAATTATTCAGCAAAGTTCACTAAATCCGGGTAGCAATGTTACCGTAAATATCCGGGGCGTGGGCACCCTGGGCGATAATACCCCGCTGGTGGTGGTAGATGGAATTGTAGGTGGAAATTTAAATACCCTCAATCCAAATGATATTGCGAGCGTAACCGTATTAAAGGATGCAGGTTCGGCAGCCATTTATGGTTCGAGGGCGGCAAACGGGGTGATACTCGTTACCACCAAAGGCGGAAAACTAAACCAGAAAACATCAGTTTCTTATAATGGAAGTTATGGCATTCAGGATGCCAATGTACTGGTAGAAAAAGTTCCGGCCTGGGAGAATGCCTATTACAAAAATGAATCTTTGGTTAATTCCGGCCTGAGCCCGGCCTATACGCCCGATCAGATTCAGCAACTGAAAGATCAGGGAAATGGCACCTGGGATATTGAACACCTTTTGCATACTGCACCGCAGCAATCGCATAACTTTAGTATTGTTGGCGGCGGCGAAAAAAGCTCATTTTACATTTCTGCAGGTGTGCAGGATCAGAAAAGTAACTTCATTGGGAACGGCGGGGAGGGACCTGATTTTGGGTACCAGAAATATAACCTACGTTTAAACCAAAGTAACGTGATCGGGAAATTCAGCACCAACTTTATTCTGCTTTACACCAAAACGCGCAATAAAACCAATAGCATTGGCGACAATAATATTTTTGCAGATGCCAATCGTGTTCCGCTAAATTATAGCTGGCAGGATGATAACGGCAATTACCTTACTAACCCCATAGCCTCGCAATATAATGAATATGGCGTTTTGGAAAAAGGTGGTTTTAACCAGGCCGATAATGATGAGATTTTTGGTGCATTTAATGGTCAGTTTAACGTAACCAAAGACTTAAGAATTACCGGAGAGTTTGGCGGTACGCTTCAGAATAACGGAACGTTCTTCCGCAGAACGCAGGTAAATTTCCTGCCTTCGGGCGTTTATGGTGATGACCGTGCCGTGTTAGATGGAAACAGCAAGTCGCAACTCTTTAACACGAAATTGTATGCAGAATACACGAAGAAAATCGCTTCGCATGATTTTAAAGTGCAGCTGGGCGCCTCGAGCGAAAACTTTTCTCAGCGTGGCTTTCAGTTACAGAAAACACTTACCGATCAATTACTTGGAACGCCTACTACCGGAACGCTTGTAGATCCCATTAACTCGAGCAATAGTCTGGCGATAAATTCAAACAGCCTGCTTTCCTTATTTGGGCGGTTAAATTATGCCTATCAGGATAAATACTTATTTGAAGCCACGACGAGATATGATGCATCGTCAAAATTCGCCAGGGGCAACCGGGGAAGTTTCTTCCCTTCGGTAAGTGCCGGATGGAACATTACCAGAGAATCTTTCATGGAGTCTGTTAAAAATACAGTCAGCAATTTAAAACTCCGGGCATCTTACGGTGTTTTGGGCAACCAGAATGTGGGCAACTTCCAATACCAAACCACTTATTTTAACTATGCAAGTGCCTATGGTTTTAATAATGTACCCGTTGGTGGTGCCGGTACGCTTTTATCAAACCGGGATTTAACCTGGGAAAAAGCATCAACCCTGAATATAGGAATCGATGCAGGCTTTTTTGACAACCGCTTAACGGCATCTTTTGATTACTTTAATAAAGTAACCCGCGATATTTTGCAGCCAAGACAAGATATCCCTGCCATTTTTGGGGCAGCCACACCAGATTTTAACGTGGCAAAGGTAAGAAGTAAGGGCTGGGAGGCTTCGTTAACCTATAACCTTCGGGGGGAAAATGTAACGCAGAGTTTTAGTGTAAACCTGGCCGATAACCAGAATAAATTACTCCGGTTATCCGGCGGGGCCACAGAGCAGATCATCAATCAGGATGTGTTCCAGTTGTTGAGGAAGATTGGGGAGCCCATTACGCAGTACTATGGCTACGAAACCAATGGCTTCTTCCAAAATCAGGCAGATATCAATAACTCACCAAAAATTGCAGGCAATCCGGTAGTGCCTGGTGATGTAAAATTTAAAGACCTGAATAATGATGGCATTATAGATGCCAATGATAAAGCGGTTTTGGGGAATCCTTTTCCGCGCTATACCTTCGGCTTTACCTACCGGTTAGTTGTAAAAGGTTTTGATCTCCAGCTCTTTATTCAGGGGGTAGGAAAACGTGAAACCTTTTTACGCGGAGAGCTGGTAGAACCTTTCCATTATGGATATGGTGCAACGGTATACCAGCACATGACGGACCACTGGACACCTAACAATCCGGATGCCCGTTACCCGATTTTAGCGAATATCGGCTCACCATCCAATACCAATAACTGGCGTACCGGATCAGACCTTTATAAATATGACGCGGCCTATGCCCGTTTAAAAAATGTGAATGTGGGTTATACCTTACCCCAAACGGTAACCAAAAAGTTTGGTGTGGAGCGTTTCAGAGTCTCACTGATCGGACAAAACCTGTTCACCCTGACCAAACTTAAATTCATTGATCCGGAAACCTCAGAATTTGGCAACAATGTAAGTACAGGTTCAGGATCAAACAGTGCCCGTCAGTATCCGCTGCCAATTTTTTATGGCGCTGGTTTGGATATAACTTTTTAATAATAACGGTTAGCTTAAATAAAATGAAATACCTACATAAAAACCTCATCATAGCCTTTGCAATCGTTGCATTTGCAGGCTGTAAAAAGCTCGATATTGCCCCAACCGACCGGTTTTCTGATTTAACTTTCTGGACCGTGGATTTGAATGTAACCAATGCATTGAATAATAATTACAGTTTGCTCTACAACAGTTCTCTATATTTTGAACCGGAAGCACTTTCTGATAATGCGTATTCTCCTTCGGGCGATTTGAACCTGATTGCCAGTGGTAACGCCACCTCGCTTAGCGCTAAATTTCAGGGCGATTGGGCAAGTTATTACCGCAGCATAAAATCGGTCAATATCTTTCTGGCGAATATCGATCAGAATACCACATTGCCACCGGCAACCATTGCCAGGATGAAGGCCGAAAACCAGTTTATGCGGGCCTTTGCCCTTTTTAACTTAAGCAAGTGGTATGGTGATGTTCCACTTCCTGATCATGATTTAACGCCTGAAGAAGCACAGCAAATTCCCCGTACCTCAAAAGCGGCCGTGAATGCTTTTATCATTAGTCAGCTGGATAATGCGATCAGTAATCTCCCAAGCAAGGATCAGCTCCCTGCCAGTGAGAATGGCAGGATTACAAAGGGTGCTGCACTGGCGCTGCAAATGCGGGTATTGCTGTACGAAGGAAACAAAACTGCGGAAGTGATTGCCATCTGTGAAAAATTAATGAATGAACAGGCTACTTATGGAAGCTATTCGCTGACACCTAGTTACAGTGCCTTGTTTAGCGACCCTACCGTAAATAAAAACAATAACGAGAGTATTTTATCCTTACAGTACGTACCAACGATCAGAACCTGGCAGAATTTCTGGGATTTTGCACCGAGAACAGTGGGTGGCCGGGTAAGCAACATGGCGCCAACGCAGGAGCTGGTAGATGATTATGTGATGCTGAATGGAAAGGGCATTAAAGAGGCGGGATCAGGCTATCAGGAAAGCAGTCCGTATAGCAACCGCGATCCGAGGCTTACGGCAACCGTGGTTTACGACAGGTACATTTGGACCAACCCCAACAATACCACCAAAACCATTTACATCAGGCCGGGTTCAGATCCGGTTCAGCCAGGTTTGGATGAGTATTCACCAGGTTCTCAAAGTGCCTCTGCAACGGGCTATTACTGGAGGAAATATTTTGATCCGACTGCCTTGTCGAGTTTCGTTTCCGGGAACAACCTGCACCTGTTCCGGTATGCAGAAGTATTGCTTACCTACGCCGAGGCTAAAAATAGCCTGGGGCAAATGGATGCCACGATCTGGGCGAAAACCATTGGGGCACTCCGTGCGAGAGCAGGTTTTACAGATGCCGCTGCCTTAAATTTTCCGGGTGGAGATTTAACGAATGTAATCAGAAGAGAACGCCGGGCCGAAATGGCGATGGAAGGTTTACGGTTAGATGATATCAGGCGGTGGAAGCTTGCGGAAGTGACGATGAATGGTTTCGCACACGGTGCAAAATTTGCTGCAGATCAAAATCTCGATAACGGATATATCCGCACACAGCAACGCAAATTTAATCCGCAGCGGGATTACCTCTGGGCCATCCCTTCGAGTGAAATCGGCTTAAACAAAAACTTAACGCAAAACCCTGGTTATTAATCTTCGTGATATGAAAAAATTAAAGATCACTTTTGGTTTCCTGGCGCTGGCCATGTTGGTGCTCAGCGCCTGTAAAAAAGATGAAAAGGCACTTAACGAAAATATCAGTTCCGCAGGCAGCTTAATGCTCCCTCAAAATCAACAGCATATCAAACTTACGCCAGCTAACGCATTGTCCACCCAGCAATTTAAGTGGACCACGGCCAGCGCAGAAGATGGTGGTTTGGTTTTATACGAAGTGGCCTTCGATAAAGAAAGCGGCGATTTTACCAAACCGGCTTACAAGGTGGTTTCTGATGGTGCTGGTGTATTGCCGCAGGTAACCATTACCCATAAAGACCTGACTAAAATCGCTGCCTTATGTGGCATCAATTCGTCGGGCATAGGCAATATCAAATGGACCGTGATCGCTTCTAAGGCAAGCAACAAGAAAACGGGTTCAGAGAGCCGCATCCTGCAATTGGAGCGGCCGGCGGGTTTTGCAGAGGCGCCGGCAAATCTTTTCCTTACCGGTTCTGCTACCGAAGCAGGGGAGGAGATCAGCAAGGCCATCAAATTTAAAAAGCTGGAAGATGGGGTGTTTGAAATTTACACCAGCCTTAAACCTGGTACCTATCAACTGACAGATCAGACTACACCGGCCGCAAGAAAATTTTATCCGGAAGGCACTACCATAAAAGAAGGAAGTAATACCATTAATGTAACGGGTACAGCTAAAGTCTACTATTTGAAATATGATTTCAATGTGGCTTCCGTATTAGATGCCGTTGAAGTGCAGGGATTGGGCCTGTACATGTCTGCCTATGGAAATGAAATTGGTCAGCTGACTTATGCCTCGAACGGTACCTGGCAATCGGGAAGCATCCCGGTGGTTTTTTATCCTTTTTCCTGGGGGAGAGACGAACGCTATAAATTTGCCCTGCATACCTCAGCAGGGCTCCGGTATTTAGGAAGCAGTAATGTAAATAATTCGAGTCCGGTTGGGCAGGGCGCTTCCTATTCTTATTTATATTCCGTGAGCAATGATCAATGGAACAATACCTACAAATTTGATCCGGCAGCAGATAATAAGAATGTTAAAGTAATGGTAAAGCTTAATGCTGACGGGCCTTATACCCACCAGGTGAGCATTCAATAATCATGAACAAATACTAACCATACATTGGTTATAAAAAGAACCTACCTATGAAAAAAATATTTTTAAATACACTGCTGGTGTTGTCTATCCTGGTTGGCGCTGCCTGCAAAAAAGACTCCGGAACTGTTCCGGTTACACCCCCTCCGGTTGATCCGCCGGTAGGGCCTGGTGCAAAGATAGATTACCTGAAACTGGCCCAGGAAACCCATACTTTTACCACCAATAACCTGTTAACTGCCGGATACGGTTACCGTGCAAATACCACCACACACGCCAATAATTGCTACGAATGGTACAATGTGAGTCAGATTTATGCCGACGCCGCAATGGTGGGTATCGGACAAAGTAAACACCTGGCTTACATGAACAATACCTTTAAGTTCATGGAAAACATGTGGGATAAAAAGGACCTTCGCGGCGGCTATTTTGCTTCTGTAAATTTAGATGGGAGCAATGCCGGAGGCGATAAATATGTAGATGATAACGCATTAAGCGGAATGGTCTACCTGGAAGCTTATGAAGTAACTTCAGGTAGCGATAAACAAGCCTATTTGGCAAAAGCAAAAGCTTGCGCCGACTGGCTGATCAGCAGCGGACTGTGGGATAACGTTTATGGCGGCGGGTTTTACTGGAATACGCTGAAGCCTGAAAAACCTACGCAAACCAATGGGCTTGCACTACAGTTATTTGTGAAACTGTACAGCATGACCGGGGAAAGCATTTACCGCGATTGGGCAAACCAGGTAAATGACTGGCTCCATAGCAAAATGTACGATGCGGTTAGTGGTTTATATATTTGGAAAATAGATGGGCCAGGTGAGGGAAAGAAGCACACCGATAAATTTACCTATGACAATGCCATTATGGTTGAAGCCCTTATTTTATACAGTAAAACCATGAATGATCCGGCCTATCTGCTGCAGGCACAAAACCTCGGCAAGGCCATGAACATTACGCTCTGGAATCCGGTTTGGAAAGGATACTTCTTCAATACCAATGAAGCGAGAATTAATCCGGCCTGGTGTGCCTGGGGATCGCAGGCGATGATTCGTTTGTACGAAGCGGATAAAAATGAAAGCTGGCTGGTGTACGCCAAAGAAAATATCAACAGGTTAAACATTGCCAATAGAAATCCAAGCACTTACGGATATTATTTCTTCGCAGGTTTTGACGGGCAGAACCGGGCACCGGAAATGGAAACGGTAGACCAGGCCTGGATGCAAAGGATCCAGGCATTACTTTCCAAATATTAATCGTTAACAAGAATAACCCTTATGAATACGGCCAATAAATCACTTTTCCTGCTATTTTGTACGCTTTTTCTTATGCCGTGCGCATTTGCACAGGATCTTTTACAATATGTTCATCCAAATATCGGTACTGCACACAGCCGCTGGTTTTTTTATACGCCTGCAGCCGTACCTTACGGAATGGCCAAACTTGCGCCCTCAACCAATGGCAGTTATGGTAATGCCCAAGGCTGGGAAGCCGTTGGATATGATACCAGGCATAACTCCATAGAAGGTTTTGTCCATTTCCACGAATGGCAGGTGGGCGGCGTAAGTTTTATGCCTACGGCTGGCGAACTCAAAACCGTTCCCGGTTTACTGGATAAACCCGCAAGCGGCTTTCGATCTGCATTTGATCGCAAAAACGAGGTGGCGCAGCCTGGCTATTATGCCGTATTGCTCGATGATTTCAAAATCAAGGCAGAGCTTACCGCAACCAAACGGGTGGGTTTTCACCGCTACACTTTTCCTGAAAACGATGAGTCGAGAATTATGCTGTCTATCGGTAATATTCAGGGCGAAAGCGGTCCCGTAACTGACGCTGCTGTAAAGATGATTGATGAAACACATTTTGAAGGCTTCGTGATTACCTATCCGAAATATGTGAAAACCTATGATGAAGGCGGTAGGGTAGCCATGTATTTCTTTGGTGAACTGAGTAAGCAACCAGCCAGTGTAGGCGCCTTTGATCAGACGAAGACCAGTAAGAATATTAAATCGTCTACCGGCCCGGGCGCGGGGTTATTTCTGGGATACCATACCAAAGAGAACGAAAGTGTAGAAATAAAGGTAGGTTTATCTTATACTTCAATTCAGAATGCGAAACTAAACTTACAAACCGAAGCCGGGAATTTAAATTTCGATGGGGCTAAAAAACTGGCACAATCAGAATGGCAAAGGGAACTGGGCAAAATCAGGGTAAGCACTAAAAATGAACCGGACCTGGTAAAGTTCTATACCGGTTTGTACCATGCGCTGCTTGGGCGGGGAATTGCGAGCGACATTAACGGGAGTTTTCCAAGACATGATGGTACCATCGGGCAATTGCCTAAAGATAAAAATGGCAAATTCAGTTATCACTTCATGAATACTGATGCCATTTGGGGCGGTTTCTGGAACCTCACGCAATTATGGGCCCTGTCTTACCCTGCACACTACAATGATTTTGTTCATACCCAGCTCGAAATTTATAAAGAAAGAGGCTGGTTTGGAGATGGGATTGCCAACAGCAATTTCGTATCTGGCGTAGGGACCAATTTTGTTGGTCTGGCTATTGCCGGCGCCTACCAGGCTGGAATTAGAGATTACGATTTGAATTTAGCCTACAAGGCTGTGTTAGGGAATGAATTACATTATCAGAACAGATTAGTAGGGTCGGGGAAAATGGATACCAAAAGCTTCGTGCAAAATGGTTTTGTCCCTTATCTGGACGCTGATAAAACCGATTCGACTGGCGCGCGTTTTTCAGGTTCCCATACCATGGAATACAGTTATAGTGCTTTTGCAGCCGCACAGCTTGCAAAGAAAATGGGTAAAACTAAAGACTATCAGAAGCTCCTGGCTTTATCCAACGGCTGGAAATTACTTTTTGATCAGGATCTGAAGCTGATCCGCCCTAAAACCCAGGATGGGAAGTTTATCGATAAATTTAATCCGCTGGAGGCCTGGAGAGGGTTTCAGGAAGGGAATGCTACACAGTATACGTTTTACGTTCCTCAAAACCCGAAAGGTTTAGTAGCGGCTATAGGCCGTGAAACCTTCAACAACCGCTTGAATGATATTTTTGAAAAATCGCAGCAAAATGCATTCGGCGGAGGCAAAACGATAGATGCTTTTGCAGGAATCCAATCGCTTTACAACCACGGCAATCAGCCAAACTTACACATCAGCTGGCTTTTTAATTATTCATCGGCCCCCTGGCTTACCCAAAAATGGACCAGGGCGATTTGCAATGAGTTTTACGGAACGGAAAGTATTCACGGTTATGGCTACGGGCAGGATGAAGACCAGGGGCAGCTGGGTTCCTGGTATGTAATGGCATCTATTGGTTTATTTGATGTAAAGGGTTTAACTGATGCCAGGCCAACCATTCAGTTGGGCAGTCCTGTTTTTGATCAATCTGAAATTCAGTTGGGCAATGGTAAAAAGCTGGCAATCAAAACCATCAATAACTCACCACAAAACGTATATGTACAGTCTGCTACCTGGAACGGAAGCGCATTAAATAACGCATGGATTTATCGTGATGATTTAATGAAAGGCGGCAAACTCACCTTAACAATGGGAAGCCGCCCCAACAAAAACTGGGGGGTGAAGGTGTTACCACCCTCTGCACAATAGTTTAACCATCCATTTGTTTCTGTAAGTAATCGTACATCAATGAGATATTTCTTTTTCATCATCAGCTTCATGTTTTGCTTTGATGGGTATGGCCAAAAGGTAAAATACAATTCCGTACAGAAGGAGCGGGCAGATGCCATGTTCAGAAAAGTTTGGCAATACTACCGGGTGCCAACATATCCGGCTTTATTTACCGAGAATTTTCCATCAGGCAAAAGTGCTTCGCTTGATTACTTTCAGGGTGCCCAGGTTAATGAAAAAGCAGTTAGTTTTCTGTGGCCTTTTTCGGGGATGTTTTCGGCTGCCAATGTACTGATCAGGTTTCCGGATTTAAAGCAGCAATATGCCGGTTACCTGGATACGCTCACTACCGGTGTGTGGGCCTATCGCGATACGACCAGGTTACCCGCCGGCTATCAGGCTTATCCTTCAGGCCTGGAAAAATCTGACCGGTATTACGATGATAATGCTTTGGTCTGCATCGATTACCTGGAAGCGTATTTAAACACCGGTGATGAGGCTTATCTGCCTAAAGCAAAAGAGGTTTTTAATTTTATTTTAAGTGGATGGGACGATCAACTTGGTGGCGGGGTGTATTGGCTGGAAGGGCATAAAGACCAAAAGCCTGCCTGTAGCAATGGTATGGCTACGCTTGCTGCTTTAAAACTTTACCAGTGTACCAAAGATCCTGTTTACCTAAACTGGGGAAAAAAGTTTTACAACTGGATGCACAACCACCTTCAAAATCCCCATGGCATTTATTATAACGATGTAAAGATGGATGGTAAGCCAAATGCGGTTTATTATACCTACAATACCGGATCGATGCTGGAGTCGGCCGTATTGCTTTTCCGGTTTACCGATGATATTAAATACCTGAAAGAAGCAGAACGCGTTGCCGAAAATGCATACCAGTTCTTTTCAGATCGTGACCACCACAAAAGGGTTTTTAAAATTGATCTTCCATGGTTTGTAACGGTGCTGTTTAGGGGTTATGAAGCACTTTATCAGGTGAACCACAATCCACGTTACATCAACGCGATCGCATCGGATCTAGATCAGGCATGGGAAAGTGCTTCCGATCGTTATGGCTTTTTAACCGCCAAATGGGCACCTGATGAAGCTTCAAAAAAGAAACCGAAATGGCTGCTGGATCAGGCCTGCATTGCTGAGCTTTATGCCAGAATCAGTCTATTAAATACCAAAGCGAAATAGCGGAACATATCAACGGCCAGGCTTGTTAGTAAACACCAGCTGTTTATTTCGATTTAATATAAAAAAATACTGCTTTTTATTGGTCTAAACCGCCAAAACAATAACCAAATATAATCACCTCAACTATGAAAACAAGAAAAAACAAAAGTCAGGCCTGCAAACCAGCACGCCTGTTTCAGGGCTGCCAAAAATTGGTAGCAGTGATCGCATTAGGATTGGCAAGCATGCTGGTCAGCTGTAAAAAAGAACAGGGTGCAGAAAAACTTAAACTGACGGATGTACTGGCTACACAATCAAATACCTCCAGCCTGGCCGCAGTTTCTCTACCCAACAGGAGTGAAGCCTTAATAGCCATGCAGGTTTATAATAATCATTTTTACAACCAGTATGGTACTTATGGTACATCTTTCAAAGCATATTACTGGAAAGATGACAACCATACCGGCCGGATGGATTTTTGGACGCAACAAGAGGCAATTGAAACGCTGATTGACGCTTATAACATTAACCCGAGCGCCGAACTAAAAAATAAAATCACCTATCTGTACAATGGTGTGAGAGATGGATACGGATTGCTTTGGTCTAATAACATTTATAATGATGATATTGTATGGGGCGCGTTAATGTGTGTCAGGGCTTTTAAGATCACCAACGATGGCGGGATGTTAGATATGGCAAAAAATAATTTCAATATGATGTGGAACCGGGCCTGGGATACACAATCTCTGGGCGGGGGATTATGGTGGACTACAGATAACCAGACGAAAAACACCTGCGTAAATGCACCGGCCGTAATCTGTGCCATGTTGTTGTATCAGGCTACCGGTGATGTCGTTTATAAAACCCGGGCCAAGCAAATTATGGATTGGATGGTACTGAAGCTTTACGATACCGCTACCGGTGAGGTTAAAGGTGCGATGAACAAAGCAGGAAATATTACGGAAGGCGCACTTTCTTATACCCAGGGCACTTTTATTGGTGCCTGTGATCTGCTGCGGGCAGATTACCCGGCCGTTAATTATCTTGCTATGGGTTTAAAAGCCATGGATTATGCCCGTAACAGCATGTGCAATCAACCCGGTGGAATACTGAAAGATGAAAACGCCGTTGCGGATACCCAGGGCATGAAAAGCATCTTTGCAAGATGGGCATGCCTCTTCGTGAAAAATACAAGTACGGCAGGTAACTACGGCGCCTGGTTAGATGCGAACGCCGCCCAGGCCTGGTCTATCCGTAATGCACAAGGTTTAATGTGGAATATCTGGGGAACACGTACCCCGGATAATGTACGCAATGCCTTTGAAACTACCTGTGGTGTGGCGATGATGAATGGCATTTATTACTACCGCTAATCATTGTAGTTAAGCGATGCTGATAAAAACCCATAGGTTGATTTGATTCAACCTATGGGTTTATTGTTTGGTAGCAAATAAGATTTATCAAAGGACTAAATCATTTATTGCTATTTACTTAATTTAACCAGATTAACTTGAATATTTCAATAGTATCGGAATCAGCAAGCTGATCTCCTTTCTCATTTCTTCAGCGCCTTTTTGCAATGAAATAGGTCCGCCAACCTCGTATTTCTCTAATTCTCTACAGATTTCCGCTAAGTTTGTGAGTCCTGCAGAAGTAGACATTCCATATAACTTGTGCGATAGGGCGAGCAGCATTTCCGCATCTTCCAATTGAATGTCTTTATCTAACTGGAGCTTGGCTTGCTTAAGTTGCTCAATCGTGATCCCAATAATTTTATTCAGCTTGACCGAATCTTCACCAAAGTAGGTAGATAGTTTATTAAAATCGAAATGAAACAGGTCCGGCTTAGCTTCTTGTTCCACAGGGCTTAATTCCGGCTCCTCTGACTGAACTAACCATTTGTTCAATATCACTTCGATGTTTTCTTGTAAAACGGGTTTGGTGATAAAATCATCCATACCTGCAGCAACGCATTTCTCCCGCTCTCCCTTTACGTTTGCCGCTGTTAAAGCAATAACAGGCGTTCTTTTTTCTTTTTCAAAAGCCCTGATTTTTCTTGCGCACTCGTAACCGTTCATTTCCGGCATCTGGATATCCATAAAAACAAGGTCGAAGGGCATCTTTTTGAATTGTTCGATCCCTACGGTACCATTCTCCGCCTCCTTGATTACACTTTGAGGGTAAAGTTTTTCTATATACGAACGGGTAAGAAATCTGTTCACCTCATTGTCTTCCACAACCAAAAAGCTATATTCAGGGTTTTGGCTGGCAGGTAATGGTGCCGGGATTTCAATATTCTGGGGAGCAATTTCCTTGGATTTTAACCTGGATAAAGTAAGGAAAAGCGTGTCTATTCTAATCGGCTTGAGTAGCCGGTTCTCAATTCCTAATTCACTACATGCCTTAATAAGGGTACCATCATCTGAGGAGCTGTGGAGCAGAATTACAGGAAGTTTTTCTTCTTCACTCATAAAATTATCCCTGATTTTGGTTGTAGTTTCTATCCCATCCATATATTGCATATGGTAATCCATCAAAATAGCATCATAGGTTCTGCCCTCTGCCAGAAACTGCAACGCTTCGAAACCGTTTTGTGCATGATCTGAATGGATATTTTTTAACAAAAGCATATCAGTTAAGATATCCCTATTGTTTTTATTATCGTCTACGATCAGCACATTGGCAATACTTTCTATTCCAACCCATTCAGTTGGATCGCCATGTTCAGATTGTAAATTTACGTCAAAGTAAAAGGTACTGCCTTCTCCCGGCGAACTTTCCAGATTGAGGTGGCTGTCCATCATCTTAAGCAACTTGTTGGAAATCGTTAGTCCCAGTCCTGTTCCGCCATATTTCTTGGTGGTAGAGGAATCCTCCTGCGAAAATGCATTAAAGATTTTTGCCTGTACAGCCTTGGCTATTCCGATGCCGGTATCACGAACGCTGAACCGAAGTAAATGATGGTTTTTTGTTTCACTTAAGGATTGTATTTTAAGTTCAATTTCTCCTTTTGCTGTAAACTTAGCTGCATTTCCCAGCAGGTTAATTAAGATCTGTTTGAGGCGAAGGGCATCAGCCCATATAAATCTCGGAAGATTTGGCTGCACATTGAGCAGCATTTCTAATTTTTTGGTCTGGATTTGATAATTCGTAATGTCGCTGGCTTGCCCGGCGATATCATAAAGATCACACCTTTCTATATCGAGCTCAAATTTACCGGCTTCAATTTTAGAAAAATCAAGAATATCATTTATAATGCTTAAAAGGGCATTGGCTGATTGATTAACAATTTTTAAGTATTGCTCTTGTGTATGAGTAAGCTGGGTTTTTAATACCAGATCGGTAAAGCCGATCACACCGTTTAATGGCGTTCTGATTTCGTGGCTCATATTGGCAAGAAATTCAGACTTGGCCATATTGGCCAGGTCGGCACGCAACCTGGCTACGGTGAGTTCTTCGCGATGCTTAACGCTCGCCGAGATATTGTGCGTAAAAATCATCATGCCGCCTATAGAATGATCTGCCCTATACCAGGGCCTCATTTCCCAGGAAATATGGTATGGCTTGTTTCTGCTTTTATTAAAATATACATCTTCCTCTTTTTTAACCACCTCTCCCTTAAGCACCCTTTGATGAACTGCGATACGGTCTTCAGATAAATTTGGGAATACGTCGTAATAGGAGCGTCCCCTGATATCGCCTTCAACATGAATGTATTCTTTCAGGAAAGTTTGGCTTGTGATCAGAAAATGCATATTTTCATCCATCATGGCTACCGACGCCGGTGCATTTTCAATGAAAGCAATGAGCAATGCTTTTTCCGTGGCCAGCTGGTTTTCGACTGTTTCTTTTTGGGTAATGTCAGTAGAAATGCCCAAATAGCCAATGATCTTACCCTGGCTATCCTTTATCGAGGTAATGGACAAGGATACCCTAACCCGTTTTTTGGATTTAGTGATAAAAGTAAATACCCTTTCTGTTTGAGGCTGATCTGCACATTGTTTATAAAACTCAAATCCCGACACTTCGGTGCCCAGCGTCGCATTAAAATCGCTACAGAGATCGTCTACCTCCTTTGGATCATGAAATATAATCGGCGTTTGCGTGCCGATCATTTCCTCAGCGGTATAGCCCAGTAATTGCGATGAGCCCTCGTTGAATACCGTAATGGTTCCATTCAGATCGGTGGCGATGATGCTCACTCCGGTAGCCGCCGAAAGTACATCGTCCAGTAGTTTTTTAGCTGCAATTACTTCCAGTTGCGCACGTTTCTGCTCATCAATATTTTGAAAAGTACCATAAATCCGGGTTGGCTTATCTTTTACAAACTGTACGTTTCCTTTGGTTCGTACCCAGATTTCCTTTCCGTGAAAGTCAATAATTTGAAGTTCCAGATCCCAATCCTTACCTGTTTTAAGGCTTTCCTGTATGGCCTGCAGAACTTTATCCCTGTTTTCTCCAGCTTTGTAAAAGGCAATCCCATTTTCTTTGGTCGGGATAAATTCTTCCGGTACGCCGTGGATTTCACGGGTAATCAGCGACCAGGTAACCTGCTGATCGAGGAGATTAAGTTCCCAACCACCTATTTTTGACAGCCTGCTGGTTTCTTCTAATAAATTTTTAGTGTGAATGAGATCTTTCTCTAATTTCTTCTGATCGGTAATGTCCACTGCATTGCCCACAATATAGGGTTCTCCATCAGGATCTTGTTGCAGTACATTCGAATATAACCACAAACGCTCCTCACCAGATTTGCGTTTAACCACCATGTAGCCCTTGGAAACGCCATTCGCCACGATTTCTTTAAGGTAATCCCGTAAGTTATCGTGTCGTGCAGGGGGGATAATGTCAAAAAGCGTTTTGTCAAGCAGTTCGGTCCTGGAGAAACCCAGTGTTTCTGCTCCTGAAGGATTAAGCGTAATGAGTTTGCCGTTAACATCATGTGTAGACATTAAACCTTGTGAACTTTCAAAAAATGCCTTTAATTTTTGCTCGCTATCTTTTAATGCCTTGTTTTTCTCAATTTCGGCAGTCACATCTCTTCCAATTGCAAATATATTTTTATCCTCTTCCTGATTGGTAGCCGTCCATTCAATTACCCGGTATCCACCAGCTTTCAATGATATCTGGTGCACACCATGTTCCTCTGAAAGGCAATTTTTCATATTAGACCAAAGTATACGTGCTTTTTCCTGATCTTCTGCCGGAACGATATCCAAAATGGTTTTGAACTGCAACTCTTCCCCTGTCCAGCCGAAGTGTCTGTTAAAGCAGGGGTTCGCCATTTTAAATGTCAGATCCGGTGCTAAGATGCAGATCAGGTCATTTGAATTATTAATCAGGCGGCTAAACTGTTTGTATTCCTGTTTTTTCCGGCGGTCTACAATGGCAGAAATGGCTTCCTCCACCAGCATGGATAACATCTGGTATTGTGATGAGCTTAATTTTTTTGGTTCAGAACTGATCACACAGAAAGAGCCCAGCGTGAATCCATTTGGATCAATCATAGGGAATCCGGCGTAAAACCGCACCTTAAGTCCTTCTTGTACCATTGGATGCTGACTCCAGAAAACATCTTCCAGCGTATCTTCTACCAGAAACAATTCATTTGAGTTTAAGGTACGTTCACACATCGTAAATCCTCTTGGAACCTCCTCTACTTCAAGTCCTTTGGCTGATTTATACCAAACCCTTTCTTTATCGATGAAGGAAATCAGCGAGATTTCGCAACCAGCGATCAAAGACGCAAGTTCGGTGAGCCTGTCAAAATCCCGCTCCTTAATTGAGTCTATGATTTCGTAACTATAGAGCGCACGCAGGCGGGCTGATTCATTTTTTTGCATTTCAATTTGTTTTGCAGCGTGGTAACCACCAAAAGCCGACTCGGTTAAGCCGTTTTCTGTATTAGCAGGCAGCCCCTTACAGCAGCCTGCAACTTTGGTATCACTCAATATCTTTTAATCCTGCGGATCCGGTATGGAATAGTAATTGATCTTAAATAGGTTATCGCTTAATCACGGGTTTCGGGCTCATTTCTATCCACGGCAGGAATGCCTGGTATATATTCGTTTTTTTATTGGATATTACTCCAGCTTTATACGCTTTCTTTCTGAAAAATTGCTGGTATTGTTTTTAATATCAGCTTAATATCGTTTGCAAAGCTTTGGTTTTTTGCATAGGTATTATCCAGCATTAAACGTTCTTCTTCACTCATTTTTCCTTTACCACGCTTCTCTACCTGCCATAAACCCGTTAAGCCAGCAGGCGCGGCAAACCGCAATACCGATTTATCAGTAGTTAGTTTTTCGGCTTCATAAATGGGTAACGGCCTGTTGCCAACAATGCTCATGTCGCCTTTTATTACGTTCCAAAGCTGTGGCAATTCATCAATGCTCGTATTTCTGATGAAGTTACCCACTTTTGTGATCCGGGGATCATTGGTAATTTTAAAAAAAGCAGATCCATTTTTCTGTGAATTCAGGTAAACCTCATCTTTTTCACACCACTTGGCACCATCTGCGTAAATGGGATACTGGCATTTTCCTGTTTGCTTACAACTTTCACAAAGCACCTGACTGACCTGATTCAGCTCTTTTTTCTCCTGATCATATTGGTTAAGGTGCATCAGGTCTTTCACTTTTTGATCAGCATTGACGTACATTGACCTGAACTTGTAGAATTTGAATATCTTGAAGCCTGTTCCTGTTCGCAGCGAATAGTAAAGTACCGGCCCTTTTGATTCCAGCCGAATGAACAGTGCCACTAAAAGGAGTAGTGGAAAAAGCATAATGAGTGCCATGCCGGCAAAAAATATATCGAACATGCGCTTAGCCAGGCCAATCTGATAAACTGATCTGGTTTGAACGGGTATTTCTTTAACAAGCGAAGGCCAGTTTCGGATAGAGAAAAGCACCCGTTCTTCTACACGGTCTTTTTGTATCGGAAGCCGGAATACATCTGAGATTCCTGCCGTAAGCGCCAGGATCCTTAAATTTGGATTAAAATACCGTAATACCAGAAAAAAAGGAACGGATGGCAACATTCTGTTTTTAAGGGTCTCTATTAAAGAAAGGCCTCCATCAGATAAGATTTCACTATTGGAAATAATAGCGGCTATGTTGAGTTTTTTGGCTTCCCACTCCTGTACCAGGATCATCCCGTTATCGAAATGCACCAGCTGCCTGCCTTCAAAATTACAATCCGCCAGAAAAGCATGCGAAAAATCCTCATCAAAGCCTATAAGGGCAATGATCTGGCGCTCAGGATCTATTCTATCATGTTTTTCCATTAGATCACACTCTTTCCAGCTCTTCTTAATACCATTTTTATTCTAGCCTCTAATTCTGCCGGGTTAAAGGGCTTCACCACGAAATCATCGGCGCCTGCATCCAGACATTTAATGCGTTTATCTGAGCTTTCTTCGCCAGATAAGATCATAATCGGAAGAGAACGGAAAAAATCGCTGATTTTAAGTTGTTGTATCAATTCAAGCCCATTCATGTTCGGCGTATTCAGGTCTGAAATGATCAGATCAGGAATGTTGCCGGCCTGTAAAAAAGCCAATGCACTCAGGCCATCAGGTCTTATATCTATGCGATAGGTGGAGTGGAGAACCTCATCAAGTACAGCTTGCATGAATTCATCATCCTCAACGAGGAGAATGTGTATCTGGGGACTATTAATTTTACTCATTTGGAAAGACGTTTACAGCGGATATTTTATAGATGCCAAAAAGACTCAGGTTGAAAGTAATTAACACTACGTGGGTACAAAATTGATCTTATTTTTATTATCTTATTCACCTGAATACGTACTTCATAAACAAATACAATTCAAATCCTTTACATTTTGTTAGAATGCTTGCTGGTGACTTACAATAATAAAAAAAAATTGTCGTCGGTCTTTGTGTTATTCCTTTAAGGAGTAGCAATTTTACAATGTTTTCATTATGATGACCTGCGGGGTATCTGCTTAGTTATGACGATGGTTAAAGCGCTATATAAGAAATAGTTTTCAACAAAATACAATTCATCAGTATTTTTGCAGAGACATAAAAGGATCGCTTTTGGAAAGTGTTTGATTGCCTGTTTAATTGTTTATAACTGTAAGTCAGTCTAGTGAAGGGCTTGCATGGAAAATAGAAAGCCTGAAATGATTTATTTTTTGATAAGCCTGAATTTAAACGGCCAAAGCACCCTATAAATTGGGCTAAGTATAATAATATGATAATTATGTGTAGGAGGCATTATAGAATTATCCCCTTTTAAATTCGGGTTCTATAGGTATTTTTCTAAATTAGGGATATTAAACCATCAAATTAATGGAAAGTAATTTTTTATCCTTTGGCACTGTACAATTAAACAGGCTTTTTCCTTACTTTATCTTGTTGGATACAGATATGACCATCACCCACATGGGAGAGGTATTGAAAAATGTTTGCGGTAATTGCATTGGAGGTAATTTATATGATCATTTTGAGCAATTCGATGAGCAGGACCTTTTCGATACTCAAAACTTTGGCAGGAGTATGAATATCAGTCTAAAGGGTGTAGAGGGGGCAATTACCGGAAAGTGGGAGGAGCTCGGATTCGAAAAATCATTTCTGTTTGCCGGGGAAAAGTTGCTTTTAAAAAATCAGCAGCAGCCTGCGCCAAATCTTGCCGTAAAAACAGATGCGGGAAAAATGTCAGATGTAAAGGAAATGTTCCTGGCCAATATGAGTCATGAAATCAGAACGCCAATGAATGCGATTATTAGCATGGCCAATGAGCTTTCCAAAACCACGCTTACCGATGAACAGGATTATTATAACCAAACCGTACAAACAGCATCAAAAGCCCTTTTGGCAATTATTAATGATATTTTAGACCTCTCAAAAATTGATTCCGGAAAACTGAACCTGGAACATATAGGTTTCGATCTCGCTAAGGTTCTTTCTGATGTGATGCAGGTCATCGGGCATAAAGGCCATAGAAAGGGGTTGGAAATTAGTAATATTCTTCCGGAAAGCCCTCCTATATCACCGGTACTGATGGGCGATCCGCACAGAATTAACCAGGTGATATGGAATTTGATGAGCAATGCCATTAAATTTACCACGGAAGGGTCAGTATCCCTAACTGCCCGGGTTTTAAAAGAGGAGAAAGATAGCCAGGAAATTGAAATTTTAGTGAAGGATACGGGAATTGGAATGGATGCTGAATTTGTAAGCCGTCTTTTTGAAAATTTCAGTCAGGAGCACGAATCTGTATCCCGTGAATATGGAGGGATAGGGTTAGGGATGAGTATCTCCCAGAAACTGGTAGCTCAAATGGGTGGACATTTCAAGGTGGAAAGCGAAAAAGGAGTGGGGTCTGCGATTTCTTTTGTAATCAAACTGCAGAAGGGACAGCATATTGATCTTCCGAAAATTTCAGAAACAGAATCCAATGAGGAGTTATTTGAAGGGAGAAAAATCCTTATTGTAGATGATAATGAAACGAACAGACTGGTTGCCAGTACCATATTATTAGGTTATGGCGCACAGGTATTAAATGCTGAGGATGGGCAGATTGCTTTGGATATGGCTAAAGAAGATGTATATGATATTATACTGATGGATATCCAGATGCCTGTACTTGATGGATATGAAGCCACCAAAAAGTTAAGATTGCAAGGCTACACTGGTACGATCATCGCACTAACGGCTTCTGTCGTTCCGGGAGAAAGGGAAAAGTGCCTGGCTGCCGGCATGGATGATTATCTTACCAAGCCTATTAATGAGAAACAGCTCATCGAGGTAATTAACAGCTGGATACAAGAGAAACCGGTGTACACTCCAGGGCCTGCATTTATTGAGCCCTTATACAGTTTAGATGGCTTGCGTATCATCAGTAAAGGGAGAGAAGATTTTGTAACCAGGATGATTGAGCTGTTTTGCACACAGGTGCCTGATGCCCTAGGTAATCTTAATGCTTCTTTTCAGCAAGATGATCTTCCTCAGGTCTCCAAACTGGCACATAAATTAAAATCGACTATTGATCATCTGGAAATCAAATCGATTCAACGGACCATCAGGAGCATTGAAACGCTCAGCGATGAAAATGGCAATAAGGAGGAACTGACTCCAATGATTGATGATGTAAACCGGATCCTTGATGAAGTGATCAGGGAACTCCGTTTAGAGGTTGAAGCGCGAAACGAACTGCCAGCTAATTGATCTTGTTAGGGCAGGTCTCAAACCCTTAACCCTTAAAATTTCTATAGTATTTAGCTAAAAGATCTGAAATCCTTTTTCCCAATAATAAGTTCGCTAACTTGCCCATTGCACTATAATTGGAATGCTGCAGCCAGGAGGCTGCAAAATGGTGGATGCTGTAAGTATTTTCAGTGGTTTTTATTTTTAGGGTTTTCCAGCTTTTGGGACTGAAATGATCACTTGGGTAAATTGTGCAATAGTTATCGATAACCTGTAAAGTATTATCTATTCTGAGTGATTTTTTCTCTTTCATAAACGCCGTTATACTCTCTGTATTTGGATGGAGATCTAAACCTCCATTTGAGAGGTAAAAGCTTCTGTTATGATAATAGGAGAGTAAATCATCAATCCATTGACTCCCTTTAATGCTTCCCATAATTGCCGACGATAGTAATAAGTTGTCTTCGAACCCTGTAAAAGCAATATGCCCTAACATAGCCTCATCTAGCGGTTTAAGAAATTCTACATCCGTATCCAGGTAAATACCGCCAATCGTTTTAAGGGCGTGTAACCGGCAAACATCGGAAACGAAGGCAAACTTTCGTTCATGATAAGCTTCGCGTGCATATTGATACTGATTCACGTCGAAATTTTCTTCATTCCAAACTACAATTTCGTATTCCGGAAGATATCGGTTCCAGGAGTCAAGGCATTTTATTACCAGATCCGGCATTTCTCCTTTTCCAAACCAGCAGTAGTGTATAATTTTTGGTATCATCGTGTAATTCTCTCTTTAATCTTTTTATAACCTTCGTACAACTCGCTATGTTCAAACTTCATCAACAAAGAGACTGCTAAAAGTATTAAGCCGATGATTAAACTATTGGTTAAAAAGGTAAGCCAGGAATCAATCGTAAACAGATCTAGTCTTTTCCAGCAATAAGCCAGCAATAAGAGTAATATAAATCCGGCCAGCCCTTTGATCATTTTGATGAAAAAGTACCAGCGCTTTTCGTTCAGGCAGTAGGCAGCATATAACGGCGTAAAAGTAAGGTGGCTAAATACACCGCTAATTAAGGCCGCCACAGGTATGGCATATACACCTAAATTACTGTACAGGCATAACAGAATCACTAATACATAATTTAAAACGGAGATGAAAATTCCCCATACAGATGCCATTTTTAATTTATTGGTAATTACGAAGACATGATAAACCGTTTCTACTGTTCCATGAACGATAAATGGAACGAGCGTAATAATCGAAAGAATATGCAGTCCTTTCGCATCTTGAGTAGGTAACCACAAATGAAAAAAGTCTTCACCATATACAAAAAATACCGCTAGCGGAACCAAAACTACCAGGAATATAGCTTTAAATGACTGATCTAAAGTGTGTTTTAATTTTTCCATATCGTTTCGGGCATAAGCCTTAAACATCTCCGGTAAAAATATAGGCACGATGATTCCGAGCAGGATATAGATCGCATTCGGGATAAATTTAGTGAGGGATAAAAAACCCATACCAGATGCGCCAAAAAAATGATTGGCGATCAGTAAATCAAGTTGCGTATTAATGACATTGGAGAGTGCCATAATGGAATTCCAGATTCCGGCACCAATAACGACGGATAGTGTGCTTTTCGAAAAGAAAGACCAATCGATCACGATTTCAGGCAACAGTTTTTTGGTAAGCCTGTAATTTGCAATAAGCGTATAAATGGATAGGATGGCGGTAACCAAACCCAGAAAGTAGATCTTTGGCGTGAAAAAATAAAACAGCAGGATAATTACAGCCAGTTTAATGATATTCGAAGCAATATTAATATAGGCTAACCTGTCAAACCTATTCAGCGCAAATGCCGTTACGGAAAAAACTGCCGAAGAAACATTGATGATTAAACTGATAAACATGAAAATGAAAAGTAACCTTACATCGGCAAACAGGCGGGATGGGATGTCGAGGATGTTACTGATGAAATAGCAGAATAATGTGCTCACCAAGATGAAGAAGAAAGAAATTAATAAATTTCCAAACAGGATCGAATTGAAATAGGTATTTACTTCTTTGATTTCTTTTTTTTCTAAACTTATGGTAATGTACCTGCTCGACATTGAGTTGAGTGCAGTTGTAACAATACCTGCATACATGATGAAGTTATTGGTTAAGGGAAAAAATCCATATGCCTCTTTACCCAAATGTGCTACGATATATGGGGTTAAAAAGAAGGAAATTCCTATGCCTGAAAGGGCACTGAAAAGATTGGAAACCAGGTTGATTACAAAACGTCTTCTATCCATATAAAAAGCTTGACGAAAGTACTGGTTTTTATTTAAATTTTACTGAAGCTTAAAAGGTCTGTAATAATTTTCTATTTTAGTCCTCACGCATCAGATTAAAACGAATCAAATTGGAACCACTCGTATCGATTATTGTACCCTGCCATAATTCTGCTAAGTTTATTACGGCTACCTTGAACTCCATCATTGCCCAGGATTATCAGTCCTGGGAATTAATTATCATCGATGACAAATCAACGGATGATACCCGTGAAATTGTAGAACAATTTGTCAGCAATCATGGTAATGTGCAATTCTTCCCTTTGTCAGAAAATATGGGGGTTTCGAATGCCAGAAATATAGGGATGGCAAAAGCCAGTGGTAAATATATTGCGTTTTTGGATAGTGATGATATCTGGCTTGAAAAGAAACTAAGCCGGCAGGTGGCTTTTATGGAAGAGAAAATGCTCGCCATGACTTTTTGTGCCTATAACCGGATTAATGAGGACGGAGCGATGATCTCGGGGGTAACTCCGGCTCCCTTTAGCGTTGGCTACGAACAGTTGTTATCCCATAATATGATTATATTTTCGACTTCGATGGTATTAAAAAGTGTTATCGGCGATTTAAAATTTTCACCGGCGGGGCATGAAGACTGGATTTTCTTTCTTCAATTATTAAAAAAATGTAAGCTGGGATACGGGATTAACGAACCGCTGGCTTTATATAGAATCAGAAAGGATTCACTTTCATCTAACAAAATGAAGGCTGTTGTGAAAACCTGGAAGATTTTGAGAGAAAGTGAAAAATTAGGCCTGGTAAAGTCTATGTATCATTTTAGCATATATGCCGTGTTAACCATTTTAAAAAGGCTAAGGTAGATTGAATTTATGCACGCAGTTTAAATCCTAAATCTTTGCTCTCTTTACCATGGGTATAGTTCCATAACAGGCCTTTGATCACCCATTTTGCCAAATGCGACTGATGATTGAAAATGTATTTAAAAACGGCTTTCGGACAGGCGATACAGGTATAATAGATGGAAAAGAAAATGGTATTTAGCAGACCTGTATTCTTTCTGATGAAGAGCATTCTGTTGCGGGTGTGGAAGTAGATCTTCAGAGGGCTTTCCAGGCCCACACTTATTGATTCCTTATGGTATACATGAGTTTTACCGGTAAACCAGATTTGTTTACCTGTTTTTTTAAATTTTTCACACCAGTCCAGTTCTTCATAATATAGAAAATAATTTTCGTCCATTAATCCTGCTTTTAGCAAATCCACTTTGCGGCACATTACTGCTGCACCATGGCAATAGCCTGTTTGATAACTTTTTTCAGCATATTGCCCTTCGTTGTGGTCTAATTCTCCAATGGTTGCATTTCTGCCGGTGAGGTGATTTACAGTTGTAAAACCTGCATATTGAATCACATCCTTTCGGTCGAAATACAAGAGTAAGGGAGACAGTAATCCTATATCAGGATTGTTTTCAAATTCAGTGCACAGGCTTTCGATACAACCAGCAGGTAATTCGGTATCATTATTTAATAAAAAGATATAATCGCAGGTTGCCTGTTTAATCCCTAAATTATTGCCACCGGCAAAACCTAAATTTTCTTTGGACTGGATATATTTAATATTTCCAAAATGGGGGGTAAAGATCTCTTCCTGGTTTTTTTCAGCTCCGTTATCTACAATGATGACTTCCACATCTTTTCCATTATAATATTTAGCAACGGACTCCAGTAATGCAATGGTTACTGCTTCCTGATGGAAATTGACAGTTATAATGGAAGTAGCAGGCATTGTTCTTTGAATATTTATATATGTTGACTGGAAAAATAGAAATGTGATTCGAATGTGTAGAAATTAAGATTAACTTTTATTCCCGATAACGGTATTCGAAACGTCGTTTATTGCTTGGTATATTTCGGTCACATTTTTTTCCCAGGTATGCGTATGTGCAAAGTTAACCCGCTCACGCGATCTATCGTCGCTGTTTTCTGCCAATGCTTTTTCTGCTAATGCCACATAATCTTCTTTTGTTTCTGCCAGGTACACATGATGCTCAAAAATACTCATGGCTTCAGTTTTTGTGGCTATAGTAGGTTTGCCCATTGCCAGGTACTCGTCGATTTTACGCGGGTAGTTACCAATGGTAAGCGGATTTATGGTTTGCGGATTTAAGCAAACATCAAAACCATTAATATACGAAGCTAAAGTTTCAGTCTTTTTGCTTCCTAAAAAGTGTACATTCTCTAAATGATGGAGTTCGCTTTTTTTGAAATCATCATCTTCCGGGCCAACCAATACAATGCTCCAGTCTGGCCGTTCTTTTGCCAGGTGTAACAGAATCTCTTCATTCAGTCTGATGGATAATATAGCACCTACATATCCCAGTATCGGGCCTTTAATTACTGAAAGGTCTTCAGGAATAGGGATATGAACATCATTTCTAAATAAACTGAAATCACAACCCTGGCCAACATAAAAAGAGTTCGGGTTGTATTTTCTGCAATAGTTAGCCAGGAAAACAGAGTTCGCCACGCAAAGATCACTTTTTTTAATCAACAGGGGCTCCAGGTATTTGCCATGATACTGCCAATAGGGGGTAGCAATAATGTAGTCTCTGGAATAATAAACACTGAGCGCCGGGTGCAAAAGTTCTTTTAGATGAAAACTCCTGAAAATATCATTATCATTAAATAATATGAAATTTTCAAAGTTCAGTTTCTTTGAGGCAACATTGATATCTCTGGCGAATTTTTTATTGTTTAATTGATTTAGCCAGCGGAAGATAGGGGTGATTTTAATCCAGTTAATGGATTCGACTATTATTTTAGGGTAATAAACCCACAAATTTGGCGATACCTGTTCAAGACCATCTTCTTTTCCTGCGATAATTCGCAAACGTTTCTTAACCGTTTCGGTATCTTTTTGCTGTAAACTCGTCCTTCTGTCCAGGGGTGCATTAACATACAATACGCGGTTATTTTTGCTAAATTCCAATGCCAGGTCTTTGCAGTTACTGCCAATAGCAGTATCCCAGGGTTGTTGACCAACTACAATAATGTCTCTGTTGTTTAAAATCGACATTTCTTACTTTTTTATAGTATGTTTTGATGTGTTTAACCCTCTAATGAAACCCAGGATTCCAAACAGGGCACCTATAACGGCGATTAACTCTAATGGCATGGTTAGTTGTTGTCTTTAACTGGTTTATGATGATGTGGAGTGACCATAAAAGATTTTTTGGCCTTGCCAATGCTAAATAATGCGATCACCATTCCGATCATCGCCCTTGGGATTTGTAGAACGGCTAAATAAAGTCTTTTATCTAAGTAGAATTTTTTTGGTATGGCGATCAATAACGTGAAGCAAATACTCAGGAATAAAGATGTCCAGAATACTTCACCTGGTCCGATCGGGTTGAAATAGGATTGAACGGCCATGAGAAACAACAAGGCCAGCAACAATATCCTCGGGACCAGGAAAGTTTGTAATGTTTTATTAAAAAACTCTACGTTTCCCTGAAATAGTTTTACTACTCCTTCCAGGGCATATATCTTCAGGAACTCTATTTGCGAGGCAATCCACCTGGTGCGTTGATTGGTAAACACTTTTGCATTATCTACTTTTTCATCGTAAACATATACATCATTTAAATAAGTTACTTTGATTTTATCTTTGGCAATAATAAAATCCAGCTTTTTATCTTCCCCAATCGTATCTCCGATATCGCCTAATAATTTATGAAAGTACGGAAAATCAAAAGCCATACCCGATCCGATAAGCGTTGCCGATAAGCCCATAACCGCATGGCCTTTACGATAAATCTGGTTATTTACTTCTTCGTTACAGGCATCTAAAAAGGCAAAGCTGGTATCTACATCTTTAGCGGTACGGTGTACCTGAATCACTTTGTTGCCCTGTTGAAAGGAGCTGTTGATGTAATGTAAACAATCTACCCCGAGTACGTTATCTACATCTAACACCATCGCTATATCAAAACCGGAATCTTTAATCTTTTCCATGGCAAAGTGCAGCGCCTTACCTTTGGTACTTTTCTCAAAAAAAACTTCAATTACTTTGGCGCCAAGTTTGGTTAAAACAGCATTGGTTTCCTGCTGTAAGCCATCGGCAATAACCACCACTTCAAACAGGCCGTTATACTGGTGTTTTAGTGCTGATTTTACACTTTCTATAATCACACTGTTTTCCCGGTAGGTGGGGAAGAGCAGTACAATCTTTTTATATTCACTGGCCTCTCTTTGCGTCTTAGGTAAAGAGAAT
This sequence comes from Bacteroidota bacterium, assembly GCA_037033465.1. GTDB lineage: Bacteria > Bacteroidota > Bacteroidia > Sphingobacteriales > Sphingobacteriaceae > Pedobacter. The sequence goes on along the minus strand of JAZBLX010000006.1, from coordinate 131,723 downwards.
AAGCCCGCGATGGCGAAGAAAGCTAAATACAAGCAATTTAAAAGCAGGTAAATACCTAAAATCCAAAATAATATATTGAGAATGTTAATCATGATTAGTTCCATCAAATTCAGTTTGTTTTAGCTTGTGATCGAGCCATGGTGCAATATACACAAACGACCATGACATAAACATAATTACCGAAGAAGGCATTCCATTCATAACTTCGTTGCCGTAGCTACAAATGAAACAGGCAATTGTTCCGGCAGTAAGGGCATTCATTTTTGCCTTTAACTTTTGATCCTGAATCTTCCAGACAATGCCGCTGCATTTACCGATAATATAAGTGGTAAAGGCAAACCAGATCACGAGGCCGACAACTCCATACATCACCCAAATTTTAACCCAGTAGCTGTCTGGCTGGATGTTGGCTATGGGCTTATCAGCGTTATAAGTGGTTCCATTCATTCCGCTCATTCCTAAACCAGCACCAAAAGGCAAATCTTTTAATATTGATTTTAGTTTAATCTGATTATCCAACCGCACTTTAAAAGAGGCATCTGCCGGATTTAATGCACTACGTAAACGACTGACCTGAAATATATTTTCCCCTATCGTTGTATATTTTAATATGGTAAAACCAGTTGCGCAAAACAAAATGCCCACCAGCAATACCTTAAAATTTTTACTTAAAAATAAAGCAGATGCCACGCCTGCTGCCAGCGCAAACAGTGCTCCCCGGGTTCCTGAAATGGCCATTCCATAAAGAAATACAAGGGTAGCTAAACCGAAAATTATTTTTTTGCCTAAGCTGAATGGACCCGTAAGCAAGGCTAGGGAAATAGCCGCCATAATGGCTTGTGAGGCACCAAACTGACCGGCATCTGAGTAAATTGAAAATACCCGGAGTTTACCTTTTATAATATGGGTAACCTCATTACCCATCCCCATCCATTCTTGTTCGCCACGGGTCAGCCCAAAATAAAGCTGTTTTGCACCATATAAGCAGGCCAGTGAAGAAAAAACCATGATGAAGATAATAAACCGGTTTAAGTCTGCATGGCTGTTAAATATCAAAAACACCAATGGTGCGATCAGTAACCAGCTTAATGCCACAAACCTCAGTTCGTTAAACCAGGCAACCATGCTTCCACCGTAAGGATTTAAGAGCTGCACTAAACTAATACCAAACCAGACTAAGGATAATAAAACATGGTCATTTTTTAAATTTTGCCAGTTGAATTTGTCCATATTAATCAGGATGCTGCACCAGGTGAGTAGCAATATGGCTTCTAATGCAAGTCCAACCGGAATTTGGAGGAAAGCTTTAACCAAAAAACCCAGAAAAAAGCAATAGCCGAAGTAGACCCAAAAGGCAATTTTAGGATTTCTGAATGCGGAAATTAAAAATGCACCCCCCACTGCTAAGGCCACTGCGCACAAAGGCCCGAGAAGTCCGAATTTACTTATGGAACCTGCAACAACTATGGAGAGGCATGCGGAGATCATAAAAAAGATGATCTTTTTTTTATGATCGATGATATAGGTGTTCAGTTTTTGAAGCATTTGACCTGCCTGTTAAGCTTTAACGCCACTAATGATCCAACCTGCAAATTTCGGATCTTCATTTAGCCGTACAAGTTTTTCCATGTCCTGGCCATCAATCGAATCGCCGGCCATAAATAAGGCGATGTAACGATCTGTAAAAAAGATCCACTCTTTAACGGCTGATGAACTATCAACCGGATCTAAATGCACCAGGATTAAATCAAACTGTGCATTAAACGCATTAAAGATTTGGTCAATACCTTCCTGATGGCCCTTCTCCAGCAGCGATTTGCCACCCAGATTATGGCGCAAAAAAGTAATAGACTGATCCGCTACAACCGGTGATCCTGCCAGCACATTTCCAATGGACTGATTAGTTGAAATTTTTAATTTTTCCAGTTCACCTGCTATTTCAGCATCACCAATCAATAAGATTTTTTTGCCCAGCGAAGCAAACGAATAGGTTAAACTGATGATTGTGAAGATTGGAGATTTCGACGATTTTACACTCGTGATGCCTAAAACTTTTTGGTTCCCTGCACCAAGCAGATGATCAATTTCAAAGCGAACCGCCCGCATTTGATCTTTAAATAAGGAAATTTCCTGCTCGGGATGTTCTTCCAGCCACACTTTCGTAATGTCTCTGTTTTTAGGCTTGATGGAATTTAACTCACCAATAACTTTGCCTTTAATGGCCGCCTTTAACTCTTTTGCATCGTTAATAGAATGGTCTAAATAGTAAATCATCAATAACACAAAGAAACAAATTGCGAAACTGGCAACACCACTCAATGCCAGGTACAATGGTTTTTTAGAAGATTCCGGTCTGGTAGGCACGCCTTCCTGTACCAGTTGTAGCCGCAAACCAATATTTTTATCCAGACTGGTTTGATTGTATCGGCTTAATATCTCCAGATATTCCTTTGTAGCCACATCGGCATTGCGTTCAAAGTTTTGTACGCCGGCATCAAACGGAACCATTCCGGTAAACTTTGCATTTAATTTATCCAGTTCGCGGTCAATATCTTTTATGCCAGCTGTGGCTTTGTCTAATTCTATACCTATAGAGATGCGTCGCTGAACCAGCGTTTGTTTCGCTACGAGCGGGTCGCTCACATACCGGTCATTTGATTTCAGCAGTTTTGCGCTTAGTAAAACTTGCAATGAATCTACTTTCTTTTTATCCGTAGCTTTATAGCCTCCATCAAGATAAGCATTCTCTGCAGTCTCGATTTTATTTTTTAAATTGATAATATCCTGATTGTCGGCGATCGTCTCTGCACCAAGATACCTGTCACTAGACCGGCTATCTAACTTATCGTTCACACTTTTTAATGCAGCAAGCGCAGCTTCCTTATCAATTAGCGCCTGGCTCTTTTTATTCTCGTTATCGGTAATTTGCTGGTAGACGATCTGCGATTGCTTATCAAGGTTTAATACGCCGTTTTTGATCTTATACTCTTTCAGCTGCAAAATCCGTTCATTCATGATGGCTTCTTTTTTCTTCAGAAGAGAATCCAGAACAAGGATAGATGTATTTTTATTGTTTATCTGATCTAAACTGTAATTATTAATAAAATCACTGGAGAGGGTGTTTACCACAAAAACAGACAATAGGGTATTAGCAGATACGAATGCCACGGAAATAAAGTCACTGTTTTGTTCATGGTTAATCTCTAGCTTTTTGTTGAGACTTTCGGTATCATAACCCATAGACATCACAAGGTCATAAAGCATTAGTTTGCCATTATCCAACGGTGTTAGTGCTTCTCGTTTGATCAGCCTGCTCTCGAATAAATTTATCGCTTCTTTTCTTTGGGCAGTGGTCAGGTTTTTAAGATTTTCACTCAGTGGTTTAAAAGGTGCGGCAGGGTTTTTAAGGTCGTGTAAAATTAACCTGTAAGACAAAACACTCATGTTCCTGGGCATTTTCATCACATCGATAATCGTCGCAAACTGTTGGTTCAGCTTTATAACGACATCCGGACCTGAGTAACCCTGTAATTCGTTTGCAACCTGCCGGGAAGGGTCTAGCAAACCTGTAGAAACCTTTGCCTCAGATTTATATTCTTTTGGAAGATTTTTAATAAAGAAAAACGTGATTATGAGCGTTAAGGCAGGGACTGAGATGATCAGCCACTTGTATTTTCGCGTGAGATTTAAAAATTCTTGAATATTCATACTTTCTTATTTCACGTTCTCTAAGGGTACACCAATTAATGCTTCAAGGGAATCTTTAGCTTTTAATAAATTAAGCTCTGCTAATAATCGCTCCGAATTGGCGTAAGAGGCTATTGTTTTTGCTTTGGTATAATCATCCAGACTAGACTCACCTTTCTCAAATTTATACCTAAGTCCGTCACTTGCAGCCTTATTATCAGTATAGGTCTGTGCCTTCACTTTCAAATCTGCAACCTGGCGTAAATATTCATAATAGGTTTTTTTTACTTCGGAGGCGAGTAAGATGTCGTACTCCTGGGCCTGGTAAAGCTTTTCATTATGCTCTTCTTTTGCCTGCCTGACAAATGCCGGTGTCCGGAATATTATTCCCATGTTAAAAAAAATACCAAGCTGCAGGCCATTCAGCGTATAGTTATTGGTCGTATTTATTTTTGAAGCATTGGTTGGACTATAGTTGTAGGAGGCTGTAAAAGCATCCAGGTAAGTAGCTTTGGCCACTCCGATTTTAGCTTTTGCACTCAACTCGCTGGCTTTGTACATTTTTCTTTTAGGATAGTTTTGTTTGGCTAATTCAACATACTTCTCCAGAAGCATATAATTAATATTTCCAATAAAGCTCTCCTGCGCGTAAATATTTAAGGAAAATAAAAGAATAGTAAAAAATAAGATAATTCTTTTCATTGATTTGGTGTTGTACCTTGTTCTTTTGGGACGTAGAAAATTGTTAATAAAGATTCAAATCTACTGAATTAGAATTTTCTTTTTAAGCAACCAACGCATTTTTTTTAACCAAGTTGTAAACTTTCTAACACTTACCTTTAAAGAGACTCAAAATAGTACAAATCAGGTGTTTTCATTTCTGATCTTCTGATGGAGCCATTGGTTTCTTTTATGCATTTTCTAGGCTCCAGGATCGTCAGATTACGAGTGTTTTGCAGTAAAATCAGGCGTGTAATTTTTTATAGCAGCACCATTTGGTTTGAGTGCCTGTGGTGAGCGATGCAGAGGAAAACAAATATTAAGCTATCAGCTGCAATTCAGAGAAGCAGACTTCTCCTGATCCAGTGAACATGGTAAGAAAACCTTCTTACAGATTAAAGCTATCCGGCGAACTGCACGCTACCCGTTGCATGCTATTTTAGTACGAAGTAATTTATCTATATTAGGGGTTTTTAGTGTGATAGGTAAATGAGTAAATACCCGAATGAATCTGATGAGTTGTTGCTTTCAATGTCAGCAAATGGAGACATATCGGCTTTTTCTGAACTTTATGACCGATATTGGAAGGCTTTACTTGCCAAAGCCTTTGCCAGACTTAAAAGTAAGGAAGATGCAGAAGAAGTAGTTCAGGAGTTGTTTATCAACATCTGGCATCGCCGCCAGAAGATTCAGCTGTTGTTTACCTTCAAAACCTACCTGTTTGCGTCTTTAAGATATGAGATTCTCAGTTTTATTGGCAAACAGAAGCATAGAAAAAACGATATTTCGCTCGAAAGTTCAGAAAATTTTGATCTTTGGATACAAGATGAAGGATTTCATTCAATAGAAATGAAAGAATTACAATCCCAAATCAACCTGATAGTAGATCAATTACCAGAAAAATGCCGGATAATATTTAAAATGAGTCGAAATGACGCCATGAGTGCGAAAAATATTGCATCAGCGCTTAAAATATCCCATCGTACAGTAGAAACCCAACTTAGTAAAGCCATTCGTGTGCTTAAAAATTCATTTAAAGGCTATAATATTCACTTTCTGCTCGTATTTTTTGAGTATTTGAATAAAAAATAGCTTTAAATTATTTTTATTTTCAATATGCGTACGTGTTCCCCTAAAAAATGTACGCTATTATATAAACCATACATTTCAACATGCCTGTTCCCGAACATATAAAATTCTTAATCCTTAAATGGAAAAAGCAGCAGCTGAATGAAGTTGAGCAAAAAGAACTGGATGACTGGTATGATCAGCCGCTTCCTGATGTTTTGGAAATAGATGCAGATGAGGAAGGTACCAAGGTAAAAATGTTGACCAACATTCAATATGAATTGGGTATGCATAAGAAACGTACTTCTCTTTTCCATCCACTATGGACAAGTGCTGCTGCGGCGATCTTACTCATTTTTGGAATCGGCCTTTATGCTATCATCAATAAAGAGACGAAACAAAATATCGCCACTGCACATCACATAGAAAGTGATGGAGGTATTAAAAGAATTGTGCTACCGGATAGTAGTATTGTTTGGCTGAAGAAAAACAGTAAGTTGTCTTTCCCGGAAAGCTTCGCAAAGAATGAACGTGAAGTGATATTGAATGGTGAAGCGTTTTTCGAAATTGCCCACAACAAACGTTGGCCATTCAAAATTAAGTCTGGCAGTTTTACCACTACCGTTTTGGGCACGAGCTTTAATCTCCGGTCTGGTATGGGGAATAATGAGTATGATATCGAAGTTTTAACGGGAAAGGTTAAAGTTTCTACGAATCCTCAAAATGGCCGGGCTGAAGTATATCTGGTTGAAGCTAATCAGAGTTTTAAAACCAGGGTAGGTAAAGTAGAGCAGTTTAAAGAGGCAGAAAAGGAAGATAAAATTAAAACCCTTACTTCGGGTACGCAGTATGATATGGCTTTTAATAAAGTGCCTTTTGAAGAAATTATGTTACGCTTCGAACAGAAGTTTAATATACGTTTTGAAGGCTATACCGGAGAATATAACGCTTGTGTAGTTACTGCAGATTTAACCAATTTATCATTAAATAAATCTTTGCAAATTTTATGCAGCGCTATAAATGCGAACTATAAAATGGATAATAATAAAGTAAAACTAACAGGAGGGGGCTGTTTTTGATGGATAAATAACCCCAACCAGTCAGCTCAAACGTCAGTGCGACAACACTGATAGTTCTTGGCTTTTCTCTTATTTTCTCAAATAACTAAACCAAACAAATGTACAAAAAATATTTGACATGGAAATTCTGTGTCCACATGTTGCCAAAAAAAAACGCGACTGAACCATCGCAAAAATCTGGTAAAACTAAACTGGCAGCCTTAGTTCTTTTCACCCTGGTTTTGTTGCAATTTCAGTCTTTTGCACAATCCATCTCCGAAAAGAAAATTAGTATCGTCTTTACCAATTATTCTTTAGAGCAGATTATTACAGATTTAGAACTTCAAACTAAAGTTAAGTTTGTATACAACGAAGCCCTTGTTAATAAGCGTAAAAAAATAGACGGCAATTTTAAAGCCCAAAGCCTTTCGAGCATATTAGGAAGTATACTGAGTCAATTCGAAATCAGTTACGAAATGGTAGATGATAAATATGTCATCTTAAAAAGTAATGCAGACAGGCTAAGTTCACCTGTGTCCGGTAATAAAGCGGAAGAGGTGAATGAAACTGGTTTCGTGCAGCGTGGTATTGTGCTCGATGAGACAGGAAAGCCACTTCCAGGTGTATCGGTACACCTCAACAATGCATCGAATGTTGCCTTCACAGATGCGAATGGAATTTATACAATCGGTATTCCCAACAATGCAACTTTAATTTTATTCACCTATATCGGCTATAAAAATAAGTCGGTTCTTGCCCTTAGAGGGCAGCAGATTGTATCTAACCTGGAAACTGATCCTGGAAGATTAGATGAGGTAAATGTAATCGGATATGGAACTAGCTCCAGGCGCACGAGTACAGGTTCTGAGATGGGTATCAGTGCTAAAGAACTGGAAAGTACACCAGCCTCAAACCCGGCAGCGGCATTGCAAGGCAGGGTGGCAGGAGTTTATGTTACACAGGGAAATGGCTCTCCGGGATCGCCAATGGTGTTTACCATCAGGGGAACCAATTCTATTGCAGGAAGAAACAACCCCTTATTTATTGTAGATGGTGTGCCCTACCTGGCAGAAGCAATTAATGCACAAACCGGGAACTCGCTTGATGGTGCCAATGGGGCAACAAGTCCTTTAAACAGTATAAATCCGGCTGATATTGAAAGCATAAATATCCTTAAGGATGCTGATGCAACTGCCATTTACGGATCGAGAGGTGCGAATGGTGTAGTACTCATCACTACAAAGAAAGGTAAAGCCGGCAAAACGATGCTCGATGGAACAGTGAAACATGGTGTTTCGGATGTTAGTCACTTTGTAAATACCTTAAGTACACAAGATTATTTGGCTATTCGCCGCCGGGCTTATGCCAATACCGGAATCGACCCTTTAGATGATTCTGCTTATGATTTAACGCGCTGGGATCAGAATGCGCAAACAGACTTTCAAAAACTTCTGATTGGCAATACAGCAAATATGACGGAAGCAAACCTTGCTTTGGGCGGTGGCGATGAACGAACAAATTTCAGGATTAGTGGTACGCATTGGCGTCAGGGCAATGTGTTTACCAAAGATCAGGGATATAAGCGCACTGCAGCCAACCTAAACATTGGCCACCGCAGTTTAGACCAAAAGTTTGAAGTAAATATTTCTGCCATTTACAGTGCAGAAGCAAATAATATTTCTGCGCTCGATCTTACCTCAGCAGCCTATTACCTTCCCCCAAATTTTCCATTGTATAATCCCGATGGAAGCCTGTACTGGAGTGGGGTATCTTTTGGTGTTCCTGTTAATCCGCTCGGGCGACTGCGTCAGCTACAAGAAAATAAATCCAATACGCTTTTAACTAATCTGGTACTGAGTTATCAGATACTGGAAGGATTAAGCTTCAAAACTTCTTTAGGCTTTAGCAGATCTGATATGGATCAATCCAGAATTACGCCAATGTCTTCGATGGATCCGGGAATAACAACCAATCAATCCAGCAGTATGTTCGCGAATAATAACACGACCAATTATATCGTAGAACCACAATTAAACTACAGGCGCAACATTTTAAAAGGTACATTAACAACCCTGATTGGCGGCACATGGCAATCACAGAATTCTAATCAGCCTTATTATACCCTTGCAAGCGGTTTCGCCTCTGATGCTTTCCTAACAGATCTCGCCTCCGCTGAATTTGTGAGCACCTCCAGCAGTTCCAGTCAATATAAATATGCATCTGTATTTGCCAGGGTTAATTATAACTGGGAAAGCAAGTATATTGTAAATCTGAATTTTAGAAGAGATGGTTCATCCCGTTTCGGCCCGAACTCGCGTTATGGGAACTTCGGTTCTGTAGGCGCAGCATGGCTATTTACCGAAGAGAAGTTTGCCAAGGGATTATCGGTACTAAGTTTTGGAAAAATAAGGGGAAGTTATGGCGTTGTTGGTAGCGATCAAATTGGTGACTACCAGTATCTTGATTCTTATGTTTCTATACCTTATCAATATAACGGACTTAGCGGTCTTAGTCCGGTAAGAATTGCCAATGATGCCTATAAATGGGAGGAAACAAAGAAAATGGAGATCGCACTTGATCTTGGTTTCTTTAAAGATCGAATCTCTTTAACAACAGCTTACTATAGAAACATAACAGGAAACCAACTGGTGAGCTTCCCTTTAAGTATTCAGGCAGGCTTCTCGAGTTATCAGGGAAATTTGCCTGCCAGGGTAGAAAATGAAGGACTGGAAATTACGCTTTCTTCACAGAACATTAAAAGCAAAGACTTTAACTGGAGTACAAACGTCAATTTTTCGAAGAACCGGAATAAACTATTGGCTTTTCCAAACATAGAAAATACCTCTTACTATTCCAGATACTTAGTAGGCAGACCATTAACAAGTAACCTGGTTTTTCAATATACCGGAATCAATCCGACTACCGGACTACCAACCGTTGCAGATCTTAACGGCAATGGATCGATCAACTTTGGTTTCCTGGAAACAGGCAGAGGAGACCGGTATTTTGCTGGTGCCGCTCAGCCAAAGTTTTATGGCGGCGTGTCGAATACCTTATCATTTAAAGGTGTAACTGTTGATTTTCTTTTCCAGTTTGTTAAACAAACGGCGAGAACCATCCTATCGCAGTCCTTCTCGCCACCCGGATTTATGAATAATGGGGCAGCTGGTCCTATCCTGGAATACATTAACGGCGGTCTGAGTAATCAGCCACAAATTACCAATAATTTCGACGATGCTTATGATGCCTATAGCGATTACATCAACTCGGATGCGATATATAAAGATGCTTCATTTATCAGGCTTAAAAATGCAAGTGTTTCTTATGATTTCAAGGGTAATTGGTTGAAAAGGATGAAGCTGCAAAAGCTGAGGTTCCAATTGCAGGGCCAAAATCTCCTGACAATCACCAAGTATGAAGGCTTTGATCCGGAATCTCAAGGGGTAAGCTTACCGCCATTGCGAACGATAGTTGGCGTTTTACAATTCACCTTTTAAACAGACAGACCATGAATAATCAATATAAATTTTTTGCAACAGCATTGATAACGGCAATGGTGTTGACTTCTACCAGCTGCAGTAAGTTATTAGAGATCGATCCACCCAGTAATGAACGTCCTTCTGCTATTGTTTTTGGTACTTCAGAAACTGCACGTGCGGCATTGGCTGGCGCTTATACCAGCATGACGCAATCGCAGACATTTAGTGTAAATCTTACCCTGATCAACGCGCTTGCTGCAGATGAAATGGTTTCCGTATCCGGAGCAACGAGATATAATCTGCTTCAAAATAATACTTATGAAGCCATAACCAGCAGTATGACATCTGATATCTGGACAGATAGCTATACCAGTATTTATCAGTTTAATAATATCATTGCTGGATTAAATAATAACCCTTCCGTACCTCAAGCCCTTGCAAGACAAATTACCGGAGAAGCTTTAGCCATGCGTGCCTATTGCTATATGCAACTGGCCAATCTTTTTGGAGATGTTCCGTTGGTACTTTCTTCCAATATAGCTGAAAGCGCCTTATTGCCGAGAACACCAATAGCAGCTGTATACGCACAGATTATCCTGGATCTTACCACCGCAAAAGGTAACGTAGCAGAAACTTATGTAACCAACGGATCTGCCGGAAGCAGGCTTCAGGTGAACAGGAGTGCGGTTAGCGCCTTACTTGCGCAAGCATATTTACAAACTGGCAACTGGCAAAATGCTGTTACCAATGCTACTGAAGTGATCGATCGTACAGACTTATATGCCTTACTGCCCGGCAGACAGCTTAGCAACATCTTCTTAGCCGATTCCAGGGAAGCAATTTTGCAACTTGGTTCTGTATTTAATGCCGCTTCAGGATACACCGCAGAAGGACAGGAATTTGTAAGTAGTCGGGATGCCTTTTCATTGCAATTTACCTTAACACCCGCTTTACTCAATGCTTTTGAACCTGGAGATTTAAGGCGAACTGCATGGATAAAGGAGACAAGACTTAATGGCGTAACCGCACAGGAGCCATTCAAATATCAAAATTATGATCTCAGTTCTGCCAGCCAATCAGGGCGAACAGAGGCACCAACTGTGCTACGTTTAGCAGAGATGTACCTGTTAAGGGCAGAAGCTAATGTTGCCCTGGGGAATAGTGCTGAAGCAATAGCCGATCTGAATATGATTAGGGCAAGAGCAGGGCTTTCCCCTTTACAAACCGGTGTTAACCTGGCAGATGCAGTAGTGAGGGAGCGAAGGGTAGAAATGTTCTTAGAACGTGGCGACCGTTGGTTAAGCTTAAAAAGATCACGCACGATTGATAGCGTTTTAGGTACAGCTAAACGTGCAACCTGGCAAAGTTTTGCCCAGTTATATCCAATTCCTCAAACTGCTATTGATGCTAACCCCAACTTAGTACAAAATCAGGGTTACAGATAATTTACACGTTTCGGTATTATTTGCAGTGCCAATGAAACACAAATCAATTTTAATGGAAAACAATATTGTAAAAATTAATAGCCTTTCTCACCGCTACGGCGCATCATGGGCTATAGAGGATATCAATTTAGAAATAAGTGAATTGGGCGTATTCGGCTTGCTGGGATCAAACGGTGCAGGAAAATCAACCACCATGAATATCATGTGCGGTGTATTAAATCAAACCCGCGGACTGGTAAAAATAGGGGGGTATAATATGCAGGAGGATCCGATTTCGGCAAAGAAGCTGATCGGCTTTTTACCTCAGAATGCACCGCTGCATATGGAACTCACTGTTTACGAGTACCTTACTCAGTGTGCCTATTTAAGGCTTATAGATAAGAAGAATGTACCCTTAGCAGTGGATAAAGCAATGGCAAAGTGCGGCGTATCACATTTTCGTAACCGTTTAATATCAAATCTGTCAGGAGGATACAAGCAGCGGGTAGGCATTGCACAAGCCATCATCCACGAGCCAAAACTGGTGGTGCTGGATGAACCAACCAATGGATTAGATCCCAATCAAATTTATGAAGTCAGGAAGTTGATTAAGGAAGTGGGGGAAGAAAAGTGTGTGATTTTCTCTTCGCATATTCTTTCAGAGATTCAGGCAACCTGTAGTCAGATCAAAATGATTGATAGTGGAAAAATGGTCTTTTCTGATACCATGGATGCATTCAATAACTACATTAAACCGGATAGTTTGATTGTAGCACTAATGAATCCTCCTGCACTAACTGTGCTTCAAAGTTTTGATGGGGTAACCAGTGTAGAAGCCATCAACAGTACCCAGTTCAGAATCCATTTTTCCGATGGCCAGAGCATTACCGAACGGTTGATCCTGGCTAGTGTAGAACAGGGTTGGCGGATGTCTGAAATTTCACTGGAGAAAAGTTCATTAGATCAGATTTTCGCTCAGCTTTCCAATCAGAAATCATCATAAAATACAACGTTTGTATTTGTCGCCGTCATACTGAATGCAGTTTGACCGGCATTTTATACACGAAAAATAATTTGAAAGAAAATGAAAAATATATTAAGGATTGCGAAAATAGAACTTAGCCTGCTATTTTATTCGCCTGTAGCCTGGATAGTTCTCCTGGTTTTCATCATCCAAACGGGCTGGCTTTATTCTTCCATGCTGGAGCGGATGGAACAGGCACAACAGATGGGACAATTAGCCAACGAATTAACCAGTAGCATCTTTTCTGGTTTCCGGTCACTTTTTCCTCAGGTTCAAGATTATTTGTACCTATATATCCCTTTGCTTACCATGGGGTTGATTAGCCGCGAAACACATAGTGGATCAATTAAGCTATTGTATTCTTCGCCCATTAGAATGGTTGATATTGTTGGCGGGAAATATCTCGCTATGATCATCTATTGCCTGATACTGATGGGATGTTTACTCACCCTGGGTGTCATCACCTTCTTTACGGTTGAAAATGCCGACTTCTTATTCATACTCTCAGGGATCATCGGTCTTTATCTGCTAATTTGTGCTTATTCAGCCATAGGGTTATTTATGTCTAGCCTCACCAGCTATCAGGTGGTGGCTGCGATTAGTACTTTGGTTGTTTTAGCGATATTGAATTTCATCGGCACTTTGTGGCAAGACATCAATTTTGTTCGGGATATCACTTACTTTTTAGCGATCAACGGAAGAGCAGAAGAATCAATTAATGGCTTACTCTCTACCAATGATATTTTTTATTTCCTGATTGTTATTGTTTTGTTTTTGGGGCTTACGCTATTAAAACTACAATTCGAACGGCGAACGGTTAGTCTTTCTGCAAAAGTTCTGAGGTATGGTGGATTAGTAGTTACTATGCTACTCTTGGGCTATATCAGTTCGCGGCCCCAGCTTATCGGCTATGCAGACATGACAGCCAATCATAAGCGAACCCTTACACTGGAAAGCAGGCAAATCATCGCAAAGCTGGATGAACCGGTTACGCTAACTACTTATGTAAACTTACTGGATGAAAACAACTATATGGGCCTTCCTGCATATCAAAATCTTGATAAGAAAAATTACGATATGTATTTTCGTTATATGCCGTATATGCGTATGGATTATGTTTATTACTGGGATCACTCTACGAATGAACGTTTGTATCAGGAAAATCCCGGGCTGAGTGATGAACAACTCGCAAGAAAGGTGGCTAAAGCGAATGAACTGGATTTCGATCTATTTCTTCGCCCGGAACAAATTGCCAAAGTAATAGACCTTAAGCCAGAACGCAACAGAATTGTGCGGGTTCTTTCTTACAAAGGAAAGCATACCATGCTGCGGACTTTTGACGATCTTTTTAAAATTCCATTCGAAAAAGAAATATCTGCAGCTTTAAAAAGATTAGTTGTCAGCCCACCTCGCGTAGGTTTTTCAACAGGTCATATGGAGCGAGACATTACCCGTTCAGGCGATCGCGATTACCAGACTTCTACCAATGAAATTAGTTTCCGTTATTCACTCATCAATCAGGGTTTTGATGTTAAGCAAGTTAATTTAGCAGATACTACCTTAATTAAAAAGGTAGATATTCTGGTATTGGCTGATCCGATCAATTCTTTAAATCCTAAGGAAATTACAAATCTGACCCATTATATTGCTGCCGGAGGAAATCTGCTAATTGCCGTTGAGCCCGGAAGTGAGGCCATTTCTAATCCTGTACTTGCTTTACTCAATGCGAAGATTGCACCAGGTATGCTCGTTCAGAAAAGCAAAAATTTTGAACCATCATTTGTATTGGGAGGGTTAGCTATTAAACATTGGACGAAGCTGGTTAAAAACAGCAGTTTTGTAAAGAAAGATAGTGCTTTTGTTACCACACCAACTGCAGCTGTATTACAACAACTTCCGGATAACAATTTTGAAAGCTTACCTGTTTTAGTTACCCAGGCCGCAGATACCTGGCAGATTGCTGGTTTGGCTGTAGATCGAACAACTGAGTTACAGGATCCCCGTAAAAATGAAAATAAAAAATCATTTCCATTAGGCTATGCCTTACGCCGTCCGCTATCTGGTACAGAACAACGCATATTTATCATTGGTGACGCAGACTTCATGAGCAATAAAGAAGTGGCAAGGACAAGTCCACGTGGTATTAATTTTACTTTCGTAACCGAGCTCTTTCGCTGGTTTAGCAGGGAGCAGTTTCCTATCGATACTACACGTCCGGAACCTGTTGACAAACATGTATTGGTAGATGCTGATCAGGTGAAATGGATCAGATTGGCTTTACTGGTACTTCTGCCAGGGCTTATTGCCTTATCAGTTTCCTGGATGCTCATTTCAAGAAAAAGAAGATAAACCGAAGTTTTCAGACGAATTGAATTCATTGGAAACGAAAATTCATCAATAAATACAAAAGAATTAATGACTAAAATAATCAAATCAATGATCTTGGTCCTGGTATGCTTATACCAAGTAGTGCAGGGACAAGGATTCGCTATTGCCAGTGATCCTACGGTAAAAACTGGTGTCTTAAAGAATGGCTTCCGTTACTATATCAAAAAGAATGTTACTCCGGCAGGCCGTGCTACGCTGCTTTTAGCCAATAAGGTTGGTTCGGTACTGGAGGAAGAAAATGAGCGCGGAATAGCCCATTTTATTGAGCACATGAACTTCAACGGAACAAAACATTTTCCTAAAAACGAGCTGATTAGTTACCTGGAGCGTGCAGGTGTGAAATTTGGTGCCGACCTAAATGCTTATACTGGATTTAATGAAACCGTTTATCAATTGCCAGTCCCTACAGAAGACCCGAAACTCTGGGGTAACGCCATGCAGATTATGCGTGATTGGGCAGCAGATGCATCAATGGAGAAAGGTGAATTTGAGCGCGAACGGGGTGTTATCCAGGAAGAAAGAAGACTCCGCACAAATACGGGCACAAAACTGGCAGAAATTTACCAGCCTCTGCTGTATAACCATTCCAGATACGCAGAACGAATGCCGATCGGGAAAGATAGCGTTGTGTTAAATGCTGATGTATCAATCGCCAGGAACTTTTATAAAAAATGGTACAGACCTGATCTACAGGCACTGATTGTTGTGGGCGACGTGGATGTAAATGATGTAGAGAAGCAAATTACTTCTCTTTTCTCCGATCTTAAACCTGCAGCTAAGCCAGTCGTCCGCCCGGAGTATAAGGTGGAATTGAAAGCCGAAAAAGATTTCGTAAAGCTCAGTGACTCGCAAATTGGTCAGGCTACCATTCAGTTTTATTTTAAAAAAGAAGGGTTTACACGATTAACCGAACAAGATTTTAAACGAGAATTAACTGAACGATTAACGAATATGCTTCTTGCAAAAAGATTTCAAGAGGTTTATAGCAATGATGCACCAGCTTATCTAGGTGCCGATGCTTCGATATCACCCTTAATCGCTAATGTTGATGCACTTAGCCTTAGCGTAGTTGCTGATCCCGAAAAAATTAATGCCAGCTTTGCCAGTTTTTGGACGGAAGTAGAGCGGATCAAGCGTTTTGGTTTTTCAGTAGAAGAAATTAAATCGGCTGGCGACCGGCTCATCCGATCAATGGAAATTGCTTTATCAGAAAGTAATAAAGTAAAATCTGCTGATTATGCCGAGGCTTATCTTCAGCACTTTCTTAAAGGTGATGCTTATCTTAACATTGAAGAGCGGGATCGCCTTGTAAAACTGAATATTAATCAGATTGGCCCGAAACAAATAGCTGAAATACTTCAAAATTATTTTAAAAGTACAGATCAGTCTATCATTGTACTAAGCTCAAAGGCACTTGAAGATAAAATGCCGGATCAGCCATTACTCAATGCCTGGATCGGTGCAGTTGAAAAAAGTGAGATTAAACCTTATCAAAAACAGCGTGAACCCAATCAGCTGATTTCTCAGTTGCCGGAACCAGGTAAAATTAAAAACGAAGAATTTCTTTCGACATTGGGGATGTACCATTGGCAATTGGAAAACGGAATGAACATTTATGCCAAGCCGACTAATTTTAAAAATAATCAGGTACAATTTGCCGCCTTTAGCAAAGGTGGAACTTCACTTTACAGCAATGCAGATTTCCCGACTGTTAAGAATGCAACAGCATTTATTACCAGTAGTGGCCTGGGTACGTTTAATTCGAGTCAGCTTGAAAGCATTCTTAATAAAAAGGCGGTAGATGTGCAACCTTATATTGGAGACCGATCAGAAGGTTTTAGGGGAGCAAGTTCTACTGCAGATCTTCAGACGGCATTCGAAATGTTATACCTTTATCATTCAAACCCAAGGTTTGATCCGAAAATATTTTCGAGGATTATCTCCCAGTCAAAATCAGCCTTCAGAAATCGTGCGTTAAACTCCGAACGTGCTTTGAGTGATACCGTAACCTACGTTTTATCAGGTTATAATGAACGGAGGAAGCCTACAGAGACAGGCGATTTCGATAGGATTAATGAAAATAAGATTCGTGAAATTTTCATTTCGCGTTTTGCAAACCCCGCTGATTTTACTTATGTTTTTAGTGGCAATTTCAATGTTGACTCCCTTAAAAATTTTGTATGCCATTATTTAGGGAGTTTGCCGGTAGGGAGTGGTAAAGAAGAGGCAAAAGATCTTAAAATCCGGTTTCCAAAGGGATTTGTCAGAAAAGATCTGACTGGAAGAGCAATCAATAAAGCAACGGTACAAATGGTTCTGAGCGGGGAATATGTTTATCAGAAAGAGAGTAACTTATACCTCGATTTATTACAATCTGCCCTCCAGATGCGATTAACGAGCAGATTAAGGGAAGTGGAAAGTGGCGTTTATGCTCCTCAGGTTGCTGTAAGTAAATCAAAATCTCCGATCAATTTCTTTGTGATCAATATATCTTTCGACTGCGAACCGACCAGGATTGAACAATTGATTTCAGCTACCCATGAGGAGCTATCTAAGCTATCATCAGCCGGTGTAACTACAGATGAACTTCGGAAATTTGTAGCAGAACAGATTTTAGCTAACGACCTTGATATGCGATCAAACGAGTTTTGGGTGGATTATGTGCAATCAAAACTAGAAGACAATGGTTCTCTTCCGGATATTTTGGAAACTAAAACGGAGTTAAAGAAACTGAATGCAGCAGCATCTAAACCGTTCAGCAAGCAATTTTTAAGCCGGCAGAATGAGGCTGTATTCACACTTAAACCATGACTTAGATGTTGTGAATAGGGCTTAGGAAGCTGCAGATCTCTTTATTGTCATATGATAACGAATCCAATTTCTCAAGCCGCACTTTAATATTTTCCAGTTGATCAGAAGAGGGGACGAATTATCATCTTAACTTTGCTCATCTCCCGACTGTATATATGAATGAACGCTAACATCATTCTAAAATAAAGTTAATAGTAACAGCTTAATTTTTTTGTTAAAGCTAAGAACCCTGGCTATGGCTGGAGGTTCTTAGCTTGCATACATTATGAACCTGTCAGATCAGGTAAGGTAGTCGGTTCATGATCGCACGAATCTTAAAGCGCCGGAGCTAAGTATGACCTTATGCCGATCCACATGTTTATACTTTGAGCTTTCCCGGTGAAACCGCAAACTTTTTTCTGAAAGCATTGCTGAAATGCTGAACAGACGAGTATCCTAACTGAAATGCTACTGACTTTATAGGTTCGCCCTCTAAGAGCAATTCTTTAGCTTGATTCAGCCTGTACTCACTTACATATGCAAATATGCTTTTGTCAAACTGCGCCCTAAACCCCTGTTTCAATTTAAATTCATTAATGCCACATAACTTGACAAGTTGTGACATGGATGGCGGCTCATTAATATTCTCGATCAGATAATCTCTTGCCGCCTTAATGCAGTTTATATCATAGGCAGATAAACGCAGTAAACCTCTGCTTTTGGTCACTGATTTTTCAAATGCTTCTGCCTGAAGCACAAGTAACTCTGTACATTTAGATTCAATAAA
This sequence comes from Bacteroidota bacterium, assembly GCA_037033465.1. Lineage (GTDB taxonomy): Bacteria > Bacteroidota > Bacteroidia > Sphingobacteriales > Sphingobacteriaceae > Pedobacter. Next base: position 113,298 of record JAZBLX010000006.1, on the reverse strand, counting down.
CAAAAGTTTTAATTTTCCGGTATAGCGGCAGTGAATAATCTCATGGATGCAGTTCTGCATCGCCCAGGAGATCGGCAGGCTTTGCTCGTGGATCTGTGCAAACTGCCCGGCATCAAGCCGGTCGGCTAAAACCTGCAGGAGACCGCTAGAGTGCTCGGCGATTTCCAGAAACTTTTCTTTGGTAAAATGGACTTCAAAGAACCGGTAGTTACAGGCCGTATCATACTCGCCGGTGCCATCGAGTTCGGGCATATAAATAATGTTCTGCTGGTTTGCACGAAATAGATATTGCTGTTTGTTCACCTGGTTGTAAATGTTACCGCTGCCAGACAGGGTAAAGCGTAATTTGACCATGTCGGGTACATTACCATCCGGACGAAAATACAGGCGATCCTGTTTGAACAAACTATCTGTGTATACAATATATAAGTCTCTGGTATTGATCTGAAACACTTCGGCATCACTAAAAGAAAAATTATATCGGTCTCTTCTTTCTTTAAGATAATTTTCTTGCTCGGGAAGCTGATTAAAGTTGCCTCCTACCTCTTTCCATCTGCCTTGGCTTTTGCCCACATTAATTCCCATAATTACAATTATGACAAAAAAAACGAAACTATGATAAACGATTTTAAAAATTTACATTTCTTGTAAAAGAAAATCCCTTTTTTGTAAATCCCTTCAACTGCTATTCATCAATTTTGCCAGCAAATAGCGATCAGTTTAAACCCGTTATGTAGAAGTGCAGAATTAATAATAATGACAGAAACACAAATGACCCATAAAAAAACGGGCAATAAAATGTGCATCCCTATTCAGATGAAAGACAAAGCATCAGAAAATGAGATGATGCCACCTTTAAATGATGCCGCTTTTATCATCGTCGAGCGATTAAAGCTGGCGGATCATTCTTTTATACTGGAAGTGGGCTTTAAAAATACCGCGCACCTGAAATATCTTTTAAATAAGGGTGAAAAAATTAGTTACTATGGAATTGGTGCTGAAGTACAGGTAAAGGAAGCAGAATCGAAACTGAAATTAAAAATAAAAGAAGGTGCCACGAAGTTTCTGCCTGAAGAAGAAAATGGTAATCTAAATTTGGAAGACGGCTTTTTCGATCGCTGTATAACAATCAATACCGTTTACTTCTGGAAGGATCCAAAATATTATTTTGAGCAAATTTATCGTGTATTGAGGTCGGGAGGTGTATTTACGCTAGCTTTTGTTGAACAGGAATTTGGTGCAGACCTGCCCTGGACACAGGCTGATTTTACTTTTTATGATATTAATCAGGTAAAAGCACTTTTCAGAAATGCAGGTTTTGTAAATATTGATGCCACTCTACTCATAGAACAAATAAAAGGATGGGATGGAAAAGAAAGAACAAGACCATTTTGGGTAGTAACTGGCAGGAAATAGGTTGTTATTTGTTTCTAACCTCCCTTTGTTAGGTCTCTATCTGGCTCTTTGCCGTAAACTCTGTTCATATAAAGTGATTAGATCAATTTAGTGACTGATATAGTTTTGTATATTTGACATGATAGGTCATTTATATAACGCTATTTACTGGTCAAATGAAAGAGATATTGAGTTTTCAACTGATAGAACCTGATAAAGCTCTTGTTGATTTTGTATACTGTTTTTCTTCTTTGCAAAATTTCTCAATACAGCGGGAGGCCGTAATCATTCCTAATGGGAGAATTGACTTGATTTTTTCCAGAACTGAAGATAATTTACTCCAGATTGCACTTCTGGGTTTAGAAACTAAACCAAAGTACACGAGCCAGGAAGTTACAAACCTATATTCAGTAAGCTTTAATCCACTTGCTGTTGAATATCTTCTGGGTGAGTCTGTGGCAGAAATAATCAATAAAGGGAAATTATTACCGGATAATTTCTGGGATTTTAACATTGAAGATTTAGATAACTTCACAAGTTTTTGCGAAAAAATTTCAGCAAAAATCTATTCTCGTCTACCTAAAGAAATTGATGAACGGAAGAAAAAGTTATTCGAGTTGATTTTTTCTGCTAATGGGGAAGTTTCAATCCAGGAACTTGCTGATAAAGTGTTTTGGAGTCAGCGGCAAATCAATCGTTATTTTAATCAGCAATTTGGCCTGTCTGTAAAGGCATATTGCAAAATACTCCGTTTTCAAGCCTCCCTTCCACATATTAAAAAGGGGCAGCTAAATCCACAGCTTAATTTTACAGATCAATCTCATTTTATAAAAGAGGTTAAGCAATTCTCCGGTGTTTCCCCGAAGGAGTTATACCGAAACAAAAACGACCGTTTTTTACAATTTCTGGTTTATGGAGCGCAGTAAATTTGCTTCATAAATTAAAAGGATGTTAAAAAATAAAGAAATAGCCATTATAGGCGGTGGTCCGGGTGGATTAACCTTGGCCAGACTCTTACAACTTAAAAACTTAAATGTAAAAGTCTATGAGCGCGATGTTGATAAAAACGCAAGAGTACAGGGATCACCCCTGGATTTGCACGAAAATGCTGGATTGGCAGCTTTAAAAAAGGCAGGTCTGCTGGAGGATTTTAAAAACAATTATATGCCTGGTGCCGACAAAACGACGATCACCAATGAAAGGGCTGAGATACTTTTTAGCGATCATGAAAATTATGAAGCTCAGGATTTTGGGCATGAACACTTTCGCCCGGAAATAGATAGAGGAGCATTAAGAAAAATACTATTGGACTCATTGCAGGCAGATTGTGTGATTTGGGATAGTCACTTTCTGTCAATGGAGAAACAAGGAGACGGGTGGCTATTGCATTTTAAAGGTGGAAAAAGTAGCTATGCAGACCTGGTAATCGGAGCCGATGGAGCCAATTCAAAAATCAGACCTTACCTCACTGATATTAAATCATTTTATTCGGGTGTTACCATGCTTGAAGGTAATGTATATGAAGCTGAAAAATATGCACCACAAGTTTCTGCAATACTCCGTGGTGGAAAAATAATGGCCTTTGGGAATGAAAAAAACATTTTAATGGGACAAAAAGCAAATGGAGAGATTGGATTTTATGTAAGTTTTAAAGCCGAAGAAAACTGGGCGACTAGAAGTGGTTTGGATTTTTCCGATCAAACCCAATTGCTAAGTTGGTTTAAAACAAAATATGCAGCGTGGAGCGATGTTTGGCATGAGTTGTTCAAAAATGCGGCTACACCCTTTATCCCACGGTCTATAAATTGTATGCCTTTAAACCAGGCATGGAACGCCCTCTCTAATTTGACAATTATTGGTGATGCAGCGCATGTAATGCCACCATTTGCCGGGGAGGGTGTAAATATGGCAATGTTAGATGCATTAGAACTGAGCGAATGTTTATCCAATAACCAACATCAATCTCTTAAAGAGGCAATTTCTTTTTACGAAAGAACGATGCAATGCCGGGCTGCGCTGGCAGCAAAAGAATCTCTGGAGAATGGCGAAAAGATGCATAGCCAGAACGCATTAAATACAATGATTGAGTTTTTTGCCGGAAATGGAAGCGAATAGCGGTAGTGGTAACTAAAATGATCATCGTTTATGCAATTCACTTTATAGGATTATTTTTTGATCTTATAATGCGGCTTCTGTACAGGCGCACCAGCGGAATAGGATAAGAACTTGTTAAAGAACTTATTTGAACATGATCCATGCCCAGCGGCTCCTTTATGCATTATAACAGACAATAATTACTTAAGTTATTTATTTTTTACCTATCTCGCCTAAATGGGTATGCTTAAAATCATCCGGAAACTTTAGTCCATATCCCAGCATACAGTCAAACGATGAGTGAGCTACCAGTAGTATCCCGCTAGTAATCAGGATATCTATATGCATAAAGAAGCCGATAGCCACCAGGATTAAAGCTACTGCACGGTGATGGAATAAGTTGTAGGTAAAGGCGCCAATACGAGAATTTACGAGGTAACCCAGCATAGAAAGGTCAGGACTAAAAAAAAGTATTACCCAAAGCCAAACAGGAAAACCGAGGTTATATTTTGATAAAAAATAAATACAAACTATAGTTATTGCGGCTTCTTCAATTTTAATGGCGAAGTCCCTCACTTTTTTCTGTTCCATAACATTGATTTTTTGTTAGGCAAACGTAAGCGTTAAACCGAGGGTTTCCTCTTGATAAAAATCAAGAAAGCAGTTTTCTTCGAATCCGGCTAAAGGTCTCCGGTGTCATGACCAGCATGGAGGCCAGGTATTGTAGGGGTACCTGGTTAAAGAGTTCACGGTTCTGATCGAACAATTTCTGATAACGTTCTTCGGCTGGCATAGAGATTAAGTCGAAAATACGATTTTCTAACATGACGAAACATTTGCTCATGAATAGTTTTTCGAATTCATGCCACCTGGGGATCAGTTTACCCATTTTGAGGTATCCTTCATAATCAATTGTAAATAAGCGCGTATCTGTAAGTGCCTGTATATTGAAGCGTGATGTGTTACGAAACATGAATCCCTGAATATCTGTGATGAAATACCCGGCAGTGCCTATCCATTGAGTAACTTCTTTTTCGGGCAAGTTAACGTATACCCTTATAATGCCGCTTTCGATAAAACTAAGCTTGTTGCAGAACTTACCTGTTTGTAAAAAGTATCTGCCCTTTTCCAGGATTTCAGGTTTGAATAATCCGCTCACACGTTGGCAGTCATCCGGACTAATTCCAAAATGCTGATGGATATGGCTTTCAAGCTCGTTCATAGTGATCGTATATTCGTTAGCAGTAAAAAGTTTAAGATGGTATCAATAAGTATTGATCCACGTGCAATTAACCAATGTTCTTAGATCAACTGCTTGGCAATGGGTGATAATGATCGGAGGGAACTTCCTTATCTATTGAAATTTTAATTTATCCACCAGATCATTAAAGTACTGTTCTCCCCAAATTTCAAGCACGGCATCATCTTTTATGAATGGTACAACATCTTCCTTTATATTGTCAAATGAAACAGTCTTAATTTTCTCGCGAAGTAAGCTTACGACATCATCCAGGCTTAGTTCTTCTTTGTTCCAGTCACCGGTATCTTTTGCTCTTAACTTAAAATGCCGTAAGTCAAGTGGTATTCCTTTTTTTATGTACCATTCCAGATCATACCAATCCCTTCCTTTGACCCGGTTTTTCCACTTGCGGAATAGCAGGGCATGCATTTTTCCGGCAAAAAGACTGGGCTTATCAAAACATTTTACATAAAAGGAAAAAGGACGTGTGAGCAGTTTCATTTCTGTTTTAAATCCCAGTGGTGGCTGGCGGTCCACTTCTATCTTAATTTTCATGGGCCTGTTTGTAGATTTTATGCCGGCCTGCTTTACAATATCCTCCAGTATCAGTTCTTTCCATTCGGTTTCAGATTTAAGGAAGGCTGAATCGATATTTGTTTTTTCTTTTTTTTCCTTTTCCCGGATGCTTACTTTCATACCTATGGCTTCAAATTCGGCCACAATAGCATCGAAGTAAGGTTCAAGAGAAAAATCAGGATCTGCTTCGAGTAGTGAAAAATCCAGGTCTTCAGAGAATCGATCTAACCCATAAAATATACGCAATGCTGTTCAACCATAAAAGGCTGCTTTTTCAAAGAAATTGGTTCTTGAAAGTCCGGCCAATGCAACTTCCTGCATAATTTCTCTCAAAGCTGAAAGTACATCTTCTGTATTTTTAGGGGCATATTCCCCAATCCATTCTTTAATCATAATTTCTCAAGTGTTTTAACAAGCATTTTTAAACTCTCCTTTTTTGGTGCATCCTCAATCCAGGAGCGCAGCTCCCTAAGATTTAGCTTGCGAAGCCATTCCGGATCTATCCGCAGATCGTCTAGTAAAAAACTGCGTGTTTGAACTGGACTTCTTAAGACAAGTCCAGTCGTGGCAATTATTTTATCACAAAGTGCTTTTTCAGGTAGTGCTACAAGGGCAACCTGTCCTGGAGACAATTCTATACTACTGATCCCAAAGCTGTAATATGGTGATGGCATAAACCGGTAGCTAAACCTGCCTTTTGGCGTTTTGAATTTTTTGGAGAGTTTCATTGTAATCGACTTAATTTCATAGACCCGCTCAGGAATTAAGCCCCAGTACGACATAGCCGATTCAAGCGATACATAACTCGGTCCCCATAAATGATTTGCGATCAGGAAAGTTTCGGGACCGGTCAAATCTGTTTTTATGCCAGGAATATAAAGCCCTTTCTTTAATGGGATCAACTCACCGCTCTTTATCAGTTCACTGATCTTGTCATTCGGCCTTTTATAATCTTTGAGTATATCCAGGATGACCTGTCTGGTGAGAGGGGCATTATTGTACTGTCTGACTAAATATTTAAAGTCCATGTTGTCAAATTATTCTGCTAAAATCGGAATATTTCCGATTTAATGCAAATTTTTTAGCATAATTTGATGTATCTATATGAATTGATAATCGGAAATAATCCGATTATCATGATATTATTACGCATAATGATATCTGTCTAATTGGCGTATTCGTCGTAGCATGGAGATTTCGCTGAAAGATAACTATTGATATGGACCTTTAAATAAGCAAAGCGGTCAGTGATTCTGAAAAAATGAAAACCGAAGCTGTACTGAATTTAATTGCAAAAATTATCTTCGATAAAATTCTAAGGGGGCATTATTCAAAAGATGAACCATTGTAGCAAGTATTTAATTGATAATCAATTTTAGGTATTCAATTTTTCCATTGAAAGAGATGTATTCACTTGTGTTAACGAAAAGAGTAGGGTTTGTAGAAAAGTTTAACAATAATATTTCTTGGCTAGATTGAATAAGCTTAACGTTGTGCGCCCGGCCTGTTTGGAGTTTGAAAATAATTTTAAAATCGAAATAGACATCATAGTTTTCTTCAGATCTTGAAAGCTATTAATAAGTAAACCCCATTTGGGCATAATAGATTGTCGATACCTCTGAAATTCAAGGTTAGTAACACTGGATTGAAGTTTTTGAGTTTCATTCTGAGAATTTAAAGTTCTCCGAAGAAAATAAATTGATACAGCTGTAACTATTGCAACGAACCAATCTGAAACGGTACCCCAAACATCAGAATCAAAAGGGCCAAAATTATTAATATCCATGAGAGAATTAGAAAAGACAAATATAGAAAAAACAGTGGAAGCAAAGCTCCCCTTTGAAATGCTACAACAGTAATCAAATCCAATGTAGACTCCCATGCCATCTTGTTGGTTGCGGCAGACCAATTATATAGCCGTAATGTTTTGTTGCCCACATTAAAAGCAATACAATAATTAGAATAACTATCCACTTGATCTGTTCGCGATCCATTGACAAACGTAAAGATAATTAATGAAAAAAATAACCATTATCATGCTGATTACAATAAGCCTTTCAGCATGCACCATAAAGCCTTTCACCGGAAGACTAGTTGAGAAGGAATACATTGGGACATCGCTGTCATATTGACGGATACAAGGTCAATGCTCAGGCTGGAATAATCGTTCCACACACAACTGTTGTTCCCCGTCATTACCACAAATGGGGAAATGCAAAGGTTACGGTTTGGGTTGCTAACCGGCACGAAGTCCGCCCATTCAGTGTAGAAACTTTAAGTTATGAAATGTGGATAGTGGGTAATAAGGTGACTTCTAGATAAACATTTCCTCGCCGTGATCTCCACTCGCTTGACTTTCCAATAACCTGATGCCGATAAATGAAACTAGGCCAATTATTACGCCTACTGTAATTGCTGCTTTAAATGCTGACATATTATTATAACCCATCAACAAATATATTGTTTGCCTCGCCTACTTAAATTGGTTGCGAGGCTTAGGTGGTACTAAATGAATTTAATTATGGAAAAATTGACGCTGCCATAAACGTCATTTTCACAATTGATTGCACAATGAATCATTATTATCACAAAATCCCTTCACTAAATATATTTCTAGATTATCAGACTTTCCATCGAAATCATAATCTAAGGTGATAGATAAATTTAGGTTAGTATCAGTTAAGCGAAGAATTTTGTAAACAGCATCCTTATTAACCAATAAATTGTGCAATATCAAATTATTACCTTGCAATTACCATGTTGTAGCCCTTTGGATGGGTAAACAATCAAAACCATATTTGAAATCATGGTATAGATGGTCTTGGTCAGGTCTAATGATTAAGAAAAACGAATCCTCTCGAACCCTACATTTGTTTACATATGGAGCAGAAATGCCATTTATTTTTAAACTCTTATACATCCACCTACCCTTTAGTTGGGATTCGGTATAGATGTTCGTAGTTACTTCTTCAGATTTTTTCTTGCAGGATATTGCAAAAATAATAATGAGTAGCGTTAAGATTTTTTTCATGCACAAAAATATAAATTCGATGCATATAAAGAAGAGATTTCATTAGGAATGCTCAAGCCCGATAAACACATACAGAAATGTGTGGCTTTCTAGTATTCGCAATTTGGATCACTTTTTTCGCAATTACCTTTTACAGCATATATCTCAACTTTATCTAGTTTTCCATCGCCATCGAAATCAACTGTTACAGAAACATCAAAATTGGTTTCATTCAAACGAAGTATTTTATAGTAAATATCCTTTGGACCTCTTAAAATTAAATTTTTGCCTTCCAATCTCCAGATAGTAGTTCCGCTAGTTGAACTACAATTAGCGTTATATAGATTTTCATCATATTGATGATCACGCCCGGGACGATTCCTAAAGTAAAAGGCATCTTTATTTTTACACTGATGAACATACAGAGTATTAACACCGTTTAATTTGATGCTTGATCCAAGTAATATGGGTTGTTTTACTAGGCCAAGTGATAGGGGTAATTTCGCAATGTAACCCGTCCACCCAGGATTTCACGGGGAACAACTCACATGAAACAAAAATTAATCGCATTGTTAAAGACCTCGTTTGCAAACAAGGGTTTTAACGCAAAAGAGTTAGAAAGTTTGGCCGATTTAATCATTGGACAAAATAGCCTAACAGATGACTCAGCAGATGAGAATTTAACAATAGCAGTTACAGCAGCAAAACCTATGGCCGACTTCGTTCAGTCAGTAGCAAGCCGCCAAGTTACTGATGTAGTAAAGCCAAAACCAGTTGACACGCCAGCAGTTCCGGCACCAGTAGCGCCCGTAATTGATCCTAACGAAACTGCCACCGATAAAGCACTTCGTTAATCATGAAAAAGTTGGAGAAACAGGAGCAAACTATCGCCGCATTTGGTCAGGAAAAAGTGGCAACAACCCGCAGGGAGCAATACGCTAAAACTTTGGAAGGTTTACCAGAGGCATTAAAAACTGATAAGCTAGCAGATTTCGACCTTTTAAACTTCAAGGATGATGATCATTTCAATATTTGGAAAGAAAGTAAGGCTGAAAGCTACAAAGGTTTAATTCAGGAAGAAACAGATAAAGGTTTAGGCGTTGACAGACCAGTGGGTGGAATGGTGTAACAACCAAAAAAGTAGTATTAGCAACCGACACGGAGTTGGATGCAATAATGGAAAATTTATAAATTCAAAACATGGCAACAGTCAATCTAGTAGACGAAGGCGTGCAAGTAAATACTTAGAAAGACAATGTCGCTATCAGGAAAGTATCTGCAACGATTCCAGGCGGAAAAGCCTTACTGGTTACGGATTTTACGCTTTTAGTAATCAATGCTGGTCACCCGATCATTTTCGAGACAGCAACAAAAGAATATAAGCCGCTTCTGGTTAATGCCGGTGCGACAGCTTACGAAGCATTGCCTGATGGCCATGTTTATGCAGGCGTTTTAATCGCAAATTTTCTGCCTTCCTTAACATCATATAATTCTCGTTCCGCCTTTGCAAATTCTGAATTTAAAAAACTGTTGATCCGGTCAGCATTTTGAGCTTTAGATTTGACCTGATTTTTTACAAAATCCCAATCTACCTTTTTTACATGAGCAATCGTTTTACGCTTTACCTTGCGATCAATGATGGTAAACCGGGTGCGCTCCGGCAGCATTGGATTTACTTAAATTAAGTGGAGCTTAATACTTGCATTCATGGGGTCAACATAGTTTATTATGTGGGGGTAAATTATGGGTCAACAATTCGTTATATTATTTACAACAATTGACTACTAAAAAAAATTAGCAATTACACTTTTGGCGTTAAAAAAGCCACTTATTATGGTAATAAGTGGCTAATAGGTGTAATTTCTGTGGAGCCGAAGGGAGTCGAACCCTTGTCCAGTTGTGAGATAAATTATACCTTCTACATGCTTATTTTTCAATTAATTTTCGAGCTATAAACGGGCTGAAAACCGACCTTGTTTATAACCTTAGATACTTTATCTCACTTCAAGTCGTATCTACTTGAAGCCAGCTTTGTTGTTTCGATGCCCCGGTTTCTAACCCAACAATGCAACAGTCAGAGGGACAAAAGCTATCTAATTCTAAATTAGGCAGCTAAGGCGTAAGTGTTTTCGCCAACTAAAATGTGATCGTTCACTTTAAGTGCTCTCCGAACAACGCACTGCATGCTAACATAACCTTCGCCACCCTGTCAAATCCAAGAACGGCCCCAGTGTTTAGTTTTTCAGTATCAAGTATCAAGTAAACCGAACTACAAAAGTACAAAAAAAATGCCAAATAAGAGCTGTAAACAAATATTTAAGTCTCTAATCAAAAACAGTCTCTCAAAATCCAGAACTGCTAATTGGCATTGTCAATTGTCAACTGCAAACTGTTAACTATATTGTTCTCCCAGGATATTCCTTCAATGCAATTTCTAAACAATCCATGGCCGCGTTTAAATCACTTGTATTCAATACATAAGCCATTCTAACTTCTTGTTTGCCGGAGCCCTTAGTGGAATAAAATCCAGTAGCGGGAGCCATCATTACCGTTTGGTTCTCATGTGCAAAATCCTCTAAAATCCACTGACAGAAGCGGTCGGAATCGTCGATAGGAAATTTAGCAACCACATAAAATGCTCCACCCGGATTGGGGCAGAAAACGCCTTCAATGTTATTCAACCGTCCTACTAAAGTATCACGTCGTAAGGTATATTCTGTATTTACCTGCTCAAAATAACTGTCTGGTGTATCAACGGCTGCAGCGCCGGCAATCTGTTCTACCATTCCAGGGCTTAACCTCGCTTGTGCAAATTTTAATCCGGAGGCAATTACCTCTTTGTTTTTAGTAATTAAGCAACCTAACCTGGCACCACAAGCGCTGTAGCGTTTAGAAACCGTATCCATAATCACTACATTTTCTTCCAGGCCGTCTAAGTGCATTGGCGAGATAAACTCCCGACCATCATAGCAAAATTCACGGTAAGCTTCGTCTGAAAATAAAAACAAATCGTATTTTTTGCAAAGTATTTTTAAAGCCTCTAATTCCGCTCTTGAATACAGGTAACCTGTGGGGTTATTTGGATTACAAATAATGATTGCTTTTGTCTTCTCTGTAATTAGCTTTTCAAATTCAGCAATAGGAGGAAGGGCAAATCCATTTTCAATTACCGATAAAATCGGCTTGACCACAACGTTACTCATGCAGGCGAAGCCATTGTAGTTGGCATAAAAGGGTTCTGGAATGATAATCTCATCACCTTCGTTCACGCAGGTTTGCATGGCGATGGTAATGGCTTCTGAACCACCAACAGTTACCAGGATATCTTCTGGAGTAATATTGTAACCCAATTTATTATAATATTCTGCAAGTTTAAGGCGGTAGGCCAATGTACCTTCAGATGGTGTGTAGGCCCAAACATTAAAGTCGATGTTTTTAATGGCATTGAGCATTCCTTCCGGAGTTTCAATATCTGGCTGACCGATATTTAAATGATAAACTTTTTTACCATCTTTTTTTGCTTGATCAGCGTATGGAGTTAACTTTCTAATTGGTGATGCAGGCATCTGCACGCCCTTTTGTGAAATCTTTGGCATGGTACAAAAATAAAAAAGTCCCGATGATTATCGGGACTTTAAAAATATTATTTATTTAAATTATTTTGATGTTGCGGCAACAGTTTCTCCTTTTATATAAAGTACTTTAACCGGAGTTTTTGCATTTGAAGTTAAGGTTACTGCTTTAGAAAATGCAGATGGACCAGCAGCTGCATTAAAAGTTACAGAAATCACACCAGTTTCGCCTTTTTTGAGTGGCGTAGAAGTATATTTTGGAACGGTACAACCGCAACTTGCTTCAGCTTTGGTAATGATTAATGGCTCCTCACCAACATTTGTATATTTAAAATCGAATGTTACTGGCTTACCCATCGGAATTTTACCGAAATCATGAGTCTCTGACTCAAATTTAAAATCTGCTGGTTTAGATTGCGCATTGGCAACCAGGCCGAAGCCCAAAACGAAGGCGAATAATACTAAGATCTTTTTCATGTTATATGCGAAATTATTTTTCTTAAATTCTTAAAACAAATTTAACAATTTCATTTTAAAACAAAAACTATTCCAATTATATTTTATTTGTCCATATATAATTTTACAATTGAAGATAAAGTCAAACTTTTAATTTTGCATATATTTGCCACTACCAATATTTGATTATGATGCAGAATGAAAAATTTATAACCAATTCTATTGACAATTCTGAATTAACATTCAACGATTTTAAAACCATCGTAATGGATGATTATAAAATAGCCTATGAGAGCAGACAAGCTAGCGTTTTAGGCCGCAGGGAAGTGTTAACAGGAAAGGCTAAATTTGGCATTTTTGGTGATGGTAAAGAGGTTCCTCAGGTTGCCATGGCCAAGGCATTTAAAAAGGGCGACTGGCGCTCTGGGTATTACCGCGATCAGACTTTTGCTTTCGCTACGGGTATCTCAACCATCAAAGAATTCTTTGCACAACTATACGCCAACCCCACAAATGGTGCAGATCCTTTCTCGGGTGGCAGACAAATGAATTGCCATTTTGCTACAAAATCAATAAATGAAGATGGCAGCTGGAACGATTTAACACAGATTAAAAACTGCTCCTCCGATATCTCACCAACAGGCGGACAAATGGCTCGTTTGGTTGGGCTGGCATACGCATCCAAATTGTTCAGAAATAATAAAGAACTCGACTATTTAAAGAATTTTTCAGTCAACGGAAATGAAGTTGCTTTCGGCACTATTGGGAATGCATCAACATCAGAAGGTGTCTTTTTTGAGGCCATTAATGCCGCTGGCGTGCTGCAAATTCCTATGGCAATATCCATTTGGGATGATGCTTACGGCATTTCTGTGCCAGCAAAATATCAAACTACAAAAGAAGATATTTCTGAAGTTTTAAAAGGTTTCCAGCGGGATAATGACCAGCCTGGATATGAAATTTATAAAGTAAAAGGCTGGGATTATCCTGCTCTTTGTGAAGTTTATGAAAAGGCCATTCACATTTGCAGGGAGGAGCATGTTCCGGTTTTTATTCATGTAACGGAACTTACACAACCTCAGGGGCATTCTACCTCCGGCTCTCACGAAAGGTATAAATCTAAAGACCGGTTAACCTGGGAAAGTGAATACGATTGCCTGCTGAAAATGAGGGAGTGGATGTTGGAATCAGCCATTGCTACTGAAGAGGAGATAGCAGATACGGAGAAAAAAGCAAAGGTGTTTGTACGTAACGCCCAGAAAGAAGCCTGGAATGAATTTCTGGATAGCATCAAGCCAGAGCAAAAAAAGGTAATCGATTTAATTAGTGCTTTAGCGCAACATCAGCCAGAACTGGCGAAGATAGCCGCACAGCTTTCCGCTACGGCCGATGCGCAACGCAGGGAAGTTTTTAGTGCTGCCCGGAAAGCCATTCGCCTTTCGGCAAAATTTAGCAGTAAGGAGCGAAATGATTTGATTACCTGGTACAAGGATCAGGAAGAACTGAGTTTCGATCGATATAATTCTAAGCTTCATACTAATGGGGTGGAAAGTCCGGATAAGATTCCTGTCGTTGATGCCGAATACGATGATCTCTCGAAAATGGTTGATGGAAGAGAAGTATTAAATGCGTGTTTTAATGAAAATTTTGCCAGAGATCAGCGCCTGGTGGCTTTTGGTGAAGATTTAGGAAATATTGGCGATGTTAACCAGGGCTTTGCAGGTTTACAGGCAAGATTTGGCGAACTCCGGGTAACCGATACGGGGATTAGAGAAATGACCATTATGGGGCAGGGGATAGGCTTGGCCATGAGGGGATTAAAACCAATTGCTGAAATACAATACCTCGATTATCTGATCTTTGCGTTAAATGTGCTAAGCGATGATTTGGCTTCACTGTCTTACAGAACGAAAGGCATTCAGAAAGCACCGGTGATTGTAAGAACCCGCGGGCATCGTTTAGAAGGGGTTTGGCATTCCGGTTCACCAATCAGTATGTTGCTGGGTTCGTTGAGAGGAATGCACTTATGTGTTCCCAGAAATATGACGCAGGCAGCGGGGATGTACAATACCTTGTTCAGAGCTGATGAACCGGCCGTAGTAATTGAATGTTTAAACGGTTACCGCCTGAAGGAAAAACTTCCTAATAATGTTGGCGAGTTTACCGTTCCATTAGGTAAAGCAGAAGTGCTGGAAGAAGGTTCAGATATTACAGTTGTTTCTTACGGATCAACCTTAAGATTGGTGCAGGAAGCAGCAGAGGAATTGATGAATTTTGGTATTTCGGTTGAGATTGTTGATCCGCAAACCTTATTGCCTTTCGATATCGATAAAGTGTGCGCAAGTTCGCTGGCCAAAACCAATAAGTTGTTGGTGGTAGATGAAGATGTTCCTGGAGGGGCTTCGGCTTACATTTTGCAAAAAGTACTGGAAGATCAAAATGGTTATTTCACGCTAGATGGAAAACCAAAAACCCTTACTGCGAAACCTCACCGTCCGCCTTTTGGTTCAGATGGCGACTATTTCAGCAAACCGTCTGTAGATGATATTATCGAAACCATTTATGGAATGATGCACGAGACCAATCCCACGCACTTCCCGGCAATTTTTTAAATTCGTTTAGATAGCTTTACGTTTCTCATATTAAATGGGATCAGTAGGAATAAATTATTCCCGCAATTGATCTTAAAATGAATATCTTAGTAAAAGTTATCCATAATCATCCCATTTCGTATGTATCAGTTCGTCTCAGTTAAGAGCATCCGGCTTATTTTCCGGCCTGTAAAAGAATTCATCGTTTTATATTTCGTTTGAATCCTGGAAAATATGTTGCTTTTTTCGATACGCTGCTTTACAAAAGTCAGATGGACGTTTGTGTTACCACTAATTTTATTCTTTCTGCTTTCTCATTTAGGAGGATTTGCACAAACTAATCTTAAGTTCAGAAAGCTGGATAGCCTGCTTTTAGTTAATCAGACACATACTCAAAACGACTCCGCCAAAATCGTGATTCTTGAGCGCGTCTACAGGGAATACCTGAAGCTGAGAAATCTGGAAAAGTTCAAAGAATATTCCGATCAGGTGATTACACTTGCTCAAAAACTGAAGCTGAGAAACTTTTCCGCTTATGTTTATTATCGTCGTGCTACTTATTCCCATGGCAAAACAGCATTTCTCAAGGCAGAAGAAAATTATTACCTGGCCATTGCAGATTTCAATATTGTAAAAAATTTGAAAATGATTGCCGGAACATACCTAAACTTAGGTGCCTTATATTCTTCCATTCCAGATTATGCCAAATGCCTGGAAGTCAATCAAAAAGCAATAGCAATTTATGAGCAGCTAGGAGATGTTTCCAGCATGGCGAGTTGCTACACCAACCTTTCAAGCATCTACCAGGATTTAGGTAACCAAAGTCAGTCGTTGATTTATTTGCAACTGGCTCTTAAAGTATTCGCTGGAGAGAACCCAAAGTCACGCGGTGTTGCCGTAGTTGAAGAATTGATTGGATCAGCATATTTTGAAGCCAATCCGGTTGAATTAAAAAAGATGAATGTTACGCCTGGTGATCGGTTAAATCAAGCCATGCAACATTATCAGAAGTCCTTAAAAATTGCTGAATTTTTAAATGATGAGAGTATCACCTCTTCTGTAAGAAAAGGTTTGGGAGATGTTTATAGTGAGATGGGGCAAAATGATTTGGCTTTGGCAGCCTATCAAAAAGCCATTCTGATCAGTAAAGATCTTGATGATAAATTAAGCTATGTAGATTGTCTTTATACATTGGGAAAATTTTATCAGAAGCTGGGCGATCACAAAAGTGCTTTGCCTCTATTTACTGATAGCTACAAAATTGCAGATGAAGCCAATCTTCTCGACCTCAAAAAAAATGCTATACATGGCTTGAGTGACTCCTATGAAGCACTTAAGGAGTATGATAAATCACTTAGCTTTTATAAACAGTACGTGCTTTTAAAAGAGCAAATTTTTAATGAAGAGAAAGAAAAAGAGATTACCCGCCGGCAGATGCAACTTGATTTCGGATTAAAGGAAAAGGATTATCTCTACAAACAGAAAATAACAGATGTAGAACTTCAAAAACAAGTTCTTTTGGCTAAACAACAACAGCAACAATTGTATTTGAAGAAGCAGGAGCTTGCTTTGAGCGATAAGGAAAAAAGCGTGCAGCGGCTCACATTTCTCAAAAAACAATTGGGATTGGAAATAGGCCAACAAATGCAAACCAGTAAATTTGAACGGGCTAAACTTGAGGCGAAATATGAAACATCACTCAGAGACAAACAGATATCTAAACAGGAGCAACAGATTAGGATCGACTGGCGGATTAAAGTTTACCTAACCATTGGTATCGCGTCCGTTTTGCTGATCGCCAGCGTAATTTATTTTAATCAGCGCAAAACAACAAGACTAAATCAGGTAATCAATCTTCAGAAAGGAGAGCTGGAACAGCTTAATATGGTAAAAGATAAAATCTTTAGTGTGGTTAGCCATGATATGAGAACTCCGGTTAATGCGCTGATCTCTTTCATCCAGTTACTTGAAGGTGGAAACATTGAGCAGGAAAAGTTAACAAGGTATGCTGCAACACTGAAAAATAACCTGACCTATACTTCCTCAATGATGGAAAATCTCCTGAACTGGGCCGCAAGTCAGATGCAAGGCTTCAATCCTTATAAAGAGACGCTAAATGTACATCAACTGGTAAATGAAGTGATTAATTCAGTTCATCACCAAGCACAAGCAAAGCAGATAACAGTTAAAAATAACATTGCTGAAAACGCAGTCTGTCAGGCCGATGCAAACATGCTTTCGTTGATTATCCGCAATTTACTTAGTAACGCAACCAAGTTTACGCCACGAAGCGGATTGATTGAGATCTCTGAGAAGTGCCTGGAAAAAGAACTGCAGATTATGGTTGTTGATAATGGAATTGGCCTGAACGAAGACCAATTGGCACACTTTAATAATTTAAATTACAGTAGTACTGCAGTGAGTACGCCAGGTACAGAAAGAGAGAAGGGAACAGGACTTGGGCTATTGCTGTGCAGAACCTTCGTGGGCCTTATGAATGGGAAAATCCATGCAGCTAAAAACCATCCATCGGGAACTAAATTTATCATTAGTTTACCAAAAGAAAGTGTTCTGCAAAAAGGTAAATTGGTTTAAGTGGCTTTTTATTACTTTTTTACAAACCTGGATAAAATCTTTTTATCAATAGCACTTTCCAATAACTCCTGACGGTTAGAGGCACTAATTGGTACAATAAAATTTTGATCCATGTGTACTTCGTGATTGGTTAGCGTTACAATATGATTGATGTTAATGATGTATTGCTTATGCACCCTGGAAAACGATTTTTTGGGCAGCTGTTTTTCCAGATTTTTCAAACTTACCAGAATAATATGCATATCATTCACCGTAAATAGCTTAGAGAAATCACCGAGGCTTTCTATATAAATAACATCATTATATTTGAGTTTGGAGATTCCTTTAGTCTCTTTGAAGAAAAAATGGTCGTCGTGGCCGACAGATATTTCATGTGCCTGCTCAGTTACGGTACTTACTTTCTTTTTGAGATCAAGATATTCTATCGCTTTATTTGCAGCCTTTAAAATTCTTGGGAAAGTTGCAGGTTTCATCACAAAATCAATCGCATCAACTTCATAACTTTCGGCAGCATATTCTCCGTGGGCCGTAATAAAAACAAAAAGCGGATGGTTTTTTAAGCTTTTTAATAAGCCAATTCCTGAGAGTTCAGGCATATCAATATCAGAGAATACAATATCAATCTCAGTTTTTGATAGTACATCGGCGGCTTCAATTCCGTCTTTGCAAACGGCCACAATTTCTAAAGATGAAATTTTCAAAAGATGCATTTCTAAAGCATCTCTTTCGATCTCATTGTCATCAATAACCAGGCATTTATAGGGCATTTCGTAGATTTATATTATTACTGCGTTCTTTAGCGAACTCAAATAGACACTGATCATTAGGAAAGATGTACATTGATTATTTCTTGTGCTTCTTTTCTCCTGTATACAATTTCTCTCCGGCTTTAACCTCGAGTTGAAGATCGTTTTCTTCTGGTGGCACCGGACAGCGATAGCCATCACTATAAGCACAATATGGGTTATATGCTTTGTTAAAATCTATTTCTATTTTCTGGTCTTTAATTTCTTTAGCACTTAGATCAATGTATCTTCCGCCACCGTAGGTTGCTTTGGTATTGGTTTCATCCGTAAACGGAAGGAAAAGCAGGTCTTTATAGGCTGGATTACTTGCCAGGGAAATGCTTTTATAAAGTGTCATGCTTATTGCGGTTCCGTTTAATGAAAAACTAATTTTCGCAAAGCGATAAAATTCTTTACTGGTGCCATCATAAGTGGGCATTTTAAAGACCTGCTGATGCTGAAGAATTTCTACATCTGCCATTACGCGGTAAGTACTATCTGCATCGTAAAAATGCAGATGCTGCAAGTCGCCTTCCTTTAACGGCGCATAACTTTCTTTAATAAAGTCTTGTTTATAGCTTTCGCGGTGCCTGGCAATTTGGGCTGAATAAGATTGCGCAAACGAAGAAAGACTGAAAAATAAAAATAGGATGGGAAGGAATTTCATAATTTAAAAACACGAATTTATAGAAAATTTTGTCGTGTTTCTAATTAATAAGGCATTGCAATTTCCTGATTATGATTCAGGTATGGTTTAAACTTGTCGAAAGTTAATAAAATAACCTTCGACAAATCTAAAAAACGAAATTTTCTAAACTATACTTACTTTATTTCTTAAAAATTGATCGGCTATCACCAAAGCAGCCATCGCTTCTACAATGACAACTGCTCTCGGTACTACACATGGATCATGACGGCCCTTGCCTTTGATTTCAGAAGCATCTCCGGCAGCATTGATGGTTTGCTGATTATGCATAATGGTTGCTACAGGTTTAAATGCCACTTTGAAAGTAATATCCATACCGTTAGAAATGCCCCCTAAGATGCCGCCGGCAAAATTTGTTGTCGTTTTAAAAACTTTCGTATCGGCCGCTTTAGGTTGAGGAATATCATTATGTTGCGATCCTCTTAATTCACTACCTGCAAAGCCAGATCCGTACTCAAAGCCATGAACAGCATTGATACTTAACATCGCCTTGCCTAAATCTGCATGTAATTTATCAAAAACAGGCTCACCCAAACCTGCCGGGCAACCTTTAATCACACAGCCAATTTTACCACCAACCGTATCGCCATCTTTTCTAATTGCATCTATAAATTCTATCATTTCGTGTGCGGTTGCCGGATCAGCACAACGAACAATATTTTCTTCCCTGATGTTTAGCAAAGCTGATAAATCGTTGCTCTCCAGATTAGGTGCCTCGATGGTTCCGACGGATGTAACGTGTGCAAAGATTTCGATCCCTTGTTGTTTCAAAAATAATTTTGCAATCGCGCCTGCAGCCACACGGGCGGCAGTTTCACGGGCAGATGAACGACCGCCACCGCGATGATCGCGGATGCCATATTTAGCATCATAAACATAATCTGCATGGCTCGGACGGTAAACATCAACATTATGTCCGTAGTCTTTTGAGCGTTGGTCCTCATTAGGAATTAATAAAGCAATTGGTGTTCCGGTACTCTTTCCTTCAAAAATACCAGACAAGATCTGAACAGTATCGCTTTCTTTTCTTTGTGTAGTAATCTTTGACTGACCAGGTTTGCGTTTATCCAGTTCTGACTGAATAAAATCCATGTCAATATCCAATTGCGCCGGACAGCCGTCAATAATTACGCCGATGGCTACGCCATGAGATTCGCCAAAAGTGGTAATGCGAAAAAGTTGTCCGAATGAATTGCCTGCCATTAAGTTGAAAGTTTTAAGTTGTAAGTAATAAGTTTTTTGCGTCTTTTATCCTTGCTCTTGTACTGAAAATCCTGCTTTTTTCAAATCTTCCCAAAAGAAAGGATAGGATTTTTCTACTACCTGCATGTCTTCGATTTCTACTTCATTAATCAATAAGGCAAGCGGCGCAAAAGCCATGGCCATACGGTGATCTTCATAAGTTTTAATGAAGATTTTTTCAGGGAAATGAAGTTCGTCTGTATTCAAAGTGTATACCTGATGATCTTCTGCGAGGGAAACGCCAATTTTAGCCAGCTCGTTTTGCAATGCAGCGATCCGATCTGTTTCTTTGATCTTTAAAGTTTCCAGTCCTGTAAAAGACATATTTTTCCCCAATGCAGCCGCAATTACAATGATCGTTTGCGCTAAATCAGGACAGGTTTTTAAGTCAAGAACCTGATTATCATCAAGTGATAAGCCCAAGTTGCTGATGGAGATTCCAGTTTCCGTTTTGCTGGTTGCAATTCCAAAAATCTTCATAATTTTTTGAATCCGGCTATCGCCTTGCAAACTCTTGTCTTTTAGTGCTGGTAAGGCAATTTCAGCTTCTTCCGCTAATGCCGCAATGCTATACCAGTAGGATGCAGCACTCCAGTCTGGCTCAACTACCAATGTACCTGCTTTAAAAGATTGCGGTGCTATTGTGATCGTATTTCCATTCCATGAATGTTGAATGCCTACTTCTGCTAACATATCTAAAGTCATATCAACATATGGTTTAGAAGTTAATTCGCCTTCAATTTCCAACGTAAGCCCCTGAGGCAGGGTTGGCGCAATCATCAACAATGCAGAAATATACTGGCTGCTGATATCGCCTTTGATTTTAACCTGAGCTGTTTTTTGATTGAAAGGCCCGGTAATATTCAGTGGTGGAAAGCCTTCAGATTCTGCATAAGAAATATCGGCACCGATGGTTTTTAAAGCTTCAGCTAAAATCCCGATCGGACGTTGTTTCATTCTTTCGGTTCCTGTTAATAAGAAATTTCCGTTTTTCGCTGAAAGGTAGGCAGAAAGGAAGCGCATGGCAGTTCCTGCCGGACCAACGTCTACAAGTCTTGAGTCTTGAGTCGGGAGTTCGGAGTCTTCCCGCAAAGTATTTAAAATTCCATCAAGCGTTACGGTATCGGCAGCATTTGATAAGTTTTCAACTCTAACCAATTTATTACTTAAGGCGCTGATGATCAATGCCCTGTTGCATTCGCTTTTTGAACCGGTTAATTGGATTTCCGTATTGATATTCTTGGTTCCTTTAAAAGAAACTAAGGCGTTTTTAGACATCTTATTCTATTTTTATTCTCTATGCGCTGTTTCTAAAATTTCTTCATAGTGAGCCTGTCGAATTATGATTGCGGTTCTTCGACAAGCTCAGTATGATGGTACGTAAAAAAACAACACCATGATATTTTGTAAATCATTATTGTCTGGATAAAGGATTCTAAATGTTTAGCGCATTAAGATTTCTTCATACCTCGCAATGATGTGGTGCTTTAGACCTGGTCTTTTAACTTTCAGTTTCAGCATTAAGCTTTCAACTTTAAGCTTTTAACTTTAAGCTTTCCGCTTTAATTCTAAGCTTTTACTTCAGTATGCTGCTCTGCGGCAATTCCTTTTTCCGCTTTGCCAGCATTCATAATTTCAGTTTGTTTGCGGATAGATTCACCGTGAACCAGTTCCAGGAATTTCTCCGTAAAGTTTAAATCTAACTTTAATGCTTTTGCGAATGCATGGCCTTTTTTGATAATCGAATCCCAACGGTTAACTTGTAAAATAGTTACTTGATTATCGCGTTTAAATTCACCGATTTTCTCCACAACTGCCATACGTTCACCTAATTTTTGTAATAAAATATCATCGATTTTATCGATTGATTTACGCAAATCGGCTAATTTATCAGCGAAAGCTTCGTTTGGTGCTTCCGGCTCACGAACAGTTAAACGGTCAACCAATTCCGATAAGGCCGCTGGCGTAACTTGTTGTTTGGCATCTGTCCAGGCCACTGATGGATCTACGTGAGACTCGATCATTAACCCTTGCATGTCTAAATCTAATGCTTTTTGTGAGATGTAAGGAATCAACTCACGATTACCACAAATATGACTTGGATCATTAATGATTGGCAATTCCGGACATAAAGTTTTCAATTGAATCGCTAATTCCCACATCGGTTCGTTGCGGAAAGAACTTTTCTCGAATGAGGAGAAACCACGGTGAATGGCACCAATTTTAGTAATACCAGCGCCGTTGATTCGTTCGATGGCACCGATCCATAATTGTAAATCCGGGTTAACCGGGTTTTTGATTAATACTGGTATATCATGACCTTTTAAAGCATCAGCAATTTCTTGTACAGTAAAAGGGTTTACAGTAGAGCGTGCACCAATCCAAAGGATATCAACACCTGCAGCTAAAGCCTCTTCAACGTGTTTTGCATTGGCCACTTCAACAGCAGTAGGTAAACCGGTTTCTGCTTTTGCACGTTTCAACCACTCTAAACCAATACTTCCAATACCTTCGAACTCTCCCGGACGGGTACGAGGTTTCCAAATGCCAGCTCTTAATACCGATACTTTACCAGTTGCAGCTAATAAATGTGCTGTAGTTAATAATTGCTCTTCAGTTTCTGCACTGCATGGTCCGGAGATGATTAATGGTTCGTTGTTAATGTTTAACCAGGTGTTTAAAGGTTGGATGTTTAAATTAAGTTTCATGATTTGGGGTTTTGAAAGTCCGGAGTCTGAAGTCCGGAGATATATTTTGATTTAAAATTATTTACGTTTTACTATTGGTCTTTTGGACTCCTGACAACGGACTCCTGACTATCTTATTTATACTTTATCGTTCTTTTGATATTCGCCGAGAATGTTAAAGTTCGATGTGTATTTTAAGGCCTTCCTGATTGCCTTATCATACTTTTCTGTGCTTGGCCATTCTAAATCGACATAAAAGTAATATTCGTTTCGTTTTCCCAACACCGGCATAGATTGTATTTTTGTTAAGCTTACCTCTTGTTCTGCGAAGATGTTTAACACTGTTGCCAATGAACCGGCTTTGTGGCCAACCTGGAAACAAATCGATGCTTTATTTATTTTCTTTCCCTCATCCGTTTTGTCTTTTTTAAGGATGAGAAAACGGGTGTAGTTTTTTTTGTTTGACTCTACCCGGCGTTCTAAGATATTTAAACCATAAAGTTCTGCAGCTAAAGTGTTTGCGATAGCCATTGTATCAGTCAGTTTTTCTTCCTGAATCCGTTTGGCACATGCAGCTGTATCATTGCTTTCTACGATCTTGATGTTCGGATAATCGTAAAAGAAATCGATACACTGACGGATAGCAATAGGGTGGGAAGTGACGATCTTAATGTCGTCAAATTTCACACCTGGCAAGGCCATTAAATGCAGCTGAATAGCTAAATAAACCTCGCCAACTACTGAAAAGCCATAATCGCGAATCAGTGTGTAATTGGGTAGTAAACTTCCTGCAATAGAATTTTCAATTGCCATCACCACGAAGTCGGCATCATTTTTCTCCAGCTTGTCGCAGGTTTCTTTAAATGAATTGCATTCAACTGTTTCGATGTTTTTGCCAAAGAATTTGTAAGCTGCTTCTTCATGAAAAGATGCTTTAATACCCTGAATTGCTACTCGTTTTGTCGTTTCCATTTTTACGTAAAACAAAAAAGTCCCGGCTATTTGCCGGGACTTTTTTATACATTTTAATATTGTTATCTATCTTTTTGCATATTAGCCCCGGCTCTTACCAAAATAGTAAAAGTAACCAAAGTAATATGTGTTGAATAATTTCATTTTTTGCTTTTGAATGAGCCAAATGTAATAACAAAATTTAATTTGTCAATAGGAAAATGAAAATAATTTTAATAAAATTTAATTTTCTTTGATTTAGACTGTTTTTAAGATTGGTATGAAAGGTTTTGTTGCATATCATAAAAGGCTATCAACTATGCTTTGAATATCTTTTTTTGATATAGTAACTTCCTCAGACTTATCATAAATGTAAATCATAGTAATGATATCTTTTGTTTGAATGTAAGTGATCACTCTGTAACCTCCACTTTTTCCTCTTGCTTTACTTTTAACAGCAAGTCTTATCTTGAAAATACCGTTACCTAAATCTATACCTGTGCGTGGATTAGCTAATAGCAGGGATTCTAACTGATGTAAGTCGTCAATTAAAGAAATATGTCTTTTTTTGAGTTGTTTTGCTTTTTTGATGAAAATAGGGGAATAAAGAATTTTGATTCCTTCTATCATATATCATTTAACGTAAGTGGATTAATTTTTCCTGCTTTAATATCTTTAGCTTCTTTTAAACCCTGCTTAATTCCATTAAGCAAATCTTGCTTTTTAGTATTTTGGATCACTTTAGCATCAATTCTTTTAAGTACTTCTAAAATAAATTGAGTATCGTTATCTTTTACTTGGATAGTTAATGTTGTCATAAGAAATAACTTTATTCAAAAATACAAAATTATATCGTTGAATTTGATCCTTGAATATTTTTCCTGAAATTTGAATTTATGTTTTTAACTCTTCGGCCTCACGCAATTCCTGCTGCATGATTTTCGCAATTTTTGTGCTTCCATCGTGGCTCCATCCCGGAGGATTGATGAAGTATTTTACCTTATCCATAAAGGTTGGTGCTTTTTTTACATCAGCCTTCAGTGCGATGAATTCATGGAAGATAATATTAACCGGTCCGGTATCTGTTGGTTGAGTTGTTAAACCATATTTAATTTCGTCTTCGGGGAGCTCTTCCTGAAAGGTGCCAAACCATCTATCCCAAAGAATCAACACCATCCCCATGTTTTTATCTAAGTAGCGAACATTACTCGCATGATGTACACGGTGGTGTGAGGGGGTAACAAATATGTATTCATACCATTTTGGAAAATTAATCTTGTATTGGGTATGCATCAGATTGCCGTAAATTTGCGTAACCAGGTATGCAAAAAGAATGTCCATTGCCGTGAAACCCATAAAAGCCAATGGCAGGTAAAAGAAAACACGATATAAGGGCTCAAAAACGGTTGAACGGAAACCGGTGGTCAGGTTAAAATGCTCAGATGAGTGATGTGTAACATGCATGGCCCAGAAAAAACGAACATAATGTCCTACGGTATGTAGAAACCAGTAAAGAAAATCTTGTGCAAGAATTAGAACTAACCAGTAAATCCATACGTTAGAGATTTGAAATAACTTGAACTGATAGCAATATTCTAGCAAAAAGAATGTTGCCGTTTTCATCCCAAGGTTGATTATAATCGCGGTAACCATCAGATAAACATTGGTCCAGGTATCACGTTTGGTATAGAGTTTTCTGTTGTGTGCATAGCTGAAATACATTTCAACCAATGTTAAAACGATTACAAAACCAAATAATCCGCCTACAGAAATATCACTTCCGGTAAAAGTCATTTTTATAAACTATTATAATAATTTAAACTGCTTAAAATATCTGAAGTACTTACACGGCAATTAAACGTGCATTTACCTGTAGTTTCGAGTAAAGAAAATAAAATGTTGCCATCTTCATTCTTCTTATCACTTTTCATTAATTCCAAAAGTGAGTCGAAACTTTCTTTTTTAATTTCGTATTTTGGGTACAACGATAATAAATAGTCGCTGATATCTTTGAGTTCTTCTTTCGTTAGCCCGCTATTTTTGATGGATAAAGCCGCCTCACAAATAAAACCTATGGCAATTGCTTCACCGTGGGTAAGCGGATTTTCTTCATTTGCCAATGAATAACCTTCAATTGCATGACCAATGGTATGACCGAAATTGAGAATTTTCCGAAGGTTTTTCTCGTGCGGATCAATGGTTACGACTTCATTTTTTATTTCCACGGAGCGGTAAATATCATCCGCTGAAGGCGTTAAATAATTGGTAGTCTTTAACTTTTCATAGTAAGCTTTATCATAGATCAAACCATGTTTAATCATTTCGGCAAAGCCGGATAAAAGCTCACGTTGGGGTAAGGTTTTTAAGAACTCGGTTTCAATAAAAACCATTTGTGGGAGCGTAAAAGTGCCCACCATATTTTTAACGTTATCGATATCAATTCCTGTCTTTCCCCCAACGGAAGCGTCAACCTGCGAAAGGAGGGTAGTCGGTACGTTGATGAAATCAATTCCGCGTTTATAGGTCGAAGCAATAAAACCACCCATATCAGTAATCACGCCACCGCCTAAATTAATCATCAGACTTTTACGGTCGGCCTCAAAATCCAGAAGCGTTTTCCAGATTCCGATACAAAAATCGATGTTTTTATTTTCTTCACCTGCAGATGTTTCGATCAGATCAAAATCACCAAAGTCATCCATCAAAGATTGAAATACAGGTAAACAGATTTCACTCGTATTTTCATCAGCAAGGATAAAGACCTTACTATAATTACCGCTTTCTACTAATGTTTTTAAGGCTTCAAAATTACTTTCGAAATAAACTGAATGGCCTGCGCTTGTTAAAGTTTCCATTAAATGATTTCGATTTTATCTTGTGCAAATGTGATGATGTCTCCAACTCGTACTTTATAACGTTTGCGAAATTCGACTTCGCCATTACATTTTACTAATCCGTCCATTACTGCTGCCTGAGCATCTCCGCCGGTGCCCACTAATCCTGTCGCTTTTAACAACTGGATTAATGGAATAAACTCGCCCTCTAATTTGAATTGTATCATTTTGGTACAAAAATACGATTATTTACATGTTTTTAGTTTTAACAATGGATGCTTTTTATAATTTTGCATCCAACTGACTTATTACATAGCTTAAAATGGATTTATCCCCGAGTAAACAGCCGAATTTCGACAATACGGAAGTAGCTTTCCGTCAGAAAACTAACGGTGAATTAAAAAAAGCGTTCTGGCTTTTTAAAATGATAGGCAGTAACTTTCTAACGAAGGTTGGCCCTCCGATTACCAATTTCTTTTTAAACATCGGCTTACCCATTCAAGGTGCCATTAAAACGACTATTTTCCAGCAATTCTGTGGTGGTGAAACCATTGCTGAATGTGATCATGCAATTGCGCAGTTGGCAAAAGGTGGTGTGGGTACCATTTTAGACTACTCTGTTGAGGGTGAAGAGGAAGAAGCTGTTTTTGATGCAACTTGTCAGGAAATTATTTTAACTATCCTTCGTGCTGATGGTGATAAAAATATTCCCATTACTGTTTTCAAAATTACGGGTATCGGACGCTTTGCCTTATTAGAAAAATTAGATGCGAAGAAAACGTTATCTTCTGATGAACAGGCCGAGTTTGACAAGGTGAAACTGCGTTGCGAAATGATTTGCAGAACGGCGTTTGATAAGGGTGTTCCAATTATGATCGATGCTGAAGAAACCTGGATTCAAAATACTATTGATGAACTGGCCTTAGATATGATGCGGAAATTTAACCAGGAACGCATTATTGTTTATAACACTTACCAAATGTATCGCCATGATAAACTGGCTGATATGAAGGCTGATCATTTGATTGCCAAAGCTGCAGGCTTTATTTTAGGTGTTAAAATGGTACGTGGCGCGTATATGGAAAAAGAGCGTAAACGTGCTGCGGAAATGGGCTATCCGTCTCCGATCCAACCCGACAAAGAATCATCTGATCGCGATTATAATGAATCACTTCGTTATTGTGTAGATCATATTGAAGAAATTGCGATTGTTTGTGGTACACATAATGAAGATAGCAGTCGCCTGCTGACTTATCTGCTCGACGAGAAAAATATAGTACACAATCACCCACATGTTTATTTTGCACAACTTTTAGGCATGAGCGATAACCTCAGTTTTAATCTCGCCGATGCCAATTACAATGTGGCTAAATATGTTCCTTACGGGCCAATTAAAGCAGTAATGCCATACCTGTTTAGAAGAGCACAGGAAAATACGTCAGTTGCCGGACAAACAGGACGTGAATTAGGCTTAATTGAAAGAGAATTGAAAAGGAGAAAACTTTAATTCAGTTTTCTGTTGGCAGTTGGTGGTTTTCAGTTTCTGGCGGTTATTGCCCAGTCAACTGAAAATTACCAACTGTTTTGGTTTACTCTTATTCTGATGGATCTGGTTCAGCATATCTACTTTCTTATAATTGATCAATTTGGAAAGGATGTTCAGTAAATTTCCAGGTAAACATAAAACTGCCAACTGAAAACTAACTAATCATGTTTTACCACAAAAGATTGCTTTCCATTAAGCAGATCATAGAACATAAGAAAGTCGCTGGCTAGCGTATAAATCGGATATTGAAAAAAAGTAGATTTATTCTTCTCAAAAAAGAAGTGACCAACCCATGGAAGGCTAAAAACGAATAATGGTAAAGCAAGGAAGAAACGCGATTGATGAAATAAAAATCCGGTGAAAAGCGTTAGCGCAACCAAGCCTGTTCCAATAAAATGCAATACCCTCGATGTCGTATTGGTATGTTGTGATAAATAGAACGGATAAAAATCTTTAAGTGATTTAAACTTTTTTTCGCTCATTTAGATGATTCCGTTAGCCTTTAAAAAAGATTCGAGTTGAGCCGGTTTCTCCGTCATTAACAAAGTATTTAATCCCACCTTTTTAGCGCCCTCAATGTGTTGCGGACTGTCATCAATGAATAAAGTCTCTGCAGGATCGAGGTTATTATCTGTTAAAACCTGTTCAAAAATATTCGTATTAGGCTTCCGCAGCTTCATGTGCTGAGAAAAATAAGCTTTTTCGAAGTAATCATCATAATTGTTTAATTCGAAAGTGGTTTTAAGATAGTTTATGATCCAATCGTAGTGTATCTCATTGTTATTGCTCAATAAAAATGTCCGGTATTTCTCTTTTACTTTTAGTAAAATATCATGGTTCTCCTGGATGGTTCCAATTAGTAAACTGTTCCAAGCTGCATCAATCTCTGCATCTGTGAGATCTGGTTTATTTGCTGCTTTTCTGATGCCTGCACGAAATTCTGCGGGTGAAATAGCACCGGTTTCGAAATCATCAAACAGTTGATTATGCCCTTTATGTGCGAAGAAATTTTCTATGTCTGTAATGCCAAGCTTCTGAAATGATGCTTGTGCAATTTTAAAATCAATGTCGAAAATTACATTTCCATAATCGAAAATGATGTTCTTTATATTTTGCATGCTAAAAATTTGCAGCAAATATCATTATTTAATCTCAGCGTCTATAATTTTTCTTAAGAATAACACTTATTCCGACTGGCAGATTACTTGATGACCAGAATAGTGCCGTCGTGTTTTAGTTTATAATAATACTGAGTTTCTTTCTTGCGGTTCAAGATTTCGATATTTTCAACTTCGCCCGCCTTTCCTGTATCGTCTTTAATCAAATCGCCTTGTTTAACATCATCCAGTTGTTGAGCAGAGCTTTTCTTGCTTAATTTTTTCATAATTGAAACTTTTTTTTGGTTAGATTCTTTAATATCAACACGCATATTTTCAATTGGTTTCATGAAAAGTTAATCATCCATACCTTATATGGCAAACTATTTGTTACAATGGAGGGTTCTACGTAACAAATAAATCAATTTTGATTTATTTTAAAACCGTTTAGTTGGAATGAGTCACTGAAGCAAACTTTTGATTGATTCGTCTGTAGACTTGATAATTAATTTATTAAAAAACGATTTATGAATGGTGTAATTACAGCCTATAACAAACAAAGAGGCTTCGGTCTTATCTCTCAGGAAATGGTAATCAGCAGCATCTATTTCGATATTATAGATTGCAAAGCTAAAGGATTATATATTGGCAGCGCTGTAGAATTTGATGTAGCCATAACGAAAAGGGGGGTAGTGGCTAAGAATATAGTAAGTATGGCTAAGTTTAGCAAGAAACATAAAGTCAGTCTATAAAATCAGTCTGTAAATTTTCATGCACTGCAGTTGAATTATATTCGATTTAGACTGCTGTTCATGCCATATGTTTTAAGACAATTTGAACCCAACGCCAGTTGGGATCTCGTTATTGTAATGGACCTTCTCAAATCAATATATTTACGATAATTTACAAAAAGTCGTTATAACTTTACATTTTTACAACTATCTGTAAGGAATCTGTTTGAGTTTTGTAAGTTTACCCCATATTACTGAACCACTTGAACGGATAAGGGCAATAATGTGAATTCCTCACGATATGAAGGGGAGGATCACACCAATGCGGCATTAATTTGTTCAGATTTTTTAAATCATTACCTAAACTAATATGATGTAACCAATTGGTAGATAACTGATCTAATTACAAATAGCCTGTTTACGAAGATGATAAAACTGGAACTGATAAAAGGAACTTTTAAAAGAGAAAGCGCATTAACTGCAACATACCCCATGAGAATCCTGATCATCAAAGATGCCAACGGCTGTCTTTGTATGAATTCAGGTGATTACGATTTAAAAGATGGAAGGATATTTTTTATTCCTGAAGAAGGTTTAGTGCGGTTAGAAGGTGAAATTGGTAGCGGTTACTGGGTAAATTTCAGCAGTGCACTTTATTCCGAATTCCTGCTTCAAAATCTGGATCCTTTGGCTAAAAATCTCTTCTTAAATCTCTCCTTCAGAGATCTGGAAGGCAACGCTCTTAAAAAAGCCTTTAGTTTAATGGAGCAATTAAAGAAAGATATTGAGGCAAATAAAGATGTGAAGTTTCTTGGCCAATATCTTTCCTTGTTTTTAGGTTTTACTGCTGGTTTTGATGGGTATCTGGCTGCGCTAACATTAGATGAATTGGAACAGACGTTGCGATTCAGGGCAATTCTGGAAAATTTTTACAAGCGGGAAAAGTCTATTGTGTTTTATGCTGAAGGCATGGGTATGAGTCCTAAAAAATTAAATTCCTTTTTAGATCGGGTATTAGGCAAGAGCCTGTTTGTATTAATTAAGGGACGGGTGATGAGAGAAGCTGAAGAATTGCTTTTACACAGTGATTATACCGTTGATGAGATTGCAGCCATGTTGGGTTTTCAACAAACCTCAAACTTCAATAATGCATTTAAGCGATACAAAGGAATTTCAGTATCGCAGTTTGCAAATTTGGGTTAAAATGAAAGTTGATGCTGCTGTTAAAGAAACGCAAATCGCGTAGATTCTGCCCCTTCTCAATAGCAGGTTTTCCTGACCTCACAAACATCATTTGCTGTGCGCCTGACGCGTAAGGCTTTGCTTACTACTATCTACTACCAGCAGCATCAATTTTTCATTCGCTAAATTAGAAAAACTTGTGCAGATTTTACATGATATTCCATCAAGTAGTGGAAATTGCTAACACATAGTAGCTAATTTATATGAAATCTAAATAACTTGTCTGTATAATGTTTTATTGCCTTCTTAATTTGTAAGGGGTTATTTCAAAAGGAATATGTATTCTTATAGGTCTATACAGTAAGTTATAAGTTTACAACTGATGAATGTTTAAGTTAGACATATTTTGCTAACTAATAAGTTGTTGGATTGGTAATGCATAGCAGATTGTATCATTGAAAACCGATTAGTTAAAGTGTAAGTGGTGTTATAAAACAAACAAAGTGAGCCGGTGTTGTTTATTCACACCTAATTTAATGGTTTTAGCCTAAACATAGATAACTTAGCATGGCTACGTTACAATATCTTTATTAAACAGCATTTTTTATTACATTAAAATATGAAGCACATTTTTCTATACCTCCTTTTATTTGTTTCAGGCGGATTATTTGCCCAAAATCAGAAGTCGCCCCGGGTAATCTATCCCGGCTTATTTGAAGAAGTACAGCTCGGCAGGATTTATGCAGACGGAAAATCTTTTGCTGACGCGATTCCAAAAAGTAAGCCATCAGCTATTATGAAAGCTTATCTGGCAGAGAAAAACAAAAATAGCTTTAACTTAAAGACGTTTGTAGCGGCTCATTTTAGTTTACCCGAAAGTCATACGGCCTTTTATCAGTCAGACATTAAAGCTGGTATAGAAAAGCATCTGGATACTTTATGGACTGTTCTTCAGCGGAATCCGGATACGGTATCGGCCATGCAAACTTCCCTACTTCCTTTACCGAACCCTTATATTGTTCCAGGCGGGCGTTTCAGGGAAGTATACTATTGGGATTCTTATTTTACGATGCTGGGTTTAAAAGAAGCTGGAAAAACAAAAGTAATGAAAGACATGGTGGACAATTTTGCCTACTTAATTAATACTTATGGATTTATCCCGAATGGAAACCGAAGTTATTATTTAACACGTTCGCAACCACCTTTTTTCGCGGCGATGGTGCAATTGCTTGCTCAGGACAATCCGGATGTAAAGCTAAGTGACTATAAAGTCGTATTGGAAAAAGAATATAACTTCTGGATGAAGGGATCAGTGCAACTTGCACCGGGAAAGGCCATCGGCCATGTGGTGAAGTTGTCCGATGGAACCCTCTTGAACCGGTATTATGATGCAGGAGATCAGCCCCGGGAAGAATCCTATCGGGAAGATTATGAAGCTGCGAAGTTAACTAAGCAACATCCGGCAATCTTCCTTAGAAACGTACGTTCGGCGGCAGAGTCGGGCTGGGATTTTAGCAGCCGATGGTTTGCAGATGGGAAAAGTTTCAGCCAGATTACTACCACAGATCTTTTACCTGTTGATTTAAATACATTGATGTATAATCTTGAAAGCACCATCGCGGCAGCTAACAAGGAAGCAGGCGATTCAAAAAAAGCAGCTTTGTTCACGGCGAAAGCAGCTAAACGCAAAGCCGCAATTTTAAAATATTTCTGGAATAGTAAACAAAATTTTTTTACCGATTACAATTGGAAAGCCAGAAGTTTCTCCAATCAATTAACATTGGCAGCTTCCTTTCCGCTTTATTTCAAATTGGCCACAGTTGCACAGGCTAAGCAGGTATCACAGCGATTAGAAAGAGATTTTTTAAAGCCTGGCGGATTGATTACTACCCTGAAAACGACCAAGGAGCAATGGGATGCGCCTAATGCCTGGGCACCTCTGCAATGGGTAAGTATTGCAGGCTTACGCCAGTATGGTTATGGTCAACTGGCAGATACCATCTCGAACAGATGGGTAAACCTCAATATCTCAGTTTTTAAGGAAACCGGAAAGTTGATGGAGAAATATAATGTAGTAGAAACAAACAGTAAAGGCGGCGGCGGTGGCGAATATCCACTTCAAGATGGTTTTGGCTGGACAAATGGTGTATTGTTGAAGTTGCTCAAGAAATAGATTTGTTTTGAAAATCAGCATTATTATTTAATTGTCTGAAATAATAATGCTGATCTGCTAATTTTTGCCAGTTACCATAAAAGTTTTTTTTGCCGGTCCAACTCCTGTAATGTTAACAGATTTCCACTGTTTTGGTAATACGCTCGGCACCTGAACCAGGCCTTTACTGGTAATATCCAATCCGGCAAATCCCATTAATACGCTTTGTAAAACGCCGCCTGCACCGGTTGCAAAATAGGGGTTTGTGCCACCTTTTGTTTCAGCAATTACCCTGAATGGCGGGTTTAAATTCGGCTGATAAGATTCCCTGAAATATTTATACGCCTGATCTGGGTTTCCTATCCTGGAATACAATAATGCAAAAATAGCATGCGTCATCGCTGGTGTACCTTCATCAGGGATTCTGGTTTCATAATAAGCCAGGTCGTTTTCAATCTGATTTTTATCGGTGATGGTTTTTAGCGGGTATGCGAGCAAATTTACATCAGCTTGCTTAATTCCTTCACCTTTATAGGTTTCATGCTCTTTGGTTACGCCATCTGGAAATTTCAAAATCGGGATATTCTGCTCCACAAGTTCCCAGTCTTTGTTTTCCGGCAGACCTAAAATAGCAGCTGCTGCATTGGCATTTTTGAGGTTCAGCTTCGCCGCTGCGTTGGTGAACGCATTGTTATTTACATTTTCTGCCCATTCATCTGCGGCCACTACATTCTTGATGTCAAACTGATTGGTTCCATTTCGCTCTACCCGGCTTGCCCAAAAATCTGCAGTTTCAGAGAGGATTGGCCAGCCTTTCTCCTTCAGCCAGTCCTTATCCTGCGTAACGCAGTAATAATTCCAGGCGGCCAGGGCAACATCAGCAGAAATGTGGTGTTCAAATGGTCCGCTCAAGGCCCAAACCGGCGTTTCTTCTACACCGGTATCCGCACTTTCCCAGGGATACATAGCGCCTTTATAACCGTGAGAAAAGGCATTTCGTTTAGCAGCGTCCAGGCGTTCAAACCGATACTCTATTAAGGATTTAGCCATGTCCGGATGAAGAACAAGTAGGGCCGGAAACATCCAGATATCCGTATCCCAAAACACATGACCATTATAACCCAAACCTGATAGTCCCATTGGTGAAAGTGAATAAGACGTGCCAGGGCGGGAAAATGAGGTAAGGTGATACAGCATGCTGTGAATATCCTGTTGTGCCTGCGGATCACCATCGATGATGATGTCAGCTTTCCATAATTCATCCCAGGCTTTATTATGGAATTTAATCAAACGCGTTCTCCCCTCCAGCTTGGCGAAGATGCTCATACGTTCTGCTTCATTTAAAGGATCAGCATGTTGTGCGGAACTAATGGTGCTTCCCACCACTGAGTACGTATATGTTTCGCCCGCTTTCAGCGTTTTGTTAAACTTCATCAGGTGACTGTTGTTATCCCACATTTCATGGGTGATTTTTGGCTCGCTGCCGTGTGGCTCCGTAAACATAAAACTGTTCGAAGCACAAAGTTGTAATTTGCCGGTAGGGCTTTTGGCTGTTGAAGTAAGCAGGCTCAGTGTTACATGTGGCCTGTCTATTTCGTTATAATAATTTTGCACATCCCGAAGCGCATCTGGCGTTTCCATTATACTTGCTGCAGTGAGTTTTAAATCTTCATTGGCAGTAATGGTTACATCCATTAGAACGGTATAAGGCAAATGCCGTAATGCATAATAAGTATATTTTATAGTTGCTTTCTTACCGTATTGAAGCTGGGTGCTAAAAGTAGCATGTTGCATATCCAGCTCTTGCTGCAGGTTTTGTGTGTTATTTGCATCAAGTCGTTTGCCATCCACTTCCAGATACATATTTAGCAGGTTGAAACCGTTTAAAAAGTTACTAACCCGTCCGCGACCATAGGTATCGTAGGCACCGGCCAACACCACATTTTTTACCTTAAAAGGTTCCGGAGCAGAAACCACGCCGATAATGCCATTGGCTACGGTGATGCCGTAATAATTTCCGAGGTCAATTTTTTCGGCTTTAAGTTTCCAGGGATCTTGTGCTGCGGCATACAATTGTATCAGCATCAGCAATAAAAGTATTCGTATGGTTCTGATCATGAAATTCTAAACTATATTTGATTGATTAATTAAATAAAAAGGCTGAATCTCAAACACTGATTGTTGATCGGGATTTGAGCGTTCAGCCTTTAAAGTCATTAGTTTACGGGATTAAAAACCGGGATTCTGAATCAGGTTTGGATTTCCAAGCTGATTATCAGGAATCGGGAACAACAGGTATTTGGATTCGCTGGCTGGTTTTTCCTGCCATGCAGCAAGGAATTTTCCGAAGCGGATTAAATCTTGTCTTCTGAAACTTTCCCAGTACAATTCACGTCCGCGTTCTTCTAAGAGGTTATCTAAATTCAAACTCGTGAAAGCTGATGCGCCTCTAGCCGTTCTGATTGAATTAACGATTGTTAGCGCTGCGCCGGCTTGTGAAGTTCTCAATAAAGCCTCCGCTTTCATCAATAGCACATCAGCATAGCGGTAATACACCCAGTCGTTATCTGGTCTTCTGGTTCCGGAATTTGGATAATCAATAGGATATTTAACCACCCTGATCCCGGCTACCTCTAAGTGATTTGGATCTCTTTCGATGATGTTTACCTCCGGGGTAAAAGCCAGTGCATTTCCTTTTCTAT
This sequence comes from Bacteroidota bacterium, assembly GCA_037033465.1. Taxonomy (GTDB): domain Bacteria; phylum Bacteroidota; class Bacteroidia; order Sphingobacteriales; family Sphingobacteriaceae; genus Pedobacter. Next base: position 77,154 of record JAZBLX010000006.1, on the reverse strand, counting down.
CTTTCAAAGCTGCACCAGTCTGATCGAATTGCGGACCCACTAAAAAGCCTACCCTGATACCAGAAACATTGGTTTGCCCGGTATAGGCTCCTCCTCTGCGTTTATCAGTTGCTTCGAACTTGTTATAGAAATTTGATAAGGTTGCAAAACCATTGTAACCATTCGGATTTTGATTATAGTGCAAAGTACATTTCCACTGTCCGTCTAAATCACTTCCTGCAACACCGCCCAGGTTTTGCGAGGTGAAGATATTTTCTCTTGATAATACATCATTCGTTGGCGCGAAATTGTCGAAATAATTGGTGCTCAGGGTGTATCCGCCGGTTGCAATTTCATCAGCTAATGAGATCACTCTTGCCATATCTGCCGGATCAAATGTCGGCGCGGCACGGTTTAGAAATGCGCCTTTGTTCAGGTAAACCTTCATCAATAAAGTTCTGGCTGCATTTTTATTGGCCTGATGTGTTGGGCCATCAGGGAGCGTTGGGATGATAGCCGTAAGTTCAGAAATCAGGTAAGCAATCTGCTCGCTTGCGTTTCTTACTTTTGATGGCCTCGTCACACCTTCTCCCGGCTCGCGGTAAGGTACCTGACCCCAGCCATCAAGAATTGAAAACTGTGAAAATGCACGTAAAAAACGTGCAGTAGCCGCCTGAGCCGGAGTAGGATTAAAACCCAACACATTCGTACTTACATAACTGATACTATTTAAATCTCTGAAAACATCCGAAATTCTGGCGTCATCTGATGCCCATTTATGTAAATGCAGCGCACGCCATGCGCCATTATCATCCCAGTCACCGGCACGTGTGGGTACAATCGCCTCATCAGAAGTCACTTCCTGCAAGGCAGACCAGTTCCATGGTGCCTGGTATGGGCCTCTCATGGCGGTGTAACTTGCAGTGATTAAACCCGGAACATCATTGGCACCCAATGAACCTGAACCTACCTGACCATTTAAATTTTCATCTAACTTGGTACAGCCTGATAGCGCTAAAGTAGCGGCTACGAAGCTGAAAATATATTTATTTTTCATGTGATTATCGTTGAAAGATTAAAGAGAGAAGTTAACACCAAAGTTGAAAGTGCGTGCAGTTGGATAGGCAGTATAATCAATACCAGCTGATGGTACACCATTAATGCTCTTGTTCACATTTACCTCCGGATCGAAACCAGTGTAGTTGGTGATTACAAGCAGATTTTGCCCGTTTACGAAGATATTTAACGATTTTATCGCCTTGCCAATATTACCTAAGTTATAGTTAATGGTGGCATTGGCCAGCTTCACGTAATTTCCTTTTTCTATATATCTTGATGATGCTGCAATGGGGTTAGCCAATGATTCCTGAATGCCCGAATTAACAAGTGCCGAAGCGATATTTCTCGTTCCCAGGTTGGAGATGGCAAGCACAGAATTGGCCGTGTTGTTGTAAATACTCTGCCCGAAAGATCCGTTCATGTTCGCCGTGAAAGAGAATTTTTTGTACCTGAGGTTCGTTGTTAAACCAAGGATTACTTTTGGATTTGGATTTCCAAGGTAATACCTCGTGAAACCGTCATCAGTATAAGTAGAAAATCCGTTTGCATCTAAGCCATTGTACTGTCTGGTTACCATCGCGAATAGCGGAAGTCCGTTCTGGATTACTTCTAAATTTACACCACTTAATCCCTGACCACTTAAAGATCCTGTTCTGATTAATCCGGTTAAGTTACTGACGTTGTTTTTGATGAAGGTTACGTTACCACCTAAAGACCATGAGAGGTTATCTTTTTCGATGATGCTACCATTTAAACTCAATTCTAAACCTTTGTTTTGCACCTCACCATCTAAATTATACCAGGTAATTACACCATTTGGTGCTGCTGGAGAAAAGGCATTTTGAGGGAATAACAAATCGGTGGTCACCTTATTGAAATAGTCAATTGATCCGGTAAGTCTGCTGCCTAAGAAACCGAAATCGATCCCCACGTTGGTTTGTTTATCTTCCTGCCATTTCAAATCCGGATTAGCATTGTTGATGCCTACCAAACCATCTACACCTCTGATTACGAAACGTTGTTGAGATGATCCTGAAGGGAAATCCTGGTTCCCGGTTTTACCGTAACCTGCTCTGATTTTTAATAAGTTAATCCACTGTACATCACTTAAGAAACTTTCTTTTTTAATGTCCCAGGCGGCAGCGAAAGAAGGGAAATAGCCATACTTGTTGTTCGTTCCGAATTTAGTAGAACCATCTGCTCTGAAAGTAGCGGTTAAGATATATTTACTATCATAATTAAAAATTGCCCTTCCAAAGTAAGATTGCAATTCGGTAGTCGGGTCATTATTGGTTACAAGGGTACGGTTGGCTGGTAAAGTGGCCTCAAAAGCATCAGTATAATCGACGGCAATATTGCCAAAACCAGTAGCCGTATTTACAGCACCCTTGTTTACAAAACTTGAATACTCATAACCAATAACGGCGTTTAAATTCAGTTTGGAAACAATTTCCTTGTTGAAATTTAACGTATTGGTGAACTGTTGGGTAATCAATTCGGTATTCGAGTAACTGGCATAGCCCCCTAAAAAGTCTCCGGAAGGTTGAATTCCCTGAAGGTTCAATGTACTTCTGGTAGATGCCCTTCTAATTCCTGTGCTGTAATTTACACTGGCTAACATCCTGTATTCCAACCAAGGCGTGATTTTATAGTAAGGCGAGACGCTACCTAAAATAGTAGATACTTTCGCTTTATCGCTGTTTGCAGCCAATGCAGCAAGCGGGTTAATGGTGGTGGAGCCATAATCAATAAACAGGCTTCCATCCGGGTTGTAGAATGACTGTGTTGGGTTCCAGGCTAAAGCCTGACTAATCAAACTTCCGGTGAAACCAGCATCAGTAGTGATCGGAGCAATATTTTCCAGATATTGATTGCTGATCATGTTCACATCCAAACCTAGTTTTTTGCTTTCCAGGAATTTGAAGTTTCCGTTAAAACCGGCACTGTATTTTTTAAAATCAGACCCTTTGATAATCCCTTGTTGATTCTGGTAGCCTAAAGATGCCCGGAAAGTGTTGCCATTTGTACCGCCACTGATGCCTACAGAATAATTCTGGTTGTAGGCGGTGCGCAATACTTCATCCAATGCATTCACACTCGTGCCGAAATCGCCCGCGGTTAAACCGTATTTTCTAAGTGCGGCTCTGTATTCATCGCCAGATAAAACATCTACTTTTCTGGAAATGGTTCCAACGCCTGCCGATGCGCTGATATCAATTTTAGGATCGCCGGATTTTCCACGTTTAGTGGTGATCAGAACTACACCATAGGCCGCTCTTGAACCATAAATTGCAGTTGCAGAGGCATCTTTTAAAATTTCCATCGATTCGATATCTGCCGGATTGATGAAGTTAAGCGGGTTACCATCTGGTGCAATACCAATACCCGCACTGGTAGATGGTCTGGCAGAACGTCCGTCTAAAGCCACTCCATCCACAACGTATAAAGGTTGTCCTGATCCGGTGATAGCCGAGTTACCCCTGATTCGAACCGTAGAAGCACCACCCGGCTGACCGCTATTGTTGATCATTTGCACACCTGCAACTTTACCCTGAATCAATTGATCCGGTGCGTTTAGCGGGCCTTTGTTAAAATCTTTAGCAGAAACCGTTGTGGCCGCACCAGTTAAGTCATTTTTCCTAACGGAGGCATAGCCAACTACCACTACCGCCTCCAGGTTATTAAGGGAGGATAGGGTAACATTTACCAGAGTTTGATTGTTTACGCTCACCGTCTGCGATTCGAAACCAACAAAACTGACGATTAATTTTGAAGTTGCAGAGGGTACAGCGATCTGGTATTTTCCTTCTGCATCAGTCTGGGCTTTTACATTTGTACCCGCTACCTGAATGGTGGCACCGACTAATGGAAGCTTGTCATTGTCGTAGATAATTCCTTTTACCACGGTTTGGGCAAAGGTGGTAATGCTGAGAGAAATCATTAGAAAAATAATGGTCGTCAGTTTCCCTAAAAAATGCAATTTCTGTTTATTATGGAAAACAGACCAATTGCTGAGTAAAGTAAGGTTCATATTAGTTTTAATTAATTGGTTAGAAAAAATTTTATTTTAATGGAGTGTTCCGGTTTTAAGGGGGTACAGGTTTAATTGGGTTCATATTGGATTTAAGTTAGTTGTAGTTACTTGTATAATGGTTGAGGTTTTTCTATTTTTTTCCTTGCGATTTCGAGGGCATGATCAATGCAGCTGTTAAGTGGTTGATCTTGAAGATAAGAGGCAATAAAGCCCGACCAAAAAGCGTCTCCTGCGCCTGTTACACCAGTTACAGCAGCTACCGGAAGCGCCGGCCGATGTTGCCACTGCCCGTTTTGCGCTTTGTACCATACGCCATCTTTACCACAGGTGAGGCAAATCAATTTTATATCCAGCTGGTCTAACCATTCCCTGGATTCTTCCTTGCTTAAAGATTTCCCGGTAAAACGCTCCAGGTCATCCACACTGATTTTGAGGAGGGGATTTAGCTGGCAAAGTTGCTCAAAAACAGCCTTACCGTCATTTTCGCCCCAGATGGATGGTGCAAAGTTCCAGTCGATGGATACCTGTTTCTTCAGATGATTTGCTTTTGAAAAAGCAGCGAGGATGTGTTGCTGAGCTGGCGCAAGGCTGAGTGAAAAAGCCGTGGTATGCAAAAGATCTGCAGATGCGATTAGTTGATCGTCGATTGGTGTGAGGTAAGCATCGGCGCTGCGGTAAGCAATAAAATCCGGTGTTTCTGTATTTTTTCCAACCAGTACCATAGTGGTTTGGTGTTTGGCCGAGCGCAGCACATACTGATCTGAAAGCCCTGCGGCATTGATCGCATTGATTAAGAAAAGGCCCAGGTTATCATCGCCAACGGTGGCGACTAAATCAGCATTTATGCCCAGCCATTTCAGGTTGCAGCAAAAGTTAGCCGCACTGCCACCCTGGCTAATCTTAAATGCAGAAGGCGATGCCAGGGAGGGGATATTTTCCTCGGAAATGATATCGGCAAGTAACTCACCGATTACCAGTGCCTTTTTTTGTGAAATGTTATTGATCGATTCCATTTTGCTCGCTCACTATGCGTTAAATAAGGTTTTAAAGCTTGGATGAATCATGGCTTGTTCGGCAATGATGGCACCCGCGGCGCTCCAGGTACATTTTTCTACTCCACAGGGCATTTTGCTTAATCCGTGCAAACATTCATTGAAGCTGTTTTCATTGTGATTGGCCGCATGGATGCTTCCGGTTAACCGAGTTGCCAGAGCAGTTTCGCCTGCTGTGTGTAAAGCTGCCGCCATCCAGCCGTTCCATACTGGCCACAAACCACCGTTATGGAAATAGTCAGGCAGGTTTCTGAATGAATAAGCATAGTTGTTTTTTAATTCATTCATATCCGCATCAAGTTCTCTAATAGTAGGTGCGAATGATGGGATTAAAGATTGATCAACTGCATAATTATTTTTCAGGTAGTTGATTAAAACATCATTTTGCTGATCATTTCCAATGCCGAGCAATAAAGAAAAAGCGTTAGCCTGGAGGTCGAAATAAGGATAAATCCTTGCCGGGTTAAAGCCCATTAGCCAGAAATTGCCAGAGGCCTCTTTTAACTGATGCACCAGGTTAGGTGCATAGGCGTTTTGCTGCTTTTCTGTTTTCCAGTAATTATTAATTATGGTGGAGGTAATGTTTTGCGCTTTAACAGAATAATCGCCATTTTTTGTGAGCCTGGAAGCCAGTCTCAATGCCCAAACCCGAAGTAACTGATCAAAAAGAATGTAACCGTGTTGAATGTATTCATCGGCCCAATCGCCGCTTTGCGGAACATAGATCAGGTGTTTGCCATTAAATTCCCAGGTTTCCATTACCGCCAGGCATTTCTCCAGTTGTTGTTGATACTTCTCCAGTAGTGTGTAATCTTCGGTTAAAATGGTATAGGTACATAAACCAATGACCGCCCATGATGGATTATCGGCCCTGCCGGAAGTCCCTCCATAACTGGCTGCACCATCTTTCGGTGCAACATTTGAAGGCATAAAGCCATTTGCATGCTGTTTGGCAAAAAGGGTGTCGATTGTTGATTTGGCCGTTTTAATTAATTCCTTATCACCACTCAAAAGTGCGGCAATACTGGTAATTACACCATCTCTGGTCCAAACGCGTTTATAATTATCGTGTTCGTTTACGGCAGCTACAAAGCCAGATGGTGTTGATGCCTCGTGTAGCAGGTTTAGTGCTTGCTGGTATGATTCTGCGTTTACCATAGATTTAAACTTGGATATCTTTGCGCTTAATTAATAAAACGAAACCACCGGCAATGGTAATCAGTACGCCGGCAAAAATGATAGCGTTTTCCGGGTGATGACCTAACAAATATTTGTATACATACTTAAAAGTGATGGTTTCCAGTAGCATTGGCATTACGATGAACATATTTAAAATGCCCATAAAAATACCGGTTTTTTCCTTGGGGATACTGCCCGCGAGCATAGCATAAGGCGTACCCATCATGCTGGCCCAGGCCACACCCAAACCAATGATCGGGATAAACAGAAGTGTCGCGTTGTGAATCATGGGTAAGGAGATGAGGCAGAGGCCTCCGAAGATTAAGCTCAATAGGTGTACCTTTTGTGCCGTAATTTTCCGGGCGAAGAAGGCCAGCGGAAAGGCTACCAGAAAAGTTACCACGTTATAGCCACCATTTACCGTTCCGGTGAGTAACTGAGCCGAGGCAAAACCTTCTGATGCGGCATTGTTGGTATGGTAAATGGTTTTGGCAAGGCAGAGAGTAATGAATTGCCAGTACACAAACATGGCGTACCAGTTGAAAAGATAAACAATGCCCAGTTTTTTCATGGTTAGCGGCATGGTTTTAAACGCTTCGCCAATGTCTTTTAAAATGCTTCCAATGCCGCCTGGTGCTGCTTTTATTTTTTTAATCTCTTCCTCGGTTAGGGGCGTTTCTTTTGTAGTGAAACAACTGTACATGATAGAACCAATGGATACTGCGCCACCAATAAAAAAAGCTGCATAAGTCGTGTAGGGGATATTATTTCCGCTTCTGGAGTGAATGCTAATCAGGCCAGCGGCGATGAGGATGCCGGGTGTAAGATTGGCTAAGGTAATACCTAAACCGGTAAAAAAACTTTGGGTCAAAAAGCCGAGCGCATGTTGTTCAGAGGGAAGTTTATCGCTCACGAAAGCACGGTATGGCTCCATGGTAATATTATTCCCGGCATCAAGAATCCATAAAATGCTGGCAGCCACCCAAATGGAGCTGCTATAAGGCATGGCGAACAAACAGATGCTGCAAATGATGGCACCAATTAGAAAATAAGGGCGCCTTCGGCCAAATCTGCTCGTTGTTTTATCGCTCATGGCACCAATAATCGGCTGGATGATCAGGCCCGTCATTGGTCCGGCTAAATTGAGCAAGGGCAATTGATCCGCATTGGCACCCAGATAGGAGTAAATGGGAGTCATGTTGGTTTGCTGCAACCCGAAACTATATTGGATTCCGAAGAAGCCAAGATTCATGGCGATAATGGAACCAAAGTTCAATTTGATTGCTGAGGAAATCTTTTCTGCCTGATCTGGTTGTGCAACGATCATGTTAACGGTTTTTGAATTTATAATATGATGATTGGCCAGGGTTGATTTCGATATTGTTATGGAAGGTTTTATTAAAACTGGTCAGCGGAACATTTTTGGGATCGTTCCCGAAGTTTATTATTTCAAAGCGGAAGATAGTTTTTAACTCAGGATGATCAAGCAGTGCTGCTTTCGGTAAGGTCAATTGGTAAGTAGCTTTTTCCCGGGCGCAGGTTTTCCCGACTCCAAAATTGAACATGAAAATAACCGTCAGCAGATATAGAAATCTCATAGATACATTTTTACACTGCGGCTGTATTGCTACGGCAACAGTAATTATAATTTGGTTAGTGTTAGGCAGCAAGTAAAGCGGGATGCTAAAACTGGTGCTGCTTATTTTTTTGTTAGTATGAAGATAGGTTTAATTCCAATTAAAATAATGGAATTGCGCTATTTATGACTGCAAACGTTTGCGGAAACATTTCCGCAAATGTTTGTTGTGGAAAACTTATATTTGAGTAACCAAGTATTATATATGAGATTAAGTCCAACGCTTAAAAAAATTGCCGAACAGTTAAATGTAAGTATCTCTACGGTTTCTAGGGCATTGAAAGATCATCCGGATATTTCTGCAGAAACGAAACGAAAGGTAAATGAACTGGCGGTTCTGATCGAATACGATCCCAATCCATATGCTGTAAACCTGCGCACACACAATAATAAGGAGTTTGCTATTGTGGTGCCGAGTTTATCCAATTTCTTTTATCACTCTTTTATCAGTGCGATTGAGGAAGATGCCAGGCGTCAGGGTTATTCCGTTTTCATTTACCGCTCATCCAATGATCCTCAAATAGAACTCGAAATTTTAAAGAGCTGCAGACTTAAAAGGGTGTCGGGTGTATTTATTTCCATTACCACCGAAACAAAAGACATTTCGCCCTTTACCAAACTGGATGGTTATGGCATTCCCGTCATCTTTTTTGATAAAGTACCCAATTCGGAACTGTGCAATAAAATTTGCGTAGGCGACGAACATGCGGCGTTGCTTGCGGCATCAGAAATCCTGAAGAAGGGAATTAAAAACGTGCTGGGTATATTTGGCGACCTAAATATGTCGATCACCCAGGCACGCTTTCAGAAGTTTAAAGAAGTGCTGGCTGAGGGAAATAAAAAAATTCAGCTTCAAACGGTACATGCCACTAATTCTGAAGCGGCTGAACAGGCGGTACTTTCCGCTCTTGCAGACTTCAACGGGGAATATTTCGCTATTTTCTGTATGAGCGATGAAATTCTGGCTGGTGTGATGAAGGCCGTACAGCGGAAAAATTTGAAGGTGCTCAAGGATGTTGGCATCATCAGTATCAGCGATGGTATGATCCCAAAATTATTCTACCCGGAAATTACATACGCTGAAACAAGTGGCTTCAAATTGGGTAAACTGGCACTTAACCGGATGATGCGCTGCATTGCTGGTAGTTCTTTTGCACAAACCATTGTAGATGAATCGCGGTTGATTGAAGGGGGGTCGATTTGATTATAGGGTAATGGATAGGGTTGGTTAGAGGTTAGGATGGGTTAGAGGGTTAGGGTGGTAGAAGGCTAAAGCCGAAAGCTTAAAGCTTAAAGATTAAAGTTGAAAGCTGAAAGCTGAATTTACGAAAGACCAAGAACGAACAACGACCAACGAAAAACGGTTAACGAAAAACGAAATTAATTCTCAAAAAGATACCCGCTATATGCCAAACCTTTCGCCACACTTTTAAAGTTATCACCTGAATTTAGCGGGATGTGCGGAAACTTGCTTTTAAATAAATTTTGAATCGCCGCTACCATGGAGGTTCCGCCGGTTAGAAACAGGCAGTCGATATCTTCTGGTTTTATTTGGTGGGTTTCCATAAAGCTTGTCAGGTAATTTTCAATTTTGTTTACATCCTTTTCAATGATGCCATTGTATTGATCGAGGGTGATTTTTTCCTCGATTTCAATACCCATATTATGATACTGAAAGTCAGATTCCTGCTGATCGGAGAGTTCGATCTTCGTTTTCTCAATAGATCTGAAAACGGAATAGCCCAGATTGTGGTCTACCAGGGTGATCAGGTTTTTAAATTTCGGATCGTTCCCAGAGTAATAGTAATAGTCTTCTATCTCCTTCTGGATTTTCAAGCCGTTGAAGAAATTCATTTTATCCCAGGTGCAGATGTTGGCGAATAGCGACTTCGGAACGTTTAATACCTTACCAGGCGTGGCTTCATACATGGTGTTTTTGCCGAAGTAAGGCGTTCCGCGGTCCCACATCATGGCAGAATCCAGACTGTCGCCACCAATATAAATACCGCCTGAGGCGATCATGTCGTTTTTCCGGTCTTTACTGCCAACCTTTTCCGGGTCGAGAATGAGGTAAGTGAAATCAGTTGTACCGCCACCTAAATCCGCAACCAACACCCGTTCTTTACTTTTAATGGTCTTCTCATAAGCGAAGGCCGCGCCAATGGGTTCAAACTGAAAACGCACTTCAGTAAAGCCAGCCATTTCAGCCGCTTTTTTCAGCCGGGTTTGTGCCAGCGTATCTTTTGCGGTATTGTCATCATCGAAGAAAACCGGACGACCAATTACTGCCCGTTCGCATTCTTCGCCAATAATATCATCGGCTTTAGCTTTCAAATCCTTTAGAATAAGTGTTACTAAATCTGATGCGGTGTAGCGTTTATTGTGAATCCGGGTTTCAGTAAAAGTGGTTCTGGATAGAATCTGCTTAATGGATTTGATGAAACGCCCTTTCATGCCATCATTCAAATAAGCATCAATCGCTTTCTCACCAACAATGTGACTTTCGCCATCTACAAAACTTTTAGTCTCTGTAAAATAAATTAACGATGGAATGGAGATTGTATCAATAATTTCTTTTTTCTGCTCATCATAAATAGAGAGAGCAGAGTTGGTTGTTCCAAAATCGATTCCGTATAAAAAGTTACCCATGTAAACTTGAATTTAAATTTTCTTCGCATTCCTTTTTAACAAAGTAATTGAACTAGATCGGAGAAATAGGAGGGGAGATGCCCGTAACATCCCGCTCAAAATCAACGTGTTAATTCGCTAAGATATAGTTTAGAAAATTCTGTTAATTTTTAATCAGTTAATAATAATTTATTGATTTTGAATAGGCTGCTGTTTTCCTGAACCATGCTTTATTGTTTTAAAGCATATACAGGCAATATTTCGGCAAATATCTATAATTTTAATGAAGCTATCTATCAAAAGTTTTCAACGGCTTAGTTTAAGCTTTATTGATTATTAAGTTGGCGATGTGTTGCTAAAAGCGCTTCCATATCGTATCTGTGAAAAATATTTTACTGTGAATCAGTGGTTTTGGATAGCAGGGGATGAGTTTGTTTAAATGCTTGTTGTTTTTTATAAAAAATTTCTATCTTTGCGACCTCAATAATGATTCCGTAGCTCAGCTGGTAGAGCATTACACTTTTAATGTAGTGGTCCTGGGTTCGAATCCCAGCGGGATCACAGAAAGCTTCACAGAAATGTGAGGCTTTTTTGTTTATCTCCATTGCGAGGTTGGTTTTAAGCCACTGAAGGAATCTGTTTTTTTAGTTCGTAATCTTTAGTCCAAAGTCTTGAGTTTAGCGTTGGGAGTTACAGGGCGGTAAAGCAGATCGCTAAATAAATCATCATTGAAAGGCTGGCTTTTCAGTCACCGAAGCAACCCTATCGTACAAAAAAAGCGTTATAATTTCTTAGTTCCAGTAAAGCCTGATCTCAAATTATACAAATGGAGCAGAGAAGAAAAATGGCACGGCAAATCTGCATATCACTAGGCTTTAATTTTTGCATAAATTGGCTATACTATAGGATTGTAAATTAAAATACTGCGTATGAAATCAATTTCCTTTGAAGTGAACTGAGCCTTTGATTAAATTTTTTAAGTCTTCACAGTCACAAACAAAATTTGTATTATTGTAACATTATTGTTAACTGTATCCATTGTGATTTAACTTTTAGGTTGTGGTAGTTTGCCTCAGCATAATTATTAAATTGGTTAATGTTATTCATGAGGCGCTTTCGATTCACATATTTAGCACAATGAAACTATGATTAATATTCAGATAGATAAGTCGAAAAAAAAGTCAGATCCAATAGATTATAATAGTCTATGTCCGGTCAGAAATGTTCTGGATAGATTTGGCGATAAGTGGTCAATCCTTGTTATTGTAATTCTAGGCAGTACAGAAAAACTGCGATTTAGTGAACTGCAAAAAGCGATAGGTGATATTTCTCAGAAAATGCTAACCATTACCTTAAGGAAATTAGAGGCAGACGATTTGGTTGAGCGAAAAATTTACGCTGTAGTTCCACCCATGGTGGAGTATAAGATTACGGAAAGGGGATTAACACTATTGCCGTTGATTGAAGACTTAACTGCTTGGGCACAAGTGAATATGCAGGGAATACATGTTGCGAAAGAAAAATTTAAGGTTAAAAAGTAAGCTATTGCGATTACGATGTTTTGCTAAGAGCAGGATGTTTTTTCTTATTTGTCGATGTGAATGATTTTCCCGATGGTATGATCACATTGAATGGCTATTTGGTATGGTTTCTTTATCATCATCCATTTTTGTAAATGTCAAACAGGCCAACGAGCTTGAGTAAGTTCTCCTCCTCGAGCGCACTTTCCGTCACTCATTCCTGGTAATCTTTTTTAGTTTTTGATCTGTCCCTGAAAGATATGGTGTTCTGTACTGTCTCTTAAAAAGCTGCCCATGCCTATATTTTTTCTCATGTATCTGTTGATTGTAATTTGAATCCAATAAAAATTAATTATAGTACTGAAAATCAGCAAGGTATAATCGAAGTAAGTATGGAACTTACAAGTTACTTATCTTTTTTTAGATCTGGTGTTAATAGCTTTGGAAGTAGATATTCAATTAATTTAAACCCTTTTAAAGATTAAAAAAAATGAAAAGAAATATAATTGCGATTGTAATGATTATGGGAGTTTTATCTTTTGCCTGCACAAAAAACGCTGATGTAAAAGGGAATCCTGACAATGAAAAGTATGAAGAGGCTTTTAATAAAAACAAGAAAGAAGCTGAAAATAAGACGATAGTAGTAAATTTTTACCAAAAGCTATTTGGAGATAAGGATTTATCGGCGATAGATGAGACCATTGGTGACACTTACATTCAGCATAACCCTGCTGCCGGTGACGGCAAAGAAGCATTAAAAAGTATTCTTACCCCATTTTTTACGGGAGCGCCCAAAACAAAAATAGATGTGCAGCGTGTAGTTGCTGAGGATGATCTTGTTGTTTTACATACAAGGCAGGTGTTTGGAACTACAGTTAACTCGGTTATTGATATCTTCAGACTTGTGGACGGGAAAATAATGGAACATTGGGATGTCATCCAAGCGGTTCCTGAAAACCCGGTGAGTAAACATCCTATGTTTTGATCCACATCATTTATCAACTGGATGCAAACATGGAGGAGGGATAATCATTGAAAATACCAGATTGATGTATTGAATATTTAGTGTGATTGAGATTGCAAAGCTAATTTTATTTAACTTTAATGTGGTCGCTATAAAAATAAACGAGTTAGTATCTGTCGCATATGTAAATGGATGAATACTAACTCGTTTATTTTGACCTATACTCAAGCCAAACCTGTGCACTGGAAGTTTCTAAACGCAGATGCATTGCAGAAGATTACCGAAAGCCATTGGGATTATTGAGCTGTGGATAGGCTTTCCATATCATCATTAAAATGAAAGCTTCTCACCTTGCCAGCCAGTAGTGCGTAAAAACTGTTCCCAGTTCATGCTGTTATCATTCACTTGTCGGCTCCACTGCAAATCACGCTCTTTTTTGAAGTACCCATATTCAGCTGCGTATTCCGCCATTCCCAGAATCTCACTAACCAAAAGTTCGTTAGCGCCAAATTCCGGGAAATGATGAAGCATCTGCTCCCGCGTAAACGCTGAATTGTACACAGCCTTTTTCCCTGTAACCCGGACAAAAGTATCAACCATTTCCTGAGGAGAGATGATATCGCTAATTACCGGTAAAGACTTACCGGCATAATGCTCGGGATGTGAAAAAATTTCCAGTACAGCTGGCCCTGTGGCCGTAAGAGGATCTACAAATGGCGCACGGAAGTCCTTTGGTAAATAAATAGGAAACACTAGTGTGTCGCCGTCCAGTCGGGGAGGATAAAACTCCATAATATTAGTATAGAAAAAAGCCATGTAGATAAATGAACTTGTGATCGGAAGTGTACGTATATACTCTTCAATTTTGGCTTTATCTGTGAAATGAGGCGCAAACTTCTTTCCTTCCGTAATTTTATCTACATTTTCCAGACTGCTAAAGATAACATGTTGCACCCCGGCTTCAATTGCTGCGTCAGCCAGTTCTATACCCAACTCCAGCTCATGTGTCTGCGGAGGAGCAATGCCTGGTGTCATCATAAAAACACCCTGTGATCCGTGGAATGCTTTTGCGAAATCTTCCTTATAGCCAAGATTAAGCGGTATGCTAATCAGTTCAACACCTTGTTCAACTAAACGCTGCGCCTCGGGCGAATCAGTTCGTCGGGTAATCCCGCGCACCCGATACCGTCCGCTTTCTGCCAGCGTACGCGCTGTACTCAGTCCCTGTTTCCCCAAAACACCAACGATAGTGATCAATGGTTTCTCTTCATGTCTCATTGCCTTATCGGCATTTAAGTCTGACTCCATATGAATTATATTTTTAAACTATAAAATTTATAGTTGCAAAAGTATTTTTAGGCTGGTAGATTTGCAATAACTATCCAAAACGATAGGTCAAAAATTCATGGTATGAAAACAGAATGTATTGCTGATCATGTAAAACTAAATGGAAAAATTTACCCCTGTACGGTAAGCCTTGCGATGGATTTGATAGGTGGTAAATGGAAAGCCGTAATCCTTTATCATTTAAAAGACGCTGAAAAACGTTACAATGAACTTCGAAAAGAGGTACCTCATATTACGGAAATGACTTTGAGTTTACAGTTAAAACAACTGGAAAAAGATGGCCTGGTATCACGAAAAGTATATGGCAAAAAGCCTCCGATTAAAGTTATTTACAGTCTTACAGATTTCGGAAAAACCATCATACCGGTTCTAGAGACAATTACTGTGTGGGGAAATCAGATCGCAACAGAAAAAGGTGAATTTATTGACCATCCCCTTTAAAAATATACTTTACTTTAGCAGACAGTTGATGGTTACTATACATTCTTACAGATCTGATTTCCTTCAATTAGCTTTCGTAAAACTGGGGCGTAGATACTGCTAATGGAGCCCATCGATAACCGATTTTGTCTGAAACAATGTACCCCAAACCTGGCCATGGTAAATGACAAGACATCGCCAGTTGTTTACTGAGGGAAAGCTCTCTAAGCACCTGCTGACGGGTATGAACCCCTTTTTCGAAATCGGTATCCCATTGAGTACCCCACTCCGGATGTGAAAGAAGCAAGGGCGTATGTACGATGTCTACTATATGGTTTAGGTATTTTCCATTTGAAAAAATGGTTAGCAAAGGGTGTCCTGGGGTGTGTCCGTCAGCCTGTTCAGCCTTTATACATTCGAACAATGTTGAGCCAAAAGCAAACAAGTGCAATCTGTCAGCAATAGCATTTACAATTTTTCGGGCCAGTTTGATGCTGTCCTCAGGAGAAGCTGGGTTTTTACTTTTTGAAAAGTCAGGGTTCTGCGACATCCAGAAATTATGCTCAACCTCAGGGAGATGATAAATCGCATTCTTAAATACCGGCTCTCCCTGTTCCTTCAGAATTCCTCCGATATGATCTATGTGTAAATGCGTAATCAGGATGTCTGTCACCTTTTCCGGTTGGATACCGGCGGCTTGTAGATTTTTAAGAAAATGTCCGGAATTTTTTCCCAGAGCAGAGCCACTGCCTGTATCAACTAAAATAATACGATCGCCTTTAATGATTACCAGAATGTTAATAGCTGCATCAATCGCATCATCAGTAATGAAATTCTCTTTTAACGCAGCTTGCAAGCGCTCTTTAGAAATTCCAGGCGCAAATATTGGCTGAGTAGGATTAATAAAAATGTGACCATCTGTAACCACTATCATTTCTAAATCGCCAAGCTTAAACCTGAAATGACCGATACTGGCAGTCGTTAACTTTTGACTGGTATTAAACGTCTTTACCGCTTTAAACGGCAGGAGGGATGAAATAGTCAATAAACCCGTTTGTTTCAGCAACTTTCTTCTGTTCATAATTTTTTATGTAAAAGTATTATATGAGTACCTTTACCGCAAGTATGCACTTTTTAGTATCCTACGAACTAAAAGCATACCATGTTCATATTCAGTTAAATAAATTTTTAAAATGGCAAATAAAAAGCAGGAAGGAGCAATTTGCGCTGTCGATTATTCTTTTAAAAGGATTGGAGGCAAATACAAAGGAAGAATTTTATGGTATCTCCATAACCATAAAATATTACGTTATGGAGAATTGCGTAAAGCGCTTCCTGATATTACCCCAAAAATGTTAACACAAACCTTAAGGGAACTAGAAGAAGCCCAACTGGTGTATCGCGAAGTTTACCACGAGGTCCCTCCGAAAGTTGAATATTCATTGACATCTATTGGCACGGAACTTATTCCATTTATCCAGTATCTCGAGAAATGGGGAACTAAGCAAATGGAAAAAGAAAATATAAAGATGAAAATAGAATGTTAAGAGCTGAATTTTTGACACTCATCAGGTGGTTCTTTTTTCATCACAAGTTAAGCAAACTACTAAGGACATACAGAAGAAGGGCTTGTTGTGGAGATTTTTGAAGGAAATTTAATTCATTGTTTAAGCTTTTATGATCTTTACCTTTTTCGATTTAGCAGTAAGTATTTGCAGTAAATAGAACCTAAATAAACATTTTTTTTTGGTGGGTTATTTCTTAAGTTTGGTGTCTTTAAAATGGGCGTATTAGCGCCACCGCTTTATGAAAAAACGTATCTGTGTGCTGGAGGATAATGACGAAATTCTGGAAATTATTAAAATTGTGCTGGAAGATGAAAATTATGACGTTTATGGATTTGGGACTGTTGCTGCTTTTATGGCTAACTACCTAGACCTTAAGCCTGATCTTTGCTTACTCGATGTGATGTTACCTGATGGCAACGGAATTGAGGTTTGTGAGGCAATCAAAAAGCACCCTAAAAGTGCAGGAATTCCAGTTGTTGTGATGACGGCAAACTCCAGAATGGATAAAATGAGCGAGGGCAGTAAGGCCAACGATTTCATAGCCAAGCCTTTTGATATTAATGATTTCGCTCACAGAATCAACAGGCTGATAACTGTTGCTATTTAATAATATACAACTCCTTGCGTTCCGCTTTTATGCCCAGAGAAAGAAGACTTAAAGATAATCAAATCATCCAGATCTTGTGTCGTTCGGATGATGCAGTAGCGATCTACACCGGAGCGGAAATATTGATTGAGGTTGCGAATCCCGCCATGCAGGCAGCCTGGGGGCGAGATGCATCAGTGATTGGATTAACCCTGTTAGAAGCACTTCCTAAAATTGAAGATCAGCCATTTCTGGGTATGCTACAGGAAGTTTGGAAAACAGGAATCGATAATGTTGGCACTGCTATTCCGGCTGATCTCCTCATTGATGGAAAGCTTCAGCGCTATTATTTCGATTATGCGTATCGTGCTGTAAAAGATGAAAACGGGCAGGTTTATGCCATTTTTCATACAGCCAGGGATGTAACCGAAAAGGTTAACGATCAGGAGGAACTTAAAGTTGCCCGTGAACGTGAAGAACTTCTAAAAAGGGAACAAGTTCTAAATGAAGAACTTGCTGCTGCTAATGAAAAATTGATTGCTGCGCAGGAACGGCTAAGAATTTTAAATCATGAATTAGAAGATAGGGTAGTAGAAAGGACGGCAGAACTTTCGAGGTCTGAAAGTCGTTTACGCTATCTTTTGTCTGATGCACCTGTGGCAATTGCTGTACTTCGGGGGCGAGAACTGATTGTAGAATCAGCAAATAAAATGGTGCTGAAAGCCTGGGGGAAAACAGACGAAATTATTGGGAAAACCCTGCCAGAAGCTATACCGGAGCTTAACGGGCAAGGATTTTTAGACATCCTCAATGCGGTTTATACAGAAGGAGAACCTTTTTATGGATCGGAAGTGAAAGCGTTGCTCAGACAGAATGGAAAATTAGAAGAAGTTTATTTCAACTTCGTTTACCAGCCGATAAAGGATGAATCCGGAAATACGGATGGAATCATGATTACCGCCAGTATCGTAACAGAGCAAGTTTTCGGACGGAACCAGGTTCAACACCTTAACGAAGAACTGATTGCCATTAATGAGGAACTGAATGAATCCCAGGACCTGCTGATGAGCACCAATTTGGACCTGAAAGCGAGTGAAATGCGCCTGGATAAAATTATCAGTCAACTGCCCGTACCGGTGGTGGTGCTCATGGGGCCAGATCAAATTATTGCCACTACCAATGAAGCATTACTAAAGTATTGGGATCGGACGAAAGAAGAAGTTGCCGGCAAAACCATGCTTCAGGTATTTCCAGAACTTAAAAGTCAACCTTATCCTGACCTTTGGAAACGCGTATTAGCAGGTGAAGGACCTGTTGCCAAACTGGAAATTCCGGTTACTTACAGCGATAAATTAGGCGGTACTGAACATTCGTTTCATATCGACTACCATTGCCAGGTACTTACGGATTTAGGCGGAAACAATGTGGGCGTAATTTCTACAATTCTGGATGTGACGGAAAAGGTTCGTTCGAGAAAGCAGATTGAAAAAGCAGAAGCCCAGCTCCGGTTGGCTATAGAATCATCAAAACTTGGAACCTGGTACATTGATGCCCTTACCAGAGAATTTAAGCCATCGGGGCGATTGAAGCAGATTTTTGGTTTTTATGAAGACGAGGATATGCCTTATGATGCTGCTACAAATCAAATTCTGGCTGAATATCGGCAGCTGGTTACCGAAGCAGTTGATGATGCAATTCTTAACGGAACCAGTTATGATATGGAATACCCAATTAAGGGGTTTAGGGATGGCGCAATCAGGTGGGTAAGGGCTACTGGAAAACTGTATGGAGAAGATGATAACGGGCAGGCCAGTTTTTCGGGAACAGTTCAGAATATTACTGAGCGGAAACTTGAAGAACAGCGTAAAGACGATTTTTTAAGCATTGCCAGTCACGAGCTTAAAACTCCAATTACCACGCTGAAAGGAGCACTGCAACTTCTAAATCGTTATAAAGATAACCTATCCAGTGGAATAGTGCCGCGTTTGATTGAACAGGCAAATGGGAGTGTCGAAAAAATTACCAATCTTATTGATGATTTACTGAATACCACCAGAACCAAAGAAGGTCAGTTACACCTCAATTTATCAACTTTCATCGTTTCTAAATTACTTGATGATTGTTGTCAGCATGTTAGAATTGGACGTAAGCATGAGCTGATTGTTCAGGGCGATTTGCTTTTGAAAGTGGAAGCAGACGAAGCCAGGATAGATCAGGTAGTTGTAAATTTGGTAAACAATGCCACTAAATATGCACCAGATAGCCGAAATATTTATTTGCTGATTGAAGACCTTGGTCACGTTGCGAGGATTTCTGTTCGTGATTCGGGTCCGGGTATTCCCCAGGAAAAAATTCCACATTTATTTGACCGGTATTACCGTGCCGATTATGGCGGCGCCCAATATTCTGGTCTTGGTTTAGGATTATACATCAGCGCAGAAATTATTAAAAGGCATGATGGCGAGATAGGAGTGGAAAGCAAATTAGGCGAAGGCAGTACATTCTGGTTTACGCTACCTAAAAAAGTTCTATAAGTCATCGTTATTCAGCTCATTCTTTCAGTCGTTTTTTAGTAAAGCGTGCCTGGAAGCCAATGCCACGCTACCAAAAAAGCTTTGTAAATGAAAAACGGGAATCATCCAGTGGACGACTCCCGTTTAATCTAAATTAACGCTCTCTATACTAATACGCTTCTATCCGTCATTTATTGTATAACACCTTTTATATTTTAATTAGAAGGATCTACAAACTGATTTCGTCGTATTTCCTTCTTATAAAGGTTTTAAATCAATTAAGGGTTAGAACCAAGATTATTTGTTTCGGAAAACCCGGTTGTGCGATTAGTCAGGTTGTTCTTATCAAAATGATGGTGACGGTAGAAATTCGCCCGGTCGATCTCCATAATGGTATCTTCCATTCGTAATGCTGCAGGACTTCCAATCACATCTCTTATTTTATCTTCCATTTCGTGGGTAACTTCTCCAGTTATATATTGAGGCAAGGCACTGAACTGATCTAAATGGATATCTGGTAAGATTAATTCGTCTTCATCTTTCGATAAACCTCCGAGACCTATTGGAATCAAAACTGTTTTTCCTTCAAGGTCTGCACCAAGGTGATCTAAATCAATAATGATATACCGAACCGCATTATTTTCCGGGTCGAACAATAAGTCGCGTACTTTTCCAATTGCTGCTCCGGCTTCAGTCTTCACTTGCCATCCTTTGATGTCTGCCTCACCCTCAGTGAGTACATAATTGCTATTCGAAAGTTCTTCCAGGTTACTGTAGATTATATTTCGTTGTTCCATAGTTCAGCGTTTTAACGGACAGTTTAAGCTGTCTTTATTTAAACACTTGTCAGCTACAATGGTTTTGATGATGTGATATATCGGGGAAGGTCCAAGACACTAAATTTAGATTCAAAAATGTTGGGAAATGATATTTTTCAACAAAGATTGCCATAACCGAATCTGTTTTTTCCATGAATCTCTAGTGTGAAAATAGGTCATCAGCTAAATGCTTAAGCCTGCTTGGATACTTTGCTTCGCTGACACCGTCAAATTCTAAACTTTATAACTTAATCCGTATTACGGTAAATTCAGCTAAACAAATCTGGTTCGAGCTAAGTTTTAGAATCTAAGGTTTGTTAAGACCTCGCAATAATCAGATAGAATTTTAAATTTATGGTTTACCAGATCACGTATTTACTCCAAAGACATTTGATAATTTTATCATTATTAGTAGTGTTGCTAAGCGCTTGTCATAAAGAAGATCCAACCGGCTATGACATGCCTGTAAGTACGTTTGCTGAAGCGGTTATACGGAAAAATGGCTACCAAATTGCACTTGCTCAAGAGATGGAATTACAGAAAGATGATCACCTCTTAATGTTAGCAGCCAAAAGAAAGCGCCAGTCTGAAGAATCTATCATAGAGATAAGTAAGGCTACATCAATCCCTGCTTACACAAATGATATACCCTTGCATGAAGAAGATAAGCGTAGAATTGTGGAACTCAGAACTTTGTCTGGAGCAGAATACAGAAGGAAATTAATCTCACTTCTTACGGAAGCAGACCAGGAACTTATTGCTTTACATGTTAAAGCGAGCTCATCCACCGGGGTTGCCGATGAGTCTGTTAGAAACTGGGCGGCTGGTAAACTTCCGCTGTTAAAGGAAAACCTAAATGAAGTGCAGCAAATTAAATAAGGGCAACGCCGTTGCGTGATCAATCTGTAGTATCGTTGTTGAACATCTGCTGCAGGGTAACCGCATTTTTAGCTGCATAACCTGCCTGATCATTATCAAAATAAATATATACATCTTTCCCTTCTTCAAGCCAGGTGCGCAGAAGTTTATAATATTCTCCTAACGATTCGTCTGAATACAATCCCTGATATTTCTCTCCGGGTCCGTGCAGCCGGAGATATACAAAATCTGCTGTACACCATAATGGAGATTGATGTCCGGCCAGGTCATAGATGCAAAAAGCGCAATTGTACTTTTCGAGAAGGGCGTAAACTTCTGGCGTGTACCAGGTATGATCTCTAAATTCAAAGGTATAGCGTTTGCCTTTCGGAAGCATCGATAAGAAATCTTCCAGTCGTTCCAAATTAATTTTCCACCTGGGTGGCAATTGAAATAAAACAGGACCGAGTTTTTCT
Organism: Bacteroidota bacterium; assembly: GCA_037033465.1. Classification (GTDB taxonomy): domain Bacteria; phylum Bacteroidota; class Bacteroidia; order Sphingobacteriales; family Sphingobacteriaceae; genus Pedobacter. The sequence goes on along the minus strand of JAZBLX010000006.1, from coordinate 55,517 downwards.
TCCAGGCCATTTGCCGCTTCTAAAAAAGTCTCGATTTCTTCTTTCGAAACTTTAAGCTTTTTTAAATGAGTAAAGTAGCGGTTTGCTTTAACCGAATAAATGAAGTTTTCGGGTACCTGCTCACGCCAGTTCCTGAAGTTATGAAGCTCGGGTTGACGGTAAAAGGAGTTATTTAATTCTACCGTTTGAAAAAAGCTGGTGAAATAATTTAACTGATCTTTCTTTTTAAGCAATTCCGGATAAAATGTTCCTTCCCAATGCGCATATTTCCAGCCAGATGTACCAATATAGATTTTCCCTTTTTTCATTTATTTTATCTTCATTATCATAAATCAGGCATTTATCCCCAGATTCCAGGATCCGGGGAGAAATAAATTATTTTAATTTTCCAACTAAGAGCAGCGCTCTTTCAGTATGTTCCTGAATAGTGGTAAGTGCAAGGCTGGTTACGTGTTTTACATGTTGATCCGCAGTGGCGTTCATTAATGCGGAAACTGCTTCTTTTAATTTTTGATGGGTATCAACCTGACTTTGAATAAATGCTTTATCGAATGCTGCTCCGTTTAGTCCCTGCAATTTAGATAACAGTGCTTTTCCTTATTTACTTGGAGCAGGAACGGCCGTACCCATATCTTTCAATATTTTCCCCATGGTTTCCTGTTCCGCTGCTTCAAATTTAGCGAACATTTTAACTTCGGCATTTAATGCCTTAGATAAGGCAAGCTGACTGGTTTGTAAAGATGCAGTGCCTAGCATTGCATCTTTAGCTTGCAGTGTTGCATCAGCATTTTGAGCCAACGCGGCAATCGGACTGAGTATGCTGCCTCCAATGACTGCACTCGTGCCAAAAACCATCGCCCCTTTAATTGATGTAGAAAGAATTCTCTACGTGTGTTTTGATTTCTTGTTTTCATAGTATTTGCCTTTACGCTCTGAAAACAAGATTTTTATAACGAAGGTTTAGGTAAACTACCTGATTTGTTTAAGTAATTTTAGCAAGGCCACAGAATTGATTAATTTATTGATAATCATTCGTATGCTTGAAGTCATTTTAAGCGAATAATTTAAAAAGCAGCTTTAAAAAACAGATTAATTTGCAATAATCCTTTGGTGAATGCGTTTTTGAATGCAAGAAGTGCGCATTTTTGGCTGTTCCGGGAAACCGATTGCTAATTAATGGTGTTTTAAATTAAATAGTTGTCTATCCTTTTTTGTTTATGAGTATGGAGCAAGTTACCCTAAAAACTTGGACATCACCGGCATGTCCAAAATGTAAGAATCCTGAAACTTACCGGGTTCCCAGAAGTTTTTTGTTTAAGAAAATTTTAACAATGGTACCGATTAAGAGATACAAATGTTATAGATGTTTCAATCAGTTTAACACGATGAGTTAACTGTATTTTAATGTTTTTCATCACTGATTTCCTCGTTAGCAAATACGCTGACCTAGCTAAAAAATGTCTAACAAGATCTTTTTTTCCGTTCATCTTACGCGCTTAATTGGTGATCAGTCCATTAAATTTAGATCCCAATTACGAATGGGAAGGCAGAATTTCACGTTCCTCTTGATTAGTATTCTCCGTTTCAATTGCCTGGGTTTTAAACACCCAAAACTTCATCATTGGATAATTGAAACCATAAGAAACCACACTATCGACCAATAATCTTCCAAGCCGGTAATCAAGATTAAATCCTTGTTGCAGGAGGTAGGTACCTGCAGATTTTAAGGAAATACTTCCAAGCACAACGGTGGCGAATTTCATCAACTGTTTTTTCGCTGATGCTGCATATTCCTTTCCATCATTAAAAGCCCAGAACCTGTTCAAACAAAAGTTAACGATTCCGCCCAAAGTGCCGGAGAGGAGGATAGAAATAGCAAAATGGATTCCCATAATTTCAGTAAACAGGATCATCAGCCCATAATCTGTCATTCCTCCGGAAAATGCCGATACCTGCGCTTTGAGGAAAATGCCTATCGATTTCTTCTTACTCATTATTTCCGTTCTTTGCGATCGCGGTCGTTGCCGAGTTCCAGCAAAGCATTCGTATCTTTCAAGTTTATAGCAAATAAAATAAGTGCTGTAGCCAGCGCAGAATAAGTAATTGAGCCAGGTACCGTTGCTTCTAAAATTAAAATCATTGCAATAATCACCCGAAGTTCTGTTGGGCCAAGAAGGCCGGCATCGATACGGTATACGCCAAGTATTTTATATCTCAGAAGAGAAATAATCATCGACCAGCCATAGAGCACAACGAATAGAAAGCTTAATATTCTCGTAGATTCTGCGGCATAAAAATAGTAGCCCATGCCAATGAGAATGATGCTTAACCAATCCATAATAATATCGAGTGCAAATCCATACCATTTTCTGGCAATGCCACGATAATAGGCTAGTCTGCCATCCAACGAATCGCCAAACCAGTTGATAAAAAGCCCGATGATCCCAATCGGTATAAACGATCCTCCGAAATTTGCGCCAAGCAGAAATCCGGCACATACTATCATAGAACCAAACATACCTATTGCAGTCATGATATTGGGCGTAATAAAGCCTGGTATCTGCCTGAGTAGAAAGTGAATAAATTGTTGCTCGCCCGCTCTTAAAATATTTGTCCTTTTTCTGTCTGCAAAAATTTGCGCACGTTCTGTTGTTTTATTTTTCATTTAAGTAATGCCCACGTTAAAGGCAAGTCAATATGCTGTTTCAGGTCGAATCAATCTTCCATAAATTCGCTTCCGTAAAGACTTAATTAAAGTAATTTGACGTTTTAGTTTCCCTGATCGCGCAAGATAACTCAAAATTAAGATTATTAGCATATTTTACTTTACAATTCCAGCAAAACGCTGATAAAACACGGTGGGACTATTCTCATTTTTAGGTGCATATTTGCCGGCGATAATTGGAATATAGATCACCCTTCTGCGGCTTTCTTCTCCACGAAGTGAAGATTGTGCTACACGGTGCCAAAGTCTTCCATCATGAACAGTTAAGTCTCCAGCCTCCGGTAAAATTGAAATTTCATTTTTGTCCGCACGGTTATCGATGAAATATCGTTTACGGAACAGCATTTGATAAATACTTTGTTTGTGGGTTCCGGGGATAATTTTTAAGCCACCGTTTGCTTCCGTCTGCGTACTCAAATGCAGGCCAACATTTAACATTGGGTTGAGCTTTCCGCCGTAAAAAATATCTCTTAGACCATCAGTATGCCAGCCCATTTTGGTAAAACCACTTTCCGGACCATTTACATAGTGGTTGAACACCATTCCATCTTTTTCCTCAATTCCCAACCTGGATTCGTCACCTGCAAGCGGTAAAAGCGCAGTTAATCTTGGGTCCATTAATAATCCGCTTAACGTTTTGTGATGCTGATTTATAAAGGCAAAACGCTGAACAATTTTTTCACCATCAATATCTTTTCCGTACTTAATTGGCACACCATTAATCTTCCGTACATCTGCATCGATCCAATCTCGCTGAACCTCTTTAGAGGCTTGGATTATAGCACCTACTGTGGGTTTGGTGATAAAGTTTTTGAAATGGATAAATCCATGGATATTAAAAAATTCGATTTGCGCTTCTGTGAGCTTTTCTGATAAGGTAAAGGTTGGATATGATGATGCCATTGAAGAAAATTTTAGAGTTGGAAGATAATTGACTGGAAAGAAATTACGCACAGCAACAACACATTCGCATTCGCGATGGAGTATTTATTGCTGATGAATAAAACAGGTTTGTTTTACTATACATAATCTATAGATTTAGTCGTGTAAGATACAAACTTAACATTTTTTTAATATTAAGAAGAACAATGTAACGATTTTTTTTCTAAATAAATTAGCGATCTTAAATATTTAGTTTTAAGTTCCGGCTGTAACACGCCGGTAAAATAGGGAAAGGGTTGTATTTGAGGCTTATGCAGCACTATGAAATCTGAAAGCTACGGGATTTATATGCCTGTCTTATTTGGTCAAGGCAAACGATTAGGAATAGCAGAACTAAAAACCGCTTCAGATAAACTGTCGTTTTTCTGAAAAACTTTGGCTAACCGGGCCAACGCTGAAATTTTGGAATTGCATTAACCTTCAATGCCTGAAGATTAATGCAAATATATTTTAAGGTTGACCAGCGCCTCCTGCTGCGCCGTAAATCTGGCCAGTAGAGAAACTGGCATCATTTGCGGCCAGTTGCACGTAAATAGAAGCCAGTTCTGCCGGCTGGCCCGGGCGACCTAATGGTGTATCTTTTCCAAAGGCTTTGAGTTTCTCCGGCGTTGATCCGCCTCCCATTTGCAAAGGCGTCCAGATAGGTCCGGGTGCTACACCATTTACGCGAATTCCTTTAGGACCAAGTTGTTTAGCCAGCGACTTTACAAAATTAGTTGTTGCTGCTTTGGTTTGCGCATAATCGAATAAATCCGGCGATGGATCTGTGGCTTGTACCGACGTAGTGCCAATGATGGAAGAACCTGGTTTTAAATAAGGTAAAGAAGCTTTGATAATCCAGAAAGGGGCATAAATATTGGTTTTTATGGTCCAGTCGAATTGCTCCGTTGTAATGTCTGCAATAGATGGATTAGATTGCTGGCGGGCGGCATTACTTATTACAATATCCAAACCTCCCAGTTGCTTTGCGGCTTCATCAACCAACTTTTTACAGAAATTTTCATCTCTGATATCGCCCGGAATGGCAACAGCTTTTCTCCCAGCTTTTTTAATCAATTCTATCACTTCACGTGCATCTGGTTCCTCCTGTGGAAGATAATTAATGGCCACATCTGCACCTTCCCGTGCATAGGCAATTGCTGCTGCTCTTCCCATACCGGAGTCTCCGCCAGTAATCAGTGCTTTTCTTCCCGTTAACCGGCCAGAGCCCTTATAGCTGGTTTCGCCGTGGTCTGGTTTCGGGTCCATTTTACTGGCTAATGCCGGCCAGGGCTGATCCTGATGGATGAAAGGTGGCCTTGGATATTTCGTGGTTGGGTCTTGCAAGTCGGCAGGGCCAAAATTTACACCTGCCGGAGAGGCGGCAGTGGCTAGAATAGGAGATGCCGCAACTGCAGCCATTGCCAAACTAAGGCCTCCCAAGGCCTTCCGTCTGCTCATTTTATCATTTTCCATTGGATGTTTTTCTATAGGTGTATCATTAAAACCTTCTTATTTATCTTTGGTTTCAGATTTCTGCAAACAGAAAAACACTTCAATTTCTTAAGCTCTTATTGCCTGGCGAATTATCCATAAATCACCAGGCAATACTTAGTTTTTGCCAATCAGTTAGAAACTCACAAATTTGATTCCTAAACTTACCCAGCGAGAGGGAAGTGGAATGGTTCCAATTTCGAAATATTTAGTATTAAGGATGTTTTGGGCATCGAAATAGATCGTGAATTTTTGAATCGACTGACTGATTCTAAAATCATTTATCCAGTAAGATTTTCCTGCAATGCGCTGGTTAAAACGTGTAGCTACTAAAAGGGAGAAATTTAGGTATTTTATATCAATAGTATTGGTTACCTGGTGCTTTAACGAAGCCAGTTGGTATCTCGAAGAAACTCCAGCCTCCATGTCGCCGAATTTTGAGTCGAGATAAGAATATGCCAGATTGATGTTCATCTTTGTTTTTTCAGTAACGACCAAGTTATAGTTTGAACGGAAATTAATGCCTTTTGTAATCATGGTACCTACATTATTCGCTTCGAAAGGTTCCGTAATCACTAACCTGGTATAATCGATAAAGTTGCTGATCCTGCGGTAGAAGAAATTGGCATTAAAAGTGAAATCACCTTTGAGAAATTTAAATCCCATTTCGCTTTGGAATGCGTTCTCTGGCGTAACATCAGGGTTGCCTATATTACCGGGGCGCTGGTTCAGGTAAAGATCGGTAAATGATGGAAGTCTTTGGCTGGTTCCAATACTTCCGATAATTTTAAAGGCATCTGCGATGGCGTAGCTTGCATCCAGACCCGGGTAAACCTGCCATTTGTACGAAGAATTGTAATTGACGTAGGTACCAACATTTGCATTTAGTTTCTCGGTTAAAAACGTTCTGTATTGTGCATAAATCCCGGCATTTTCCCTTTGGTGTTTACCAATATTAGAGGAGTTAATCGCATCACTTCTTACTTCAGCGCCCAATCCCAATTCGCCACTATTGGTTTTGTATGAACTGTTTACTTCGGCTGCAAAAGTATTCGTATAGTGTTTGCTGATGCCAGCATTAAGATTTGTGGTGCCAAAATAACGGTAGTCATCAAAGTTATAACGATAACTCAATTTTGGGGTAAGGCTCCATTTATCAGAAAGCAAGTGTTTAGATTGGATGGATGCAAGCGTGGTTTGAACTGCCTCAGTAGCATTTCGGTCGCCAGGTGCAGCATAAAATGCATTGGCTCCGAATTCATTTTTGGTATAACCAAAAGAGGTCATGATTTCGTTTGTGCTGTCAATCTGAATATTTCCCTGGTAAAGGAGTTTGATGTTTTCAAATTGCGTATTAAAGCGGTAGCCGTTACTCTGATCGCGTGAGCCAAAAATGGAGTGCTGATGATTTTTTTTAGCCAATACCGCACCTGCCTGTATACCTGCGCCGTAAAATGTTTTTCCATTCCCTTCGGTATTCTTTTCGAAGTTTGAGCCTGCATAAGAATCAATTAAAAATCCGGATTTTGTTGGTTTTTTAGTAATAATATTGATTGCGCCAGTTAAACTGTTAATGCCGTAAATCCGTGCCGCTGGTCCGCGAACAATTTCAATCCGCTCAATGGCTTCTACCGGAATCGGCAAATTGAGCATGTTGTGTGCAGTTTGCGTATCAATGATTTTGATACCGTTTAAAAGTACAACCGTTTGTTCGAAACTTCCGCCATCTATGCTAATATCTGCCTGACTACCAAATGGCCCTCTCTGACGGAGATCGACACCGTTTGCATATTGCAGCAATTCCTGAATGGTACGGCCGGGAAGTTTTGCAATCATAGTCTGATCGATAATGTAAACGTTTCTGTTTTGTTTGGATACCGGTGTATTAAAACCATTCTCATTAATCACTACCTCTTTAAAAGTGATAACAGTATCTTGTTTCTGTTGTGCATATACATTAGCACACCATAGTAGTGGTATTGCCAGGTAAAATTTCTTCATTTTCTATAAATTTCAGCAAAAGTAGTACCTTGCCGTACCAGTAAAGTATACCAGTTTCGATATAATGGATAGTCCGGTTCAAATTCCTTTCAAAAGTTTCATACAGCTTAAGGCAAACGATGATACACCTATTTATTTGCAGATCATTTTTGAGTTCATCAAAGCAATTCAATTGGGTTTGCTCCCTGAGGGAACCAAAATTCCCGGTACCCGCATCCTTTGTAAATTACTTTCGATTAATAGAAATACCCTGATCAAGGCCTTTCAGGATTTGGAATCTCAAGGCTTTATTGAAATCAGGCCAAATAAGGGTACGTTTATTTTGTCAGATCAGAAACGTGATCCTCGGAAAAAAGAAGTTTCAAAGCCTGTTGCAGCCAATATTCAACCTTTTAAATTTAAACATTCTTCAGTGTTGGAAAGTCCGTTGGAGCGGAGTGACCTTCCGTTGCAGTTTAACGATGGATTACCGGATTTGAGGCTGATTCATACAGATGTTTTGGCGCGATTATACGTTTCGAAACTCAAAAGGCAGAAAATTCGCCAGCCCTGGGCGCAAATGCAGACCCAGTCTCACCAGAATTTTAAAAAGCAGTTTTTTAATTTTCTTAATCTTACGCGGGGCCTGCGAATTTCTGAGGTGAATTTATTCACTGCCAGTAGCCATGAGGCGAGTTTATACCTGGTGGCTAAATTGTTAATTTCCGCAGGAGATTCTGTGGTGGTAGGTGCGCCAGGCTATTACTTATCTAATATGACCTTGATAGACAGCGGAGCGAAAATAGTTCCTGTGCCGGTTGATGATGAAGGAATTAAGATAGATGCGTTAAAAAAAGCTTGTGAACATCAGCACATTAGCGTAGTTTATCTTACCTCGATTTATCACTATCCAACTACAGTTTCCCTTAGCGCCAAAAGGAGAATAGAGATTCTTGAATTATCTAATCAATATGGTTTTGTAATTCTGGAAGATGATTATGATTTCGACTTCCAATTAGATAATAATCCGATTTTACCTTTGGCAGCCATTGATTCTAATCATCGGGTAGTTTATATAGGTTCATTCGCCAGATCATTACCGGCAGGTTTTGGCTACGGTTTTGTTGCGGCTCCGGCGGCATTTATCAAGGAGCTGGAAAAACACCTCAGTATTTTAGAGCCAGGAATTGATGTAATCAAGGAACAGGTATTAACCGATTGGATTCAGGATGGGGAAGTTCACCGGTTTTCTAAAAAAAATAAAGTGATTTACAAAGAGCGCAGGGATCATTTCGTATCGCTGTTAAATAGCAGGCTGGCGGAAAGAATCCGATTTAAGGTACCCAATAGAGGGCTTGCCATTTGGGTAGAATGGCTCGATCACTTTAACCTGATCAAGATGCAGAAAAAATGTGCAGAGAATGGGTTGTTTCTACCAAAAACGATTTTGTATCAAAGTAAAAACCTCACGGCTACGCGTCTGGGTTTTGGTAGCCTGAATTTGTTGGAGATGGCAGACGCAGTTGGGATTTTAACGAAATCGCTTGATGCTCTAATATAAGATTCGTTTTGATTGTTTTAATTAAGATTTATGTTTCTTATTGCTATCGTTCTGAGTGAAACAAAGCATCCTGGTAGTTTAAACACCGTTTCTCATTCATTACAGAGGCAAAGATTCGGTTAGTACATCCCCTCAAAAAATCCGTCATTGCGAAGCTGATTTTTCATCTGCTGAAGCAATCTCGATTGAAGAATCTGCAAAGGAGATTGCTTCGTCGTGCCTCCTCGCAATGACGAGATGTTGAAGAGCAGTTATAGCTACTGATAAGCTTTCCGCTGCGCAGGCTTGCCTTGGCTGGCCGCCGAAGGGCTTTTATTTTTTTGCTGATTTGACATTTGCCAATAGAATTCATTAGCCCACGCCGTCATTTCGAGCGAAGCCGAGAAATCTTTTCAAGTTGAATAATGGCTGTGTTCAAAGATCTCTCCATTGCGCTGCGCTCCAGTCGAGAAGACGATGATACGATGGTCATTTCAACTGCAGGGAAGATACCTTTGAACCATGAGCGTTATAGTTAAACAGTAAACGGCTTCTCCTTCCATCATTTCCCAGGCCGGATAGCAGGTGGTCATAGCGGGGTGTCATTCAGAGCATAGCGAAGAATCCCTGCGTTTTTGTCTACTGACTTCAATCAACACACCGAACCTTTTTTATTACGTCATTCCATGAACGGTGGGTTAAAGCGTTCGTTATCCAGAACTTGATTCAGGACCTCTGTTTTGATGTTACTTTTTTAAATCGATAGCTGCGATGAATGCTTTTTCTCTCGCCCTTTCCCTTTCAGGGGAAAGGTGCGCCGATAGGCGGATAGGGGCTGTTTTCCGCTGCACAGGCTTGCCTCGGCTGGTCGCCGAATGGCTTCTACCTTTTTCTTGATAAAAAGGTAGCCAAAACTCAAGGCTTGGAACTGATGTCGGATTAGCTCGTCGAAATTTAAATGGCGGTAGCACAAGGGCTCGAATCAGTTTGAAATAAAGATACTTTTTAGAGAGCCGTTCGCGCTACCTTGGGTTGAGGGTATTTGAACGTTAGTGCAAAAATTTCAACGGCTTCTCCTTCCATCATTTCCGAGGCCGGATAGCGAGGTGGCCATAGCAATATTGTCAGTCAGAGCGCAGCGAAGAATCCCTGCGTTTTTGTCTACTGACTTCAGTCAACACCGAACCTTTTTTATTACGTCATTCCATGAACGGTGGGTTAAAGCGGTCATCATCCTCAACTTGATTCAGGACCTCTGTTTTGATGTTACTTTTTTAAATCGATAGCTGCGATGAATGCTTTTTCTCTCGCCCTTTCCCTTTCAGGGGAAAGGTGCCGGCAGGGGGATAGGGTTCATTAATTATCCGTAATTATCAAAGCTTTCAGGAATAAAAGCCTAAACGAGAGAATAAAATCGAGCTCGAAACTTATTAGTGTTATCTTTGAACGAATATGATTCGCTAAGTAAATGTCATCTACCCCACAACTTCCCAATGAAACTGAACGCCAGAATGCATTGGAATCCTATAACATTCTGGATACACTCTCTGAACGTGAGTTTGACGACCTTACCGAATTGTCTTCTGTGATCTGCGGTACGCCGATCGCATTGGTAAGTTTGGTAGATCGAAACCGGCAATGGTTTAAGTCTCGCAAAGGTTTAAATGCTTCGGAAACACATAGAGATCATTCGTTTTGTGCACATGCAATAGAAAATCCATTAGAAATAATGGAAATTGAGGACGCTAAAAAAGATGTCCGTTTCATGAATAATCCACTCGTAACCGGGCAGCCACATATTACTTTTTACGCGGGCGTTCCTTTAGTGAACGAAGATGGTTTTGCCATCGGATCACTCTGCGTAATTGATTCGGTGACCAGGAAGCTCACCGAAACGCAGCGCTCCGCTTTGAAAATCCTCGCCACTCAGGTAATGGCCAAAATGGAGTTGCGCCGTAAAATATCTTTATTGGAAAATGCCGAAAAACTCAATGTAGCATTATTGGAGCGGTCAGTTTTGGGTGAATCCAGAAGTAATATGCTTATTCAGCAGGCACCCATAGCCATCATCTTATTTAAAGGAGAAAATTTTAATATCGAAGCTGTTAATCCGCCAATGCTGAAACTGTTAGGTCAGAAAGCGGATATCCTTCACCAACCATTGCTATCGGTAATTCCGGAACTTGAAGGCCAAAGCGTTTACTCGCTGCTCCTTAAAGTATTCCAAACTGGTGAAACCATTCACGGCAATGAGCAGATGGTTAACCTCATCCATGATGGGGTAGAAACTTCTGGTTATTACAATTTTACCTATTGTCCGCTGATTGAAAATGGACAAATTACGGGGGTGATAGACATGGCTATCGATGTAACAGAACAAGTTAAAGCCAGAATAACAGTTGAGGAGGTCAGTAATGATTTGCGTGCATCTTACATTAAATTAGAGCAAAGTGAACAGAAGCAAAGCAGTGCGATTGAACAAGCAAAACTCGGTACTTATACCATTGATGGTTTTTCAGGAAAAATGAATGCTTCGCCAAGATTAAAAGAAATTTTTGGTTACAGGAATGATGAGGAAATGACCTATGAGTCTGTAATGAACCAGGTAAGTGCAAATTATAAGGCAAAGGTTCTTCAGGCTGCCGCTCTTGTAATTAAGGAAGGACTCGTTTTCGATATGGAATATACTATTGTTAAACATAACGATGGCATGTTGCGTTGGGTAAAATCAACAGGAAAACATTATAAAACCGAAGCCGATTCATATGGACACTTTTCCGGAACTATTCTAGATATTACCGAAGAAAAGGAAGACGACATCCGAAAAGACGATTTTATCGGAATGGTAAGCCATGAAATGAAAACTCCGCTTACTTCGTTAAAGGGTTTTGTTCAGCTTCTGCAGCTTAAGGCAAAGAAAACAGATGATTCACTGGTTAAATCTATTCTGGATAAAGCAGATAAGCAGATTACAAAAATGACGAGGATGATTAATGGCTTCCTAAATGTATCGCGCCTTGAATCAGGAAAAATCCACATTGAAAAGGAACACTTTAATATGAAGGATCTGATTGAGGAAATTGAAGATGATACCATCCCAAATGCCGACGGACATACCATTATTTTCGATCCGGTAGAAACCGCCTGGGTTAATGCAGATAAAGACAAAATCGGTCAGGTAATTAATAATTTTATCAGCAATGCGCTGAAATACTCTCCCATGGGCACTGAAGTCCGGGTTTCCTGCATTTCAGATAAACATGGTTCGGTGGTCAGTGTTCGCGATGCAGGTATGGGAATAGAAGAATCTGATATCGCACACCTTTTCGAACGTTACTATCGGGTAGAAAAACATGATACAAAATCGATAGCAGGTTTTGGAATAGGCCTTTACCTTTGCGCAGAAATTGTGAAGCGGCATAATGGTAAAATCTGGGTAGAAAGTGAAATTAAAAATGGATCTGTTTTTCATTTCAGTCTTCCGGCGGTTGCTGCTTAAGCAAGTTACCCTTACCGTTTTTCCTACTACATTAAATACTTAAGATTTAATTAGCAACAATTCGATTTACATACCATGCAGGTCGAATTTCACTATCGTCTCTGTCGAAATTTAAAGCCCTCATGCTGATAGCCTTATCAAATTGGCTTTAAATAATGAATTCCGTACGACATTTCTTTTCAAATACCAACACCAGATTGATTTATATTTGTTAATAACATTATTAATCTAAACCACATATATGATAGCAACAAAAGGATATGCGGCACAAAGTGCCGAAAGTGACCTGGCCCCATGGGAATTTGAACGCCGTGAGGTTGGGCCGCATGATGTACAATTTGAGATACTCTTCTGTGGAGTATGCCATTCAGATTTACATCAGATAAAAAACGACTGGTTTCCCGGGATTTTCCCGATGGTACCGGGTCATGAAATCGTTGGACGAGTAATCCAGGTGGGTGATCATGTGAAAAAGTTTAAGGTAGGAGATCTTGCAGGTACGGGCTGTATGGTAGATTCTTGTCAGGTTTGTGAAAACTGTAAACAAGATTTAGAGCAGTACTGCCTTGAAGGCAATACCCAAACTTATAATGGTTTGGAACGCGATGGGAAAACCCCAACCTATGGTGGTTATTCAAATAACATCGTAGTGAGAGAAGAGTTTGTATTGCATGTTTCAGATAAATTAGATCTGGCAGGAGTTGCACCATTGCTTTGCGCGGGGATTACCACTTACTCGCCCTTAAGACATTGGAAAGTTGGAAAAGGACATAAACTTGCCGTATTGGGTTTAGGCGGATTAGGCCACATGGCTGTTAAATTTGGTGTAGCTTTCGGTGCGGAGGTAACGGTTTTAAGTACTTCACCAAAAAAAGAAGAAGATGCTAAAAAATTAGGTGCCCATCACTTTGTAGTTACAACTGATCCTGAACAGGTAGCTGCGGCAAAAGGTACATTTGATTTCATCTTAGATACCGTTTCTGCGGAGCATGATTTCAATATGTATTTATCGTTATTGAGAACTAACGGAATACATATTTGTGTAGGTGTTCCTCCAAAACCTGCTGAAATTGCAGCTTTTAGCTTATTGGGTGGCCGTAAAAGCCTTGCAGGATCTGGAATCGGCGGTATTGCAGAAACTCAGGAGATGCTTGATTTCTGTGCAGAAAATAATATCGTATCTGATATCGAAATGATTGATATGAAAGATATTCACCACGCCTACGAGCGTATGGAAAAAGGGGATGTCCGGTATCGTTTCGTAATCGATATGGCTACGTTGTAATTTTTTGCTAAAATATATTTTAATGGAAAGCCTGAATGATAGACATTGTTCAGGCTTTCCATTTTTTAATGCCAGGATTGTTCCAAGATTATTAACATGAACTGGAAAGCTTCCAGAATGATCAAACTTTAGTTCTTTATACCTGTTTAAATTTCAGCTAATGCCAGATTTTGACGTTTGTGATTAGCAATTCCGGTGTCATTTCCACGATCTAAATTTCTGTTTTAGCACCGGGTAACTTAACTTTAACTAAAATAATAATTAATATGAATACAGAAAAAGCCATTCTTGCGGGCGGTTGTTTTTGGGGGGTAGAAGAATTAATCCGGAGTCAGCCAGGCGTTATCTCTACGGTAGTGGGTTACAGCGGAGGCGATGTGCCGAATGCAACCTACCGCAACCATGGAACACATGCCGAAGCTATAGAAATTGTCTTTGATCCGGCGGTACTATCATACAGGAAATTACTGGAATATTTTTTTCAAATCCACGATCCTACTACTAAAAACAGGCAGGGGAATGATATTGGAACTTCTTATCGTTCTGCAATCTTTTTTGAAAACGAACAGCAACGGGAAACCGCTGTTGAACTTATTTTAGAAATGGATCAGTCGGGAATCTGGCCGGGTAAGGTAGTCACTGAAGTAGTGCCGGCAGGCGATTTCTGGAATGCCGAAGAAGATCATCAGAATTACCTTCAGAAGGTACCATATGGTTATACCTGCCATTTTGAAAGACCAGACTGGAAATTAAGTTAGAACCGCATTATTATTGTCACATTGAGCTTGTCGAAATGATTCAGATAATCCTGAATGTATGCCGACAAGCTCATTTTTATTCCTTTAACAAAACCTAAAACCTTTATTGATATCCTTTTGCCTGCAGGTTAAAAAGTTCAGCATACCTTCCTTCTTTTGCTAACAATTCGGTATGGGTGCCCGATTCCAGAAGCGTTCCCTGATCTAAAACCAGAATCCTGTCTGCCAAACGTGCAGTAGAAAAACGGTGAGAAATTAATACTGCAGATTTTCCTTTAGTTAATTCGGCAAAGCGTTGAAAGACTTCGTATTCCGCACGGGCATCCAGCGCCGCAGTGGGCTCATCCAGAATCAATACCTGTGCCTCTTTCATATATGCCCTGGCCAGAGCCACTTTTTGCCATTCGCCACCAGAAAGTTCTATGCCATCGTTAAATTTTCTCCCTAACCATTGCTCATACGCACCAGGTAACTTTGCAGCCAACTGGTCTGCAAGACTTTCTTCAGCTGCTTTTTTTACCAGTTCTCGATTTTCCATCTCCTTAATATTCCCAACCGCAATGTTTTGATAAAACGTCATTTGATACCGGATATAGTCCTGAAAAATAATTCCAAGCTTATGACGTAAATCATCCAGATCATAAGCCTTAAGATCTATTCCATCTAATAAAATTCTTCCCTCTGTTGGGTCATATAATCTTGCCAATAGCTTTACCAAAGTGGTTTTCCCAGCTCCGTTTTCGCCTACTAAAGCCAGTTTTTCTCCCGGTCGCAGCTCAAAACTTAAATTCCTGTTTGCCCAGCGTTCTGAATTGTGGTATTGAAAACCTACATTTTCAAACACAAATCCTGTTTTAACCGGGTTTGGAAATGGAACTGCATTTTCCGGCTTTATAATTTTTGGTTTGATGTCAAAAAAGTCGATGAAATCATTGAGGTAAATGGCACCTTGAGATACAATCGTAAATCTGGATAACATGGTTTCCATTAAACCACTGAGCTGCCGAAATGAACCTGCCAGGAAAGTGAGACTTCCTACGGTAGATTTTCCGGCAACGGTATTATAGATAATGAAACCGTATGCAGCGTAATAACCCAGTGTGCCCAGCACAGAAAAAAATGTTCCCCAGCCAGAGCGGCGGATGGCTAATTTGCTGTTGTCAGCATAGAATTTATCAGATAACATTTTGAACCTTCCAATCACAAAATCAGAAAGGCCAAAGATTTTGACTTCTTTAGCGGTTTCATCACTTGCCCCCAGGTATCGCAGGTAATCCAGTTCTCTGCGTTCTGGTGTCTGACTTCTGGACAAGGCATAATTTTTACTATTGAAGTAAGATTCACCTAGAAATGAGGGAATGATGGCAAGCAGTAGGAGTATAATTAGCCAGGGATTAAAGGCAATTAGCCCGGTGAGTAAAAAGGCCATCGAAATGAAATCTTGTACCTGGCTCATCACCTGAGATAACAAAACCGTTCTGCCAACCGTTTGCTGGCGGGCCCGTTCCAGTTTATCATAAAATACAGAATCTTCAAACTGATCTAAATCTAACGTTGCGGCATGCTCCATGATGCGCATCGAAGTGTAATTTGAAAATAAATCTCCAAGCAAACTATCCGTTAGGTTAATCATGCGGTTTAATCCATCCGTGAGGATGGCTAATCCGAATTCTAACCCGACCAGTTCCCAAAGTCTGTGCATGTCGCCAGTACCTGCCTGGCTATTTAACAACACTACCTCATCAATGATGAGTTTGCCAACATAGAGTAAGGCGACCGGCATAGCCGATCTTAAAACCCGAAATGTAAAACTAATCGCAGTTTTGCTCGGACTGCTTTGCCAAACCAGCTTAAAAAAATCAGGGAGGTTTTTAAGGGAGGAGAGACGATCTTTAAAGGATATATTTTCGGTAGGGAATGTATTTCTGTTTTTTGCCATTTGTAAAGAGAGCTACAAAGCTAAAATTAATGAAGCAGTTTGATGTAGGCCTACGGTAATATCTTTTATCTAATTCAGCAGATACTGTTTAATTATTAATTAATTTAACTCCTTAAAATAAGCTATTTTAGCTCTTCAAAAATATTTAGCGATTCTCATGTTCAAAAATGTTTTCTCTTTTAAAGGCCGTATTCGTCGCATGGAATATGCTTTGACACAAATTTTTTATGGCATCTGCCTGTATTCGATTGAAGCCTTTTCGCAACCTGAGGGTAGGGAATTTTTTAGCCTCTTTTTGTTAGTCCCGATTTACATCCTTATCGCACAAAGCGCAAAGCGTTGCCACGATCGCGGTAGTTCAGCCTGGTTTATGCTCATTCCACTTTATGGACTGGTCTTATCCTTTTTTCCCGGAGAGCACGGGCCAAACGAGTACGGGGATAATCCTAAAGGCTATGGCAATGATAAAGAGGCATTTGTAAATAGTGAAGAGTCTTTTAGATAAGTTATCTTCAGAAATCGCTTGTTAAATCGGATTCAGCGTTTCAGCAAGTCATGCTTACCTGAAGAATCAATAATTCTTTAACCTTTAATGTTACTTGAACTTTGATCTCAAAGTGAATTTTAAAACATATTTTTGAGTTAAAAACCAAATCATATGAAGATTGCAAAACTAATAACCAGTGCATTTATGCTGGTAGCTGTATTTACAACTGCGGAGGCACAAACTACCACAACAGATGTGCTGAAAGAGTGGGAGCGTGCCAAAGCCTACACCAAAGACTATTTAGCAGCGATGCCAGAAACGGGTTATGCCCTTAAGCCTACACCTGAAATGCGATCTTTTGCAGAACAAATGTTGCACTTGGGTGCAGATAACTATGTTTTTGCTGCTGCCGCCATGGGCGAAAAAAGTCCTGAAGGAAAAGACCAATTGGAGAAAACAAGTGAAAAAACGAAAGCTGAAGTAACTAAAAATGTACTGGAGAGCTATGACTATGTGATTGCAACCATCAAAAAAATGAATTCAGCACAGCTAAATGAAAAGGTGAAACTTTTTGATCGCTTTGATTTAAGTAGAGCATTAGCATTGGGTAAAGGCTTCGAACACCAAACGCATCACCGTGGCCAAACCACGGTTTACCTCCGCCTTGCAGGGGCGACCCCGCCACAAGAAAAGTTGTTTTAGTAATTTCAGATCACCTTATTTACGATTTTATCATAGCTATTTAAATAAGGTGATCTCATCCTGACGCTTCTTAAAATAAAGGTGCCTCATGAAAGGAGTTCGTTATCGAGGCCGGCAATGGGCTGATAGCATAGCGTATAACAAAATGGAAAACCAGTGCCAATAAACGGATAACAATAACGTCCCCTCAAACGCCGGTTAATGAACCCAACAATTCGGTGAAATAAGCACTGATGAATAAGATGATACTGAAGAGGAGAATAGTCATGTTTACTTCCTTAATGTTACGACTGAGCAGAATTAATTTTAAGAACTTTTTTCTTGTAAGACCAAAAAAACACAATCGGATAAACGAAAAGATTAAACAAGGTATTTGTAATTAAACCACCGATTACGACAATGGCGAGGGGTTTTGAGGCCTCAGAGCCGATTCCGGTGGATAAGGCGGCAGGCATTAATCCAATGGCAGCCATTAATGCTGTCATCAATACAGGTCTGAATCTGCTGGCAATTCCATCCCGCATCGCATCGGTAAATGTCCAGCCTTCGTGATGTTTCAGCTCGGCAATATTCGATTTGAATTTGGTAATCAAAATTACGCCATTTTGCACACAGATCCCGAAAAGGGCGATGAAGCCGATTCCTGCAGAAATGTTGAAATTTACACCGGCTGCTAAAAGGGCTAATATTCCACCAATCATGGCAAAAGGCACGTTGTTCAAAACCAATAAGGCATCGCGGATATTGCCAAATAACACAAAAAGAATGAAAAAGATTAAAAGCAAACTCACCGGAACGGCTTGCGACAGGCGGGAAATAGCCCTTTGCTGATTCTCAAAATCGCCAGCCCACTCCAGTTTGTATTCTTTAGGAAGTTTGATCGCTGCATTTACTTTTTGTTGTGCTTCTGCAATTACACTTCCCATGTCTCTTCCCCTGATGGAGAATTTAATGGCACCATAACGCTTGTGTTTATCACGGTAAATCATACTTGGACCGGTGATCTTCTTAATGCCCGAAATTTCTGCCAGTTGCACATTAGAACCAGACAGTGTCGGAATTTGCAGTTTGCCTATCGAACTTTCATCATTTCTAAAATCTTCCGGATAGCGGATAATGAGATCAAATTTTCGTTCCCCTTCATAAATCTGAGTGGCTGCCTTTCCGCCAATGGCCATTTCTATCACGGCATTTGCATCGGCCGTACTCACGCCATAAAGTGCCATCTTCTTTTGGTCGAGGTTAATTTGTAACTCCGGCTGACCTAGATTACGCAAAATACCGAGGTCTTCAATACCATCCACAGTCTTCAAAATCTTTTCGATTTTTTCTTCTTCCTGTTCGATGAAATCGAAGTTTTCGCCGAACATTTTAACTACGATAGAACCTTTTACCCCGGAAACAGCTTCTTCAACATTATCTGATATAGGTTGGGAAAAGTTTAAGCTTATGCCCGGGAAACCATTCAATTTTTCCTGCATCCGCTCAATGAGTTGCTCCTTGCTTTGTTTGCGTTTCCACTCTTTTTTCGGATAGATATCCACATGAAATTCCATGTTGTAAAATCCGGTAGCATCGGTTCCATCATTTGGCCGGCCTGTTTGCGACATCACCTGTTTTACCTCTTCGAAGCTCAAAAAAATCTTCCTCATATCATTTGAAAGTTTCTTTGTTTCATCTAAAGAGATGCTGAGCGGGCCAGTAGCCCTGACGTAAATGGAACCTTCATCCAGACTGGGTAAAAACTCTGTTCCCAGGAATTTGAAACTGAATGCACCTGCAGCAAGTAAAATAATGGATAGGGTAAATACCAATTTTTTTCGGTTGAAACACTTGTCGTAAAACTTAAGCGTGGCTTTGGTAATCCATTCCAGGAAAACATTGTGTTTCTCTTTCACATTCCTTTTTAGCAATACGCTGGCCATGGCTGGTACCAGTGTGAAGGTCAGAATCAATGCGCCAAGTAAGGCAAAACTCAGCGTCCAGGCGAGGGGAGAGAACATTTTTCCTTCTACTTTTTCGAAGGTAAAAATCGGCAGCAGGCCGGTAATGATAATCAGCTTTGCAAAAAGAATGCCCTTCCCGTTTTCCAGGCTGGCTTTTTTAATAAAACCCAGTTTGCTCATTTTATTGAACCGTTCCATGCCGAATTTTTTCGCTTTCATATCTAGCGTTACAAAAATCCCTTCCACCATTACAACCGCACCATCGATAATAATTCCAAAATCAATGGCACCCATAGAAAGCAGGTTGGCAGGCATCCCTTTCAGCTTCAGGCAGATAAAAGCAAAGAGTAGGGCTAATGGAATGATGATGGATACAATGAGCGTAGTGCGCCAATCGGCCATAAACAAAAATACAATAAGGGTAACAAACAAAATCCCTTCGAGCATGTTGCCCATCACCGTATGTACCGAATAATTGACCAGATCTTCGCGGTCGTAAAAGGCTTTAATTTTCACGTCATCCGGCAGGATACTGCTGTTAATAAGATCGATTTTTTCTTTCAGGCGGCTAATCACTTCGCTTGGATTCCCGCCCTTGCGCATCACTACAATTCCTTCCACCACATCAGGATCTATGTCTCTGCCTACCTGACCAAGTCTTGGTAAAGCAGATTCGGCCACATCAGCAATGGTTTTCACATAGATCGGTGTTCCATTGATGTTATCCACCACTACGTTCCTAATTTCATCTATATTGTTTAATACGCCGATACCGCGTACCACATAGGCCTGGCCGCTTTGCACAATCACATCGCCACCAACATTGATGTTACTTTTGGAAACCGCTTCAAAAAGCTCAGTTGCAGTTACACCGTATTGAATTGATTTTTGCGGATCAACCGTGATCTGATAAGTTTTAACCTCTCCACCGAAACTTACCACATCTGCAATGCCCGAAACGGAAAGCAGTTCCCGCTGTATTACCCAGTCTTGCAGGGTTTTTAGTTCGCGAACAGTTTTGGTGTCGCTGGTTAAGGTATAGCGAAAAATTTCGCCGGTAGGACCATAAGGTGGTTGCACTTCCGGCTGGATGCCTTCCGGAAGATCAGCTTCATCCAGGTGGTTATTAACCTGCACCCGGGCCTCTGCATAATCTACATCATCCTCAAAACTTACTTTCACAATCGACAGACCAAATAATGATGAAGAACGGATGCTGGTTCGTTTCTCTGTTGGATTCATTGCAATCTCCAGCGGGCGACTTACAAATTTCTCCACTTCTTCGGCACTTCTGCCTGGCCATTGCGTAATGATGGTGATGTTGGTGTTTGTTACATCAGGAAATGCATCAATGGTGGTGTTTTTAAAACTTAAATAACCAGCGAGGATGAGGATAAAGGTGGCGAAAAAAATAAAATATTTATTCTTCAGCGCAAAGCCGATAATGCTTTTGATGAATGTATTCATAAAGGGGAATGCTAAAAGATGAAAGGAGGATTACTGGCTTTTCAGGTTTTCGAAAAGAAATACCTGTTTAGAAGCGATCACACGGTCGCCGGCGGTTAACCCCTTGCTGATGTAAGTTTTACCAGCTGTCTTCCTGCCCAGTTGAACTTCCTGAATGCGAACTTTTTGCTCATTGTTAAGAAGCAATACATAGTTTTTATTATCGTCGAAAATAATGGCCCGCGAGTTTACAGCTGGAAGATCGACCCCCGAATGGGCATAAACCTTCACCGTACCCAGCATCCCCGGTTTTAATAAAGCATTGCTGTTGGCAATCACCACACGGGCATTCATTACCTTACTTTCCTGATCGATGAGGTTATAAACTTTATCAATTTTACCTTTGAAAACCTGCTCAGGATAGGATAGGGTGGAGAGATTTACTTCATCGCCAACTTTGATGCGCGAGATATCGGATTCATAGATGTTAATCATCGCCCAAACGTTTGAAAGATCGGCAATGGTGAATAAACTTTTATCGTTATCGCTTCGCAGCTGCATATTATCGGTTACATTTTTTTCAATTACAAAGCCACTAATGGGCGATTTAATTGAATAGAGGCCGGTGTTACTTCCGCCGTTAAGCTTTAATACTGCATTAGCCCTTTTCAATTCTGCCTTTTTGATGAGGAAATCATTTTTAGCTTCTTCCAGTTCTTTTGCGGATGACAAGCCGCTTTCAAAGAGCTGTTCTGCCTGTTTCAGGCTGCGGTCGGCATTTTTTAATTCGGCATTTGCCGAAATCACCTCCTTATTGAAACCTGCCATTTCAGCGCTGGTAACCGAAGCAAGGGTTTGCCCGGCAGCTACCTGATCACCTAAACGTACATTTACGTGGTTTACTAAGCCACTAACCATGGGGAAAAGTTCTGATTTCCGGTCTTCATTGGCCATAATCTTAGCTGAAAAAATAAGGTCTGACTTGTTATTTGATTGCTGCACCGTATCAATCAGTAACCGATTTAGCATGGAGTCTGTGATGGCAAATTTCTCTGGTGCAGTTTCAGTTTTATGGTCGCTGCAGCCTAAGCCTAAGCCAATGGAAGAAAAGAGAAATGCTTTTATAATGTTTTTATGGATAATTTGCATGCGCTTATTTGAATAGGTTTGATCCGGTTACATAATTTAATTCTGCTCTGGAATTTAAGTGCTCCAGCTGAACGTTGTTGACCTGCAAAGCAGTTTCTTTATAGGATTCATAGAGGTTTAGAAATTCCATCAGGCTGATGTTCCGTTCTCTGAAGTTTTTAATCAGCCCTTCGATAAGCTGGGCGAAGCCAGTATTAAAATCCGGATCGATTTCGGTATATAATTTCTCGTTCCGAAGCGCGGTGCGGTAGCTGTTAAAAACTTCATTATTTAAAAGCAATTCCTGCCTGCTGATATTTGTGCTTGCTGCGTCGATTCCAATTTTCGCCTTTTTAATTTCACCCTGGTTTCTATTAAAGAGCGGAATCGGGATTTTTAAACCTAAACCTGTATATTTTTCAGGGTAGTTTCCCTTCAAATCATAACTCAATGAGATTTCTACATCAGGAATTGCCATGGCCTTCTGCAGTTTCAAGTTCAATTCATTGTATTCTAAAGAAACTTTTGCAAGCTTTAAATCACTTCTGTTATTTTTTGCAGTTTCTAACACGGTAGCGTAAGGAATATCATTCAAAGCCACATTTTTATTTGCTTCGGGAAGAGTTAAGGTGAAGTTAGCATCTGGTTGCAAGCCACAGAGCAGGCGTAAATCTCTGTAATCATCCTCCAGGTCGTTCAGCAAATTGGTCTGCTCCGCTTTGAGGCCGATTAACAGTGACTTTATTCTGATCACATCTTTCAAAGCCACGTTGCCCATTTTTAATTGTTTTTCGTAAGCGGTGATAAGGCTTTGGGTCGATTTGAGCTGTTCCAGGTAAACCTGCACAGACTGTGCATGGAAATATGCTTTATAAAATGTGCTGCGAAGTTCAAATTTCAAAGTGCGCAGTAAATCGAAATACTCCATTTCTGCCATCTTTGCTCCGGATTGAGCGAGTTTGATGTTCTTATTTCGTTTACCTGCCAGTTTTATAAGCTGAGAAATGGATCCGGCAAATTGTCCGTAGGCATAGGAGGTTTGAAAAAACTTTCCGGTTTCGTGGTTGTAGAATAAATTCTCGTATTCCAGCTCCGGGTTATCAAAAAGCTTAGCGGTAACCATTTCGGCTTTTGCCTGGTCTATTTGATAATTTGCAGCCAGGAGTTCAAAATTGTGTTTTAAAAATAATGCTTCTGCCTGAGGCAAACTTAACTTGATGGTATCAGTTTGCGCAACAGCTGTTTTGTATAGAAAGCTCAGGAAGAGAAAAAGTAGCGTACCTATTCTTGTCATGCGGCAAATCTATCCCAGCCAAATTAAACGCGAATTAAACGGAAATTAAAAGCGGATTAAAGTTCGTCGCCGCGTGATAGCAAGTTGCTACAGCTTTAAAAGTGGTAAGCTGATCGTGAAATCACTTTCTTTTTCAGTAGCTATTTCAATCGTTCCACTAAACAGGTGGATAATTTTATTGGAAATATACAAACCCATTCCTTCACCTTTTTGCCCTGCTTCTGCAGATCGGGTGTAAAATGGTTTGAACACATCTTCGCGTTCGGATAGCGGAATGCCAGGCCCCTGATCAATAATTTTAATCAGCACGGAATCTGCTTCCAGAGCTAAACGGCAAATCACTTTTTGATTGTTGGAAAATTTGAAAGCATTTGAAATAACGTTATCAATCGCAATTTTCAACAGCACCGCATTTGCAGACACCAGTGGGGCGGGTTGAGCGGTAGCTTGCTTAACAAGCTCTAAATCCAGATTTTTATGCTGCTTCCATTCTGCCTGAATTTTAAACAGGAGTTGATCCATCAGAATAGGCGAAAGTTGTGATTCAATTAATTCGAGATCCATCCTGGCCAGTGCAAGCAGACCGGTAATGATGTGTTCCATGTTTTCGGCATCATCGGCAACTGACTGAATTACTTTTTGATAGGCATCGATATCTCTTTCTTTTGATAAAGCGAGTTCTGCGGTCATCATCATTCTGGTGAGTGGCGTTCTTAACTCATGAGAAGCGTTGGCCACAAAAGTTTTCTGCAGAATGAAGGCTTGTTCCAGTTCGGTCATCAAATGGTTAAAGCTTTGGGCAATCAGGTTGATTTCATCTTTAGTCTGGTTTTCCTCCACCCGGAATTCCAGGTTTTTAGATCCGGCCTGTTTAACTTCTTCCATGAATCTTTTCAGCGGTTTCAGCATCTTTTCAGCCACCCATCTGCTTAATAATAAAACGATAATGGAGATGAATACAAAGGTGAAAAGCATAATTTTTAACAACTTTTCTAAACGATTATGCGTACCCTGATCGGTGGCAGAAGCTAGAATAACGAAGTCGCCCTGGTTATCTTTATAGTAAATACCCACCACTTGCCTTTCGCCATCTTTATATTGCAGGTGTTTCTTTTTCCTGACGGTATTAATGGTTGCTCTAGTCCAGTATTGGGCAGAATCGCCTATAAAAGTAGCCCTGTTTTTGTCGTCATAAATCCGGATAA
This sequence comes from Bacteroidota bacterium, assembly GCA_037033465.1. Taxonomy (GTDB): domain Bacteria; phylum Bacteroidota; class Bacteroidia; order Sphingobacteriales; family Sphingobacteriaceae; genus Pedobacter. The sequence goes on along the minus strand of JAZBLX010000006.1, from coordinate 31,168 downwards.
CTTCTCCATTAAGTTTTTGAAGGTATTTATGTCTAACATTACTTAAGGCGTCGCGACTGATTTCATCAGCCTCCAGATAGAGTTTTGCGGTAACCATTGTTCGATCGGTTAAGCGCTCGAAGAAATCGGCTTGTAAAAACTTCATGAACGTAAAATAGACTACGCATAATACCGCCAGCAGCATAGCCGTGCTGATAAAAGTGAAATATAAGGCGATGCGGTCTTTTATTTTCATTATCTCATAATGTAACCCATATTTATTTTCGTGTGGATCAGTTTGCGGTCGAAGTCTTTGTCGATTTTCTTCCTTAAAAAGTTGATGTAAACCTCTATTACGTTGGTTCCGGTTTCAAAGTTAATGTCCCAAACCTGTTCTGCAATAAATTGGCGGGAAAGTAAGCGGTTGGGGTGGCGGAGAAAAAGTTCGAGCAAATCGAACTCTTTGGCACTTAACTCAATTTTTTTATTCGCCCGGATTACTTCCTTGCTATAGGTATCCAAACAAAGATCGGCAAAGCAAAGCTGATGTGTTGCCGTACTTTTAAAATTGATTTGCCGCCTCAATAAAGCCGTAACCCGGGCAAGTAATTCTTTTAAATGGAAGGGTTTTACCAGGTAATCATCAGCTCCGGCATCTAAGCCAGTTACCTTGTCATCTACCGTTCCCATTGCAGTGAGCATCAGCACCGGCGTATTAATGTTCTCGGTTCGAAGTTGCCTGCAAAGTTGAATGCCGTTTAAACCGGGCATCATAATATCAATAATAAGGAGATTATGCTCCTTATTAAGGAAGGTTTCTAATGCGTCTGTTCCATTGTAAACGTTAGTGACTTCGTAACCGTTCTCCTCCAAAGCCGATTTCAGGAGGTTCGCAATTTTAACATCATCTTCTGCTATTCCTATTTTAAGCATGATACAAAAGTAAACTTCTCATCTTAAAAGCAGGTTAAAATAGAGTAGCAGTTTAGAATCTGTTAAAATGATAAGCTACAATTAGTTCGTTATATTAAGTCCTCGTTTTGAAAATGTTAAGCATTAGGCAAATCATCATTTCGGTCGGTGGGACACACGACCGATAGACAACTATTTGCCGTGAAGAATCTCTGCGTTTTCTCCTTCCATCATTTCCTGGGCAGGAGCGGAGGGCGGCAATAGCAGTGACGTGAAATGGAGCATTTCTTTAAGCAAAAAAAATCGCATTCAAACTTCCAAAGGTGGTTGTTCAAATGCGATTGTTAAGAAAATCGGTGACCTTATCCCTTTCTGGCCATATCGATCATCATAGAAATTTCATCAACAGCGGCTTCATTGCCACCATCAAAACCCATCAGGTTAAATCTGATATTTCCTTGCGGATCAATCACAAATTTGGAAGGGATGCCATTTACCTTGTAATCACTCACCACTTTATTGATTTTGGTTTCCGGATCTTTATTATCCATCAACACTTCAAAAGTATAGTTTTGCGATTTGATGTAATCTGCAGCATCTTTAGTCGGGTTAGGCGCTTTCTCCCAGGTGTGAATAAATAAAAACTGTACAGTAGGATCGTTTTTATACTTATTCACAGCCATTTGCATTGCCGGAAACGATGCCTTACATGGTCCGCACCAGGTTGCCCAGAAGTCTAAGATGACCGTTTTACCTTTCAAGCTGCTTAAGGTTACCTGTTTGCCGTCAAGATCAGTCAGCGTAAAATCTGCAGCAGGTTTTTTAACCATTTCTTTATTCAGCTTTTGCTGAAGATTAGCGATGATGCCTTTCCTGATTTCTGCAGCATATTGATCAAAACCTGCTTCGCTGCCCTTCACTTTAGTGTACAACTTTTTGAAAGTAGCGCTCATCTCGTCGTCTGCTTTACCAGATTTAACAGCTTCCTCCAATTTTGCATAAGCCTCCTCATTTCTGTTTAAGGCCATTAAAATTTTCGCATACTGAAAATTTGATTTTGGAGAAGCAGTCTTTGGATTGGTCGTAGCTAATTTTGCATACTTTAGTGCTTCATTGTAATTTTTTTGCTCATAGAGCACATTGGCATAACTCATGGTTAAATAGGGGTAACCCGATGCGGCAAATTTCGATGAGTTTTCATTCGGTAATTTCCCATCATAATAAACTTTTGCACTTTCAGTTGCCTTTTTGTAAAAGAGGGCTGCGTTTTTTAAATCCCCGTTTCGATAAAAAGCTTCACCAAGACCACTATAAGCATTGCCCTTCCAAAAGTCGACCAATAACTTATCCGCATATTCCAGGGCTTTCGCAGTATTTTTTTGTTCTGCATAACCACTTGCAATGCTGCTGGTTACATAATCGTAGGTAATCAAATCTTCGCCACTAAAGTTTGATGGTGGAAATTTCTTAATCCATGCCTTATAAGCGATTTCCTTTTCAGCAGGCGTTTTTAAAGGAAAAATTTCATCTGAAGCCACTTTGTTTCTGGCACGCATTCCATTCGGAAATTTAGTCAATTGTGCTTCCAGCAGCGAGTCAGTTGCTTTTTGATTTTTCAGCCGGAAGTAATAATTAATGGACATGTCCATTTCCTTTTCATTATCAGCTGCAGCCAGGTGCTTAAGTTTGCTATTGAGCAGGGCCTGGTCTGCTGGATTGTTAGAAGCGACCAATTTGTCCAGATAAATTTTTGTGGTATCAAGTGGTTTTGTTTGTGCGTTAAGTTGAATTGATGCAGCTATCAATCCAAGCGTGCCAATAAAAAGGCTTAATGTTTTCATATTTTAATCTTTAAAAATTTCTGATAACTTTTTAGTTAATTCTTCGCCTCTTAAATCTTTGGCAATCACTTTGCCTTCTTTATCGATTAAAAAGCTCGCAGGTACAGATTTTACACCGTAAGTTGTTGCGGCAGTATTTGTCCAGCCCTTTAATTCTGAAACATGTTTCCAGCCAAGCCCATCGTCTTTTATCGCTTTTAACCAAGCTTCTTTTTTGCTGTCAAGCGAAACACCTAAAATCTCGAATCCTTGATCATGATACTTTTGATAGGCGGCAACAACATTTGGATTTTCTTTTCTACAAGGCACACACCAGCTGGCCCAAAAGTCTATTAACACATACTTTCCCCTTAATTGTGACAATTTTAAAGGCTTACCATTCACATCGTTCATAGTAAAATCCGGAGCAACTTTTCCTGCCGCAGTTTTATTCACTAAATCCAAACTTGCCTTTATGGCTTTGCCGAAGTATGAGTTTTTTACTTCGGGTTTAAAAAGTGTATACATTTCTGCTGCCTGCAGTGGATAGTTATAGTTAATTAAACGATCTTCAACAATGGCTGCAACAGCTACTGAACCGGGATGCGCCAGTACGTAATCCTTAATTGCTTTTTGATTAAGTACATCTAGATTTTTAAATTCATCATCAAAGGGCTTGCGTTGTTCGGGGCTAAGGGTTATTTTTCCTTTTTGCGTTGCACTATCCATTGCATTATAAATCTTTCCTGCCTTTGCCGTGATGATTTTCCAGGGGCCGTTGTAAAAACCCAAATAAACATCCGTTTCTGGTGATCCACTGATTTTAGCTTTAAATAAAGAATCTTTATGCCCGTCAAACAAAATCGCTTTATTTTCAAGAAGAAAATATTTTTGCTCCCTGATTTTTGGGATTTGAATGCTGTACATCATTACTTCAGGAGTTGTTCCGGAAAATGTAAACTTTCCGTTAGTAATTTTGGTTGAATCTTTAATTTCCTGATCACCAATTTGATGAGTAAGATAGATTACACCGTTCTCTATACCTCTGATATTTCCTGAAATTTTATAACCAGTTTGAGGTTTAAATGCGGTTGCACCTAGTAAAAGTGTCGCTGCTAAAGCGATATATTTTGTTTTCATGTTATAGGTTGATGATATTTAAAGCAAATTACTATTTGAAGCTTGTTGAAAGACCAATGGTAAATCAACAAGCAAAAACTGGATTTTAATAGTTTAATTGTAGCCAGGGTTTTGGGTTAATGCAGTATTGATTAAACGTTGTGCATCTGGTACTGGATATAATACCGAAGTTGTTTTCCATGTGGTAGGTCTAAGGGCGCCTAAAACTGCATCAGCTCGGTTTGTTCTTTTTAAATCCAACCAGCGGTGACCCCATTCGCCAAAAAGTTCCATTTTTCTTTCCTGTTCAACCGCAGAAAGCATTTGTGCCTGGGTTAAGGTTGCGCTAACACCCGCTAAACCAGCTCTGGCCCTAACAATATCTAAATCTGTTTTTGCCCCGCTCAAATTGTTTTGTTGTGCCCTGGCTTCTGCACGAATAAGGTATTGTTCGGCTAATCTTAAAGCAACATTATACTCATTTCCGGTGCCAGAGCCTATCTTATATTTAGTAATCGAATAATAAGTTTTACCGCCTAAGGTTTTTGTCGATGTCCAGTTTGCTCTGCGTAAATCGGTTGTACTTTCAAAGCTTTGATATGTACCATCGGCTAAAGAGTAAGCCGGAATTGACGTAGCAGCCGAAACATATCCATTACCCGGTACAGAAACACCTGTTAAATTCCCTATCTGCCAGATAATCTCATTACTGCTATTAATAAACGCTAATTCCGGAGCAGGTAAACTATACGTACCAGCGTTAATTACCTGTGTTGCTTGCGCTTCAGCATTGGCATAATCTTTTTGATAGAGGTAAACACGGGCTAGGAGCGCAGTAGCTGCTAGCTTGTTGGCCCGCCCCCTGAATGTTCCAATATATGCATTAGGTAATGCAGCCTGCGCCTCGGTCAAATCTTTAATAATTTGTGCGTAAATCTGGGCGGATGGTGTACGTGGTAAAGCGGCGTTTTCAAAGGCAGAATAATCATCTTTTAGTGGAAGAGGGACATCGCCAAATAAATTAACGGCATAAAAGTAGAAATAAGCCCGTAAAAATTTGGCCTCACCTAATAACTGCGCCTTAGTCGAAGCCGTTAAAGTTGTGGAGGATGTGATACCACTTACGGCATTATTGGCATTTTTTATTAATGGATAAAGGTTACCCCAGGTATTATTTACAAAACCATTGGTACTAAGCAGGGCATTTTTAGAAAATTCCTGAACGCCTGCGTCTGTACCATTATATTGTACATCATCCCCAGAAATCCCCGGATAAAATGTTACATGTGTGAGGAAGCCATTTACCCCCGCAGAAGAAAGCGTATAAATCCCCATCACCACACTCTGTGCTGATGCATCTGTTTTAAAGGCATCGTCAAAACTAATCTGGGTAGGAGGTGCCCCTAATTCTACAAATTTTTTACAAGATGAAACAGTAAACCCTGCTCCAATAATCAATGTGGTATAAATAAAATTTTTATAATTTTTTTTCATGATTTTTACCTTTAAAATGAGCAGTTAACGCCAAATACAATTGTTCTTAACGGTGGTACAACCTGGCTGATTATTCCTGTACCTAATCCCGGAGGGCCGCCTTGAACCGTTGTCTCTGTATCTAACACATATTTATTCTTGGCCCATGTGTATAAATTCTGACCCTGAACAAAAACGCTGGCACTTGAAATTTTTACGTGCTTAAGCCATTCTTGCGGTAGGGTATAAGATAAGTTTATCGATCTTAATTTCAGATAAGACGCATCGCCATAAACCGCATCGGATTGGGTATAAAGATTATAGGAAGCTGCAATTGCGGTGCCGGCAGTAGCAGAAGATCCGGGTATACTAGCTGAAGGATTCGATGGTGTCCATCTGCCTAACCAATATTCATTTTGATTTGTTAATGCACCAGGGCGTGTGTTTAGGATTTGAGTTACCCCGAAGCGGTGATTGAACTGAAAAAATATTCCTAAATCAAAGCCTTTATAGGAAAAAGTATTGTTAAATCCTCCAAAAAAAGGCGTACCAAGGTCTGCTACATAACGGTCGTTAGTATTGATTACCCCATTTCCATCCCTGTCCTCATACATTGCCGCACCATTTGCCGGGTTTACACCGAGAAAATGATAAGGACGGAACAAATTGATTGATTCTCCAACAACATAGCTGAAAGAAACAAATGATTTATCAAGATTAGGAAATTCTACCAACTTGTTGTCAGTAAAGGTTAAGTTCAAAGATGATTTCCATGAGAAATCTTTAGAAACTATATTCGTAGTATTTAATTCTAATTCTAGACCCTTATTTTGAATAACTGCCGGCAGGTTTTGCGTATAACTATTATAACCGCTCTGGAAAGCCACAGCATTTGATGTAATTTGATCAGAAGAACGGTTTCTGTAATAATTAGCCGTAAACGTAATGCGGTCTTTTAAAAACCCTAAGTCAATTGCAAGATCTAGCTTTTTGGTTGTTTCCCATTTAATAGTTTGATTAGGAAGGCCACTAGGTACTATAGCTGCATTACCTAAATACGGAGTTGTTGGATTATACAATGGCAGATAAAGATAATTTGGAATCTGATCGTTACCTGTTGTACCAAAACCAGCTCTCAGTTTACCAAAGCTTAAGAATGAAAGATTTTCTTTAATAAAACCCTCATTAGAAAATATCCAGGCAGCACCAACAGCCCCAAAATTACCAAAACGGTTCTCGGGACCAAATCTTGATGAACCATCTCTTCTGAAAGTGGCATTGACCAGGTATTTCTCTTTCCAGTCGTAATTTAATTTAGCAAACACTGCATTATATTTATATTTTACGATGTTATTATAGCGTATAGTGATTGTTCCGGCAGCGCTAAGGGTACCTAAAAGGTCTTCAGAACTGTAGTTGTTTCCGAAAATAGATGATCCACTTGAAGTGTTTTGTTGGAAACTAGTACCAATTAGAGCTGTAAACTTTCCTCCGCCTAAATTCCTGGTGTAATCCAATGTAGGCTCTACAATCCAATTTTGGGCGTTTAAATTAGTAAATGTTGCATTACTAACCGGATTACTTGTTGGGTTTTGTGAAGAAAACGGATCTTTGTTAATTTGTTCCAACCTGGTATTGGTGTACCCAAAATTGGTTTTGGCTGTTAATCCAGGTAAAATGCTGTATTTAATATTGGCATTTGCAATTAAATTATTGGTTACGCCGGTATATTCTTTCTGTAAGGCAGCCATAGGATTTGTAAAGCTACCAAACCAATATAATTTGTTATTGGCGTCATATAAAGGCAAATTAGATGGCAAGTTATATGCTGAAGATACATCTGATGCAGGCAGCTTAGTATTATCGTTGCTATAACTAACAGAGAATGATGCACCAAACTTTTTATTTTGTGAAGTATGATCAAGATTTAATCTCGAAGAAAATCTCTTATTGCCGTTATCACCTAAAAATACACCAGTTTCTTTACGATAGCCAGAATTGAAAAAGAAACGGGTTTGATCATTGCCACCGGAAAGTGATCCCTGGATTTCATTTACATGACCACGGTTTCCAATCAATAACTTTTGAAAATCAGTAGAACTGTTTTGGTCCCATAGTGTTAAATCAGGGGCATTAGTTGCATTCGGCACAGCATTGTCATTCTGAAATGCCTCTCTTCTCATAGCCAAATAATCCTGAAGATTTAACATTGGAATAAAGCGACCAACTTCTGTAAAACCTGTACTTAAATTCGCACTCACTCTCACCCGACCAGATTGCCCTTTTTTAGTAGTAATTAATACCACACCGTTTGCACCTCTTGATCCGTAAATTGCCGTAGCATCTGCATCTTTCAAAATGTCTATCCGCTCAATATCAGATGGGTTGATCATTCCAAAAGGGCTGATACCGCCGCTTGCACCTGAAGTTCCAAAAGCATTTAAATTATCTGTTGGAGGAGAAGCACCATTAAAATTGGTAAAAGGTACGCCATCAATGACGTACAATGGAATACCGCCTTGCGATAAGGAATTTTGTCCACGGATTTGAACTTGCACCGTACTACCTGGAATGCCGTTGTTTTGGGCAATAAGCACACCCGCCATTCTGCCTGCTAATGCTGCCAATGGATTTCCCACAGGTTGTTTCTCAATTTCCTCTGCAGATATAGAGGCTACAGAACCTGTATTCAGTTTCCTGGTCGTGGTACCATAACCAATCACCTGTACTTCGTTCAAACTACCTGCTTCCGGAACCAGGGTAGTTTTTAATGAGGTGGTTTTCTCATCAACGGCTATTTCTTTGGTTACGTAACCCACATAACTTAATATGAGGGTAATGGTTTTTCCTGTAGGAATGATGATGCTATAATGTCCATTTTGATCCGAAGCCGTACTAAACTCTTTATCACCTTTTATGCGAATAGATACGCCAGGAAGGGGATTCCCGATCTCATCTGTAATGATCCCTGTCAATCTAACGTCTTTTGCCTGCCCGGTTAAAACCGTCGAAGGGAGCTTCGAAATCAGAATTTTATCTCCAACCTGGTTATAAGTTAAACCGGTTCCCTTTAAGATCATATCTAAAGTTTCTTTTACCGATCGCTCTTCCAACGGAATACTTACCGGTTTAAGATTTTTAAGTTCATCATTGCGGTACAAAAAACGAAATGAACTGTTTTGTTCTATTTTTTTAATTGCTGTGGTGATGGTTTCCTGTTTTAGCTCCATCGTAACCCGCACCTGCTGAGCAGATTGAGCATTCACTTCTAAAGCAGACAGGCATTGGAGAGAGGTAATGAATACGATAGCAATAATTAAGCTGGTACGCATAAGCTGACGAATTAAATATCGTGTTTGGGATGATGCAGTGAAGAAAACATATTTCTTCCTGCCCTCTGCCGATTGTGCAGAAAAATACATAGTTTTAAATGTTTTAAATGAATTCTGGAAAATTGTTTAAACGCGTAGATACAGTTAGCGCTGTATCTGCAACGACTCCTTGTTTAGCGACAAGGAGTTTTTTATTCATTTAAATTCGCAGCTGGTAAGTTTTTTTCATGTTGTTTGGTTTAGTTAATTGAATTGATTTTGAGTTACTTGCTATTCACATCCCCCGCCTTTGATGGTTATGCCGCCGGCGCTGTCTTGGTATTGTGCATGATTATAAGAGCAGATAATTTTTAGAATTTCATCTAATGATTCCCTTTTAAGAAAGGTGGCTGTAAATCTACATTTCTTAGCTGATTCGTTATCTACGGTGATTGGTGTATTAAAGCGTTTGGCTAATACCTCTGCCGCTTCTTCCAGCGAGATATCATCAAAGAAAATATCACTTTCCTGCCATTGGACGGTGTTTTTAGTAATAACTTTTGCCAGGTTGACTTGTTTATCTTTTTTATTGAAAACAACTTGTTCGTTCGGTATTAAAATCGCTAAAACCGCATTACTATCTAAAACGCTCACTTTTCCTCTGGTCACCGTAACCGAAATTTCATGGTCGCTATCATAAGCTTTGATATTAAATGCCGTCCCTAAAACAGTAGTGGTTAATTTGCCCGTAAATACGGCGAAGCTTTTTTTAAGGTCATGCCTGATGTCGAAATAACCCTCGCCTGTTAAGATAACTGTTCTTTTTTCACCAAAAGCTTTTGGATAAGTGATCGAACTGTTGGTGTTTAAGATTACGGTGCTGCCATCTGGTAGCGTTATTTTTCGATGTTCGTCGCCGGTTTTAACTGTTATTAAATTTGGTGAGTTGCGATCTTGCGAGGTATTAGTAACTGTTTTGACCGCAGTGTTTGAGTTACTATTCGTTTGTCTGTTAAGAAAAAATGTAGCCAGACAGATGATCAGGAAAGCGGCTGCCCAGCCCAGCCACTGAATGGAGAAGTTAGGTCTGTTCGACGTTTTTTTGGCATCAGCAGCTAAAACCCTGGTAAGAATTAAATCAGCTTTAATCGGATTTAACTCAGTTTCCTGACTCTGGTTCCAGAAATTATCCATTACCAAATCAAGTACAGTTTGATCATTCGCGTTTCTTACGATCGCCATAAACTCCTTCAATTCTGCAGGAGAACACGTCTTGCTCACATACTTATCAAATAGATAGGCAGACCTTTCTTGTTCCATTTTGTTTGGTTTGGGCCTGAGACAAATAAATTTATCAGGCTTTTATATATAGTGACAATTCAAAAAAGAAAAGGAGGTAGTGAAAGCTGAATTATTTAAGAAAAAAAAGCAAAAGAGGCACAGCTTTTATTTCATCATGTATAATCAGGTAGTTTTTAATTGATTTAACAGCATCTCTGAGGTGAGTTTTTACCGTTAATGGAGATAAACTTAGTTTTTCTGCAACATCTTTCTGCTTTAAACCCTCCATATGGCAAAGATTGTATATTAATTTTTGCTGAGGCGGAAGTTTATTAATGGCCTCATCTAATAACTTCTTTGTTTCCCTGAATTGAATTTCATTTTCAGTGGCAGAGTCAATATCTGTATTCGTTTGGTTGGCTAACTGATAGTTTTTTTGTTCGACAGCAATTTTTTTTAGTGCGTTTAAGGTTTCATTCTTTGCGATTGTCCTTAAAAAGCCTCCGAAATTATCAATCGTAGCTAAATGTTGTCGTCTTATCCAGAGTTTAATAAATACATCCTGAACAATCTCCTCAGCTGCTGCATTTGTCTGTAGAATGGCTAAGGCATAACCGTAGACCTTGTTTTTATAAAAATTGAAAAGAACACCGAAAGCTTGCTGATCTCCCCTGGCAGTTCTTGCCAGGATCAACTTTTCGTCCGCCGGTTCCTTTTGCATGGTGCTAATATATCAATTAAACTAAATGTTTGTATAGCATGATGGTAATTGAGAGCGTGTAAACGAAGTTTTTAGGTCAAAATGCGGGGCAATACAAGGAGATGGCAGAAAACCCAGCTAGATTTTTAGATTCGGAACAAGATTTAAAAATGCCTGAAAATTGGCCTTATATTTTTTCTTATCTAGCTTAAAATAAAAGGCGCCCTTTTTAGAACCTGATTTATCTTTCTCTTCCAGTTTAATTAACAAACCGGTGGAACTAATTTTTCTACTAAAGTTTCGGGTGTCTATTTTGGTATCGTTTACTTCTTCAAAAAGCATTTGTAATTGAGGAAGCGTAAATTTTTTAGGTAACATTTCAAAAAGGATAGGATGGAGGGCCGCTTTGTAGCGAAGCTTTTTTCGTGCATCGGCAACCATCTGGTCATGATCGAAAATCAATTTCGGGCTTTCGTTGATCAGAAACCATTCTGCATGGTATTCGTCGCTCAGTTGTGCCTGGTATTTATGAATATCAATCAGGGCGAAATAACCTACAGATAAGGTGCGCTCAATCGGATCGCGGTTTGGTTCTCCATAAATCTGAAGCTGTTCCAGGTAGATTCCCTCCAGGCCAGTATTCTTTTTCAGCACCCGGTTGGCGGCATCATCCGGACTTTCGTTAGAGCCCACGAAGCCGCCAATCAAACTCCATTTGTTTTTTTCCGGTTCCAACCCTCTTTTAACCAATAGTAATTTAAGGCGCTCCCCGTCAAAACCGAAAACTATACAATCTACAGCCACCAGGTAATGGGGTTGGCCTGAATATTCTATCATTCTGAAACTAAATTAAATCTGCCTGAATATCTTTAAATTTTTGCGAAAACAGAAATTATAAATATTTTATTAAATGTCACTTTGACAAATAATAATTTATTTATACTTTAGCCAAGTTCAACGTCCATTTTTGTAGCCCAACATTCTAATCAATAATATAACATGATTAAAACATTTGATCTCGATTCAAATCCTCACAGAAGATTAAATATCCTAACCGGCGAGTGGGTGCTGGTATCTCCGCATCGTACTAAAAGGCCCTGGCAGGGTAAAGTGGAAGACCTGGCAGCTGATGACCGTCAGGAGTATGATCCTAAATGTTACCTGTGCCCCGGCAATGACCGGGCAGATGGTGATGTCAACCCGGATTATAAGGAAAGTTTCGTTTTTAAAAATGATTTTTCAGCTTTGCTGGAAGATACACCATCAGACAGCCTTGATGATGATGGCTTGCTAGTGGCTAAAAACGAACGTGGCATCTGTAAAGTAATCAGCTTCAGCCCTAAGCATAACTTAACCTTGCCAGAGCTCAGTGTGCATGAAATTACGGCAGTAGTTGATCTTTGGCAAAAAGAGTACAATAGCCTTTCGGAAAACGAATGGATAAAATACATCCAAATTTTCGAAAACAAAGGGGAAATTATGGGTTGCAGCAATCCCCATCCGCACGGGCAGATCTGGTCGCAGAGCGAAGTGCCGATGGAAATCGTGAAAGAAACGGAGCGCCAGAAAAATTACTATGCTGTTCATCGCCAAAGCATGCTGGCTGCCTATTTAAAGCTGGAACTGAAAAAAAACGAAAGAGTAGTATTCGAAAATGAGCATTTCGTTGTTTTGGTTCCTTTCTGGGCAGTTTGGCCTTACGAAACGATGATCATCAGCAAGCGCCATGTGAGCAGTATTAAATTTTTTACTACTGTTGAAAAGCAAGCGCTTGCTGAAGCGATAAAGGCACTCACAACGAAATACGATAACCTTTTCGAAACTTCCTTCCCTTATTCTGCCGGAATGCACCAGGCTCCGGTAAACGATGGCGATCATCCGGAATGGCATTGGCATATGCATTTTTATCCGCCACTGCTTCGTTCTGCAACGGTGAAAAAATTTATGGTAGGTTACGAAATGCTTGCTAATCCACAACGCGATATTACGCCGGAATTTGCTGCAAATCGCCTGAAAGAATTGGCTGCCGAACATTATAAAACGAAAAAAAACTAACCGAAAAAAATAAAATAATTTAGAGCGAATGGATATTGAACGTTTAAGAAAAGCATTTAAAGATGTTTTTCAAACCGAGCCTGTGCTGGTTAAATCTCCTGGAAGAATTAATATTATTGGTGAGCATACCGATTATAACGAAGGCTTTGTAATGCCTGCGGCTATAAATAAAGCCATATATGTAGCGGTTTCCAAAAGGGAAGATGATGAAATTCATTTATTTTCTGAAAGCTACCAGCAATCCTTTCAGTCATCAGTTGCTGCAATTGAAAAATCTGAACTGGGCTGGGCCAATTATGTGCTGGGTGTAGCTGATCAACTCGTAAAACGAGGTTATAAAATAGCAGGATTCAACTTATATCTTGATGGAAATGTTCCTCTCGGAGCTGGTCTTTCTTCATCAGCTGCGCTGGAATGTGCTACCGCATTTGCGATTGATCACCTGAATGATCTTCAGATTTCAAAAATGGATCTGGCATTAATTTCCCAAAAAGCAGAACATGTATTTGCTGGTGTAAACTGTGGGATTATGGACCAGTTTGCCTCTGTATTTGGCAAAAAAGATCATGCAGTGCTCCTGGATTGCCGATCGATGGAATATGAGTATATCCCATTAAAATTACCGGGTTACAAATTTGTGCTGCTGAATACGAATGTGAAACATTCACTGGCCGATTCTGCCTATAATAAGAGAAGATCGCAATGCGAACAGGGCGTAGCCTGGATTAAAGCTGCACATCCTGAAGTAAATAGCTTAAGAGATGCAGATTTAGACATGCTTAAAGCCTATGTAGAACCAAAAGATGCTGAAGTTTTTCAAAAGTGCAAATTCGTAGTAGAAGAAATTGCGAGAATTCAGCAGGCAGCTGAATCACTTAAGCTGGGCGATTTAGAGGCTTTAGGTAAGCTGATGCTGGCCACACATGAGGGCTTGAGTAAGGAATACGAAGTGAGCTGCAAAGAACTCGACTTTCTGGTTGATTACGTTAAAAATCTTGATTACGTTCTTGGCGCCCGAATGATGGGTGGTGGCTTTGGTGGGTGTACCATCAATGTCGTGAAAGATGAAAATATAGATGCGCTGATTTCAGAAATCAGTACGCTTTATGCCAAAGAATTTAGCCTTACACTTGATGCTTACATTGTAGAAACCGACAACGGGTCTGAGCGCATCGCTTAACAAAAACTGATGCTGCCAAGCACATAAAAATAATACCTAAACAAATAAATGAATGAAAAATAATATTCTCGATACGAAAGATTATATCGTTTTCGCGGTGTACTTTGTTATTGTAGCGGCATACGGCCTCTACATTTACAATAAGAAAAAATCAGTATCCACAGGCTCTAAAGATTACTTTCTAGCCGAAGGTTCACTTACCTGGTGGGCAATTGGTGCCTCACTTATTGCATCAAACATCTCGGCAGAGCAATTTATCGGGATGAGTGGATCTGGCTTTAAAATGGGTTTAGCCATTGCTACCTACGAATGGATGGGAAGTTTAACCCTGATTGTAGTAGCCGTATTCTTCATCCCCGTTTACCTTAAAAATAAGATTGCGACGATGCCGCAGTTTCTGCATCAACGCTATAATGGAACCGTTGCCATGATTATGGCTGTTTTCTGGTTACTGCTTTATGTGGTGGTTAACTTAACTTCCATCCTTTATTTAGGTGCGCTTGCAGTAAGCAGTATTTCAGGTTTTAACCTGGAACTTTGTATGTATGCCATTGCCGCTTTCGCTATCATCATTACCCTGGGCGGGATGAAAGTAATTGGTTATACCGATGTTATTCAGGTGTTCTTTCTGATTTTAGGCGGTTTAGCCACAACCTATCTGGCCTTAAACCTGGTTTCCAGCCATTATGGAACGACCGGTATTTTTGAAGGTTATAGTTTAATGACCACCAAAGCTTCTGAGCATTTCCAGATGATTTTAAAGCCTGATAATGAAAATTACATTGATTTACCGGGTTTAAGTGTATTAATCGGCGGGATGTGGATTGTTAACTTAAACTATTGGGGTTGCAATCAATACATCACACAGCGTGCTTTGGGCGCAGATTTAAATACGGCAAGAGGTGGTTTATTATTTGCCGCTTTCTTAAAATTGTTAATGCCCATTATTGTAGTACTTCCGGGTATCGCAGCTTACGTACTTTACAAAGATGGTGCCTTCCAAACGGAAATGTTGCAGGATGGTTCTGTCAATCCGGACCGTGCTTATCCGGTATTGCTGAATTTGCTCCCTGCAGGGTTAAAAGGCTTGTCGTTTGCAGCCTTAACGGCTGCTGTGGTGGCCTCGCTGGCTGGTAAAGCAAATAGTATCGCAACGATTTTCACTTTAGATATTTACAAAAAAGTAATCAATCCTGAGGCTACTGAAAAGAATCTCGTTTTGACGGGAAAAATCTCCATCATTGTGGCGATGATTTTGGGTGTTTTAATTGCACCTCACCTGGGTATAGATAAAAAAGGTGGCTTCCAGTACATTCAGGAGTATACCGGCTTTGTTTCGCCTGGTATTTTTGCCATGTTTATTTTGGGCTTTTTCTGGAAGAGAACAACATCGAACGCTGCTTTATTTGCAACGATCGGTGGTTTTGGCATGTCATTATTATTAAAAGCTTTACCGAACTTAACTGATCTATCCTGGTTATCCGGCGCAGGTTTCGCAGTGAAAAATTCAGCAGGTATTTATGAAATTCCTTTCCTGGATAGGATGGGCTTTGTATTTGTTTTCTGTATCGTTGGGATGGTGATCATCAGTTTATTCGAGAACAGACAAGGGGTGAATCCAAAAGGATTAGATATTGATGTTAAAATGTTTAAAACATCAACAAGTTTCGCTGTTGGAACACTAATTATTATCGGAATGTTGGTAGCACTTTACAGTGTTTACTGGTAGGTATTTACCAAATATTTTATGAAAAAAGGGATAGCAGCTTCAGTTGTTATCCTTTTTTTATACATTCCAAGATACTATTGTTTAAAACATTAAGGCATTAAGAAAAATAATGGTGGCTCAACCATCTTAATGCCTTAATGTTTCTAACATTTTTTCTATAAACGCAAGAAAATAGGTTTTGAAAGATAATAAACTTATCAGCGTTGTAAACGTGGTCTTTTTGATTTAAAAGCTTCAGTTGGCCTTGGCTTTGGTGCTGGCTTTTTAGGCGCTACTTCTTCAGATAGTTTAACGGTAATCACATTGCCTTTAAAAGTTTCGCCGTTTAACATGGAAATGATATTTTTCGCATCATCAAGACTGGCAACCTCAATAAAGGCGTAACCTTTGCATTTTCCGGTTGCACGATCACGAACAACCTTTATCGTGTCTATTTTACCATGTAGGCTAACAAAAATTGCCAAATCCATTTCCTGAATGTTATCTGCCAGGCCACCAACGAAAAGCTTATTCATTTTAATGATTATTATTTTGATGATTTATATCGCTTTTGATAACATTTTCGCCAGCGTTAAGTTTTGTTTTAAATTATGCTGCAAAATAAAACTTTAAAATTGTGAAAACAAATCAATTTTTAGCATAAAGACGTAGAATTTATCGTAATAGTATGACTTTCCCCATATTTCTTATCATTATTTTCACGCTTTTTCTCACTTTTTTGAATTTGCAATTTAGTATCATGACTGCTAAAACGCTTTGTACTTACTAAAAATATAACACGTTAAGATAAAGCGGCTTCATATTTCATGTAAAAAATGTTTCAGATCATGGAATCAAAATACGCGTTTAGTGCAAGCAATACATTTTGGTTAGCACTAAATAAAGCTTAACACGCTTTAACAATGCTTAACAGTCGTTGTAAACATTACGGCAAGGAATTTGTTAAATGTTCAGCTATAAAAAAGACAAGATTATGAAATTTTACAAATCAATCCCGATCATGCTCTTCGCCGGAATCATGATTTCCGGTTGTGTAAGCAACAAGAAATACACGGAACTGCAGGACACTTACTCTAAATTGAGAGAAAGAAATCAAGAGTTGAGTAATAAATATCAGGATAGTCAAAGGGAGCTTTCCGGCACTAGCAGTAGGGTGAAAAGTTTAGAAGAGCAAATTGCCTCTGAGAAATCGAACGTTGCAGCCTTACAGGAAGCATTAAACAAGTGCTTAAGTTCCAGCAGTCAGGGCAATGTGAATATCTCTAAGCTGGTAGATGAAATCAACAGTTCTAATAAGTACATCAAGCAATTGGTTAACGCTAAAAATAAAAGCGACTCACTTAATATGGTGTTGACGAATAACCTTACAAGATCGTTAAGCAGAGAAGAACTGAGCGATGTTGATGTGCAGGTATTGAAAGGTGTAGTTTATATTTCACTGGCTGATAACATGCTTTACAAATCAGGAAGCTATGAAGTATCTGATAAGGCAGGAGAAACGTTAAGTAAAATCGCTAAAATCATCACCGATTACAGTACTTATGATGTTTTAATTGAAGGTAATACTGATAATGTGCCCATTACGCAGCCTAACATTAGAAACAACTGGGATTTAAGTGCTTTGAGAGCATCATCAGTAGTTCAGGTATTGCAGACAAAATATGGAGTCGACCCAAAAAGGCTGACAGCTGGAGGGCGTGGAGAATTTAACCCAATAGCCGATAACGCTACCCCGGCCGGGAAAGCACAAAACAGAAGGACGCAAATTATCATTACACCTAAACTGGATCAGTTTATGGACTTGATTGGTAAAGCGCCGGAGCAGTCACAAAAATAACAGTTTAATATTCAGGGCAGTCTTTCAAAGGCTGCCCTTTTTTTATGCCTGAAATTAAGATGGCATCTGATTTGCAAATTAATGCAGAATTTTACGAGCATATAAAAAGACCAGGCGATAGCTTTCCATAATGGTTGCAACCAAACGTTTAGTGTTTTGCAAACAAATCTTTTTTAGGTAAAATTTGAATCTGTCGTTCATCGGCATTGCCGAAGTTTTGGGGAAGGAATGTTTACGGTTTCATTTTCTACGCTCGACTGATATTTAAATTTGCCCGTATTAATTATAATTTGATCCTCAAAGCGTACCAGAAAGCTTATGAAGGTAATATGATTTTTTAGAAAAAAAAGGGCATAAAAAAGCCCCAGTTGTTTCAAACTGAGGCTTCCACTACTATTGTGCATTATATGTTTCCTTTGCGTAAGTTTTTAAATATTTTTTGAGCATTTCTCTTGCTACGTGGATCCTTGTTTTTACAGTGCCGAGCGGAATCTGCAATTCATCTGCAATTTCATGGTACTTAAAGCCTTCAAAGTATTTAATAAATGGCACACTGTAAACTTCAGGTAAATGGTTTAATGCTTTTTGAATATCATCAACAATCATTTTTCCAACACTTGCATTTTTTTCAGCGCTATACATCAGATTTGCAGATGAAATCTCATCATCTTGCGTAATTAACGTTTTTGCTTTTGCCGATTTGCGGTAATTGTTAATAAATGTGTTTTTCATTATTACAAAAAGCCAGCCTTTAAAGTTCGTACCTTCCTGGAAGTTTTGATAAAATCTAATGGCTTTCAACATCGTGTCTTGTACCAAATCGTTTGCATCTTCGATATCTTTAGTGAAATTTAAAGCATGCATTTTAAGCGATAGGGAATGGCTGTTAACCATGTTGTTAAATTCGAACTGTGTCATGATGTTTTAGGTTAAGGATGTACTTTTTTCCAACAAATGTTATACCAAAAGATCATATTATAAGCCTGGGGTTAATTAACCAATTAGGCTATAAAATGCCTTCAGATGATTCTATGGCAATTCTCATTCGATTTATGATACGGTCTAATGATAGAAAAACGTAAAAATACAGGTGTTTATACGCAGCCTTTAGTACCCCCTTTATTCAACCCTTTTCTAAACTGAATAATTTTGAATACATCACTTGTTCAAAACATTTTACGCTTTCAGATGCTTCTTATGGTAAAAGTTACTGATGGAAGAATTGATCAATCAAATTAAGTTGTTTTTAGGAAATAGCGCTGACAACGTTTTTAAAAAAGGCCCTGCAGAAATAGAGGTTGTAGTAGATAAAGACGGCCAGCAATTATCAGAAAATCTCAAAGCGCATATTTTAGATCTCATAAATGAAGATACTATTGCGAAAATCAGTTTCGTAGATCCATCCGGAAACCTCATAGATAGCTTCTCATTAAATCAATAACTGTAGTATAAAAGTATAATAATCTCTAAACCGGTAGGGCTGAAATCTAGTTCTCGTTACAAATTAGCAAGTCTGGATGAAAATGTAAGAAATATGGAAATAGATATCCGCAAAAGAAAAATAGGTTTAAATTTTAACGAAAAAGGGGCTGCAGAAATCTACCTCTGGGCACCATACGCATCGAGTGTCTCTTTATTTGCAAATGGTTCAGCACTCAATTTAATTAAAAGGGATTTCGGCTATTGGTATTTAGAAACCTCTGCCGTGAAAGAAGGAGATGAATATTGTTTTAAGTTTCAGCAATCAGGAGAAACGGAAGAACAAACAGCTGATGGGACATTTTTAAGCAGGGCAGATCCAGCTTCTTTACGGCAAAAAGATGGTGTAGCCGGAAATTCCACTGCTTTTAATCTAAATACTTTCCAGTGGAGTGATCAGCATTGGACAGGTTTATCACTTGAAAATTTTATAATTTACGAGTTACATACGGGAACATTTACTGATGGGGGAGATTTCTCGTCTATCGCCGAGAAACTTCAGTATTTAAAAGATTTAGGAATTACTGCAATTGAGATCATGCCAGTCGCGCAGTTTTCCGGAGATAGAAATTGGGGTTACGATGGGGTATTTCCTTTCGCTACCCAAAATTCTTACGGCGGACCCGAAGCATTGAAAAAACTGATAAATAAATGCCATGAGGCAGGCTTAGCTGTGGTTCTTGATGTGGTTTATAATCATATAGGTCCCGAAGGAAACTATTTTAACGATTTTGGGCCATATTTTACCGATAAATATCAAACACCGTGGGGCCAGGCTATAAATTTTGATGATGCAAATTGTGATCCAGTCCGTAATTATTTTATCGAGAACGTACTAATGTGGTTTCGGGATTTTCATGTTGATGCACTGAGAATGGATGCAGTACATGCCATTAAAGATTTCAGCGCTACCCATATCTTACAGGACATTAAAAATCATGTTAACCAACTCTCAGAATATACCGGAAAATCGCATCAACTGATTGTGGAACTTGATCTGAATGATCCTAAATATATTAATAATCCAGAAACTGGTGGCTACGGAATGGATGCGCAATGGGTAGATGAATTCCACCACGCCCTTCGGGTTACCGCCGGACAAGAACAAAACGGTTATTATGCCGACTTCAATGGGATTGAACATCTGGCAAAAGCTTATAATGATGCTTATGTATATGATGGTCAATATTCTCCACACCGTGAGAAGAAATTTGGAGCGAAGGCATCAGCAAATGAAGGAAAACAATTTGTGGTGTTCTCTCAAAATCATGATCAGGTGGGAAATCGTATGCTGGGCGAACGAACTAGCGAATTGGTTAGTTTTGAGATGTCTAAGCTGCTTGCAGCTGCGGTTTTTTGCAGTCCTTTTCTACCGCTGCTTTTTATGGGAGAAGAATATGGTGAAACCAATCGATTTCAGTTTTTTACCAGTCATAGCGATGAAGAATTAATTGAAGCGGTTAGAAAAGGAAGAAAAGCGGAGTTTGCAGCTTTTCACAGTGGAGAGACAACGCCGGATCCGCAAAGTGATGAAACTTTCCTAACATCAAAACTCGATTGGAATAAAATCAGTCAGCATCCGCATCGCGATTTACTGCAATATTATAAGACCTTGATTAGTTTGAGAAAAGAATATAAAGCACTTTCTATTCTAAACAGGAACAATATAAGAGCAACATCATTAGCAGAACAGAATTGTTTAATACTGGAACGCTGGCACGAAGATGAACGTTTGCTTTGCTTAATGAATTTTTCAGATCAGCCGCAAACCTTAACGTTAGAAAACGGTTATCAATATCACAATATTTTTAACTCATCATCTGTTTCATGGGGTGGAACAAGTGATGAAATCCTTCCTGTACAAAACAAAGCAACTATTTTTCCCGAATCTATTTTAATTTTTCTTTGCGAAAATGTATAAACCTACTACGACATACCGAATTCAGTTTAATAAAGATTTTCCTTTTAAATCGCTTGATGAAATTATTCCATATCTAAAGGCACTTGGAATTGATACCATTTATGCTTCACCAATTTTTGAAGCTTCACCGGGCAGTACGCACGGTTATGATACCACTAATCCGCATCGGATTAATCCTGAAATTGGTACTGAAAAAGAATTGTATCAGCTTTCAGCGAAGCTAAAAAAGAACGGAATTGCCTGGCTCCAGGATATTGTACCCAATCACATGGCTTTCCATACCAACAATAGCTGGCTGATGGATGTGTTGAAAAAAGGTAAAGCATCTGAGTACGCAGAGTTCTTTGACATCAATTTAACGCAAGAACCCAAACTCATGGTTCCTTTTTTAGGGGAAGATTTAAATGATGCTGTAAAAAACGATGCTATTCAACTGGTGGATAAGGATAATCAGTTCTTTCTGGATTATAGCGGAACACCCTGGCCGGTGAGTGAAATGACTCATCAGTACCTTAAGCGAAAAAAATTAGATCAGATCAATAGGGATAAAATTGAGCTATTAAATATTATAGAAGATCAGAACTATCGCCTTTGCAATTGGCAGGAAACTTTTTCTAAAATCAACTACCGGAGATTTTTTACGGTAAATAGTTTGATTTGTTTAAATATTCAGGATGAAGAGGTTTTTGATACTTACCATAAATACATCTTTAAATTGATAAAAGATGATGTATTTCAAGGCTTAAGAATCGATCATATCGATGGATTATACGATCCGAAAGCGTATCTGGATCGACTCAGGTTAGCTGTAGGTGATGACGTTTACATCGTAATCGAGAAGATTTTAGAAAACAAAGAACAACTTCCATCAGATTGGAATACACAGGGAAGTACCGGATATGATTTTCTAGCCATTACAAACAACCTTTTTACCAATAATGCTGCTCAGCAATCTTTCGATGAACTATACCAGAAAGTAACCGGTAAGTCTCAGGATCTGGATAAACTGATTCACGAAAAAAAAGAAACCATTTTATATGAGCACATGAGTGGCGAGCTTGATAATTTGTATCAACTGGCAAAACATCTGGAGCTGATTGCAGCTTCTGATGAAAACGAAATCGGTAGAGAAAAAATAAAAAAGGCAATTGGGGAAATGATGATTCAGATGCCGGTTTACCGTTATTATGATTATCAGTTTCCGTTACAAGGCGAATCCCTTCATCAGCTGACAGCTTTAATTTCAGGTGTAAATGAAACGGAAGAGTTAGGATCAGCCGCTGCCTTTCTCCATAGTATTTTTATTGAAAAACCACTTAACGGAGACCCGGTTTATTTAGAGAACATTAGAAAATTCTACCAGCGCTTGATGCAGTTTACAGGTCCGTTAATGGCAAAAGGGGTAGAAGATACAGTCATGTTTACCTATAATTTGTTTGTTGGCCACACGGAGGTTGGAGATGCACCCCATGCATTCGGAATTACTGCCGAAGATTTTCATTCGAAAATGGAAGAACGGCAAAAACTCTGGCCATACGCATTGAATGGGAGCGCCACGCACGATACTAAAAAAGGCGAAGACGTTAGGGCGAGGTTAAACGTATTAACTGATATTCCTGAGCAATGGGTTAATGTAGTAGAGGATCTGCTGGAAATTACAAATCAGCTTCAGGTGGAGGAAGAGTCCATAAATAATCTCCACAAAAATGATCTGTATCTGGTCATTCAAACTATCCTGGGAGCTTCTGTGATGCCGGGAGAGGATGCGGATAATATCAGCGAACGTTTAGCGCAGTATATACGAAAGGCCTTAAGAGAAGCTAAAAAGCGTTCAGACTGGGCATCACCTGATGAAGAATATGAGCAAAAAGTAAAGGCCTTTGCTGATGCATTAGTTGATGTTAATCATGCCGGTAACCAGGTAATTCAAAAGTTTATCAGCGAAATTGCAGACTTTGGCATCATTAATAGCCTGTCTCAGTTGGTGTTAAAATTCACATGTCCCGGTATTCCCGATGTTTATCAGGGTACTGAATTATGGGATTTGAGTTTGGTAGATCCTGATAATCGCAGGCCAGTTGATTATCACAAAAGAATAGATTTTCAACGTGAGCACAAAGATCAAAATCTAAAAACACTGTGGGCTGATCGTTACACCGGAAAAATAAAGCTATGGTTGACAGAAAATTTAGCAACAATCAGAAAAGAAAATAAACAGCTTTTTGAGGATGGAAAATATATTCCGCTTCAAGTAGAAGGCGAATTTAAAAATAACATTATTTCCTATGCACGGCAATTAAAAAATGAATGGGTTATTGTGGTGATCCCGGTAGGATTGGCCGCATTGGTTAAGGATAAGACGGAAATCTTAAAATTCGACTGGAAAGACACTCAAATTATTTTGCCATCAACAGCACCAATTGAATGGGATGATTTGATTTCAAAAACGTCTGGCGTAAAAGATGTATTGAATGATGGTCTGCAGGTTAGTCAAATTTTAAGCGATCTGCCAATCGGTGTAATCAAGTTAAAGGCCAATAGTAAAGGGCGATCTGCCGGGATTTTAATGCACATAAGCTCATTACCTTCCGAATATGGAATTGGAGACATTGGCCCGGAAAGTAAAAAATTTATAGATTTTCTGGCAGGTACCGGACAAAAATACTGGCAAATACTGCCCGTTAATCCGACAAAAAGGGAAAATGGGCACTCACCATATTCCAGTAACTCAGCTATGGCTGGAAACGTCTTGCTTATCAGTCCTGAAGCGCTTCAGACTGATGGATTATTAACAACTGCCGACCTTGAAAAAGTGAAGACCAACTCAACTGATCAGGTTGATTATGAAACGCTTGAAGATGCTAAATATCATTTGCTGACTACGGCATACCGTAATTTTAAACAATCTGATGATACTGCATGGAAGCAGTCTTTTAAAGCGTTTTGCACTAATGAGCAAAGCTGGCTTGATAATTTTGCCTTATATATGGCGATTAAAGCCCATCATCAGCATTTAGAATGGTACAACTGGCCAGATCAATTTAGAACTGGAGACAACACGGCACTTGCAGATTTTGCACATAAATTTGAGGCGGAAATTGATGAAGTAAAATGGCAACAATTTATTTTCTATAAACAATGGCATGCGCTGAAGGATTATGCCAACCAATTCGGCATTGAGATAGTAGGTGATCTTCCTTTCTATTTAGACCTTGATTCTGTTGAAGTATGGTCTCAACCTCATTTATTCAAACTTGATGAGTCTTTAAAGCCACTTAAAATTGCTGGTGTTCCACCAGACTATTTTAACGAAAAAGGGCAGCTCTGGGGAATGCCAATTTTTAACTGGGAAGCGATGAGAGCTGAAAAATATGCCTGGTGGATTAATCGCCTGAAAAAGAACATGGAATTATTTGATCTTTTGAGGCTGGATCACTTTAGGGCTTTTTCTTCTTTTTGGGAAGTTGATGCCGGAGCAGATGATGCCGTGAATGGAAAATGGGTGGACGGACCAGGCGACCATTTTTTTGAGCTAGTGAATAAGGCGCTGGGCAGATTGCCTTTTATAGCAGAAGATCTGGGCGAAATTACCTCAGATGTAGAGCTGCTTCGCGACAAATTTGATTTACCAGGTATGAAAGTTCTGCAATTTGCTTTTGGGGACGACTTAATTACAACAATACATATTCCACATAATTTTGCCACCCCTAATTGTCTGGTTTACACTGGTACCCACGATAATAACACGCTTCTGGGATGGTTTAAAAATGAAGCAGATGCCGACAATAAAAAAAGGCTTGATCGTTATTTCGATGTCAAGGTAACTGAGGAAAATGTTAATCAGACAATCTTAAGAGCAGCCTACACATCAAGTGCAAAGATTGCGATCATTCCGATCCAGGACATATTAAATCTGGATGAGAATGCAAGAATGAATAAACCTGGTGATGTAGCTGGCAATTGGGGCTGGCGTTTAACTAAAAATATGCTGAATGCAGATTTAATCAGCTGGTTGAAAAAAGAAACAGAAATCAGCCATCGAAGTCGTTAATAATAACTGATTACTTAATTATCATCAATAAGGGATTGATAAAAATCTAAATCTTTCCCTTATTTTTTGATTACTGTGCAAATTTCGTATTAAAGTATTCTTGATCAATCGAAATATGTGGAATAATCATGTATGATATTTTTGTGATGTGTATTTATCCTGCTAAAATTACCTGACGGTGTTAATGTGGGGGATAGAGTTTCTTCTAAAATCGAACAGGGTAAATTCGCATTGGTGGCGAGAACAATAGGTTTGATCTGATTCATTTCAGCAAGGCTTACTTATCTGCGCAAACAGCATTGCTTTTTTAATAAGTTTCGACGTCTACACCCGAAAATAAAGCGCGTATCCTCAAAAAGATAATCTTTTTTAAACTTGTAGTTAATGTAGCTATATCGTATAATGAACTATAGAACTTATAACTTGCCGAATCAATAATGTCATAAGTATCATTTATATTCAAATTTATGTCGTACTTATATTACTGATTTGTTTGAAATTGTGGTTTTTTTGGCCGTTTTGAAGACGAAATTTCATATTATTGAAAAATTATTTATTTGATAATCAGCGGGTTGTTTAGTGTTTGCGAAATATTGTGATGTTTTGTACATTTTAACCGTTCACTATTATCTTTTCTTGAAAAAATATATATATTTGTTCTTACCCTTTCGAGGGTATGTTTTTCATAGGTAGATGTAGGGTCGAATACTTGTATTCGGCCCTTTTTTGTTTTTGAGTGTTTTAATAATGTACTTTTGTAGGATGATAAAAAAGAAAGTTGTTGTGGCTGTTACTGGTGCCAGCGGATCAATTTATGCTAAAGTTTTATTCGATAAATTGATCGAACTTAAAGATCAGATTGAGGCTGTTGGAGTGGTAATGAGCGACAATGCTAAAGAAGTCTGGCAATTTGAATTGGGAAACCAGAATTATGCAGACTTTACCAATTTCACTTTCTTTGGCAAAAATGACTTTAATGCACCTTTTGCGTCCGGGTCTGCTAAATACGATACTATGATTATCGTGCCCTGTTCCATGGGAACATTAGGACGCATTGCACACGGCATATCAAACGACTTAATATCAAGAGCAGCTGATGTGATTTTAAAAGAACGCAGAAAACTGATTGCGGTTGTAAGAGACACACCATTTAGTTTGATTCACATCAATAATATGAAAACTGTTACCGAGGCTGGCGGGATTATTTGTCCGGCTAATCCATCATTTTATAGCTTGCCCAAAACCATTGAAGAAGTAGCTGGAACTGTGATTAGCAGAGTACTTGATTTAGCGGGGTTTGAGCAGCAAAGTTATCGTTGGCAGGAAAAATAGTTTTCAGGTAACTGAACAGTACCAATTAAAACCTGATAGGTTATCTCACTGATTTGTCAGTTCTCTGAACTGCAAACCAACAACATTCAACTAATTTCTTATCTTCGCAGGCTAAATGAAAAAGGTCGCATTTTATACATTAGGTTGTAAATTAAATTTCTCTGAAACTTCAACAATTGGTCGTTTATTTACCGATGCAGGTTATGCTGTGGTAGATTTTCAGAATCAGGCTGATGTGTATGTAATTAACACCTGTTCTGTTACCGAGCATGCGGATAAAAAATGCCGAAAGGTTGTTAAAGAAGCCTTAAAATATTCTCCGAATGCCTTTGTTACCATTGTTGGGTGTTATGCTCAGCTAAAACCACAGGAAATCGCAGAGATTGAAGGTGTGGATATGGTGCTCGGTGCGGCAGAAAAATTTAGAATTGTAGAGTATATTACTGATTTAACCAAGCAGCCTAAAGCAGTGGTTCATCAGCAAAATATAGAAAAAGTAAACCATAATTTCATTGCATCTTATTCTATTGGCGATAGAACGCGTACTTTTTTAAAAGTGCAGGATGGATGTGATTATCCTTGTACTTATTGTACTATCCCTTTAGCTCGCGGTGCAAGCCGCAGTGATACTATCGAAAATGTAGTGAGTCGGGCGAAAATGATTGCGCAAAGCGGCGTAAAAGAAATCGTATTAACGGGAGTAAATCTGGGCGATTTTGGCATCCGCAATGGCGAACGGGAAGATAAGTTTTTTGATTTAGTAAAGGCATTGGATGAAGTGGAAGGGATAGAGAGAATCAGAATTTCGTCTATCGAACCCAATCTGCTCAGCAATGAGATTATAGAATTCGTTGCGAATTCTAAACGATTTGTTCCTCATTTTCACATTCCATTACAGTCCGGATCTGATAAAATTTTGGGTTTAATGCGTCGCCGCTATCGTAGAGATTTATACGTAGAGCGGGTAGCTAAAATCAAAGAAGTAATGCCACATTGCTGCATCGGTGTAGATGTGATTGTTGGTTTTCCAGGCGAAACTAAGGATGATTTCCTTGATACTTATCAGTTTTTAAATCAATTAGATATATCATATCTTCATGTATTTACCTATTCTGAGCGGGAGTTAACTGCAGCTGCCGAAATGAAAGGTGTGGTTGCCGGAAGCGAACGTAACGAAAGAAGTAAGATGTTGCATATCCTGTCGGATAAAAAACGCCGGGCTTTCTATCAATCTCAAATTGGTAGTAATGCCGAAGTACTTTTCGAAGCAGACCAAAAAATGGGATACATGCATGGTTTTACTAAAAACTATGTTAAAGTTCGTGCAAAATACGATCCGGTGATGGTAAACGAGCTAAAAGCTGTTAAGCTTCTGGAAATTACTGCAGACGGCGAAGTAGAGGTGGCTGAATTGGAAACTGCTTACGCCCATCACTAGTATCGGGAGGCGTTTTTTCGATTGTCGTTTTTCTAGCACAACCTGATAGGGTAGCCTTTACAGTCTGTTATAACTAATTTACGTTAGTCCCATTTGCCAGTCAATTCATTGCAGTCGGGCTTTGGCCAACTGCACCCTATGAGAACATTTTTCTAATAATATCCTGAATTAAGTTCAGAAGACGAATCGTTGCAAAAATGGTTTTTATTGGTTGCCTTTCTTTCTAAATTTTGCTTGTCTGTCGCTTGGTTTCAAATTCTTAGCGTCTGGCTTTAGCCGATGTTGAAAAAAGTATGACGCTTTTCGCTTTCACCTTTCTGCTTTTAGCTTTGCCCTTTCATCTTTGCTCATTGCCCTTTCATCTTTATTCTTTCATATTTCCCCTTTCATCTTTCTTTCCTATCTTCGCAACAAATTATTTGTATGTTTCCTACTGTCTCGCACTTTTTAGAATACCTCTTCGGCATCAACCTGCCATTGCCATTTAATACTTTCGGCGTTTTTGTTGCCCTTGCATTTGTTGCGGGTTATTGGGCCTTCACTAAAGAATTACAACGTAAAGAAGCATTGGGCATACTTCACCCGATCACTAAAAAAGTTATCCTTGGAAAGCCTGCAACTACTGCAGAACTGATCATGAATGGCTTATTTGGTTTTTTGATCGGTTATAAACTGGTTTATGCACTATTAAATTATTCTTTCTTTGTAAGTGATGCACAATCTGTATTGATGTCGACAAAAGGAAACATATTTGGAGGTATATTATTCGCAGCCCTTTTTGCATATTGGGATTACAAAGAAAAAGACAAATATAAATTAGAGAAGCCACAGGAAACCAAGGTATTGATACGTCCTTATCAACTGATGAGTAATCTCATCGTTTGGGCAGCAGTATGGGGGTTTTTAGGTGCGAAGTTTTTTGATAATCTAGAGTATTGGGATGATTTTGTACAACATCCCATAGAGCGTTTACTCTCATTTAGTGGGTTAACCTTTTATGGTGGCCTAATTTGCGGAGGTGCCGCTGTACTGATTATTGCTAAAAAGAACGGTATAAAACCATTGCACATGTTAGATGTAGGCGGACCCGGAATGATGTTAGCCTACGCTGTCGGACGGATCGGTTGCCACTTATCTGGTGATGGCGACTGGGGAATTGTGAATCCAAATCCTAAGCCTTTTAACTGGTTACCAGATTGGTTATGGTCTTACACTTACCCTAATAATGTGGTGGGAGAAGGCATTCCAATCCCTGGCTGTACTGGTAAGTTTTGTAATGAATTAGCGCAGGGTGTTTACCCGACACCGATTTACGAGGTAATCGTCTGTTTAATTCTTTTCGCATTCTTGTGGAGCATCCGTGATAAAATAAAAGCGCCAGGACTAATGTTTGGTATTTATATGATCCTTAACGGGGTTGAGCGTTTCTGTATTGAATTGATTCGCGTTAATTCTAAATACCATGTATTTGGTTTATCATTCACTCAGGCCGAAATGATTTCTACCTTCCTGGTTATAGGTGGTATAGCTTTAAGTGTTTATGCACTTAGAAATAAAAATACATTGAGTTAAATTTATTATCCGTTCTTCCAACACACAACATCACTATTCTTTGTTAAAACAATATGAATTACGAATTACTATGCAATAAAGTTATCGCTATTGTAAAGCTCACCGGAAATTTTATCCGTAAAGAGGCTTTACAGTTTGATGCAAGCAAAATTGAGTATAAAGGTTTAAACGATATGGTTTCTTATGTTGATAAAACTGCAGAACAGAAACTCGTTCGTAACCTGGAGAAATTGATTCCTGATGCTGGATTCATCACCGAAGAAAAGACCATCAGCAGAGCAGGCAAAACATATACCTGGATAATAGATCCTTTGGATGGTACTACCAACTTTATACATGGAATACCGGCTTATGGCATCAGCGTAGCTTTGTATGAAGATGGGTTACCAGTTGTGGGTGTAGTTTACGAATTAAACAGGGGAGAGATGTTTTATTCATACAAAGGCGGCGATGCTTTTATGAATAAAAAACAAATCAGGGTTTCAACCAATCCGGATTTGCCATCTAGTTTGCTGGCTACAGGTTTTCCTTATTATCAATTTGAAAAGCAGGCTCAATACCTGAAGCTGTTGGAAGAAATGATGCAGAAAAGCCATGGTGTGCGCCGTATTGGTGCTGCGGCAGTTGATCTGGTTTATACCGCATGTGGCCGCTTTGATGCTTTCTTTGAATACAATCTTCAGCAATGGGATTTTGCTGCAGGGTGTTTCATCGTTCAGCAGGCCGGAGGGGAAGTTTTCGATTTTTCTGGTGGTAATGATTACTTCGTTAAAAGAGAAATATTAGCCACTAACGGAAAGCTAACTGCAGAAATGCTGGAAGCAATAAAACGATATTTTTAAGTCATCGAAATGATGTTCAATTCTAATGGTCAGGTTTGAATTGAAATTTTGAAAGATTTGATTGTAAAACAGGAATGGCTCACCAAAAGTGAGCCATTCCTGTTAACTATAACTATGAAAACAGTTTATTATAAAGCTTCTGAAACCACTTCTGTAACCTCAGGAACCATTCTTTGTAATAAGTTTTGGATACCAGATTTAAGCGTAATGGTAGAAGACGGACACCCACTACATGATCCACGTAATTCTACGGTCACCACACCCTCATCGAAAGATTTGTAGGTAATGGCGCCACCATCCTGCTCAACCGCCGGACGAACATAATCATGAAGAATCTGCTGGATTTTGATTTCAGTTTCCGTTCCTTCAAAAGATGGAGCTTCTTCAGAGGTTTCTTCCTTAATTTTTAATTCAGATTCTACCGCACCTTTTACAAACTCTTTCAGAATCGCTTCAATATCAGCCCAGTCTGCATCATCGGTTTTGGTAACCGTTACAAAGTTGCTGGCAAAGAATACACCTGAAACAAAGCTGAATTTGAATAATTCCTTTGCAAATGGCGAATGTTCTGCACTTTCTTTTGTGGCGAAATCCTCACTACCGTTAATTAACAGCTTATTTACCATGAATTTCATGGTGGCCGGGTTAGGAGTCTGTTCTGTATATACGTTAATCGTCATGTCTTAATCAATTTGAATAAACAAAATTAACAATTACTCATCAATAAAGCTTTTGCAGGCTGTCTGTTTAGCGTCAATTTAATTGCTTAAAAAATACCAGTATAATTGAAAGGGGTAATGGTTCTCAATTGAACTTTAATCTCCTCTGTTACGGCTAAACCTTCTATAAATTCAGCGATGCTTGCTGCATTAATTTTTGAATTTGTTCTGGTCAGTTCTTTCAATGCTTCATATGGATTCGGGAAATTTTCTCTGCGAAGAACAGTTTGTATTGCCTCGGCCACTACTGCCCAGTTATCATCTAAATCAGCATGTAAAGCAGCTTCGTTTAATAAGATTTTATTTAATCCTCTCAAAGTTGAATTAATCGCGATGAGGGTATGGCCGAAAGGAATCCCTACGTTTCTGAGTACCGTTGAATCGGTAAGATCTCTTTGTAAGCGCGAAATAGGAAGTT
>JAZBLX010000005.1:0-190316 GCA_037033465.1 Bacteroidota bacterium | reverse complement strand
CAGGCCAGGAGATTTTAGAGACAGGGCATGCCCTGTCTCTAAAATCACCCGGCCAACAACGATTCCAAAATCAGGAAAAAAATACCGTTTCATCTATTATCGGCTCATACAAATCTGCGGTGACTAAATATTGCAATCGATTGGGATTTGAATTTGGATGGCAGACCCGCTTCTACGACCACATTAATCGTGATGGAAGGGCCTTCGAAAATATTTCGAACTATATCATAAACAACCCTGAAAAATGGGATATTGATAAATTTTACGCGAAGGAATAAAAATACCAGCTTCACTATTGCAAAAAAAAATCTCCAATCAAATTAAATTCGATTGGAGATTTTAATTAAAAAATTATGCGCTTACAAAGAAGCTAAAGCAGTATTTAAAGTCTCACTAGGACGCATTGCTGCGCTTGCTAATTCATCATTTGGATGATAGTAACCACCAATATCCTGTGGTTTTCCTTGCGAAGCAATTAACTCTTCGGTAATTTTTGATTCATTTTCCATTAAGGCTTTTGCCAACGGTCCAAATCTTGCCTGCAATTCAGCATCTTTAGTTTGCGCGGCTAATGCCTCTGCCCAATATAAAGCTAAATAGAAATGAGAACCACGGTTATCAATGGTACCTAATTTTCTACCCGGAGATTTATCAGTCGCAAGGAATTTAGCATTTGCTTCATCCAAAGCATCAGCTAAAACTTGTGCCTTAGCATTATTTTGTGTTTGAGATAAATGCTCTAAAGATGCCTGAAGCGCAAGAAATTCGCCTAATGAATCCCAACGCAAATAGCCTTCAGCGATAAATTGCTCAATGTGTTTTGGAGCAGAACCACCAGCACCAGTCTCAAATAAACCACCACCATTCATCAACGGAACGATAGATAACATTTTTGCTGAAGTACCCAGTTCTAAAATCGGGAATAAATCTGTTAAATAATCACGCAATACGTTACCGGTAACGGAGATTGTATCTTCGCCTTTACGGATACGTTCTAATGTAAATTTGGTTGCTTCGATTGGTGCAAGAATGCGAATATCCAAGCCTTCCGTGTCGTGGTCTTTTAAGTAAGTATTTACTTTGGCGATGATTTCCCTATCGTGCGCTCTGTTTTCATCCAACCAGAAAACTGCTGGTGTTTCAGATAAACGCGCCCTGTTAACCGCTAATTTAACCCAATCCTGAATGGGTGCATCCTTAGTTTGACACATGCGGAAAATATCACCTTGCTCTACTTTTTGATCGAAGAAAACTTTACCTTCAGCGTCGGTTACGCGGATGGTTCCGCTTGCAGTTGCCTGGAAAGTTTTATCGTGTGATCCATATTCTTCTGCCTTTTGAGCCATCAAACCTACGTTTGGAACAGAACCCATTGTCGTTACATCAAAAGCACCGTGTGCTTTACAATCATCGATTGTTGCAGTATATACGCCAGCATAACAACGATCTGGAATTAAAGCGATCGTATCCTGAGCATTACCATCTTTGTTCCACATCTGGCCCGAAGTACGGATCATTGCAGGCATAGACGCATCTACAATCACATCACTTGGAACGTGAAGATTCGTAATTCCTTTATCAGAGTTTACCATAGCCAATGCCGGACCATTTTCAATCGCGGCAGCAATAGCAGCTTCTACTTCAGCTTGCTCCGGGCGACCCGCAATTTTCGCAAAAACGTCACCTAAACCATTGCGGGTATCAATGTTGATTTCTTTGAAAAGATCTGCATATTTGGCGAAAACATCTGCAAAATAAACTTCTACAATCGCTCCGAAAATAATCGGATCCGACACTTTCATCATTGTTGCCTTCAAGTGCGCAGATAATAAAACACCTGCAGCCTTAGCAGCCTCCACTTCTTTAGCAACAAAAGATTTTAAAGCAGATAAACTCAATGCAGAGCTATCGATTACCTCGCCTGCTTTTAAAGGCGATAAACCTTTTAATTCTATTACAGCTCCATCAGCAGCAACAAATTCAATTTTAAACTGCGTGGCATCAGCAACAGTTACAGATTTCTCAGAACCATAAAAATCGCCTTCAGTCATGCTCGCCACTACGGTTTTAGAATCTGCAGACCATTTCCCCATAGAATGCGGATTCTGTTTTGCATAATTCTTAACTGCTTTTGGTGCTCTGCGATCCGAATTTCCTTCACGTAAAACCGGATTCACTGCAGAACCTAAAACTTTAGCATACTTTGCTTTAATCGCCTTTTCTTCTTCAGTTTGTGCATTATCCGGATAGTTTGGAATGGCAAAACCCTGAGCTTGTAACTCAGTAATGGTACCAACTAATTGTGGAATAGATGCAGATATATTGGGTAATTTAATGATGTTAGCTTCTGGCGTGGTGGCCAATGAACCCAGTTCAGCTAAAGCATCGCCAATTTTTTGATCGTCGTTTAAATACTCAGGAAAGTTTGCCAAAATTCTTCCTGATAAAGAAATATCTCTGGTTTCTACATCAATACCCGCTGATGCGGTGAAAGCTTGTACGATTGGTAACAGTGAATAAGTTGCCAGCATTGGCGCCTCATCGGTTTTGGTGTAGATAATTTTTGATGTATTTGACATGTTTATATTGATTTTGCTTTATAAGGTTAACTATTTAATCGGCTAAAATTGCAAACCGACCTTTTCTTAAAATCGCCTAAAGATAAAATAATCGAATGAATTAAGGAACATCGCAATGTTATTTGTGTTTTACGAAACGTTAAATTTCATCGCTTTTTTTTCGATCAGACAAGCATTTACCTTATTTAAAACAGCAGATATATATACATCCAAATTGTTACGTTTTTATAATTGGATCACGATTTGTTAAGAACCAATACGAATCAAACGGGCAATCTATTGACGGTGGATGTATCTTCCTCGTTAAGTGCATTACAACGCATAGCTCTTAAATTAAACCTATACATATTATCTCCATGAGTGAACAGAATTTAGAACAATTATTATTGCAAGGACAGTATGAACAAGCACTATCAACCATCCAATCTGGTGAGAAATTATCAAAAAATATTCCTGAACACCAGAAATCTCAAATCCTGGAGCGTTTATTCAGTAACGGGCAATATGAACTTATTAATGAATTAGTCTCCAGCAAATGGATCGAAACCGATATTTATGAATTTGATAGTTTCGATAAAAGTGTTTTCGGCAAAGTTGTATGGAATTTAAAAAATGATGAAAGAGCGCTTAGTTTCTTTCAGGATTTTATTTCCAATTTCGAAAACCTGAATGACGAAGTAGAAGCCAAAACATTGATTAATTATTTCTTCGAGAAAGGCGCCAGTGTAGAGAAGATCAAAATGTTAATTGATGCAGGATGTGATGTTAATTTCACGAACAATGCAGAAGAAAACCTCATCCATCAGGTAATCAAAACCAATCTGATGAAACCGCAGCTTTCCATTTCCTACCTGGAACTATTAATAAATGAAGGTGTAGATGTAAATGCACCTAATATCGTAAAGAAGACTCCACTGATCACCGCTATCGAGTTTAACAAGCCCGATTACCTGGATATATTATTGCAAAATGGTGCAAATCCAAATGACCTCGATCAGGAGGGAAATTCTGCCTTCTTTTATGCGGTAGCACATAAACAAGACCTCAGCCTTTATTTAAAATTAAGAGATTTTGGCAGTCCGGATTTTGAAACGATCAATAATGCCGGCGTAAGCCTGTTTTTCGAATATTTGAGAATGATGTATGTGAGTGATAAAAACCTTGAACTTTTGCGTACAATGATTAGCGATGGTGCAGATCTTAATCAGGCCAGTACTTATTATGGGAAAGACAAGACCCCACTGGATTTAATCGCAGAGAAACAACCTGAAATTTTGCAAGCAGTTTTAGATTCTGGCAGTTTGGATGTTAACCGTCAGGATAATCATGGTAATACACTCCTGCATAAAGTTTGCGCCTTCAACGTCAACTTTGAAGCAGAAAAGGCCAAGGAGACCTACAAAAAGGTAAAACTATTGCTTGAAAATGGCGCCGATGCTTCCATTAGTAATGACGAAGATAAAACACCGCTGATGCTCGCTTCCGATGATAATCTGAAGATCAAAACAGTAGAACTATTAATGAAAAACGCTTAAACTGATTCAAGAAGAATATGTCGATGTCATTTATAATTGCCTGCGAAAGCGGCAAAAGAAAAATAGCCGAATTATTATTGGCCAACGGTGAAGTGGAAGTAGGTTATACTGACGAAAAAGGAAGAACAGCTTTGCATTATGCTGCCCATCGTGGCTATCTGGATCTCGTTCAGTTGCTGATCAATGCCGGAGCAGATTTAAACTATGAAGACCACGCTGGCGAAACACCTCTTTATTTTGCCTGCCTGCAAAAACAGAAGCAAACGGCACTGTATCTTTTATCTCAAGGCGCAAAGGCCGAAATTAAAGATCTGGCTGGAAATGGTTTACTTCATTTAACAGCCCGAAGCGGACAGATCGAAGTTTTAGAAAAATTACTGGAAAATGGATTAGCCGTAGACGAGGAAAATAATGAGGCAGAAACACCGCTCCTTGTTGCTTCCAGCTGGAGGAATAAAGAGGTGGTGAAGATGCTACTGGATAAAGGCGCGAACGTAAACACCACTAACAAAAACGGGAACACACCTTTACTCTTTGCGGTGGCATCTAAAAACGTTCCGGTAACAGAATTTCTTTTAGAAAACGGAGCCGACATCAACCATGTAAACCACAATGGCGAAAGTGCATTATTGCAAGCTTGTTATGATAGCAACAGGATGCTGATCAAACTGTTGATGGACAAAGGTGCTGATGTATTGGTATCATCTAAGAATGGTCAATCGCCAATCTGGTATGCTTGTGCAAATAATCAGAAAGAAATCGTGGCGCTATTCCTGGAGAATGGTGTTGATGTAAATTATGCCAAGCCAGTTTCCGGTGATGAAACATCAATGTATTCTTACCTTGATTGGGTGGAAAGTGCAACGAATCTATCTTCAGCAAGTACCTTCTCCCTGGATACCGATTATGGTTATGGTGGAGAAAGTTTGCTTCACGTAGCTGCGAAAAGTGGGAATGTGAGCATGGTGAAGTTATTAACCGAAAAAGGTGCCAATATTGATATTCAGGATGAAAGTGGCAATACGGCATTGCACTATGCGGCTGCGAATGGTAAAAAAGACATTGTAAAATTGCTATTGGAGAACCAGGCAGATGGAACCATCGTAAATGCGAAAGAGCAAAAGGCTATAGATTATGCGAACATCAAAGGCTATAATGAGATTACGGTATTACTCCTGCAGTATAATCCAGCGACACAAGCAACCTATGATAAACCTGCAGAAACTTCAATGGCTGATGAAAAACTAAAATTAGACTTATCAGCAAAAAAACAGGCTTTGCTTGATTTGAAGGAATTGCTTGATGCCGGAATTTTATCCCAGGAAGAATTTGATGCAGAAAAAGGAAAGATTTTAAGCAGCTAAACTTCTAGTAAGATAATTTTTTAGTTATTCGTTTCAGTGATTTGAATAGGATTTATTTAACAAACATCTCTGCATTTAATATGTTATCATTTCGAAAATCTTCTTATTCACGAAAAAAGAAAAACATGAAACAATATTATTTTTACGCTTCCATATTCTCCGCGGCTTTACTCGCAAGTTGCCAGTCGAACTCAAAGTCAGGACCGCAAGGCTCAGATACTACGGTAAACACAACAAGTGAACCTCTTAAACTACCTGCTCCAGACACTACAGCTGCCAAAAATAAGTTCAGCAAAGTAATCGGCTGGCCCGAAAATAAAACACCGATAGCACCAGAAGGCTTCGTAGTAACCAGATTTGCAACCAACATTAAAAGTCCAAGGAATACCATTGTGGCACCCAATGGTGATGTATTGGTTGCACTTTCAAATTCCGAACGCTCTACAAAAGAGAAAATTGCCAATACCGTAACCGGAAAAGCAAAGTCTGAAGTTGCGGGACAAAGCGCCAATACCATTTTACTTTACAGAGATGCCAATAAAGATGGTAAACCAGAATTAACTACTACCTTTTTAACTGGCTTAAATCAGCCTTATGGAATGCTAATCATTGGCAATTCTTTCTATGTTGCCAATACTGATGGTGTGTGGCAATATCCTTATAAAGCTGGTGATACCAAAATCACAGCTACAGGAAAAAAAATTATGAGTCTTCCCGCCGGTGGTTACAATAACCACTGGACCAGAAACCTGATTGCCAATGCAGATAAAAGCAAAATCTATGTAACGGTTGGGTCTGGAAGTAATGTTGGTGAAAACGGCATGGAGAATGAAGTTAGGAGAGCAAATATTCTGGAGATTAATTCCGATGGTACAGGTGAAAAAATATTTGCTGCAGGATTACGTAATCCGGTTGGAATAGATTGGGCACCTGGATCAAATGTGCTCTGGACAGCTGTTAATGAACGTGATGGCCTGGGTGATGACTTGGTTCCTGATTATATTACCAGTGTAAAAGAAGGTGGCTTTTATGGTTGGCCATATGCTTATTTCGGACAAAATGAAGATCCAAGGCTGAAAGGGAAAAATCCAGATCTGGTTAAGAAGACAATAGTGCCGGATGTGCCGGTTGGATCGCATACAGCATCTTTGGGTTTAGCTTTCTATAAAGGCACCAAATACCCTTCAAAATATCAAGGCGGAGCCTTTGTGGGTCAACATGGATCCTGGAACCGATCAGAAATTTCAGGTTATAAAGTGGTATTTGTACCTTTCAAAAATGGAAAACCAACAGGCAAGCCAGAAGATTTCCTGACGGGCTTTGTTGCTGATGCAGATAAGGCAGATGTATACGGCAGACCTGTAGGCGTTACCCTTACTCCAGATGGCGCTTTATTAGTTGCCGATGATGTAAGTGGCGTAGTTTGGAGAGTGGCTGCAAAATAATTAATAATTCATTTGATCAAACTGGAGGAGGTGGAAGCATACATCTCCTCCAGATGCTTACTAAATCTTTATAATATTGAAAATACTTTTTACTTCGATTTCACTATTTCTTTGTATCACCGCATTTGCACAAATAAGTAAAACTGATTCTGCTGAAAAATTAAATGAAGTCATTGTTCGGGGCTATTATAATAATCAACCTCTGCTGAGATCAGTTTCAGCGGTGAGTTTGATTGACAGTAACCTCATCCGAACCCAACAGAACAACTCATTGGTAAGTACATTCAATACTGTTCCAGGTTTACGAATGGAAGAAAGATCTCCGGGTAGTTATCGCCTATCCTTACGCGGAAGTTTACTCCGCTCCCCTTTCGGAATTAGAAATATTAAAATTTATATTGATGATTTTCCACTAACAGATGCAGGCGGAAATACCTACCTAAATGCGCTAGATCCTTTATCACTTGGAAGCATCGAGGTTTACAAAGGTCCGGAAGCCAGCATTTTTGGCGCTAATACCGGCGGAACAATTTTAATTTCACCGCAGCCAACAAATGAAGGTAGTGTCTCAGCATCGGTTACTGCAGGCTCTTACGGCTTATTCCACCAAACAGCCGCAATCCAGCAAAGATACAAGAACTACAGTTTCAGTTTTATGCAAGGTTACCAGCGAAGTGATGGTTTTCGGGAAAATAGCGCAATGGAAAGAAAATACTTCCAAACCAACCATCTGTGGAATTACAGCAACAAGGGAAACTTAAAACTTTACGCTTTTTATAGCGACCTCAACTACGAAACACCTGGCGGCTTAACTTTAGCACAGTTTGAACGCGATCCAAAAGCTGCCAGACCTGCAACGGCAACGCTACCGGGGGCCGCATCTCAACAAGCAGCCATTTACAATAAAACGTTGTTCGGCGGTTTATCAAATGACTACCAGATCAGTAAGAACTTCAAACATGTAATCGCAATATTTGGAAGTTATACCGACTTTAAAAATCCATTTATTACCAATTACGAAAAACGATATGAAGGTACTTTAGGACTCCGAACCTTTGTTGACTATCAGCAAAACAACGATCTGTTAAAATTTAATGCACAATTGGGTGTGGAAAGCAGTGCAACCAAAACAGAGATCAAAAATTTCGATAATAATGCTGGCAGCCCTGCTGCAATGCAGGCTTTTGATCACTTAAAAGCCAACCAGAATTTCGCTTTTCTCAGATTAAACTTCGATATCAGCAGTAAACTTCTAATTGAACTGGCTTCGAGCCTGAACTTCTATAAATACAAATATGAAAGCTTTTTTCCAGTGGCTATCGCATTAAAGGAAAGGAAGTTTGATACTGAACTGATGCCAAAACTAGCGGTATCTTATTTATTAGGCAACGAATTAGCAATCAGGGCATCTATAAGTAAAGGTTATTCGCCGCCTACAATAGCCGAGGTCAGGGCTTCGGATAACAATATCAACAACGATCTTCAGGCAGAACTTGGCTGGAATTATGAAGCAGGTTTTAGGTACCATCTAAAAAACAACCGTCTCCGTTTGGCTGCTAATGTATTTCAATTTAACCTGAATGATGCAATTGTGCGGAGGTTGAATGCAAATGACGCAGAATTTTTTATCAATGCTGGCGGAACTTCGCAAAAGGGGCTTGAACTGGAAACCGCATTTTGGCTCATTAGAAACGACGTTTCATTCTTAAATGCAATCGAATTAAAAGCCAATTACACTTATAGTCACTTCAGATTCAAGGAATTTACAGCTGGAAATGTAAGTTTCGACGGCAACAAGCTAACCGGTGTTCCTGCAAATGTTTTGGTAAGCAGTTTAGATTTTCAATTTATCAACGGTCTATACTTTTTTGCCCAACACAATTATACTTCAAGTATTCCGCTTAATGATGCCAACAGTGTTTTTGCTAAAAACTATCACCTGGTTGAGCTTAAGACTGGCATGCGCAACATCCGCATCAAAAACATCAAACTTGAAATTTTTGGCGGGATCAATAATCTTCTAAACAAAAACTACAGCTTAGGAAATGATTTAAATGCTATGGGTGGCAGATACTATAATGCCGCTGCAGGTATTAACTATTATTTAGGCACATCGATTAAACTTTAATGGATAAAGTAATCAGGCTTCGATTAGCTTGATTACTTTATCCCATATAATTAGGCATTGAACTAGTTTACTAAATCAATTTCTTTGATGACTACTTCACTCACCACAATGTCTGTAGTAAATTTTTTCGTGCCATCCTTTGCCAGGTATGATCCTGTTATAAGTTTGCCTTCTATAGTTAATTTAGTGCCTTTTTTAATCTGAGCCGAAGCAAGGTCCGCTTTATCATTCCAAAAAGTAAGCGAAAACCAGTTTGTTCTTTTTGTTTCTTCGCCTGATGCATTTTTATAATACTCATTTACGGCTAGATTTACCCTGGCTAATCTTTGATTTCCTGATAAATTTTTAACTTCTGCGTCTGCTCCTGCAAAACCGCTCAATACTACTTTGTTAATTGCACTTTCCATGATCTTTAAATTTAAGTTTCTTATTGTTTAATGAACGGTAAACTTCTCGCTACCGACAATACAAAGGTGCAACTACCAAAAAGCATTAGTCGGTTGTTAAGTGTTTATAGTCGTTTATAAACGTTTAAAAACGGATAAAATCAGTTGAAGAAAAAAATCTGGAAATTCGCAGGTATTTTATAATCTATAGCCCCAACAATCAGTTCAAATCGTTTACTCTTATAAGATTAGGAGAATATGTCTATATTTATTCATGAGGCAAAAAATCAATACGAAGCTTAGTATTCAAAGATCGCTGTTGATATATCATTTCAATACCGAATTATTTTTTAACAGGCTTTATGAAAATCTGATTTGGATCATCATTCTCTCGCTCCCAATTTTACCATTATTCCATTATCCCAATCACATTACTAAAATCGGAGCCTTTTTAATTGTATTCTTCTGGGTATTTATGAGAGGCAGTCTCTATTTTCTAAATCATCTTACAATAATTAAAGGGAAAAACCGGACCACAAACGGTGTTATACTGATGGAAATTTTAAAATTGAGGTATCCGGAGTTAAAGATCAATGATTCCGGGCAACACATGATCAGATGTACCAAACCAACAGGGCTACTGACCTGGGGAAAACAACTTACTGTGATCTTTGACAACGATCGTATGTGTTTAAATCTAACCACAATGGGACGTTATCATATCAGATCTCCTTTTCATGCAATTTTTAATTGGATTAAAATGAGAAAACTAAAAAGGGAGTTTCAAAATCTTTCGATGTGATTGAGCATTATGCTGGTTTTGATCGTTATGACATCAATCATAGACGTAAGATCCGGCAGCTTACATTTTTTTACTGATTTGAAACATCAGCTAATAGAAAATTTGAATTTTTATTTTGGCTACAAAAAAAATTAGTTAGTTTTAAACATCATCCCATAATACCTAATCTAATTTATTATGGAGCGCTTATGTTTAGACTGTGGTAAAGCCGTAAAAGGCAGAACCGATAAAAAATTTTGTGATGATAACTGTAGAAATAGCTATAACAACCACCTGAAAAATGAAAATGGATTGGTTTTTAAGAGAATTAATTTGGCTCTTAAAAAAAATCGCACATTGCTAGCTAAATTCAATCCAGATGGCAAAGTAAAAGTATCAAAGAAAAAAATGCTCACTGCCGGGTTTAATTTCGATTACCATACGCATACTTATTACACTCAAAACGGCAAAAAATATATTTTCTGTTATGAATTTGGCTATTTAGCACTTAGCGATGAAGAGCTGTTATTAGTAAAAAGGGAAGAAAAGTTGCTATAACCAGACTAATTTTATTCAATACAAAGAAGCATATTCTTGAATTGAAAAATGCTCATTGGATGATAACAGTATTACTCAACTCCCATTGAACTGGTATTTTCAAAGTTAAATAGTAATCGAAAATCTATTTTAGAATAGTCAAAACACAGCAATTATCGGGTGTTATATTTTCCATTCTTGAGGTAGTTTTGTGTATAATATTAAAAGAATGAAAGCACAAGACGAAATTAACTTCACTAGAATTACAGAAGCGATAAAGTTTATTCAGCTTAATTTCAAAAGGCAGCCAAGTCTTGAAGAAATTGCCGAAAAAGCGAATTTAAGTCCCTTTCATTTTCAGCGTCTTTTTAGTGAATGGGCCGGTACCAGTCCGAAAAAATTTCTACAGTATATTAGCATCGGATACGCAAAAACATGCTTAAAAGAAAACCAGTTTTCGCTATTTGAAACAGCATTACAAACCGGTTTATCAGGCACCAGCAGATTGCATGATTTGTTTGTAACTATTGAAGGAATGACACCTGGCGAATATAAAAATGGTGGTGAAAACTTAGCGATCAATTATAGCTTTGCAGAAACACCATTCGGAACTGTTATTGTAGCCTCAACACCAACAGGAATTTGCCACCTTGTTTTCTCGGAAGATGATGAATTAGCTTTAATGCAGCTGAAAAACAAATTCCCCGCCGCCAGCTATATGCCAAAAACCGATCTTATTCAGCAAAACGCGCTGGCCATCTTTCAGCATGACTGGACTAAACTAGAACAGGTGAAGCTTCATTTAAAGGGTACAGACTTTCAGTTGAAAATTTGGGAAACCCTATTAAAAATCCCAATGGGTGGCTTATCTACCTACGGACGTATTGCGAACGAAATTGGGCAGCCAAAGGCATCCAGAGCTGCAGGTAGCGCAATTGGCGATAACCCTGTTGCGTTTTTAATTCCATGCCACCGGGTAATTCAGGCAAGTGGAGCCTTAGGCGGCTATCGGTGGGATCCTAATCGCAAAACGGCCATTATAGGTTGGGAAGCAGCGAAAATGGAAACCAGGTTATTGATAGAATGATTAATCACCATGAACTATCTTCTACAGGTTTAGCCGAAAAGATAAAAAATAAGCAAATTTGCCTTGGGGGAAACATAAAGCTGAAAATTTATGGAAGCCTTCAATGTAAATCCGGCAAGCGGATGAAAAAGGAAAACCGTGTGTTTTTTAAATCAGAACAGGAAGCAATTGATGCAGGTTTCAGACCCTGTGCTCGCTGTTTAATTACTACATATAAAAAATGGATTTGTTCAGTTCAACAATAAGCTTAAATGAAAATCTCCTTCCTTATGATGGAACGGTGCGATATTTCGGTCAATTATTTACAGTGGAAGAATCAAACACCTATTTCGAAGCACTGTTAAATACCATCGATTGGAAAAATGATGAGGCTTTCATCATGGGGAAACACATCATTACAAAAAGAAAGGTAGCCTGGTATGGTGACCATGAATATGCCTATACCTACTCTAAGACTACAAAACATGCCCTACCTTGGACAAAAGAGCTTCTGCAACTTAAACATACCGCCGAAGAAAATACAGGAGCTAAATATAATTCATGTCTCTTAAACCTTTATCATAATGGAGATGAAGGCATGGCCTACCATAGTGATGATGAAAAAGCATTAGGTAAAAATACCAGCATTGCATCTATGAGTTTTGGCGCGGAAAGAAAATTTCTTTTTAAACACAAAGTCTCTAAACAAACTATAAGTATCATTTTAGAAAATGGAAGTTTGTTGGAGATGAAAGATGCTACGCAAACAAATTGGCTACATCGCTTACCTCCAACAAAAAAGGTTTTTACCCCGCGGATAAACCTAACCTTTAGATCGATGGTT
This sequence comes from Bacteroidota bacterium, assembly GCA_037033465.1. Taxonomy (GTDB): domain Bacteria; phylum Bacteroidota; class Bacteroidia; order Sphingobacteriales; family Sphingobacteriaceae; genus Pedobacter. Next base: position 177,651 of record JAZBLX010000005.1, on the reverse strand, counting down.
ACAAAATAATTAATTACTTTTTAAACTCACTGATATCAACAATACGGTCTTCATCTGGATTTTGCTTCAAGAAGGTTGTTCCCTTAGCATTAGTAGCCCAGCTGTATCCCCTTCTGATTTCCTCGGCAACGTTTGAAGACTGCGCAACTTTTGCAGGGAGTGTGAGATTATTCGTTTCGCCTGTACGATAATTAACCTGATAAAGGGAATTTCCTGTAACGAAGACGAGCGTTTTTTTATCTGAAGAATTGAACAGGAAGTCGCCTTGAATACGTTCGCTATCATTCTGTCTTTTTATCGGATAGATTTTTCCATTTACCAGAGCAATAGCGAAATCATTGTTCACAATAATATTGCTGAGGCTCATCTCTTGTATCCCTTTCGTATATTTTTTATCGTTTTTACCATTCGATTCCTTGTACAAACTGGTTACACCAACTTTCCCATCCGTTAACGAGACCACATAAAATGGAGAAACCAATCCTGTGCCGTCTTCCACCTGAACCAGTGCCGCTGTTTTCTGGGTATTGATAAATCTCGCTTCCTTAAATTTATTAGCCAATGGCTTTGGATGATCCTGAATGGCAATCGTTGTATCCTTAAACTTAAGAGAAAAACTTTCCTTCCCCTCAGGCGTTTCCGGTTCTATCTTTATAATTTCCAATGTTTGATTTTTAACTTTTGGAAACTCGTTGAAATCATCATTTGCATACGCTTTTGGTATATAGGCAGTTTCTAATTTGCCTGGTTTGCATGCAAATAAAGTGACGGATAGTATAAGGGCTAATACGGTCGTTTTCATAGAATGGAGGTTCTGCTTTTTTTTGCTAATTTATTATCTTTATTTCTTTCCTCCGATTAAAATTTCACTTTTATATTATTTAGTCTAAATTGTGTGGAAACAAACCTATTACTGACTCAAAATAAGATGTATAGCATTCCTTTTACCCAAATTGATTGGACCCAAATTGAAAAAACAAAACATGCCGGCACCCGGGGAACAGCTACCTGGCAAACCTTAAATTTAGATGGTTTGAGAGTTAGAATTGTAGAATACTCTCCCGATTATCTTGCCGATCATTGGTGTTTAAAAGGCCATATTGTACAATGTCTTGAGGGAAGTTTTATAAGCGAAATGAAAGATGGAACTACTTTCAGCTTATTAAAAGGTATGACCTATGTGGTATCTGATGATTTAAGTACCCACAGGTCTGTATCTGCCGAAGGTGTAAAATTATTGATTATTGATGGAGATTTTTTAAAGCCTATAGCCTGTTAACATATCCTAATCAGAATTTAACTACTTAAAAAGAATGCTCAAAACCTATTTGAATGCTACAATAATTTGAAATAAAAAGCAATCTGGTACCAAAAGCAAGTTATTGGATTAATTATTGTTGCAACAGTGAAAATAATAATTATGAAAAATCTATTTACCCTTGCCATAATCATTGGCCTGTTTAGTGCATGTAAGGAAAAAATCGACATTAAAAAATTAGAGAACACCAAATGGGAATTAACGGAACTTCCTGGCTTAACACTTCCATCAACTACGAAAGCCACGCTCGTTTTCGCTGACAGCTTAAAAATTAGTGGTAAATCATTTTGCAACAGTTACGGTGGCAAATTGGAACTTAAGGAACAAAAAATCTCATTGAAAGATGTTATAAGCACCAGAATGTTCTGCCAGGAAACAGATGCCGCAGAACGGGCATACATGCAAGCCATTAATCAGGTAACTGGCGCTAAAACGACAGAGGGTGAGCTTAGGTTACTGAATGGAGATAAAACACTACTGATTTTTAAAAAGGTCGCTAAATAACAATCTATATACAAATGAAACGAAATAAAGTATTTTAAGTAATTTCGGCCTTTTATTTAACTAAACATGCTGTCAAAACTAACGGATGAATTACGCTTTTTTTTCCTGACGGGGAGAAATGCTTTTGTTTTATTTCAACAAAATGATCCGTTACGATTAGCAGGAGCTACTGCATTCTTTACCAATTTTGCATTACCCCCAATATTGATTATCCTGATCCGCTTATTTGGGATTTTTACAGATAAGCGCACCTTATTCACCAATATTTTTGAGCGGCTCGCCAATATTCTGGACGAGGATAGCATTAAGCAGATCAAGTTAACCCTTCGGAACATCAGAGGGATTGATCAGGCCTGGTATATTACCTTATTCAGTTTTATCTTTTTCCTTTTTGTAGCCACTACCCTATTTAACGTCATCAAAAATTCCTTAGAACAGATCTGGAACATCGGCCAAAAGGATAAAAAAGGAATATTGGCTACTTTGAAATCAAGGGCCATATCCATGACTATTATTCTATTTGCCGGGATTCTGTTCTTCATCGGTTTACTGGCAGATAGTGTTCAGGCCATTATTGGCGCTTATTTGAAAACCAATTCACCGTCTTTCGGATTAATTCTTACTTCAATACTTAATCAGATCATTTTTGTAATTATAGTAACCACCTGGTTTACGATGCTCTTCAGGTTTTTAACCAATGGCAGACCAACCTGGAAAGCAGCCTTTTCTGGCGGCTTGCTTACTGGCTGTTTGTTCACTGCCGGAAAATACATTTTAAGAATTCTATTGCCTTTAAGCAATATCAGTAATATCTACGGATCGGCAGGTTCTATTATCGTAATTATGCTTTTCGTATTTTATTCTTCGCTGATCTTTTACTTTGGTGCATCTTATATTAAGGCTTTAAGTATCGGCAGAGAAACCCCAATTATCCCTAAAAAAGGATCGTACGCTTATGAGCTGACAGAAATCGATACCGAAAAAACGCCATAAAAAAAGAGCGGATGTAATGTCCGCTCTTTTCATTAGTGGATAAAATTAATTATCCGATTAGAAAATTCTATATCCTAAACCTACTGTAAACAAATTCAATTTCGTTCCCGGATATCCGGCTTTGTTCAATTTAGATAAACCAAGTTCATAACGGGCATCAATACTTAATTTTTTAATGTCAAGCGCTGCACCAAATTGCCAAGCAAATGCCTGATTTTTAAAGTTGCCATTGAAGACATTTCCAGTAGCCTGGCTAAAACTTTGACTTTCATCCAGAATAAATGAAACCATCGGACCTGTGTTTAATCTAACGCCAACACCCAATGCACCAATTTTTGTTCCAACTAATAATGGAACGTCTAAACTGGTAAAGCTTACTTTGTTTACCTGGCCTGTTGACTCACTAACTAAATTCGTTTTCTTACCGGAAATGTAAAGTTCTGGCTGGAAGTGAACACCTGCGCCACCAATCCTTGCCCATAAACCACCGTAAAAGCCTGCACGGTTATCACTGCTAAACGTGTTCTCGCTATCAAACTTTGAAAAATTGGCTCCGGCCTTAACGCCTAGCTGGAAAGTTGGTAATATCTGTGCACTTGCGAAGAAGCATACAAATAAACAGGCAATAGTTAATGATAAAGATTTCATAAAAATTGAGTTAAAGTTAATTAGCTTGTGGCATTGTTGATTGCTTCTTGTTCTTTCAAGGCATCAACATTGTTTTTATCGCCAAAATTTTGTGTTTTGCCTGCAAAGTAATCTAAAATTCCTGAAATAGTATCTAAGTTATCAGCTAAATTTTGATGAATATCTGGTAAATCTTTTTCCAACCTGCCATCACCCAGTTCGATATTGTCAACTTCGATCTTACCAATCTTTTGGATAAGTGCCGTTTGCGAGTTCTGTAAATCCTCCAACTCACGCACAATTTTTTCCATCAATTCGAATTTCTTTAAAGTATTCATAGGTTCTAATTTTTTAAATTTTATACTGTTCTATTTATAAACCCACTCGCCTTCAATTTGTTTTATTTACCTGATCTTCCATTCTAATTTGGAATAACCGAAAACAACTAATAAATTAGTTTAAAATATTAAGGTTATGAAAAAATTTGGCACACTTCTTCTATTCATTGTATTTTCGTCTTTCTGCCATGCACAAAATGAGGCAGTTGTAGATAAAGACAAGTTGTTTGATTTATACCAGAGCCAGCACTATGCAGATGCTGCAGTATATCTAAAAAGTGTTTTCGGTGAGGATCCTCAGGACATAAAAGCCTTAACGCAGATCGCCTATTGTTTTCTAATGGCTGGCAACAATGGCGAAGCTGAAAAGTATTATCACCGAGCTTACCAGAAACAACCTCAAAGTTTGCCAATTCTTTTTAGCCTTGGAAATATCAGCACCAAACGTGGCAACAACGATAAGGCGAAAAAATATTACGGCAAGATTGTAAAAATAGACAGTAATAATTTTAACGTTTATAAGCTCCTCTCGAATCTGTATCCATCTGCCAAAGATTCTTTAAGATATGTTTACTTGCTAAAAGCAAATCAGATTAACCCGAATGAGGGCGACGTTGCCGGCGACCTGGCCGAAGTGCATTCCATTTCCCAAAATTATGACCAGGCTTATGAGGTGCTCAATATTGCAATTAAAGCTGACAGTGAGAATCTTGTATTGCAGCGGGCGAAGCTTCCAATCGCCAATCAATTAAAAAAGTATCAGGAAGTAATTACCGCCGGAGAAATATTAATGCGGGATGGAACGGATGCCGGTGTAATTAAAGATGTAGCCAAAGCCTATTATTATACTAAAAAATATGATAAAGCACTTAAGCTTTTTACCTTACTTGAAAAATTGCTCATGCAGAATGAGAACACTTTATATTATACCAGCTTAAGTTATCGACACTTAAAAAACTATAAAATGGCTGCCGTTTATGCCAAAAAAACAATTGATGAAGCGATCTCTCCTAATACAGCAAGTTATTATGCGCTCTTGGGTTTAGTATATGAAGAAAATAGTCAGTTTGCGCTGGCGAATTCAGCTTATAAAAAAGGTTTGCAATTTAAAGCCAACCCAGTCCTCTATTATCGCCTGGCCAGACTTCACGATACTAAATTAAACCAGCGGAAATCTGCGCTTAATTATTATCAACTATACCTTAAAACAAAGCCTAACCCGGTAGATGATCAGGAAGAAATAAAGTTTACGAAAGATCGCATTGCCCAGTTAAGTCCTGCTGATTAAACCAGGTCTTCGAAAACTGGTTTAACATTATCCCAAAAATCATCAAGGGCAATAATTCTAGGCTTAAAAAAGGAAATGAGTTTGGGCCAATGTTGTTGATTGAAGATGCTTACGTCTGTTAAAGAAAGCGAAATCTGACTAATGGTTTTACCATATTCGTCGGTAAAATCTCTTATCCAGTCCCACTCTTCTCCAACAGTATTAGTAAACATCAGTTTAAATTCTTCGAACTGATCAAAAATTAAATGGCGAATATCCGGATCTGGATGGCTCAGCTGAATAGCGATACTGGCCTTTTTATTATCCACTTCCATTTTAAAGAAGATATTTTTGACGCCTGTTTTGTAATTAATCCAGTGTACGGTGCTCCCACTTGCCGAAGGAACAGGTTTCATGTACTGTCCGAAACTAATCCAAAATTGCTGCCTTGACCTGGCGGCTTCATCTTTACTGTACATCTAAATTTATTATACGCAATAAAAGTTAGGCCAACAGAGAACCATAACTACCAAAGCTGCAATATTAAAGCATTAATCGTTATTTTCAAAACGGCATCACTCGAAAGCTCAAAACCATCCATCTGAGGCAAAAACACATTTAAGATCCTGCAAGCGAGTCTTCATCGTAAAAATAATTAACAAAACTCTTGTAGCGTAACTAATCTTTAATGCGTTTTAAAGAAAATCAAAAACAAATGAGAAAACTACTCTTTATTTTCGCCATCATCCTCACCTTCGCTTGTAAAAAAAACAATGGAAGCAATAATGATCTTACCAATTACGATTGGACATTATCAACCGCAACCGTAACGCCGGCCATGACAGTAAATGGAAAGTTAGAAACCAATTACAGGATAGTGCAAAGTGGTTGTATAGGCGCTGAAGTGAAATTTACCTTTTTAAACGATGGCACTTACCGTTTTTCTGCCGGCGGGCCAGCCTGCGATTATTGGAACTCACCGGAACAAACCTATTCGAGAACAGGCAACGAAATATCACTGAAAAATGGAAGTTCTACATCAGTTTTCAACCTTGTAAATAACGAATTGAGAAATATTGCTACCCATCAGATTAATAACATTACACACACAGTTGAATATGTTTATATCCGTAAAGCAAAATAACTTTGTAAGTTTCCCTTTTATAAATTGGTAAAAAAATAGATGAAAGTAATTGAATTATCAAACTGCTTTCATCTCTAAACGAAAGTTAACTTTACAATATCACTTGTCAGGCTAGTACCGCCTAAGTTAACTTTTGCTACCTATTCATCAATCTGGCCACGTATTTCCCAATAATATCAAATTCCAGGTTTACGGTATCACCCACCTGAACTTCCTGCAAATTGGTATGCTCGAAAGTATATGGAATAATGAAAACAGAAAATTCATCTGCAGTAGAATTAACAACTGTTAAACTGATGCCGTTTACACAAGCAGAGCCTTTTTCTACAGTGACATTTCCAGAGGTGCTATCATATCTAAACCGGTATTCCCAGCTGCCATCTAGTTCTTCTCTTTTAATACAAACCGCAGTTTGATCTACGTGTCCCTGAACAATATGCCCATCTAAACGGGCATTCATCTGCATGCAACGTTCCAGATTTATGCGGCTTCCAACTTTTAAATTTCCTAAGCTTGTCTTATTGAGGGTTTCATCTATAGCTGTAACCGTATGAGACGTATCTGATAACGACACAACAGTAAGGCAAACGCCGTTGTGCGCCACACTCTGATCGATCTTTAATTCGTGGCTGATGGCAGATGATATGGTTAAGTGAATGTTGGTATGGTCGTTTTGGATGGCGGTAACTTCGCCCAGCGTTTCTATAATTCCGGTAAACATGATTTATCTCGTTAGTTTTTAAGTTTAGATCCTTACTATTTAAGGATTAACAAATTAGTATTTCAATCTATTTTTTCTCCAGTTCGACGATTGGGTAGCTTGCTTAGGCTCCCCTTTCGATACGCTTTTCTGAAAAAATTTAGCAGCAACAATGGCAGCAATCAACGCTTCGTCATTATTTACAGGCTTAATTTCATCTTGCTTAAAGTATTTAGATACAAAATGAGTATCGAAATTTCCAGTTTTAAAGGCTTCGTGCTGCATCACAAAATTACCAAATGCAAGGGTAGTTTCTATCCCGGTAATCTCATATTCTACTATGGCCCTCACCATTCTGGCAATGGCTTCTGCCCTATCCTTACCATAAGTAATCAACTTGGCAATCATAGGATCATAATAAATCGGAATCTCCATGCCTTGTTCAAAGCCATCATCTACCCGAACACCGTTCCCTTTTGGGGTTTTGTAAATTTCAAGTACGCCAATATCCGGCAGGAAATTGTTATTTGGATTTTCTGCATAAACCCGAAGCTCAACAGCATGTCCGCTAATTTTTAAATCTTCCTGTCGGAAACTCAGTTCTTTGCCTGCTGCGATCTTTATTTGTTCTTTTACTAAATCGATACCGGTAATCAACTCCGTTACCGGATGCTCTACCTGCAGCCTCGTATTCATTTCCAGGAAAAAGAAATCGAGATTTTGATCTAAAATGAATTCTACTGTTCCGGCACCAGTGTAATTAACAGACCGCGCAACTTTGACTGCACATTTACCCATTTCCTCACGAATTTCTGGTGTTAATATTGATGATGGTGCTTCTTCCACCACCTTTTGATGACGACGTTGTACCGAACACTCTCTTTCAAAAAGGTGGACAATATTTCCATAATGATCACCTAAAACCTGGATTTCGATATGTCTGGGAGAAGTGACATAACGCTCAATGAATACGGCACCATCTCCAAAGGCAGATGTGGCTTCGCTCACTGCCAGGTCCATTTGTTCTTCAAAATCATCGATACCTTCTACAATGCGCATGCCTTTTCCACCACCGCCTGCGGCAGCTTTGATCAGGATTGGAAAACCAACCTCAATTGCCCTTTTTTTGGCTTCGTTTACATCTGTAATGGCTTCTTCAGTTCCGGGAACCATTGGAATATTGTATTTTAATGCAGCTGCTTTTGCCGATAACTTATTCCCCATGATTTCCATCGCTTCGGCAGACGGGCCGATTAAAATTAGCCCTGCATCAGCAACCTGCTTGGCAAAGGCAGCATTTTCCGACAGGAATCCGTAGCCTGGATGAATGGCATCAGCCCCGGTTATTTTACAGGCATCGATAATTTTTTCGCCAACCAGGTAGCTCTGGTTTGATGGTGCCGGACCGATACAGATCGCCTCATCTGCATAACGTACATGGAGCGCGCTTCTATCTGCTTCGGAAAACACTGCGACCGTTTTAATTCCCATTTCTTTCGCCGAGCGCATAATACGCAAAGCGATTTCGCCCCGGTTGGCGATGAGTATTTTGGTTATTGGTTTACTGGCTTCTCGGTCCATTCGTCTGATGATTTTATTAATCTAAACTTGCTAAAAATAAGTCAAAAAGCTTAATGTTCGTACAGCTTGAAATGCCTTTAATTTAAATGCAACTTACTTATCACCATAGTGCCCTAGTGTAGATACAACAAACACCCGAACCTCATCGTCATTAACCGTATAGATAAGTCTGTGTTTCTGATTAATTCGGCGAGACCATAATCCAGAGTGATCATACTTCAACTTTTCGGGCTTACCAGTTCCTGTGTATGGATGAACTTGCAATTCCGCTAACAGACTTTCCAGTTTTTTAAATCCGTTTTTATCTGTTTTTTTCAGTTTCTTAATATCATCTAATGCCTGAGGGTGAAAACTAATGGCATATATCATAGAGAATCTAATAGCGATTTCAAATTATCAGCAGAAGAAATCTTAACAGCATCATTTGTGCTGACACTTCCAATTCTTTCTTTGATCTGTTCAATATTTCTTTTATCTGCCCAGTATAAATCACCACTTGCACTAATATCGAAGGGATTACAACGATATTCTTCAGGAATAGCCAAAAACTCTTTCACCCACTCCTCACTAAAAAACTGAGAATCAGGCTCGCTGGTCACAATTAGATTAACGAATTTTTTACCCCGCTTTACTGCTACCCTCTCTTTTTCTGCTAATTCAAAATAAGTTTTGGCTCCGTTTCTAAATTCCCTGGTGGATACTATTTTCATAATTACAATAATAATACACAAATGTGTACACAAAAATACGCTTTTTTCCCAAAAAAAGTGCGTTACTATTATAAATGCAAAATGATTTCAATCGCCCGATCAATCATGGCAGGGCTTAGATCCAGATGCGTTACCAACCTGACCGTACTGGCACTTGTTGTACCACAAAGTAATCCTTTTTCTTTTAATTGCTGCACAACTTTTTCTGCTGTTCCGGCTGCTACTTCAAAGATTACAATATTGGTTTCTACAGCCAATACAGAAATGACATACTTGGTGTTTAACAATGCTTCGGCCAATGCATGTGCATGTTGATGATCTTCCTTTAGCCGTTCTACATGATTATCCAGTGCATAGATACCCGCAGCAGCTAAAAACCCAGCCTGACGCATTCCACCTCCAAACGCTTTTCTAAGTTTACGTGCTTTTCTGATCATCTCCTTACTGCCTAAAAGTACAGATCCAACAGGTGCCCCGAGCCCTTTAGATAAACAAACCGAGATGCCATCGAAATACTTTCCATAGTCTCGTGCTTTGTCGCCAGTTTTAACCAAAGCATTAAAGATTCTCGCGCCATCCAAATGAAGTTTCAAACCTTTAATGTTACATAAGTGATGAATAGGTGCAATTTGCGTCAGGTCATAACATTTCCCGCCCCCTTTATTCACCGTATTTTCCAGCACGACTAAGCTGGAATTTGGGTAATGAATATTGTCTTCATTAATTTCTGGCTCAATTAATTCGGGTGTTAAAATTCCTCTTTCTCCATGAAGCAACCTCACCGATGCGCCGGAGTGGAAGGCAATTCCACCAATCTCATAACGGTAAACATGGGCAGTTTGGTCGCAAATTACCTCATCCATTGGCTGTGTAAAACACTTAATGGCAATTTGGTTCGTCATCGTGCCTGAAGGACAAAATAAACCAGCTTCCATATTGAAGGTGTTACAAAGTTTTTCTTCCAAAGCAATCACGGTTTCATCCTCCCCAAAAACATCATCACCCACCTTCGCACTCATCATGGCATCCAGCATACCAGCTGTTGGTCTGGTTACGGTATCACTCCTAAAATCTAAAAAGTTGTTATTCATTTGCATTAAATTTGTAAAATATTGCTGACGTTTAAAAAAAAGACCAATGCCCTTCCGAGTATAATATTAGGGTTTTGAGGCGATTAAAGCACCTATATAGTGTATTTTTTACACACTTAAATTTCAACAACAATAAATTGTTAAAAAATTATTAAAAAAAAGGATACAAAATATAAGAGTTTTTATACTTTTATCGTGCTAAAACCAAAAATAAATAAAATGATAGTAATTGCAGACGGTGGATCAACCAAAACAAACTGGTGTCTGATTAACGAGGCCGGCAGAAAAATTTACTTTAACACCGAGGGTTACAATCCATATTTTTCAAAAGGAGAATACATTGTAAAATCATTAAACGAAACTCTTCCAGACCACTTGGAAAGAGAAAAACTGACTGCCGTTTATTATTATGGCGCTGGATGTTCTACCCCAGGTAATGTAAAAATAGTGGCTGATGCCATGAAACAGATTTTTACAAATGCAGAAATTTTTGTTGGTCATGATCTACTGGCGTCTTGCAGGGCACTTCTTGGAAACGAGCCAGGATTTGCTGCTATCTTAGGAACAGGTACCAACTCCTGCTTGTATGATGGAAATGACATTACCTTAAATATCGATTCTTTAGGTTACTTCCTGGGTGATGAAGGTAGCGGTTCTTACATCGGAAAACGCATTTTAAGTGATTACATGAAAGGTTACATGCCGAAGGGTTTACGTGAGGCTTTCTACGATAATTATGCATTAACCAACGAAGATATTTTCGATAACATTTATAACAAACCATTGCCGAACCGTTTCTGTGCAAGTTTCAGTAAATTCTTATACGATTTTAAAGACAACTATGAAGATTATGCATTCAGCACAATAGATTATGCTTTTACTTCATTCTTCGAAGCATTGGTTATTCACTATCCAAACTATAAAGACCACAAATTAAATTGTGTAGGTTCTGTAGGTTATAGCTTCCGCGATATTTTAAGTATTGTTGCCGATCGCTATGAAATGGGAGTTGGTAAAATTATCCGCTCACCTATAGATGATTTGGTTCACTACCATTTAGAAGCTGCTAAGAAAGGTTAGTTTTGAGTTGAGAGTCCTTAGTTGGGAGTCTTGAGTCATAAGTCTACAGTCTGGAGGCTATAAAAGCAAAAGGTCCCGATTGAAAATTCAATCGGGACCTTTTGCTTCTAATATAGCAGTGTAATCTTTAATCTTTGCTCCTTAATCCTTGTTCTTTGATCTTTGTTCTTTGTTCTTTGCTCCTTACTCTTTGCTCCCCTTCGTTGCTTCTGCTAAAACGAAATTTCTTTACCAAACAACTTGGCGTATCTGCGTTTATCAAAACGATAGAGTGTTGCAGCGCGATAAGAAACACCTTTTTGTTTTTCATCCAACTCCTTTAACACACCAAAGCTGACAATCTTTTTCCTAAAGTTACGCTTATCCAGCTTTTTACCCAGAATCAACTCATAAACATGTTGCAATTGAGTTAAGGTAAATTTTTCCGGCAGCAACTCAAAAGCAATTGGCTGGTGTTTAATCCTCCGTTTTATTTTTTCTAAACCCTTATCGTAGATTTTCTGGTGATCGAAGGCGAGTTTGGGTAAATCTTTAATGGGTAACCAGTTGGCACGTTTGGCGTAGGTACTAATCGGACGAAGTTCCTTATCACCACCTAAACGGATCAAAGCATAGTAAGCCAGTGTGATTACCCTACCTTGCGGGTGCCTCCCAGGATCTCCAAAAGCATAGTATTGCTCCATGTAAATACCACGTAAACCAGTAAGTTCATAAAGGATACGAGAAGCGGATTGATCCAGACTTTCATCTGCACCAACAATATTACCGGGCAAAGCCCACCAATCTTTAAATGGTTCTTCATTTCTTTCGATGAGTAAGATTTTTAGTTCCTTACCATCAAATCCAAACAAAACGCAATCTATCGAGAATACTGAATCTAAATGAGGTAAAATTTGTTCCAAGGTAAAATTTAGTTATTTTAAGCAGATAAAGGTATGACTTTCAATATTAAGTAAAAAAAATAAAAAAAATTACTTAGTGTAAAAATTACACACTATATTCGTATCATAGATGGAGCCAAATATTAAAAATATAGCTGTACTTACTTCTGGTGGCGATGCCCCAGGAATGAATGCCGCAATCAGAGCTGTTGTTCGTACCGGAATTTACCATGGCATTAATATGTTTGGTGTTATGCAAGGTTACCAGGGACTTATCACAGACAACATAAAACCAATGGACGCCCGATCTGTAAGTAATATTTTACACTTAGGGGGAACCATATTAAAAACTGCACGCTGTTTAGAGTTTAAAACAGAAGAAGGACAACAAACTGCTTACCAAAACTTAAAGAAAAATAACATTGATGGTTTAGTGGTGATCGGCGGAGATGGAACCTTTACCGGCGCAAAACGTTTTTCGGAAACTTTTGGCGTTAAGGTAATCGGAATTCCCGGAACAATTGATAACGACCTGGTTGGATCTGACTTTACTTTAGGTTACGATACCGCGATCAATACCGTAATTGAAGCGATAGATAAAATCAGAGATACTGCAGATGCACATGACCGTTTGTTTTTTATTGAAGTAATGGGAAGAGATTCTGGTTGTATTGCACTTAGAAGTTCTATTGCAAGCGGTGCAGAAGCTGTTTTATTGCCAGAAAGAGCAACCAGTGTGGATGAACTGATTACCAAACTAGCTTTGGGTGCCGCAACTAAAAAATCATCCAGCATTGTAATAGTAGCTGAAGGACATAAACAAGGTGGTGCCTACGATATCGCAAAAAAGGTAAAGGAAACTTTCGATCATTACGATACTAAAGTAACCATCCTCGGGCACTTGCAAAGAGGTGGAAGCCCGAGCAGCTTCGATCGTATTTTAGGGAGCAGACTTGGCTTTGCAGCAGTAAATGCATTAATTGCTGGGGAAACGGAACAGATGGTAGGTTTACACGGTAATGCGATTAAGCTAACAAGTATTACAGAGGCATTAACAGCACACAGCTTTAAGCTCGAACCAGATCTAATGGAAATGACTGAAGTTTTATCTATATAATTATATGGTAGCAGTTGTTTACAGTGGATCGAGGACCGCATTTTGGAAATTAACACAAAATGGTCGAGTTGTAGCACACTGCAACACGACAGGAATAAATCCGACTTTTGTTGATCCTAAAATGATTTTGCAAATCCTGAACAAAAAAGTTGTTCTGGTAAACAACGCAGAAAATATTAAAAAGATTTATTTTTTCGCAGCAGGAGCTTCTTCTGCAGACCGGAAAGATGAACTTGCAGAGACTTTATCATCATTTTTTAGATACAGCAAAGTTTTGGTAGAAAATGATCTGTTTGGTGCGGCAAAGGCCGCTTGTTATGATCAGCCGGGCATAGTAGGCATGCTGGGAAGTGGTTCTAACGTTGCCTATTTCGATGGTAAAAAATTAATGAGTAATAACTTTGGCCTTGGATATATCCTGGGTGATGAAGGATCTTCAAATTATTTCGGAAAAATGCTGCTTAAAAGTTTTTTAAGTAAACAATTGCCAGAAGAACTGGAGGTTAAATTTATTAGAAACTTTAACCTGGATCGCCCTCAAATTTTAGAAAGAATATATAATAAACCACAGGCGAATGTGTTTTTGACTTCTTTTTTTGATTTTTTTACGCAAAACATAAAACACGAGTACATCCTCAAATTAATTGATGAGGGATTTGAACGATATTTCCAAACGTACATCTTACCCATGGTTATTAAATATCATGATGAGGATCTACATTTCGTTGGAAAGGTGGCTGCCGAATTGGAAGATCAGCTGCAAGTGGTTGCCGAAAGGCATAACCTTAAAATTAAGACCATTATTAAAGAACCAATACTAAATTTATTAAAACATTACACTAATTAACAAAAACAATGAGCAAAATTGGAATAAACGGCTTTGGCCGTATCGGCAGACTGGTTTTCAGAGCCGCATTAAAAAGAGGATTAGAAATTGTAGCAATTAACGATTTGATCGAGCCAGATTATATGGCTTATATGTTAAAATATGATACAACACACGGTAAATTCGATGGTACAATTGAAGTTGTAGATGGTAACTTAGTAGTTAATGGTAAAACCATTCGTGTAACTGCAGAAAGAAATCCTGCCGACTTGAAATGGGATGCAGTTGGTGTTGAAGTAGTAATTGAATCTACAGGTTTATTTTTAACCCGCGCTGATGCTGAAAAACACATCGCTGCTGGTGCTAAAAAAGTTGTTTTCTCTGCTCCGGCTAAAGATAGCGACATCCCTACTTACGTAATGGGTGTTAACCATGATAAATTAACAGCAGATCAAACTATTGTTTCTAATGCATCTTGTACTACAAACTGTTTAGCGCCAATCGCTAAAGTATTAAACGACAACTTCGGAATCGTTGAAGGTTTAATGAGTACTATTCACGCGGTAACTGCAACTCAAAAAACAGTAGATGGTCCTTCGGCTAAAGACTGGAGAGGCGGACGTGGTGGTTTCTCTAACATCATTCCTTCATCAACTGGTGCGGCAAAAGCAGTAGGTATGGTATTACCTGAATTAAAAGGTAAATTAACAGGCATGTCATTCCGCGTTCCTGTGGCTGATGTTTCTGTAGTTGATTTAACTGTTCGTTTAGAAAAAGCTGCAACTTACGAAGAAATTAAGGCTGCAATGAAAGCTGCTTCTGAAGGTGAGTTGAAAGGCGTATTGGCTTACACTGAAGATGAAGTGGTATCATCTGACTTTATTGGTGATGATCATGCTTCAATTTTCGATGCGAAAGCTGGTATTTCATTAAATGATAACTTCGTTAAAGTTGTTTCATGGTATGATAACGAGTGGGGATATTCATCTGCACTTGCTAAATTCGTAGAATACTACGCAAGTTTATAATATTAAATAGCCGTAAAGCTAAATAAAGTAGTTTAAAAGCGACAATGTCTTTGGCATTTGTCGCTTTTTCTTTTTAAACAGAAATTTCACTAATAAAAAGGTTTTAATTTATCAGCAGAAAAGCACAGAACACTCAAAATAATAATCCAAAAACATATATTATTAAATAAAATTCACTAAAAAACACTTAAGGACTACATTTAATGAACTGAAAGTTAATTTACCAACAAAAACCACCCCTATTATCCTCTTTTTTATTAAAATTTAACATTTACTTAACATATTTTCGATGTATATTCGCAACGCAGGGGTTTTAGGCGAGCATTTGCTTATAAAACACACCTCAAATAAAAAATGACAAAATAAATATATAAAAATTTCATAGTGTATTTTTTACACTATCATTTTTTTTACTATATTTGTAGAGTAATAAACAAGACGATGTTTATTCGAATAAAAAAGATAAATCATTCTCCTGAAAAATAACATTTAGATGGAGGGTTAAAGACAAAGCCTGGCTCATAACAGGTTTATATTTGGTTAGAAAAAAAGGAGACGCTTGGATGAGGTCTCCTTTTTCTTTTTACAGGAATTTGAAAAATCGCAGATAAACGAAATTTTTGTGGGATAATTACAGACAAAAGCTTCAGCGCTTCATAACTCATTTTGATCAGTAGCAGCGAAGTTTAGCGTAATTACCCACAGTCGCTATTGGCAAGGCATTAAGCAATAGATTAAACTTTATTATTTCCTAATATCACCACAAACAAAAAAAGCCTTTCTTGCGAAAAGCTTTTAGTTTAAATCTAAACCGTCCCGAGTTTCAATTCTAACTTGAGTTAAAGTTACCTCATTGACTTACGAATACCAATGGCTGGTTTAATTTGTTCCTTATTACGTATAATTGTGTGAAAAATTGAGCATATGTTTTAATATTAACTATTGGATTTCAATTTCATTATGCATAAAGTAATAGCAGTTAATTTGTTTAGTTGCCATTCTACTTAACCAGATGAAGAGTTTCATTTTTGTTTCGTCGAAAGAAGTAATTGAGGTCCATACTTCAAGAAATATTTTTTCAAGTATGTCATCTGCTGCCTGCCGATCAGCCACTCGCTTCAGTACCATCCCATAAAGCGCGGCAGCGTAATCTTTATATAAACACCTAAATGCATCAGGATCGTGGCTTCTTAAACGTTCAAAGAAGATTTCCTGATCCGATAACCAAACACTTAACCCTGAATCTTCTTCTCGTTGCTTTAATTCGCTTAATGACACGTGCATAATTGATCGGTATAAAACCCTAACACTAAGAGAATTGCATTTGTTCTCTTTTAGAAAAATATATCGAACAACCAAACGGAATGCGAGTTGATTAAGTGAAATAGGCCGATTTAAATGTATCCAAATGAAACATCGATCAACAATTAATTCTCTATTTACGCTACCTTGATTTGGCCCTAAAAGATTCGATCTTGTTTCGTACATTTGCCTTGAGCATGAAAATTCTAGTTTACTTTTTAAGTTTTTCCATCCTGTTACTGTCTTGCATTACCTGCGAAGACCGTTTGGATAGTGCTCAAAATAATCAGGCTACAACGCAGGCAAAAGTATCAAAAAATCAAGCCGTACCAGACAATGACAACTGTTCTCCCCTCTGCACCTGCAACTGTTGTGGACAGCCGGTAGTTAGCGTTAACACTGATATTTCAATTTCCATTCTCAAATTTATAACTGCTGATAAAGTTAAATCAGGCTATCAAAGTAGAAAAGCAACGGATTTTAGCCGAAACATCTGGCAACCGCCAAAAGTGAATAAAAATTTCATCGGGTAACCGATTCAAATAGCGATCAGCCATCCTGATCTATTTATTCAATTCATAATATTCAGATGCAAAAAATAACATTATTGCTATGCACATTCTTATGTGTGGCAGGTGCCTACGCACAAAATAGTTTAAAAATATCAGTTAAAAATAAGGCAGATCTAACGGTACTTGCCAATGCAACCCTCCTGATCAAAGGCACAAACCTTTTATCAAAGACAGAGGCAGATGGTACTGCATTTTTCTCGAATGTTCCAAACGGCAACCAAACCATCCTGATCAGGAATGTGGGCTTCGAGGAACAGCTTTTAAAGCTAACCTTTCCTTTAACCGAGAACACTGTTTACGAGATTCTACTGGAACCGGCAGCAGATGAGCTCGAAGAGGTCATAGTCTCTTCTACCAGAACCAGCAGAACCATTCAAAACACCCCTACACGGGTAGAAACCATCGAACTGGAAGAGATTGATGAAAAAAGCAACATGCGCCCCGCCAATGTTTCGATGATCTTGCATGAAAGTACTGGGATTGCCGTTCAGCAAACATCCGCAACAAGTGCTAACGCAAGTATTAGAATTCAAGGCCTTGATGGCCGGTATACGCAATTACTAAAAGATGGCTATGCAAGCTTTGGGAATTTTGCCAGCGGCTTGAGTATTCTTGAAATCCCACCACTAGACCTTGCTCAAGTGGAAATTATCAAAGGCCCGTCATCTACTCTTTACGGCGCAGGTGCAATAGCCGGAGTGGTGAACTTTATTTCGAAAACACCCCGAGAGAAATCAGATTTTAATTTTATCCTCAATCAATCTAACGTTGGGCAAACCAATATTGGCGCTTTTAGCATGCAGCGAAAAGGAAAATTTGGTTATAGCATTTTGGCTTTAACCAATTTCCAAAAAGCTTACGATGTAGATAAAGATGATTTTACTGAATTGCCTAAAACCGATGATTTCACGCTTCACCCGAAGTTATTTTACTACCCAAATGAAAAGACTACATTAATCATAGGCAATGCCTTTACTAAAAGTAACCGGACGGGTGGTGATATTTTCGTAGTTAATGATGGAGCAGATGCTAATCACCGCTACTTCGAAAGTAATAAAAGTATCCGCAATACATCGACTTTAGATTTCGGCTATAAAGTAAACGAATCAGATTTATTAAAAATCAAAACCAGTTTCAATTACTTTAAGCGGGATATTGCAATTCCGGATTATACTTTTAACGGGACTAACTATAATGCATACACTGACATTAGCTACCTGAAGAACACCAATAACCAAAGCTTAATTTTCGGTTTAAACATGGTGTATGATAAATTTGCAGAGCAAAATCAGACACCTGGCCTGGCGAAAAATTTCACCACCAGAACAGCCGGACTTTACGCACAGCAAACCTGGGATATCTCTGATCGGTTTAAATTAGAAAGTGGCATTCGATTAGATCTGGTTAATTATTTTAATGCATTCTATCGAAACAATGAAGCCTTTGTACTTCCAAGAATCTCTGCCCTTTATAAAATAAATGATCACTGGAGCTCCAGAATTGGTGGTGGCTTAGGCTATAAAACACCTACCCTTTTCACTGAGCAAACTGAAACTTTTCAATATCAGAACCTGCTTCCGCTGAATAATGTGAAGGCAGAACACAGTTATGGAGGTACCGGAGATATCAATTATAAAACGGCTATTGGTGAAGACTGGCTGATTAGTTTCAACCAGATGTTCTTTTACACAAAGATTAATAACTCCACCATTCTGCTCCAGAGTCCCGATGGAACGTTTCATTTCGAAAATACTACAGCGCCAGTAAGAAGCATGGGCTTTGAAACAAACGCCAAAATTATTTTTAAGGAATATTTCAAGCTTTTTGCAGGTTATACTTTTACTGATGCAAAGGCTAAATATCTCCCTGTGATCCAGAATATCAGGCTCTTGCCAAAAAATAAATTAAATCTGGCTTTACTTTATGAGAAAGAGCGCAACTTCAAATTAGGTTTGGAGGGCTACTTTACCGACCGGCAATACCTTTACAATACGCAACGCACCAGCGCCTTCTGGGAATTTGGATTTATGGCAGAAAAGGTATTTGGAAAGATATCAGTCTTTATCAATGCTGAAAATTTCACTGATACGAGGCAGAGTCGCTACAAAAGTGTTGTAAATGGTTCGCATTTAAATCCAACCTTCGACGACATTTGGACGCACACAGAGGGCAGAACCTTCAATGGAGGGATTAAATTGAAGCTTTAAAAGATTTAGCAGAATATTTTCAGCTAACTATTGCATAAGAAAACTATTATTGTATCTTTGCACCCTCTCTGGAAGCTTCCACTCCAGGGTTTAAGAAAGCCTTTCAGTAATGGAAGGCTTTTCTTATTTAAAGTTATTTGCTTTTGAAGATGGTTACGGCCAGAGGTGGTAAAGTAATATTAATTGAATAATCCTGATTATTGTATCCTTCTTTATTCGGGATGATATCTCCTTTATTATTGATTCCACTTCCGTAGTAAACAATATCATCGGTATTAAAAATTTCTTTCCATTTGGTTTTAAATGGTACTCCGATGCGATAATCCTCCCGGACAACCGGAGTTAAGTTAATCGCAATTACTAAAGTATCTTTGGCTTTTGGTCCTTTTCTCATGAACACATAAACAGATTCGTTTGTGTTATCTGCATCAAGCCATTCAAAACCTTCATAGCTGAAATTAAAATGATAAAGTGCAGGTTCTTTTCGATATAAAAAGTTTAAAGCTTTAACCGTTTCCTGCATTCCTTTATGCCCTGGGTATTGAAGTAAATGCCAGTCTAATGATTGGGTAAAGTTCCATTCACTGGTATCGCCAAACTCGTTACCCATAAACAGCAACTTCGCTCCGGGATGTGTGAACATATAACCGTAAAGTGCACGAAGGTTGGCAAACTTCTGCCAGTCATCGCCTGGCATTTTGTATAACATTGGCGATTTTCCATGTACCACTTCATCATGAGAGAAAGGGAGCATAAAATTCTCGGTAAAAGCATAGGTCATGCTAAAGCTTAGCTGATGATGATGATGTTTCCGCGCCAGCGTATCAATTTTAAAATACTTTAAGGTATCATTCATCCAGCCCATCATCCATTTCATTCCGAAGCCTAAACCACCTGAATGTACGGGATGCGTTACTCCAGGATAAGTACTACTCTCTTCAGCAATGGTTTGCACGCCATCAAAATTGCCATAAACAGCCACATTCAGGTCTTGCAGAAACTGGATGGCTCCTAAATTTTCCATTCCGCCATATTCATTCGTTGCCGCATCTACATCCTCTCGGGAAAAATTGAAGTATAACATCGAAGCTACTGCATCAACCCTCAATCCATCGGCATGGTACTGATCCAACCAAAAAATAGCATTACTAATCAGGAATGAACGGACTTCATTCCGATCATAGTTAAAGATATATGATTTCCAATCCGGATGGAAGCCTTTGCGCATATCTGCATGTTCATAAAGGTGGGTTCCATCAAACTCATAAAGCCCGTGTCTATCACCCGGGAAATGTGAGGGCACCCAATCTAAAATTACAGCAATGTTTTCCTTATGTAAGGCATCAATCAAAAACATTAAATCCTGAGGTGATCCATAGCGGGAACTGGCACCAAAATATCCGGTAATCTGATAGCCCCAGCTTGGAAAATAAGGAAATTCCATTACCGGCATCAGCTCCACATGGGTAAAACCCATTTCTTTAACATAAGGCACTAACCTTTCGGCAACTTCTCTGGCATTTAATACGCGTTTTGGGTTTTCCGGATCACGCTCCCATGAACCCAAATGCAATTCATACACAGAAATCGGCTGATCAAGTGCATTAATCTTCGCTCTTTTTGCAAGCCAGGATTTGTCTTTCCATTCGTAATCTGTATCCCAGACTACGCTAGCCGTTTGCGGTGGATGTTCCCACTTCCGGGCATATGGATCGCCTTTTAAGTGTTCAGAATCATCGTATCCTTTAACAAAATATTTATACACTTCTCCCTTAGCAATGCCGGGTATAAATCCCTCCCAAATTCCAGACTTATCCTGTCTTTTGTAAAGTGGATGTGTAACCTTATCCCAATGATTAAAATTGCCAACTACCCCAACATTTTTCGCATTTGGTGCCCATACTGAAAAATATGTTCCACTCGTCTTATCAATGGTAATGAGGTGGGAACCCATTTTTTCATATAACCTGAAATGCTTTCCAACCGAAAAAAGATCAATATCATAATCTGTAAACAGGCTATATACCCAAACTGGCTTACTGATATCTATTGGACGTGCGGCTATAATTTTATTGGAAACTTTTTTTGCTGGCATAGTAATTAGGCTAGATGTAATTAGCCCCAAAAGCTAAACAGAATTTGGGGCTAAAAGATTTACAGACTTAAAATCTGTATATCGCTGAAGTTTTTGAGGCATTTGAAATGAAGCACATTTTGATCATCCATAACATAATCGGTTACTTCTTTATCATTAATAATGATCTTTTTCACCTGGAATTTTAAGCCCATTATCTGGCAGGCGTAAAACTCATAATTAGGGGTATAAAGTCCTTCTATTCTTTGGTTTACTTTTAATCCGTTTGCATCCGCTTTTACGGTAAACTTCTTTTCCAGATAAATATCCTGCTCGAAAGCAAAGGTATCTCCATGATCTTCGTACATGTAAGAGTTTACCTCATAATCGCTGCTGTAAATGTTCAGCGAAACTTCGGTAATCGCTTTTTCATCAACATACTGCATCACCGGATACTCTGGAATAACTGAGCCTGCCCTCACAAAAATAGGCATACTGTCGATTTTTGCTTCAATAGTGTATTCGTTTCCGCCTTCTAAAACTTCGTTGGTCCAGAAGTTATACCAGGTTCCTTTCGGGAGATAAACTTGTCTTGAAATTGCGCCTTGCTCTAAAACAGGACAGATCAATAATTTATCGCCATAACAAAATTCATCCTGACGGAAACTATTGCTGATATTCTCCTGCTCGAGCATTACTAATGGCCTCAATATCGGGAAGCCGTAACGGTGATGCTCCCAGAAAACAGAATACAGGTAAGGCATCAGGCGATACCTCAGCTCAATGAATTTACGGTTAATGTCTTCGAAAAATTCGCCGAAACTCCAGGGCTCCCGTTCTGCTGTATCACCGGCAGAGTGTGCACGCATAAATGGCGAAAAAGTTCCCAGCTGAATCCAACGGGTAAATAATTCACCATCTGGTTCACCACTAAAACCGCCAATATCTGTTCCGCAGAACGGCACGCCAGAAACTGATAGACGCTGGCACTGAATATTTCCAATTTTGAGGTGTTCCCATGTAGCGATGTTATCGCCTGTCCAAACGCTTGCATAACGCTGCATCCCCGAATAACCAGCTCTTGTAATGGTAAACGGACGTTTATTGCGCATTAATTTTTTCAACCCTTCATAGGTGGAGCGAACCATCTGCATACCATAAACATTATGTGCTTTCCGGTGAGAACCACGGTAGCCATCATAATTATGCCGAACATCATTCGGGAAAGTGCCCGAACCAAAAACAGCAGGTTCATTCATGTCATTCCAGAAGCCTGCAACGCCCATATCTACCAACTCTTCGTATAATTTACCCCACCACTTTCTTACTTTTGGGTTGGTAAAATCTGGAAACTGGCAGCGGCCTGGCCATACATGGCCTTCCATAAAATAATCATCACTTCTTCTGCAGAAGTATTTATTGTCTTTTCCTTCTTTAAATACCCAATAATCATCGTCTACTTTAATACCGGGATCGATCATTACTACCGTTTTAAATCCATCTGCAGCCAGTTCTTTAATCATTCTGCGTGGATCAGGAAAATATTTTTTGTTCCAGGTAAAGCAGCGGTAGCCATCCATGTAATCAATATCCAGATAGATGGCATCACAAGGAATTTTACGATCCCTGAACTGTTTGGCAATTTCTTTTACTTTGGTTTCGGGGTAGTAACTCCAGCGGCATTGCTGGTAACCGAGCGTCCACTTTGGTGGCATAGGGTGTGTTCCGGTAAGGCTGGCATACCGTTTTACCACATCCATAATGTGTGGCCCGTGAATATAATAATACTGTAATTCGCCGCCATCTGCCCAAAAACTTGTTTTGTTCACATCTTCGCCACCGAAATCAAAATAAGATTTAAAAGTATTATCAAAGAAAATACCGTAAGCGGCCTGATTATGTAATCCGATATAAAATGGGATTGTCCGGTAAAGCGGATCTTGATTCCAGCCGAAAGAATAGGCATCGGTATTCCAGTTTTCGAAACGGCGACCACGAAGGTTGAAGTTTCCGGATTTATCGCCTAAACCAAAGAAATTTTCTTCCGGATGGCATTTTTTTGTTGCATAAATATAGTAGCCACCAAAATCAACATTCTCTTCCCAATGCATCGAATTGGCTTCATCTACCATTACTAAATTGGTAATATTATCCGAAAAAGATATATGAAAATTTTCTTTTTCAATTTTACAGGTAATTGAATGTGTGGATATAGTATAGTGATCTTCATGCTCCTGCATTTTAAAAACAGAAACCTTTTGATCTACCTCCGGCACAGCATAAGAAAAATCATCCAGAAAAACGCCATGTGGGGCAAGCCGAACCCTGATAATATCATCGCTCACTACCCTGACTTCTACCCGCGCATCTCCATCTGAAAAATAAAAACGGTTTCCTTCTTTTTTTACCTTCTTTACGGCACCAAGATATTGCTTAACAATTGGCTTAACCGATATATCTACTGGATTATTTAAATGCTGTATTTCCTGCTCCTTATTGATCAGTTCATTTACCTCATTTGGCGTATCGTTTTGCTCTTCCATCCTTTATTTATTCAAAATTTATTTGTTTTAACTCTTAAACTTGGGATGTGCTTAAGAAAGTACTATTATACAAATATTTTATAGAAGGACTGTAGTAAATCATAAAAAAGGTATGCCACTTTTTATACATGAAATTGCTATTTTATGGAAAAACAAGCAGCGTTTATGCACAAAAAGACTGATTCATAGCTAGTTTTTGAGAGAAAATTAAAGGGGGTATATTTTGAAAATCCTTATAACAAAAATTAGTACCCTTTGATGTTTGGCGTGCTTAAAATCACCCGTAAGAAAATGATGTATTGAAATACAGATGATTAAAGTAAATGTCAATGGCGATGATATAAAACAATTTGCGCTATTACTTCAATTCCATTATGTAAACCTTTCCTTCTGCTGAATTTGATTGTACATTGATCACATATTTTTTACCCTCGTTTTTAAAGGCATATACGGCAAACGGTTCATCATCACCTAATGCAAATGTTCTTTTTTTGCCATTATATAAATTTTCTTTAAGTTTATTTTTGTCGCCCTCATTCGATGGGAACGGACCTTCATAAATGAGTGCAGCACCTAATTTCTCAATCCAACCATCAAATGTATCATCAAATAAAAGCTTGTTGAAAGGCTTATCATTTTGTTCCTGGAACGAAAGAAGTGCGAGTTTGCCTTTTGTAGGGTAAATTCCTGTTCCGGTGTAATTATTGATCTGCGCGTAATCGATTAGTTCTGAAATTCCATTTGTTGCATCGATGGCTGCTAACTCACCTGTTGGTACAAAAAACGGAAACGCGCCTATATTTTTGAGCTCCGGAACCTTCGCCCAAACAATGGTATCTGCAACTACAGCAGGATTGTTTTCTACAGCTCGTTCGCCGGAAAACATACTGGTATCTTGCTCACTTTCAGCGTTATCATTCTTTTGCTTACTATTACATGCAGCCAATGTCAAGCAGATGGCTAAAACGGTCAATACTTTTTTCATTTTACTTAGTTACCGGGTTAATTTAGTTTGATAGAATTTCAAACTAATCAAAAATAATGCCCTGATTTTAAAATCTAAAGGACATAAAAAACCCTCAATGCTTTCAAGGCACTGAGGGTAATAACAACCAACCAGGCATACTTATGGATTGAAAGAATAGGCGATATAATAAATTGCGCCCGCAGCCGGATTGCCATATGAAGTGATGTAATATTTGTTCATCACATTTGATCCGCCTAGTTTAATAGATGATTTTACAGAAGGGATCTGCAAACTCACCTGCGCATCCAGCGAACTGTAAGCCGGAACATCTCCAGAGGCAAATGACGAGTTCCAATAGAATTTATCCTGCCAGCGATAGTTTACGTTGAAGCCAAAATTTTTAATAATTTCCCTGTTGCCCACACCCAAATTAAACCGGATTTTTGGCGTATTAAAATCGTTAATATAATTTACTGGCAGATCACCGATCTGATTGTAGGAAACATTTCCGCTCATGGTCCATTTATTAATCAAATAATCGAGTCCTAAAGCTGCACCATAAGATGTTACTTCTCCTGTTGCATTAACCGGAATACCAAATTTGACAAAAGTTGGACTGGCAAGCGTACCGACGTTCTGATAAACATCAACTGCAGTGATAAAATCTTTATAAATATTATAATAACCATAGGCATCAACCAATAAATTAGGCATAATTAAACCCTTGTATCCCAATTCATAAGACTGAACACTTTCCGGGCGAACGCCTCTGCTATCTAATGTGTATTGTTGTAATAATGCAGGATTAGGTGTACCGGTAGCTGCTGATGACAGGAAAGCACGATAACTTACATCGGTGAACGGCCTGTTGGTATCTAGTTTATATTTACCAAAAATAATTTCGGGCAAACCCCCAATTAGGCGTTGAGATCCGCCACCAACAGAAAGATCAATATATTGATTTTGAGTAGTTGGATTACGATAACCGGTTTGGTAAGATGCCCTGATGTTATTGTTCTTCGCCACTGTAAAAACTCCGGTAACCCTTGGTGTAAAACGGCCTTCAAAGTTCTGGCTTTTATCATACCTGCCGGCGAAAGTAATTTTTACTTTATCGTTAAACAGTTTCTTGCCTATCTGGGCGAATGCACCATACTCATCAATATCAATCGATTCGTTTAAGTCGTTAAAGATTGTTCCGGCAGAATTAAGATCATATAACCGATAGGAGGCACCCACCTGAAACTCCACTACGTTATTGAAGGCGTTGGTAAAATTATACATTCCTTCGTAGTGGTAGAGGTTAGATTTGTCGTCGAATTTCGCTCCATAAACACTTTTTGTCGGGTCCTGGGCATTGATAGATGTGGAGCTGATGGTGTTATTTAAGATTGCATTTTTGGCAGCTTCAAATTGAGGCGTACCTGGAACAAAACGGCCTTGATTGGCCACTCCCCTTGCCAGCACATGTGCTGCGGCATCAGTTTGACCAGCAGCCCTGGCCCCTACATAATTACCAATATATTGCGGAAACCAGGTAGTTGAAGGTTTGGAAACCTCATTGATATAACTTCCCAGGATGGATGAAATATAAGAATCACCGGAACGCTCCTGTGTAGTATAGCCTTTTAAGTAAAAATCCTGACCTTTTAATTCTACCTTATATTGGCCGATATTAAAATTCCGCAGCGAATAACGATCTGATCCTGTATAAACTGAAGTACCTGTTCCCCAATTGGCTTGTGCTACTGCCTGGATGGTGTTGGTAAAATTGTAATAAACCGCCCCCGATGCTTTGAGCGATTTGGTATTATAATCCACAAGATTTTCTTCATTGTAACCTGTTCTGGATACATTTTGATCAGGGATCAAATTCGCTTTTAAGCCTACATAAAACGGAAGATAATTTTGCACAGCCGGCCTTAAGGCAGCAGGTAGCCCAGCTAAGAAGCCTGCTTGTTGTGGGCCAGTTGGAATTGAAGCACCGAAAGCTCCATCCATTAATGCTTTAATATTCGGAATTACACCACCTGAGCCTGCATTTATACCTGCAATCGTTGCATTTTGAACACTCAAGGCAACGTTGCGCATATTCTGACTCACCTCATCACCATAAGAATTGATCCCATCATAATTGGTATCACTATTGCGATCGCCACTTTTTGCCGTTCTGGAGTTACGATCAAAATTAGAAAAATTGTTTCCTATCCAGTCTTTGGCCTGTAAAAAGGAGAACGCTGCTTTTACCCCAAATTTATTATTCCATGATTTTGCAACCCGGACATCAAGCTGATTAAACTGCTGTACGCCACTATTATCGTCATTTACATGGTTTATCCCTGTTTTGAATTGAAAACTCGGACCCTGATATTTAAAAGGATCTTTGGATGTCATCAATAATGTTCCATTAATACCACCGGCACCGTACAATGCAGAAGATGCACCAGGTAAAAGCTCCACATTATCCACATCCAATTCTGTAATCCCTACAATATTACCAACCGAAAAATTAAGCCCTGGTGCCTGATTATCCATTCCATCGATATATTGATTAAAGCGCGTGTTTCCATTGGAGTTGAAACCACGGGTATTGATCGATTTAAAAGTTAAGCTTTGTGTGCTGGTTTCCACCCCTTTCATATTATTTAGCGCATCGTAAAAAGATGGTGCGGCAATATCCCTGATCGTGGCGGCACTCATCCGCTCGATGGAAACCGGAGATTCCAAAATACGTTCTGGTGTTCTGGATGCAGAAATTACTACATCGCCGCCTAGTACTACCGCCGTTTCAAGTTCCAGAATGATCCCGGAAGTATTGCTCGTAATTTGCTGCTCTACAGAACCATACCCTACATAAGAGGCAACCAGGGTAAAAGGTAGCTTTGCGGTGGTGGAAAAACTAAATGTACCATTTGCAGTAGAGGCGGTTCCGCCGGATTGACCTTTTATAACAAGGCTTACTCCAGCCAGCCCTTCTTTTGATTGCCTGTCTTTAACGGCCCCACTTACCGTAATGCTTTGTGCCTGTACCGCTGAATGAATGGCGCATACAAATAATAACACATAGAAGACCTGTGTATAAATTCTACTCATAAACGATTATAATTTGGTTGTTTGTATTATTAGTTAAATAAACTTAAACTCTTTTTCCGAATAAAACAAATTATGTAAGCATAATAATTCAGTATTGGATTTATAATTTTGATTGACATTCAGTTTGTTGTATTTTGCAATCATTATAAATCATCAGTTACTTTAACATCGTAATTCTGAGATTTCTGCTAACCATGATGAACAAATTAAAAGCGCTATTCTGCATTATCATACCAATAGGCCTGGCTTTCCTTTTCAATACCAAAATTGGAAGTGCTCCGCCGGTTCTCAAATTTTTGAATCCATTTATGGGTTTCTGGCAAAATGCCGAAAATAACCACTTCATGTTTAACCATAAGGTGAAAATTAAAGGTGCAATTGATAATATTGAAATTGTTTTTGACGACAAAATGATCCCGCATATTTTTGCTCAGAATGATCACGATCTTTATTTGGCACAAGGCTATGTCACTGCCATGCATCGCCTTTGGCAAATGGATTTTCAAACGCGTTTTGCCGCCGGTAGAATCAGTGAAGTAGTGGTTTCTGAACCTGCTCGGGAAAGTGATCGCTATCAGCGGAGAATGGGCATGGTTTATGGCGCAGAAAAATCACTGAAAGGCATGATGGTCGACCCCAAATCAAAGGAAATGCTTTTGGCCTACACCGAAGGGATTAATGCTTACATCAAAACGTTATCACATTCCAACTATCCGATTGAATATAAAATACTCGATTTTAAGCCTGAGAATTGGACGCCTTTAAAATGTGCTTTGTTATTGAAACAAATGTCGGCTGTGTTAGCCATGGGTTCTGATGAGTTTTACATGACTAACATCTTAAAAAAGTTTGGTCCTGAAATTACCAAGGATTTGTTCCCGGATTATCCCTATAAAGAAGACCCCATTATCCCGGTAGGTACAAAATGGAACTTTTCGCCGCTGCCAATTCCCAAAACACCAGAAAGTTTTATTGCCGCTCAAACCGGAGACGTTCGAACGAAAGAAAAAGTAGAAGGTATAGGGAGCAATAACTGGGCATTATCAGGAAGCAAAACTGCAACCGGATTTCCAATTTTGGCCAACGATCCTCATTTAGAGTTAAGTCTACCATCCATTTGGTACCAGATTCAGTTACACGCGCCGGGCATCAATACCTATGGCGTTTCCCTTCCTGGCGCGCCTGGAGTTATTATTGGTTTTAACCAGAAAATTGCCTGGGGCGTAACCAATGTTGCTGCGGATGTACTGGATTTTTATCAGGTGAAATTTAAAGATAGTTCACACCATGAATATTGGTATAACAACAAGTGGAATAAAACTACTAAGCGGCTGGAGGTCATTAAGATCCGCGGAAGTAAAGACCTGATCGATACCGTATTTTACACACACCAGGGCCCGGTTGTTTATCTTCAAAAAGCCAACTTTGCAAAAGCCGGCAATGTTCCCGTAGGTGATGCCCTGCGTTGGATTGCCCACGATGAATCAAACGAACTCATGACTTTTTATTACCTGAACCGCGGCAAAAACTATGATGACTATAGAAAAGCATTAACTCATTATACCGCGCCTGCACAAAACTTCGTGTTTGCCAGCGTAGATAATGATATCGCCATTACGCCAAATGGCAAGTTTCCACTGAAATGGAAAAATCAGGGGAAATTTATTTTAGACGGAACAGACCCGGCATACGACTGGCACGGCTGGATTCCGGCAGCTCAAAATCCTACAGTAAAAAATCCACCAAGAGGTTTCGTCAGCTCTGCCAACCAATCTTCTACAGATCAAAGTTATCCCTATTATCTGAATTGGGAGTTTGCTCCCTACGAAAGAGGGAAAAGAATCAATGATCGCCTCGGCGCCATGAACGAGGCAACTATGGATAGCATCAGACGCATGCAGACTGATAATTACAGCATTCTGGCTCAAAACCTGCTGCCTAAGGTGATACCGATACTTAACACAGATCATTTAAATGCCACTCAGAAAGAAGCGTTGAGCTATCTGGCTAAATGGAACAAACGTTATGATGCTGACGAAATTGGCGCAAGTGTTTTTGAAATCTGGACGAAGCGACTGGCCTTTGATATCTGGGATGATGAATTTACAGTTAAAGGTGTACCGATGCGTTACCCATCGAGAGATCGTACGGTTGAAATGATTCTGAAAGAACCAACAGCAAGATGGTACGATAACGTAAATACTAGTCAGAAAGAAACACTTTCAGATCTGGTAACTGAAGCTTTTAAATATAGCTGCGATAGTTTGGAACGCAGATTCGGCCCAATTAATAAAGATTGGCGATGGTCTAACGTGAAACAAACCAATGTACCGCATCTGGCAAAAATACCAGGCTTTGGCTCGAAAGTATTGCAAATTGGCGGTGCGAAAAGCACCATCAACGCAATAAGCGAAACAAATGGCCCATCCTGGAGAATGGTGATTGAACTTGGTAAAAATCCAAAAGGCCATGGTGTTTATCCAGGCGGACAATCAGGAAATCCCGGAAGTAAATTTTATGATAACATGATCGATACCTGGGCCAGTGGTCAGCTTTACGACCTGCTTTATATGCAAACGCCGGATGATGAATCTGGTAAAATTATCTCTCGTTTAAAAATTTCTAAATAATAAAAATGGTTTTCATTGTTATCGCTATACTTTGTTTTCTCCTTCAAATGATTGCACCCTGGTGGGTAATCATCGTAGTGGCTTTTGCTACCTGCGGCATTATTGGTAAAACAGGCAAAATTGCTTTCTGGCAATCTTTCTTTGCAATCTTCTTATTGTGGATTGGCTACTCCTTATTTAAAAGTTTACCAAACGATAACTTGCTGGCAGGTCGCGTTGCAGTAATGACGGGCGTTAAAATCTGGTGGATTTTACTGCTGGTTACCGGATTAATTAGTGGTCTGGTTGCAGGAATTAGTGGCTATTGTGGTTATCATTTTAGAATGGCCATGCTGGCGAAAAAAACTGACGATAAAATAGCATAAGGCTTTGTACTTTTGCGGCGTGAATTTAATATCAAATAACATCTTTTCAATCAATGATGAAAAGGCCTTTCAGGCGCAGGCATTAGCTACTTTTAAACATCAGTCTGAGCACTGCCAGGTTTATAAGGAGTATATTCATCATTTGAAAATCGATGTAAACCAGGTATTTAATACTGAACAGATTCCTTTTCTTCCTATTGGTTTTTTTAAAACCCATTCGGTTTTAAGCAGCCAGGAACCTATTGAAATTACTTTTAGTAGTTCGGGTACAACAGGCATGGTTCAGAGTAGCCATCACATAACTGATGTTGGCCTTTATGAGCAAAGTTATCTGCGTGCTTTCGAACAATTCTATGGAAAGGTATCTGATTATTGCTTCCTGGCCTTACTGCCCTCCTATCAACAGCGATCGGGTTCTTCATTAATTTATATGGTTAATGATTTGATAGCGAAAAGTAGCCATCCACAAAGTGGATATTTTCTTTATAACCACGAAGATCTTTTCAATACCTTAACCGAACTAAAAAACAAACACCAGCCAACTGTTCTCATCGGCGTTACTTATGCGCTACTCGATTTTATCGAAAATTTCGACATCAATTTCCCTGAACTTATTGTAATGGAAACCGGCGGAATGAAGGGAAAACGAAAGGAAATGGTGCGGGAAGAACTTCATGAGCAACTTACTAATGGGTTTGGCGTGCCGGCCATCCATAGCGAATATGGCATGACGGAGCTACTTTCTCAGGCTTATTCTTTGGGAGAAGGGATTTTCCAATGTCCGGGTTGGATGAAAATACTCATTCGTGATACGAACGACCCTTTAACATTGATCCCTAATGGAAAAACCGGAGGCATTAACGTTATAGACCTTGCGAACATTAATTCATGTTCGTTTATAGCCACTCAGGATTTGGGCAGAATTAATATCGACGGAAATTTTGAAGTGCTGGGTCGGTTTGATAATGCGGATATTAGGGGCTGTAATTTATTGGTGCAGTAAATATGCTATTAAAAAATTATTGAGTGATTAAGCTTTTCAGGTGGGAAAATTAATAAGTTAAATCTGGCGATTCTTTCCAATCATGTACCAAATAAAATTTACCAAAACAATTCGCTGCTAAAAACGATTAGTAAATAACAAAACTTAGACTATGAAAAATATCTTTTTAGCAGCATTAATGGTTACGGGTTTATTTGTAGCCTCATGCAACGGAAAACAAGCAGATCAGGAAAATGCAGATCGCACCATGCCTTATACAGATACTAACAAAGTAGATTCCACTGCAACGGATACCACAGGAAAGTTGCTAGCCGATTCTATATCAAACACGCCAGCTGATGCCAAGCATTAAGCTTAATCGTATATTAACAAAAATGGCTCAATGAAAATTGAGCCATTTTTGTTAAACCTATATTTCTATCCCGCAATTAAGAGGAAGTAATTTTTCTTTCCTTTTTGCACCACGATGAATTTATTGTTGATCAAGTGATCACTATTAAAAATTTGAGCCATATCTGCTACTTTTTCTTTATTTACAGATACGCCACCACCCTGAATGGTTTTCTTGGCCTCTCCTTTTGAAGGGAAAATAGCCGACTTTTCTGCCAGTAGGCTTGCAGCATCAATGCCTGCATTTAATTCGGTAGCAGAAATCTTATATTGTGGAATTCCCTCAAAAATATCCAAAACCTGTTCTTCTGTTAATCCATTTAAAAAGGTTAGAGATCCATTTCCAAATAGAAATTCAGAGGTTTTAATAGCCGTTTCCAATGCTTCTGCAGAGTGTGTTTTAATGGTAATATCTTCAGCTAAAGCTTTCTGTAAAATACGCAAGTGAGGAGCGGCATTATGTTCTGCTTCTAAAGCTTCAATTTCCTGCTGTGTTTTTAGAGTAAAAATACGAATCCATTTTTTCACATCATCATCTGAAGCATTTAACCAAAACTGGTAGAATTTAAATGGAGATGTTTTTGCAGGATCCAACCAAACGGCGCCACTCTCCGTTTTACCGAATTTCGTTCCGTCTGCTTTTTTGATCAACTGTGTTGTAATCGCATAAGCAGTTCCGGCATCTTTTCTTCTGATGAGTTCGGTACCGGTTACAATATTTCCCCACTGATCTGATCCACCCATCTGAACCAGGCAGTTTTCATTTTTCCATAAGTGGTAAAAATCGTATCCCTGAATTAACTGGTAGCAAAACTCGGTAAACGACAGCCCAGAATCGCCCTCTAAACGCCTTTTAACACTATCTTTTGCCATCATGTAATTCACAGTAATGTGTTTACCCACATCCCTGATGAAAGTAAAAAGATTCATATCTTTAAACCAATCGGCATTATTTACCATCACCGCACCGTTTCCGCCTTCTTCAAATTTTAAGAATTTAGAAAGTTGTGCCTTCATCCCTTTCAGGTTATGCTCAATCATTTCCGGCGTTTGCAGGTTACGCTCATCCGATTTACCAGACGGATCACCGACCATGCCTGTAGCACCACCAACCAAAGCAAAAGGTTTATGCCCCGCATTCTGGAAGTGAATTAAAGTCATGATTTGTGTCAAATGACCAACGTGAAGGGAATCAGCCGTAGGATCAAAACCGATATAACCGGAAGTCATGCCCTCGTTTAACTTTTCTTCAGTATTCGGCATAATATCATGCAGCATGCCGCGCCACCTTAACTCTTCAACAAAATTCGTCATTGTATAAGCAATTTAATTCTAGTGCGTGCAAAGATAAAATTTTCACTTGCTTTAATGCAAATTAGTTGGGAGTGGTGAACCAGCTTTTAAAATCTGCTTTTGCAGCATTAAAATCCAAATGACCAATCAGGCAGTTTAATGCAGAATCACTTCTAATCGATTGATTTGGTATTCCTGCGTTACTCAACCAGTTATCACACATTTTCTTTAAAAGAGCTAGTTCCTCCTCTTCAACCGCATCCATATCCATCGCGTTCAAAGCAGCGTATTCGTCTTTTGTAATCCCTGCAGGTAAATCCCAGTGTTTACCTTTTGCCTCATCTACTAATATGGGCCTTAGAACAGGATTCATCCGGATAAAGTCAATCGGCTTTGCCGGCATAGCAGGGTTTAAAATCATATAAGCTACAAATGCTGCAGTATCTGGCGGATCATTTAAAATACTGGTGCTCATTTTCTGGATATCTTTAATCAAGCCCGGTTCTTCATATTTTGCTTTAAGTTCAGTGTACTTTACCGGACTATCCTCATCATATTGCAACTGTGTAACCGAACCAGTACCGATTGATAATACCTGAACTGGCCCAATGTGATACTGATCGCGATTGCAAAGCACTTCGGTTACCGCAGCGAGCACCGGATTATTGTTTCCTGTTACGCCACCATCCCAATAATATTTCATTTTATTATTTATCTTAAACATTGCAGGCTCATTAAAATAGTTTACCGGTGCAGTACTTGATGCGTGAATGGCATCAACTAAAGTAAGCTTCTCTCTGGCTTCCACAATCGAACCATTTAGTTTCTTCGCTATCCTGGATGTAGCGGCAAGGCTATTACTATCCGATCGAAACATCTCTGCCCGATTGCGGTAATAGTCATAGCCAATGATCAGGAATTGAGTTTTAACCTCACCTTTAACTGCAATGTAAGCCGGCACTTTTGTTAAATCTATTGCGGCGATACCAGGCAAAATTTCTTTTAATGCAGCATGCTTTCTTTTGGTTACATATTTTGCACCTATTTTAAAAATTCTGGCAATGCTGGAAAGTAAACTCTTTTCCCAGAAACCCAGTTTCGAAAATACTTTGCTTCTAATTTTCTCATCATCAAAAATTTTTTCTATTTCAGATAAACGAAGATTTTCCGCCAGCGCAGCAGCAACTAAGCTTCCTCCACTATTGGCCGCTACCAAATCGAAGTAACTTAACACTTCATGCCCGGAAGCATCCGGATTGTTAAAGGTTTCTGCAAATAGTTTCCGCAGGCATTTCACTTGCATCAGGGCCCAGGTGCCACCGCCATCTAAAGCGAGAATTCGATATGGTTTTTGCATAAATTCTGTTGATTCTTCAATACAACAAAGTACAACATAATAAGGATTTTAATGTTAGCTTTTATATTCATATGTTACATCATTAAAGAAAATATTACCTTGCAGTATGAACTTTCTATCCCATTATTATTTCGATAAATTAACACAGGATGCCAATGTGGTAATGGGAACGGTTTTGCCCGATCTGATTAAAAATGCATCTAAGGAAGCGAATCTTTATCCTCAAAAAAATGAATTCCTTTTTAAGGGCAATCCAGATGAGGAAAATTTGCTCAAAGGCTGGAAAAGGCACCTGGCTGTCGACCTGCATTTCCATTCCTCTCTTTTCTTTCTTGAAAAAACTGCCGTATTAAAGGAGCTGATCAAACCTATTTTAGTGAATACGCCGGTTAGGCCATCTTTTTTGGCGCATATTGGTTTAGAATTACTGTTAGATCATTTATTAGTTGAACACAACCTGATTCAGGTTAATCATTTTTATGATAGACTGATCGCCGTAGATCGAAATTCATTAGCCGACTTTCTTGAACACTGTGGCCTTAAAAACCAGGCTGTTTTTAAAAAATTCCTTGAAGGTTTTATCAGCAGCAGGTATTTATTAAGCTATCAAAAACTCGAAAATATCAGCTATGCCTTAAACAGAATCTGCATGCGCCTTTGGCCCGAAACTTTAAATGAGTTTCAATTGCAGGAGCTTACTTTTCAATTAGGAATTTTTAAACCCATCTTAGAAAAAGATTTCATGAACATTTTTGAGGAGATCGAAATCAAGCTTGCATAAAAAGAGATAAACCTTGTAATTTGAAAGTTAAACTTTCAAATTACAAGGTTTAATAGTACATTTGTCGTAATCTGAAAGCCAAGATTTCAAATTACAAGGTTATGATTGAAAGATTAATAAAGCAAAAAATCATTAAAGGTTTAAAAAGTGTTCCAATTGTTGCACTTTTAGGGCCGCGGCAAGTTGGTAAAACAACGCTGGCATTTCAAATCTCTGGTGAATTTTCAGACAAAAAAACGAGCTATCTTGATCTCGAACTGGACACGGATATTAATAAGCTTCAGGATTCTGAAAGTTATTTAAAAAGATTCGAAAATGTAATCCTGATTATTGATGAAGT
Source organism: Bacteroidota bacterium (assembly GCA_037033465.1). Taxonomy (GTDB): domain Bacteria; phylum Bacteroidota; class Bacteroidia; order Sphingobacteriales; family Sphingobacteriaceae; genus Pedobacter. Next base: position 141,529 of record JAZBLX010000005.1, on the reverse strand, counting down.
TCAGCGTAAACCGGATCTTTTTCCTAACCTAAGGGGAATCGTAGATCTTCGGAGGCGGGCAGGAGAACAAGCCGGTCATTTTCTTTTGTTAGGCTCGGCATCAAGAGACTTATTACAACTTTCATCTGAAACACTGGCAGGGAGAATCAGGTACATAGAACTTACGCCTTTTAATGCACTGGAAATTTACAATGATGACCAACTTGGTTTTAGTGTAGAAAAACTTTGGTTCAGGGGCGGGTTTCCAGGGAGTTTTCTGGCTGTTGATGCTGAAGAAAGCTGGGAATGGCTAAATGATTTTATCTCCACTTATGTAGAACGTGATATTCCGTTGATGGGACCAAACATCCCGGCAAACCGCCTAAAAAGATTTTGGTCTATGTTGGCCCATTTTAACGGACAACAAGTAATCTATACCGATTTAGCCAAAAGCCTGGAAGTGAGCCACCCAACGGTTAAACTATATCTGGATGTATTAACAGATTTTTACATGGTGAGGCAATTACAGCCTTGGGCAGGAAATACGAAAAAAAGATTAGTAAAATCTCCAAAAATCTATATTCGTGATACGGGGATTCTTCATAAGTTACTCAACATATCCAGCCTGGATGACCTTCTCGGGCACCCTGCACTAGGTTCAAGCTGGGAAGGCTTCGTGGTAGAAAACATTATTGGTCAGTTATCCAGTAAATGGCAATACAGTTATTATAGATCGGCCACACAAACAGAAATTGATCTTGTTTTGGAAGGTCCGAATCATAAAATCTGGGCGGTTGAAGTGAAAAGATCTGCATCGCCAAAAATCACAAAAGGTTTTCACATCGCTTGTGAAGATATTGGTGCAACAGAAAAATTTGTTGTTTACTCTGGAACTGAAAGATATCCGCTCCCAAACAATACGGAAGCTATTGGTTTAATTGAATTTCTTCAGCTACTGAATAAAAACACCAATCAAGATCCGGCCTAATCTTAGCTATACCTGTTATCTATAAAAATAAGTGAATGTTAATGTCACTCCTTTCCACTAGCTTTTTGTTTACCAAATCATAAAAGCAAGTTAACCTTTTTTATCTTTGTGCTATGTCGCTGTTTACAATTAAAGAAGAAATGGATGCGCTGGTTGCCGAACTTAACCAGCACAATTATAATTATTACGTGTTGGCTATGCCAACTATTGGCGATTTCGAATTTGATAAAAAGCTAAAACACTTAGCAGAACTGGAATTGGCAAATCCGGATTTTGCAGATCCGAACTCTCCTACTCAACGGGTTGGAGGCGATATCACTAAGAATTTCGTAACTGTTCAGCACAAATACCCCATGCTTTCGCTGGGCAATACTTACAATGAGGAAGACCTCCGAGACTTCGATGAGCGGATTCGCAAAGCCATAGGTGATAACTTTGAATACGTTTGTGAGCTAAAGTTCGATGGTTTATCTATGAGTCTAACTTATGAAAATGGAAAGTTAGTTAGGGCAGTAACCCGTGGTGATGGCACCAAAGGTGATGATGTAACTAATAATGTGAAAACGATTCATACTATCCCACATCAAATTAAAGCGGATAAGGCACCAGAACATTTTGAGATTCGTGGCGAAATCTTTATGCATAAAGCGGCTTTTTTACGCTTAAATGCCGCCCGCGAAGAACTTGGGGAGATTCCTTATGCAAATCCAAGAAACTTTGCTTCCGGAACCATCAAAATGCAGGACAGTAAAGAAGTGGCTAAACGGCCGCTTGATGGATTTATTTACTTTTTATACACCGATAAAAATGAATTTAAAAATCACTGGGACAGTCTTGAAGCAGTAAAAGACTGGGGATTTCATGTTTGCGAACACAACCGTTTGGTACCGAACATTGATGATGTGCTTGCTTTTATTCACCATTGGGAAAATGAGCGTTTTAAATTAAGCTACGATATTGATGGAATTGTAATTAAAGTAAATAGCTACGCACAGCAGCAGGAACTCGGCTTTACAGCCAAATCTCCGCGCTGGGCGATATCTTACAAATACAAAGCGGCAGAGGTAGAAACAATTTTAGATAAGGTAACTTATCAGGTTGGTCGTACCGGAGCGGTAACGCCAGTGGCTAATCTTAAACCGGTATTGCTTGCGGGTACAACGGTAAAAAGAGCCACTTTACACAATGCTAATGAAATCGAAAGACTGGATCTGCACGAAGGGGATTCTGTTTTTGTGGAGAAAGGCGGAGAGATTATTCCCAAAATCATCAGGGTAAATCTTGATAAACGTTTACCAGATGCCAAAAGAGTTCACTATCTGCACAATTGCCCGGAGTGCGGAACGGAGTTGATTAGGAAGGAAGGGGAAGCCGTTCATTATTGTACAAATGATGAAGGCTGTCCGCCGCAAATTGTTGGAAAAATACAGCATTTTATTTCCCGCAAGGCGATGAATATTGATGGCCTGGGAGATGAAACTATTGAAACCTTTTATAAACACGGTTTAGTAAACCACATCAGCGATTTGTATACCTTGTATCAAAAAGCGGATCAGTTAAAAAGCCTTGATCGATTTGGCGAACGCTCTATCGAAAACATGCTGATGGGAATTGAGAAATCGAAAGATATGCCTTTTGAAAAGGTTCTTTTTGGTTTAGGAATCCGCTATGTTGGCGAAACAGTGGCAAAGAAATTGGCGGCCGGTGTAAAAAACATAGACAATTTATCCAAAGCTACTGTTGAAGAACTCATCGCAATAGATGAGATTGGGCAACGGATTGCAGAAAGTATTGTTGAATACTTCGCAAAAAAGGAGCATTTAGCGCAAATAGAATTATTAAAATTGGCGAAATTACACTTTGAAATTGAAGAAAAGCTAATTGAGCTGGCGAGTGATAAATTTATTGGAAAAACATTCGTAATTTCGGGCGTTTTTGAAAGCTACAGTCGTGATGAACTCAAAGATATGATTGAAGCCAACGGTGGTAAAATACTAAGTGGAATATCTGGCAAGCTGAATTACCTGGTGGCCGGCGATAACATGGGGCCATCCAAATTGGAAAAGGCAACCAAATTAAAGGTTCCGATCATTACGGATGAAATGCTTTTAGAAATGCTAAAATAAAAAAGAATGAATGATAGATTACTGAATGGCAGAATGTGAGCATTCGGTCAGTCTCTCATTCAAAATTCAATAATTACAATATATAATGAACAAATTTCAGGGTACTGGTGTGGCATTGGCTACACCTTTTAATGCAGATGGATCTGTTGATTATAACGGTTTAAAAAACCTGATTAATCATTTGATTGACGGAGGGATAGATTACCTCGTTTCTTTAGGTACGACCGGCGAAACCGCTACAATGACCAGGGAAGAGAAGAAGAAGGTGTGGGCATATACTGCTGAAATTAATAACAATAGATTACCACTGGTTGCCGGAATTGGCGGCAATAATACGCTTGCTGTTGCAGAAGATCTTAAAGCTTTTGATACAACAGGTTATCATGCCATCTTATCTGTAAGTCCTTATTATAACAAACCTACACAAGAAGGAATTTACCAGCATTATAAATACCTGGCGGAAGTTTCGCCTTTAGACCTGATTCTATATAACGTGCCGGGACGTACCATGAGCAACATGACTCCGGAAACAACCTGCAGATTAGCACATGATTTTAAAAATATCATTGCCACTAAAGAAGCATCAGGAAGTTTTGACCAGTTTAACCAGATTATGCGGGATAAACCTGAAGACTTTTTATTAATCTCGGGGGATGATCCGATTACTCTACCTATGATTGCTTTAGGGGCATCAGGAATTATATCCGTTGTTGCCAATGCTTTACCCAAGCAGTTTTCTGATATGGTGCAGCAATGCCTAGCTGGTGATTTTAAAACTGCGGTTCCAGCACACTTAAGCCTGGTTGAGTTTACACGTTTGGCTTTCGCCGAAGGAAACCCTGCCGGAATTAAAGCTGCTCTTAAACACTTAGGTGTTTGTGGCGACACGGTTAGATTACCTCTTATTAAGGCATCTTCTGCTTTAGAACAAGCGATTATAAATGAAATTGAAAAAATCTCTCAACTAGTGTAGCTACTGATAGACATGCTAAAATAAGAAGTATTTTTTATTGAAAAACAGGTTGAACTTTTGCCGTGTATTTAGCAATAGTTCAACCTGTTTTTTTTGTGTATACCCGAAATGTTACGCTCCGTATACCACTCATAACTAATAAGTTAAAATTGAAAAAAAACCATTTCCTACATTTTTTTTTAATATTCCGTTTAAGAATACTACGCAGGCATAAAAATTGAATGCGGCATGCTACACATAAATTAAACACGAAATGAGAAAGCTATTGTTAATGTCCCTATTGGCGGCAACGCTAATGGGCTGTAATCCGATTCAGTATTACGAACCTAAATTTTCTATTGGCATGACCGAACAGGAATTTAAAAATTCTAACCGATCTGCGGTGCAGGTCTATGGAGATGAGCGTGAGATGATTATTTACCGAACCTATAATGCACTGACGGAAAACTTCAAGTTTTTCCGTTTCTCAAAACAAAAACTGGTACAATTTAGCGAGGGAACTTATGCAGATGATTATAAGCTTTTGCCCCTGAATTAAAAAAACCTGCCTCCGAATTTCTCAGAGGCAGGTTTTTTTTAAAAATATCTCAATATCTGTTAATCTTTATTCTTTGCTTCCTGTACTTCCAAACGGATGGCCTGGGCTAAGTTTTTTAGATCCTGCATGCCTTTACGCACACGGGTTCCGGCAGCACTATTGCCTTTGGAATAAAACTTATCCGCGTCAGCTTCTAAAGCTGCAACTAAATTCTTCACTTCTTCAAATTTTTTCATTTTTAGTACTCCTATAATTTTAAAGGTTTGATTTTTAATTACCTAACTCTAATTTAAACGGTTTAGTGGACAAACAAAAATATAAATTGAGAAAAATAACTCCCGAAAATTGTTTTCTTGATTGTTAAAGTCTTTTTAAGGGCAAATCCAACCGAAACCTATCGTTAGTTAATCATAAAGGCAATAAAACCCTTTTGTAACCTTTTTGTGAAAGTAAATCATCTTCAATAGCTGGATAGAACCCTACTAAACAAAAGAACAGGCAACCGCTACACTCAATTCTTGAAAAATAGCAGTTGCCTGAATCTGTTTCACTATTGTGGATTTTGAACAACCACACCGTTACCTACATTAATTTCTTCCTGAGGCAAAAGAAACTGCCATTTGATATCACTCGCAGGAACAGATAATACCCCATTTGTTACCGTTCCGCTATGGTTACCACCAGTTCTGTTTAGCGGACTATTTAAGCGTTTCAAATCATAAAACCTGAACCCTTCTCCCCATAACTCAACACGTCTTTGTGTCATAATTTCCTCAATCAATGCATTACCTGTATTCGTTGATAATACATAGCTTGGGTCACGGCTGAAGGCTAATGGATACAATGCGTTTGCTGCGCCAGTAAAGTTGCCGCTTCTCGCCAATGCTTCGGCCTCAATTAAGTACATTTCTGCTGCACGCATATATGGAACATCACCAATGCTCAGGTTCAGATCGGCCACTCTGAATTTATTACTCATATAAGGATACCGGGATCCAGATGCCGGAATTGGAAATGCCGCGGTATTTCTTCCTGTTGGGTCCCATAAGCCTTTCCTAACATCAGTTGGTGCAATTTTATTGTAAAGTACGGAGTAAATTGATTTTGGACTGGTGCGAATTACCGTTGAATTGTAATTAGCGGACATAAAAGCAAAAAACGAATAAAAATAATTGGTTTGATCTGACGTAATACGAGAAGACCACATCCATTCGACATTACCATAATCATTAAAACCTGCTTTATATTGCACATCACTCATTAAAACAAAACCCGTTCTGGCCTCGCTAGCCAATCTGGCTGCCTCTGCCCAGTTTTGCTGTGTTAAAGCTACCCTTGCCTTAATCCCTCTTGCAACATTGAGATTTAATTGTGATTTATCAGTACCACGAGCGTAAGCTGGCAATAAACCTAATGCTTCATCTAAATCGGCATTTATCCTGGCATAAACCGCTGCAACGGTATTTCTTGGAACGCGTTCTTTGGTTGGTGTAGTTACTATTGGCACTGCCAGGCTGCTATTTGCAGCACCTGCTACATAACGTTCTCCAAAAAGTTGTACCATTTGAAAGTAAGCCCAGGCTCGGTAAACCAATGCTTGTCCTTTAATTGCATTTTTATCTGCAGCAGTACCTGCAGCGTTATCGATATTGGCGATGATCATATTGGCATTGCCAATGATGACATAATAAAAGGAATAGTTATATTGCAGAATAGCACTCGTAGGGTTTCGGTGGGTTATCCACTGGTATTCACTCCTCAACCATGAGCTAGACGTTGTATTCATCACCATATCTTCCCCCATAATATCCATATACAGCATATTTCCACTTTGTCCTCCCTGCGATTGGTTACCAAACACCTGAGAAAACATAATTCTATGAATACCGTTTACGGCTGCCCAGGCATTTTTGGTGGAACTGAAGGCATGAGTGGTGGCTACCTGGTTTGTAGGTGCGGTTTCCAGATATTCCTTTTTACATCCGGCGGATAGCGTGATTATAGAGAGCGCTAAAAGTCCTTTTTGAAATATTTTTTTCATAACGTTTTATCTGATGTTTTTGTTAGAAGGTTACATTTAATCCAACAGAAACGATTCTGCTATAGTTATAAGAGTTGTTTGTTGTGCCAGAGAATGAACCAGAAACATTCATTCCTTTTCTTTTACTCAATAAGGCAAGATTTTCACCACTCACAAACACACTTGCATTTTTTGCATTGATTTTTGAAAGCCATTCCTTTGGTATATTATAAGATAAATTGGCTGAATTAAGTTGTAAATAACTTGCATTAGTAAGCCATCTTGACGAGTTACCGCCACCCAGGTTAACTACCTGACCAACATCCATTCGGGGAACACTTGTAACCTGTCCTGGTGTTTGCCAGCGATTAAGGATATCTGTTGAGAGTGCTGTACCATAGTTGCCACTATGCATTAATGAAGCATAGGCGCCATCGTATATCTTTCCGCCAAGCTGGAAAGTAAACTGAAAATTCAAAGAGAAATTTTTGTAACTGAGCGTATGGTTCATTGATCCTGCTAAATCAGGAATTGAAGAAGCACCAACATAACGGAGATTGGCTTCGCCATGTACTGTGGTAAGTGTATCCTGACCAATGATTCTGGAATTTGAAGTAACGGTATTTGTTCTATAAAGAGCATCTCCATTTTGAGGATCTACACCATAAAAATCTCTTAAATAAAAATCGTAAACAGAATGCCCTACACTATATGCTTTAGTCCCATCAATAATTATAGGGTTCTGATCTGGCATTTTAGTGATCTGATTATTAATTGTCGTCAAATTAAGGCCTACGCGATAATTAAAGTCATTAGATTTTACGGCATGTGCATTAATGGTAAGTTCCAAGCCCCTGTTATGCATTGAGCCAATGTTTGTCGGAATGGTGAAATTGTTGGTGGCAGATGCAGTGGTGCCTCCACTTGATAAAGAAATAGGCACATCGAAAATTAAACCGTCAGTGATCCTGTTATAGTATTCGAAACTTCCGCCAATTCTTCCTTTAAGCAAACTGAAATCAATACCAACATCAAAGTTTTTAGAAGTTTCCCAGGTTAATTCATTATTTGCTAAAGATTGTTGAGTAAGACCAGGTGCAGCGGCATTGTTATTTCCCAATTGATAAAGCGCCTGATAAGGGAAATTACCCAAACCTTCTGCATTGCCCAGAACACCATAAGAACTCCTCAACTTCAACTGATCAATCCATCCAACCTTAAAAAACGATTCTTCGCTAATATTCCAGCCGCCACCAACTGACCAAAAGTTATCCCATCTTACCTCTGGAGCGAACTTGGAATTTCCATCTCTCCTTAAACTTGCACTGAACAAGTATTTCTGGTCAAAATTATAATTCAATCTCGAAAAATAGCTTTCTACCGTTGCATTGTTTTCATTTGAACTTGCAGATGTGATGGTAGAAAAGTTAGGCAGTTCCACGATGCCTTCTACAATCTGACCAGTTTTGGCACCAGTTAAAGTGTTGTACCGATAAGAAAAATTCTCATGTGCCGCTAAAACATCTAAATGGTGCTTCCCGAAATCCTTTGTGTAATCCAAGATCTGATTGAAGGTACTATTTGTTGTGCGGTATAAATAATGATAAGATCGACCAGCCGGCGCGCCATCACCTAAAATGGGATTGTCATAAGTACGGCGATGTATATCTTCAAGATCGAAGGAAATATTGGTGGTAAATTTTAGCCCTTTGTAAAGATTTATGGTTGCATAGGCCCTGCTGGTGATTCCGGCACGGACATCATTTTGAGAATCCTGAAGATTTTCAAATATCGTATGTCTTCCCTGCGAAAATGGACGGCCATCACCGAAGTCGTAGCGTTTATTGCCATTCTCATCCAGAATTAAATTTCCTGCTGCATCATGAAGGTTAACCGGATAAATTGGTCCTATATACCTGGAAATATAGAATGGATTAATAAAGGATGATCCCCCGCCATCATCTACATTATCGAATTGCGAATCGATATAAGTACCTGCAAGATTGATTCCGGTTTTAAACCATTTTAGTGGTTGCGTATTTACATTTAACCTGGCATTATATCGTTTTAGTGATGACTTAACTAAATAGCCTTCTTCATTTGTATACCCAAATGACCCAAAATAATCTGTAGTTTCACTGGCGCCGGAATAAGTCATATTGTAATTTTGCCTTTGTTTACCGCCCTGTGCTGCTTGTTCTGCCCAATCAAGATCATCTGCATACAGCAATTGTGCATTTGGATTAATGGCACCATCCAAACCAACAATCTGATTACCTGGAACGTTAAAGGGATTGTACCCTAACAAAGTATTAATGCCAGAATAACTAATGCCGTTATAACTGGAAATAGTGCCAGAAGCGATTCCATTTGCTGTTGCTAAAGGAATTCGGGCTGATCCGTAAGTTAAGCTATTGCGTAATCCTTCCCACATTACCGGATAATATTGAAAGGCATCTACCCGCTCATATTCTTGCAATCCCCTTCCAAGCCAGCCACTAGTCGCTTTGAAATTTAATGTTGGCTTCCCTATTCTTCCTTTTTTTGTAGTGATTTGAACCACACCATTACTGGCGCGAGATCCATAGAGTGCGGTTGTTGCCGCATCTTTTAATAAGGAAATAGTTTCAATATCATCTGGATTGATGTTTGAAACGCCACCATTATAAACAGCGCCATCTACAACCACCAACGCATCAGAACTGGCATTAATTGAACCAAATCCTCTGATCCTAATACCCGGACTAGATCCTGGCGCACCGCTGGCAATTGTGGTAGATACTCCAGGTACCGATCCAACAACAGAACTTAAAGCGTTGGTGATAGGCCTTTTTTCAAAATCCTTCGCATCTATCTGCCCAACGGAACCCGTAAAAACTTTCTTGTTTGTTGTACCATATGATACCACAAGCACTTCATTGAGTTGATTTGCATCTTCCTGCAAACCTACATTTACAATGCTTTGATTAGTAACATTAACTTCCTGACTTAAATAGCCAATGTAACTAATGATCAACACTGCTGGGATTGATGGCGTTTTGATGGAATACCTACCTGCTCCATCACTGAAACCTGAAATTGTTGTTCCTTTAATCTTGATACTCGCATTAGGAACGGGTAATCCATCCGGTCGGGACGTAATTGTTCCTGTGATTGTTCTCTCCTGTGCTAATGTGGTTAAAGAAATAGCAACAAGGAGGAACAGACTTTGTAAAAATCTCTTCATCTGACTTAGTTTTGGTTAATCCTTAATGATTATGCCCCAAATATATTATCGGATTCAAACTTTTAATCGATATTAACACAAAATAATCCCTATGTCGATATTATTTTTACTTAGTGTAATACTATAAATTAATTCAGATGACCAATCAACTTAAACTATATAAAATTAAACTTATAAATTCAAAACAAACCTACAAAAACAAACAAATTAAATAAAATATTAACCATATAAATCGTTATCTATAAAATTAACATAATTATATACTCAATTAACCTACCATTAACTAGAATTAGATTAGACTAAAAATTACACTAAGACAATTTTTATCAGTTATGTAAATATTGAATGACTTGGTTAAGTCTAGAATAACGACTATCGATGAACATCCAGATAGCTAATGAGTGCCCCTTTATTTGAACAAAAAAAAGCCAATCAATTAAATGATTGGCTTTAACTATTTTAAATCTGCTATTTATGCAGTAGCAAACTGATTTTCTTTATAGTAACCGTTCTGCAGTTTTTCAGAAACCTCGCTAAAGGCATCTAAGGTACGTTGAACATCTTCAAGCGTATGTACTGCTGTTGGAATTAAACGCAACTCAATCATTCCCTTAGGAATTACCGGATAAACAACAATCGAACAGAAAATGCTATAGTTTTCACGTAAATCGAATGTAATTGCTGTAGCATCCGTTAATTCTCCTTTTAAGAAAACTGGCGTGACTACAGAGTTGGTTACTCCTAAATCGAAACCTCTTTCGCGTAAACCTTTCTGTAATGTCATTGCGATTTCCCACAATTTATCTTTTAATTCAGGTTTATTTTTCAATAACTCCAAACGTTTGATCAAACCTTTCACCATTGGCATTGGCAATGCTTTGGCAAATGTTTGTGAACGCATGTTATATCTTAAGAAGTTGGTAATCTCTTCTGTAGAAGCTACAAAAGCGCCGATACCAGCCATTGATTTTGCGAAAGTACCGAAGTAGACATCAATTCCCTCAATACAATCCTGTGCTTCGTGTGTACCTGCACCAGTTTTACCCATTGTTCCGAAACCATGAGCATCATCAACCAGGATACGGAATTCAAAATCGTTTTTAAGATCAACAATTTCTTTTAATTTCCCTTGTGCTCCACTCATTCCGAAAACGCCTTCGGTGATCAATAAAATACCACCGCCAGATTCTTTAGTAAGCTTGGTTGCACGCTCTAATTGCTTGCGGGCACTATCGATATCATTATGTTGGTACACAAATCTTTTACCCATATGCAAACGCAAACCGTCAATAATACAAGCGTGTGATTCCGCATCGTACACAATTACATCGTTTCTATCTACTAAGGTATCGATAATTGATACCATACCCTGGTAACCATAATTTAATAAAAATGCATCGGGTTTACCAACAAATTCAGCAAGTTCCTGTTCCAGTTGCTCGTGATACTTAGAGTTACCACTCATCATTCTGGCACCCATTGGGTAAGCCATACCGAATTCTGCTGCGGCCTCTGCATCTGCCTTTCTAACCTCTGGATGATTGGCTAAACCCAAATAATTATTTAAGCTCCAAACCAAATGCTCTTTTCCTTTAAACTGCATGTGTGGTGCAATTTCTCCCTCTAGTTTTGGAAATGAGAAATACCCATGAGACCATTTCTGGTGTTGACCAAGCGGCCCCATGTGCTTTGCTATTTTATCAAATATATCCAATGTAATATGTTTTTATTGTACTGAAATTTGTTGCGAATTTACGATTTTTCAGGCTTAAAATCAACAGTATTAGTCCGTTGCTTGTCAATTAACTTCATTTATACCGCTGGTAATCTCTTTTCTAACACATTGCCCCTTTCTAACAGGTTGCTATTATGCTAAAAAAGCCCCCGATTTAAAATCGAGGGCTCTAAAATTATATTTGGTTTGACTTAGTCAACGTTATCGTGTAGAAAAGAATTGTTCGGTCTGATCTCAGTACCACCATCTTGATCGTTACTTAATGTAAAACGACTCACCTGAGATTCTGAAGAATGCTGAACTTGCTGCAATTGCATTTGTTTACGTTTGTAGGCAGGCTCATTCTCCAATTCCTGAAGTCCGTTCGTTGTACGCAATTTCATACTCAAATCTTTGAGGCGTAAAATACGCTCTTTAGACTTTTTCAATTGCTCTTCCATAGACTCATCGCTTTTATCATCATCCAAACCTACCACCGGCATTTCTGGTTGTGGAGTAACTTCAGCAACTGGTGTTTCGAAAACGTAGTTGGGTTCAGCAATTTTAACTTCAAACTCAAATCCACTTTCTTTCGGCTCTTCTACCTGAGGCTCTTCCTCTATTAAAGTATGACGAACAATATGAGTATCAGGCTCCTGAACACGCTGATGCTCTGGCTTATTGAACATCCCGCCAAAAAGATCTGCCTGCGACACTTCTTCTTTAGCTTTCATCACCGGCTCGTAAGACGGGTCAACTTTTGGTTGAATGAAAGAGTTTACCGGCTCAATAGGACGCACTAATGGTGCTTCTTCTGGCGTTAAGAGTGATATTTTCTTTTTATTTTTTTCTTCGTGAACGCGCTCTTCTGAAGTTTGGAAACCTGTAGCGATAATCGTTACTGATAATTTATCCTCCAAAGATTCGTCAGTACAGTTACCCCAGATCAAATCTGCCGATAAACCGGCCTTATCCTGAATATAATCCGTAATGATAGAAACCTCATCCATGGTTACTTCACGGAGACCAGAGCTGATGTTTAATAAAATATAACGTGCACCTTCAATTTCATTATCTTTTAACAACGGAGAGGCTAAGGCACCTTCAACAGCTTCTAATGCACGATCTTCACCATCAGCAGAATGGCTACCCATGATGGCCACACCGCTATCTTTCATTACGGTACGCACATCTTTAAAATCCACGTTGATGTATCCGGGAACAGTAATAATCTCTGCGATACCTTTTGCAGCGGTAGTTAAGATATCATCAGCCTGACCAAATGCAGAACCTAAAGTTAGGTTTCCAAAGATCTCACGCAGTCTGTCGTTAGAAATTACCAAATATGAATCTACATATTTTTTAAGTTCTTCCATACCCTCGTCAGCCTGAAGGCGACGTCTTTTTCCTTCGAAAGAAAATGGAGTAGTAATGATGGCAACGGTTAAGATATCGAGTTCTTTTGCAGCTTTAGCGATAATAGGAGAAGCACCTGTACCGGTACCACCACCCATTCCGGCTGTAATGAAAAGCATTTTGGTTGTGCTACCTAACATGGCCTTAATATCATCTATATTTTCTATCGCTGAGTTTTTACCAACCTCAGGAATAGAACCAGCACCCATTCCTTCGGTTAAACTAGCGCCTAATTGTACCTTGTTAGGTATAGGACTAGATTCCAAAGCCTGGGCATCTGTATTACAAATAATAAAATCCACACCAGTAATACCCGACAGGTACATATGGTTCACCGCGTTGCCGCCACCGCCTCCAACACCAATTACCTTGATAATTGAAGACTTATCTTTTAACATTTCGAACTGCATATCTTTATGAATCAGTTGTTTAAAAATTTTTAAATTCTGTTCATTACTCAATGTAATATTAACACTTTTTCAACATACGTTTTCCACATTTGTTAAGATTGTGGAAAACTCTCTGTTTGTTGAAAAGTCTTAGCTTTTCAAGTAATCTTCATCGCTTACATTCATATCATCCTGAATGAAAGTTTTCGTTTTTGCTAATAATTTATCGAACAAACCTGGTCCGCGTTTTTCTTTCTCTTTAATCGTTTTTGGTTTTTCTACAAAAACACCTGGTTGTTTCATTTCCTCAATCAGCTCTTCTGCCTTTTGAATACCTTTAATCAATAAGCCAACACTGGTGGCATACATTGGACTTTTAAGATCATCATAAATGGTTTTAGGCATATCTTCGTATTTAGATAAATGCTCATTCGGATAACCAATTCTGCAATCCAAACCCGTTACATATTCCACGGCCTGAGACAAGTGCTTTAACAACGCGCCACCGCCGGTAATTACAATACCACCAATTAATTTTTTCTCGTAACCCGAAGATTTGATTTCATAATAAACGTGTTCTATAATCTCTTCCATTCTTGCCTGAATAACGTAAGCAAGGTTTTTAACAGAAATTTCTTTCGGCTCGCGACCACGTAAACCTGGTACACAAATGATTTCGTTTTCTTTGTTCTCCTCAGCAAGTGCAGAACCGAAACGCGTTTTCAATAACTCAGCCTGATTACGCATCACAGAGCAGCCCTCTCTGATATCTTCCGTAACACTATTTCCACCAAATGGAATTACAGCCGTATGGCGAATAATGCCTTCATGGAAAATCGCAATATCAGTTGTACCACCACCAATATCTACCAATGCAATACCCGCTTCTTTCTCTTCCTCGCTCAACACCGATTCTGAAGACGCCAATGGCTCAAGAATCAGATCCTGAGTTTGTAAACCTGCATTGTTTACACATTTAATAATATTTTTCACTGCCGTTACCTGACCTGAAATGATGTGGAAGTTGGCTTCAAGGCGTACCCCTGCCATACCAATCGGATCCTTGATTCCCGGCTCATTATCAATGGTAAATTCTTGCGGCAATACATGGATAATTTCTTCTCCTGGAGGCATTACCAGTTTAAACATATCATCAATCAACTTATCGATATCTTTTTTACCGATCTCGTTGTTTAATTCTCTTCTTGTTAAAATTCCTCTATGCTGCAAGCTCTTAATGTGCTGACCAGCAATTCCCACATTTACCACCTGTATTTCTACATTGGATTGTCCGCTGGCAACCTCAACTGCCTGCACAATGCCCTGTACCGTTTTTTGAATGTTAGAAACTACGCCACGTGTCACCCCCGCCGATTCTGCCTTGCCTATTCCTAAGACTTCTATCTTACCGTGTTGTGTCCTGCGACCAACGATAACACATATTTTTGTAGTACCGATATCCAATCCTACTACAATGGGCGACTGACTGGTAAATTTTGCCTTGTCCATATTTGTTAATTTTGCTGAGTTTTATATTGTTTTTCTAGGGCTCTGATTTCCTTATCTCTTGCTTCCTTTTGTTTTTTAAGTGCTGCTGCACTCAACGCTGGTTTCGCCGCTGCTGTTGCTTTTGGCTTATCCTTTTTTGCTGCTGTTTTAGTTTCTTTCGGTTTTACAGCCGGCGTTACCGCCTTTTTGGGTTCTACTTTCTTAACCGTTGTCTTTTTTACCTCTACCTTTTTAGTTTCAGGTTTCTTAGCCTCCACTTTCTTCGTCTCGGTTTTTTTTGGTTCAACCTTTTTAGGTTCAACCCGCTGAGGTGTTACCGCCACCGTTCTTTGCACTGGCTTTTCTTTAACGGCTGTTGCGATAACGTTGCTAATCAGCGAATCTGACACTTTTTGGTGAACACGAATGCTATCCATTTTAGAAAGCCGCTTCAGGTTCCTTGCAATCTCGGTTGAATCGCGTCTCTGGCAAACAATCTGATTGGTATACTTCACATTGATTGTTCTATAGGCTTCCCACCCCACCTGCGGCATCGCTTTTTTATAGAAAATCAATAGGTTATTCATCTTTTTTTCCAGCGAATCTGCATTTCCTAAAATGATCCGTTGATTTCCAACTCTTGGAATAAGTTCCATATCATTTTGCTGATCAACCACAATCTGTTCGATTTGAGCATCCCAAAGGGTATCTTTTTTTATGTATTGAGCGGTTTGATAGAGGTCGCGCGCTAACTTAGTGTGAAGTGTATCTACGCGGCTGCCAAAAACTTCCGAGATGTGACCGGTAGCAACCAGCACATTCGCGGTGAAATTAGAAGAGATCGGCATTTTTAATCCATCATTGTCAATATAGAAGTCTTGTCCAGTTTCATTTAATATACGTACAATGGGCTGTCTTTGTTTTACCTCAATGTGTAAAACACCGTCCATATCTACATAAACTTTCGCAAATGCGATATAGGGGTTGGATTGCAGCTTTTTTTCTATCTGATGAATATTAATTTTTTCCAGATTCCGGCCTAAAAGCACCCCCTGATCTTCTTTCAAAATGGCATCAATCTCTTCTCTTTCGATAAAATTATCTGCGCCAGGAATCAGGATTTTAACATCCGTACATTTTACCGTTTGCTTTTTCACATTGATGAAACTTAAAAGCACCACCACGCCTGCCAGGCTAATGAGCCAGGCAAAGCCAGTAAATATTGCGCTCCAGTCAAATCTTTTAAGCATTGGTTAATATCATTTTTAGTGGTTCAATAATCGTATCAATATCTCCCGCGCCTACGGTTAAAATCAATTCAGGTTTTTCATCTTTAATATATTGAACAACCGCATCTTTTGAAAAAATCCGTTTATTCTCGAGGGTAATTTTATTTAATAAAAACTGTGCATCTATTCCTTCCAGCGGCAATTCCCTGGCAGGATAAATATCAAGCAGTAAAAGTTCATCTGCAGTTCCTAAAACATTTGCAAATTCATCTGCAAAATCACGTGTCCGCGTAAACAAATGCGGTTGAAAAATCACCGTCAGTTTTTTTTCCGGATATAATTGACGTACTGCATTGAAACAAGCTTTTAACTCTTCCGGATGGTGCGCGTAATCATCAATATAAATCTGCGATTGGTTATTTACAATATATTCAAAACGGCGCTTAACGCCCTTGAAATTTGCAACAGCTTGTTTTACTTTTTCAGGTTCAATCCCCAATTGCAGGGCAATGGCGATAGCCACGGTCGTATTTTCAACATTGTGTTTTCCAGGCAACATTAAACTAATGTTGTTAATTTTATGATGATCATCTTCATAATCAAAAACGAATTTTGCGCCCTCTACTCTTAGGTTAATGGCCTTTGCATTAGCGGTTGAGCTTGCTGCGTAGGTTGTGCTGTTTTCTAAAGGCAGACCTTCGTGAACATACAGCTTCCCATCGGCCTTCAATTGACTCGCATATAACCTGAATGACTCTTCCAACTGGCTTTTGTCGCCATAGATATCGAGGTGATCTGCATCCATTGATGTAATCACTGCGATATCAGGATGTAAAGTCAAGAATGAGCGGTCGTACTCATCTGCTTCTACCACTACAACATTATTGTTTCCGTAGAGCACGTTGCTGTTATAATTGCTGGCAATTCCACCCAAAAATGCGGTGCAGCCGTAACCTGTATCGGTAAGGAGATGCGCAACAATAGCGGATGTGGTTGTTTTACCATGCGTACCGGCGATGCCGATACAAAACATGCCTTTACTAATAATACCTAATACTTCGGATCTTTTTTTCAAGGTGAAATCGAGATCTCTGAAATGATTTAATACTTTTGAATCCTTTGGAATAGCTGGCGTGTAAACGACCAATGTATCATCCTGTGGATTTAAAAAAGTTTCCGGGATTGACGAAACTTCATCGTGATAAGTGATGATGATTCCTTCGTTTTCCAAAGTCTCCGTAAGCCTGGTTTTCGTTTTATCGTAACCACAAACTAGCTGACCTCGCTTAGCAAAATAACGGGCAAGTGCACTCATGCCGATACCACCGACACCTACAAAAAAGACCCTGTTTATTTTACTTAATTCCATTTTTTATGAGCTAAAAGCAGAAAGACTAAAGCTTAAAGCCACCTTTCTATTGTTGTAAGTTTAAAGCGGAAAGCTTAAAGCTACCCTTCTACCGTATATATCTATTTCTTTAATCTATTTCTTTTCTACTATTATCTAAGGTTTCGCATTTGCTTTTGGCTTTCCGCTTTCAGCCTCCTACTTTACGTTTATCTAATCAATTTCAATACTTCCCCAGCAATAATTTCATCTGCTGCCGGCAGTGCCATTTTTCCAATATTTTCAGCTAGCTTTTGACTTTGGCCCTGGTTATCCAATAATTCTAACGCCGCTTTAACTAATGTATCTTCAGCAGAGCGATCATTAATCAAAAGAGCAGCGCTGTTCTTTACCAAAGCCATGGCATTTTTCGTTTGGTGGTCTTCAGCAACATTTGGTGAGGGCACCAGAATCACCGGCTTTTTGATCAGGCAAAGTTCTGCGATGGTACCTGCCCCCGCTCTTGAGATAATTACATCTGCAGCAGCATAGGCCAAATCCATTTTATTCAGGAATTCAAGAATCCGCACATTGGGATGGTACTCCAAGCCCAATCTTTCTATGATTCCTTTGTAATAGAACTTACCGGTTTGCCAAACCACCTGAACATCCTTTGCTAGGATCTCGGGCAAATGTTTTTCAATCGCTTTGTTTAACGTTCCGGCACCCAGGCTTCCGCCGGTAACCATGATCGTTTTTTTCAATGGATCGAGTTTCAGCAATTCAGCACCTGCATAATGTTTGCCTTTAATATCTACTACCTCTTTCCGAACCGGATTACCGGTTTTTAATATTTTAGCAGCCGGAAAGAACTGATCCATCTCATCAAAAGCCACACATATCTTTGAAGCTTTTTTTCCCAGCCATTTGTTGGTTACTCCGGCATATGAATTTTGCTCCTGGATTAAATAGGGTATTCCTTTCAATGAGGCGGCGTATAATATTGGTCCGGAGGCATATCCACCAACTCCAACCACCACATCTGGCTTAAAATCTTTAATAATCTCTAAAGCCTTTGTTACACTTCCAATCACCTTAAACGGCAAGGCGAGGTTTTTTAAAATTGAACCTCTTTGCATGCCACTGATATTTAAGCCAATAATTTTATATCCGGCAGCAGGAACCTTTTCCATTTCCATACGTCCGTTTGCACCCACAAATAGAATTTCACAAGAAGGCACCAAGCGTTTTAGCGCATTGGCTATGGCTACGGCGGGAAAAATATGCCCACCGGTGCCACCACCTGATATGATAATTTTTGGGGAATTATTCATTTTGTTATTTATTTTCTTTAACCGCAAAGGTGCTAAGGTTTTCGCAAAGCACGCCAAGCAATTTTATTATTTCCAAACCATGAGCCTTTAAATGCCCCGGCTGTAACTTATTTTACATTTAGCGTTTCTTAGCGCTTTCCTTTGTGTTCTCTGCGGTTAAATTCTTCAACAACGCTTATCCAAATGCCGGAAGTTCTCCAACAATCACTTTATTTTTTACTTTTTCTTTATCTTCTTTGGCTATTGCGCCAGCATTTTCTTCTACATCTCTGCTTACACTCAGAATGATCCCGAAAGCCACACTGGTAAAAATCATGGAAGTTCCACCCATACTTACCAGCGGCAAAGGCACCCCTGTTACCGGACCTAAACCAACAGCAACCGCCATGTTTGCGAAAGCCTGAATAGTTAAACTAAAGCTTAACCCTGCTGCCAATAGCGCCCCGAATGCCTTCGGGGCCTTGGTAACTATCTTTATACATCGGTATAAAAGCACCAGGTAAAGCACCATAATGACAACTCCTCCCAATGTTCCCCATTCTTCAATAATAATGGCGAAAATAAAATCGGAATACGGGTGTGGCAGGAAGTTGCGCTGCGTACTATTACCTGGTCCTTTACCAAAAACACCACCAGTAGCCAAAGCAATTTTTGCCTGGTCTGCCTGGAAAGTTTTATCTGAATGCTGCATCTCCGGATGCAGGAACGTGTTAATCCTTGACATGTAAGTCTTCCGCCTCGGCCCGAGGAAGAATACAAATAACAGCAATACAAAACCGCCGGCACAAACAATGGCGATTTGCTTAATACTAATCCGCCCGATAATCAACAGTAAAATACTTACGCCAAAAAGCATCAGTGCCGTAGATAAATTGGCAAGGGCAATTAATACGAAAACCACACACACGGAGCCCATGATCGGTAAAAAAGATTCTTTTACATCTTTAATGTTCTCCTGTTTCTTCGTCAGCATTCTGGCTAAAAAGGTAATTAAAGCCAGCTTTGCCAAATCGGAAGTCTGAAAGGTTAACCCAATCACAGGAATTTTCACCCAGCGTGAGGCATCGTTCAAATTCGTACCGAATATCAATGTATATACCAGCAAGGGCACCGTGATAATCATCAGAATTTTTGATATCCCGGCATAGTAGCGGTAATCAAGTAAATGCGCAATATAGATCATTCCTATCCCCATCAACACGAAAATCAGGTGTTTGGTTAAGAGCAGTTTTTCTACGGCTTCACCTTTTTTATAGGCTAAAGTTCCGGTTGCACTGTAAACTGCCATCACCGATATAAGCGAAAGCAGGATGATGATCAACCAGATCCATCTATCGCCTTTTGTTTTATCAAGTAGTGCTTGGAACATCTTTTTAAGCCTCCTGTTTATAATTCTCTAACTGCCGCTTTAAACTGATTACCGCGGTCTTCATAACTTTTAAATAAATCGAAACTGGCACATGCAGGCGAAAGTAAAACTGCATCTCCGCGTTTAGCCAAATGGTAAGCAATTTGTGTGGCTTCATCTGCAGAAAATGTATTTACAATAATTTCTACATCATCTTCAAAAGCATCGTGAATACGTTTATTATCCTTTCCTAAACAAACAATAGCTTTCACTTTGCTTTTCACTAAATCTTTAAGCATGTTGTAATCATTGCCTTTATCAACGCCGCCCATAATTAAAACCACGTCGGCCGTCATGCTTTCTAAAGCATACCAGGTAGAATTTACATTGGTAGCCTTGCTATCGTTAATAAAATCGATTCCAGATATCTTTGCCACATGCTCTAACCTGTGCTCAATATTTTTGAAATTACCCATACTCTCACGGATGGTTTCATTTCTTAACTCTAAAACCTTCGCAACAATGCCCGAAGCCATAGAGTTGTAAATGTTGTGCTTGCCTTGTAGGGCTAAATCTGAAAGAATAGACATGGTTAGTTCTTTATTTGGTTCTAAAAGGATCGTTATCGTTTGCGCTTCTAAATAAGCGCCTGGTTCAATTTTTTTGGTAATCGAGAACGGAAATGTTTTGGCTACCGGCTGAAAATTTTCTACCGCTGTAATGCTTTCTTCATCGTCTGCACAGTAGATAAAGACATCATCTGCGGTTTGATTTTGGATAATGCGCATTTTCGATGCAACATAGTTTTCCATTTTGTAATCGTAGCGGTCCAAATGATCGGGTGTGATATTTAAAAGCACAGCGATATCTGCCTTAAATTCGAACATATCATCGAGCATAAAGCTGGAAATTTCCAACACATAATAATCGTAACTTTCTGCTGCAACCTGGGCAGCAAAACTATGTCCAATATTACCAGCAAGGCCCACATTCAAACCTGCGTTTTTAAGAATATGGTAGGTAAGCAAACTGGTGGTTGATTTACCGTTTGAACCGGTAATGCAGATTGTTTTGGCCGAAGTATAACGCTTGGCAAACTCAATCTCTGAAATGACAGGTATTCCTTGTGCCACTAATTTTTTAATGATCGGAGCAGTAGATGGAATACCCGGACTTTTAATTACTTCGCTTGCATTCAATATCAGCTCTTCTGTATGCTGTGCCGATTCGAAAGGCACATTTAATTGTTCTAAAGCTAATTTATATTTATCAGCAATGGAGCCAAAGTCAGATACAAACACTTCAAAGCCCTTTGCCTGCGCAAGTTTAGCAGCACCAACGCCACTTTCCCCTGCACCCAAAATAACGACACGGCCCTGCCCTGCCATTGCTGACTGCGCGTTACCTGATGTATTATTTTGATTGGTGTTCATCTTTAATTAGTATCGAGTATTTAGTATCAAGTATCAAGACCGAGCCTAATACCACTTATTTTCTTTTTGTTTACCATTTAAGGCATGTTATTTTTAATTCTATTCTTTGTACTTTCAGCTTTAGTCTTTCAGCTTTCTGCTACCTCAATTTTAATGTTACTATCGTGATGATTGCCAGCATGATTCCGATAATCCAGAAACGTGTTACAATTTTTGCTTCGTGATATCCCTTTTTCTGATAATGGTGATGCAAAGGCGACATCAGAAATATTCTTCGTCCTTCTCCAAATCGTTTCTTTGTGTATTTAAAATAGGAAACCTGCATAATTACAGAAACTAATTCTACCAGAAAAACGCCGCATAGAATTGGAATCAACAGTTCCTTGCGGATCATCAGTGCGAATGAAGCGATAATGCCACCAATGGCTAAACTTCCGGTATCTCCCATAAATATCTGGGCCGGATAAGAATTGTACCAAAGGAAACCTACGCAAGATCCGACAAATGCGCCCGCGAAGATCATCAACTCCGCAGAGTTCGGAATGTACATGATATTAAGGTAATCGGCCATCACCGTGTTACCGGAGACATAGGCTAAAATCCCTAGTGTAATTCCAATTACTGCAGATGTTCCGGTTGCCAGTCCATCTATACCATCGGTTATATTCGCGCCATTTGACACGGCAGTGATAATAAAAACGGTAATCAGCAAAAATATAATGAACGCAAATTTTTGATAATCGCCACCCAAAAACTTCAGCACCTTCGCATAATCAAATTCATTGTTTTTGTAAAAAGGCATGTTAGTTTTAGTCGATTTTACATCTTGCGTATAGTAAAAGGTTTCCCCTTTCTGACGCAAAACCATCGGCGCAGGAGAAGTATTTTTAACATCATCCTGAACGGTTTCTCTCACTACAATATTCGGGTGAAAGTACATGGTTGTACCTACAATTAAACCCAAACCTACCTGACCAACAACCTTAAACTTACCTGCTAATCCTTCTTTATTCTTTTTGAATACTTTTATATAATCATCCAGAAAACCTACAGCTCCCATCCAAACGGTTGTAATGATCATCAGAATGACATAGATATTCGAAATGTTAGCAAACAGCAATGTAGGAATCAGAATACCAAGCAAAATGATAATCCCACCCATTGTTGGGGTACCTTGTTTCTGCATTTGCCCCTCGAGGCCAAGATTTCTCACAATCTCACCAACTTGTTTCTTATGGAGATAATCAATTAACCTTCGCCCATAAACGGTGGTAATAACCAATGATAAAATAATGGAAATCGACGCACGGAACGTGATGTACTGAAACAACCTTAAACCAGGAATGTCATAGTGCTTATGCAAGTATTCGAATAGTAAATATAACATTAGCTGTTCGGATTTAATTGTTCTAGTAAAATTTCTTTGTCGTCGAAATGGTTTCTAACACCATTTATTTCCTGGTATTTTTCGTGCCCCTTCCCTGCAATTAAAATAATATCCCCATGTTGAGCCAGGTGGCAAGCCGTTTTAATGGCTTCTCTCCTATCTAAAATGGATAATGTTTTACGTCTATTGGTTGGTGAAACACCAGCTTCCATATCTGCGATAATACTTTGCGGATCTTCTGTTCTTGGATTATCTGATGTTAAAATAACCTTATCACTCCAGTCGCAAGCCACCTGCGCCATAATCGGTCGTTTAGTTTTATCTCTGTCGCCACCGCAACCAATTACAGTAATGACCTGTTCTGTTCCTTTACGGATATCTGCAATCGTTCCTAAAACATTTTGTACGGCATCCGGAGTATGTGCATAATCCACAATACCAATTACTTTATTTTCAGAAACGATGTAGTCGAAACGTCCTTCAGCACCTGTTAATCGACTTAAAGAAGTCAACACTTTTAATTTATCCTGCTCCAAAAGCAGAGCTGTTCCATATACGGCCAATAAATTATAGGCATTAAACGAACCAATCAGCTTAAAATAAACATCCTCATTATCAATATCTAAATGCAAACCACTGAATCCGTTTTCAATAATCTTCGCTTTGAAATCTGCCAGTTGTTTGAGCGCATAAGTTTTTTTATGGGCTTTGGTATTCTGCAACATCACATTACCATTCTTATCATCAATATTGGTTAATGCAAATGCTGTTTTTGGAAGCAGATCAAAGAACGCTTTTTTCGCTTCTAGGTAGCTCTCGAAGGTTTTATGAAAGTCTAAATGATCATGCGTAAGGTTTGAGAAAACACCACCAGAAAAACTTAAACCCTCAATTCTATGCTGCGAAACCGCATGCGAACTCACTTCCATAAAACAGTAATCGCAACCTGCATCTACCATGTCTTTTAATAACTGGTTTAATGCAAGTGGATTTGGTGTAGTATGTGTTGCCGGAATTACAATATCATTTATATAATTTTCTACCGTAGAAATCAGTCCGGTTTTATAACCTAAATCTCTAAAAAGCTTGAATAGAATAGTGGCAATCGTCGTTTTTCCATTGGTACCGGTAATGCCAATCAGCCTTAAATCTGCGGAGGGATTACCGAAATAGTGCCCTGCCATAATCCCTAAAGCTGCAGCCGTATTATCTACCTTAATATAGGTAATGGTGAAATCATGTATTTCCGGCAGATTTTCACAAATGATAACCGTTGCGCCCTGCGCGATAGTCTGCTCAATGAACTGGTGACCATCTGTAACAGTTCCAGAAATAGCAAAAAAAACATCTTCTTTACCAACCTTGCGCGAATCAAAGTTAAGCGCATTGATTTCCCTATCGGTTTTACCAACCAATTCTTTAATCGTTACACCATAAAGTAAATCTTGTAATTGCATATTTTGTTATCAAGTAGTGAGCATCAAGTATCAAGACCTTTACTCTTATTATCTGCGGACTTCTGACTTCAGACTCCGGACTTTTTTTAATTCAACTCTATCTGTACACCTAAACCTTTTCCAACTTTGGTACCAGCGGCTATAGATTGGGCAATTACTTTACCCGATCCATACACCTTTGTTTTTAATCCTGCATTCCCTAAAAGGTAAAGCGCATCTTTTAAGCCCATTCCGGTAACATTTGGCATTACACCTCTTCGCTCATTATTTTCCTGAAATACCGTTCCAGCACTGGTATCGATAATATTGTAATATTCAGATTTAGAAGCAAACAGCGGTTTGAAACCAAATGCCTTATATACCTTTTGCGTGGCCTTGCTCTGACCTGCTTTTGTTGGCGGATTGCCTGTATTACCTACCAGTCGCGTTGGCATGTCATTGTACATTTGCATATCGCTGGCATAAATCCGATCTGCAATTTCCCTGAACACCGGCCCGGAAACAGTGGCACCATAATAAGCGCCTTTCGGATCATTAATGACCACAATTAATGAATATTTAGGCTTATCTGCCGGGAAATACCCTACGAAAGATGCCTGATATTGTTTATTTGCCTTATATCCTTTATTGGCATCAGCAACCTGAGCTGTACCTGTTTTACCAGCAATTTTATAAAGCGGATTGTAAACAATGTTTTTTCCGCTTCCTTCCGTAACCACACCTTCTAACATTGCTTTGATTTTACTCAGCGTAACGTCAGAACAAATTTTATCATTGATTACCCTCGCCTTAAATTGCTCAACAGGGTTACCTAACCTTCTAATTTCTTTCACAAAAATTGGCGCTACATATCGTCCTTCATTTGCAACAGCATTATAAAACGACAACATTTTAAGTGGTGTGAGCTGCATTTCATAACCATAAGCCATTTGTGGCAGGGTCATGTTTTTATTCCAGCTTCTATTTGTTTTCGGGTTTTTAACTACCGGCATCGCTTCACCAGGGATTTGCAAACCCATTTTTTCGTTTAAGTGCCAATCGTACAAATGATCAGTAAACCGGATCGGATCGCCTCCGTAATGGGTATTAATCAATTTTGCAATGGCCGCATTCGATGATTCTTCGAATGCTCTTTTTACAGTAACAGTCTCTATTTTCGGGTGCGAATCGGTAATTAACTTCCCAGGAATCTGGTAATATCCGGTACCGATCATGGTATTGGTATCTACCAGTTTATCTTCCAACAATGCCATGTAAGAGGCCAGCTTGAAAGTTGATCCGGGATCCTGATTACCTGCGATAGCGTAATTGAATTTCTCTTTATAAACCCCTTCTTCAATTTTCGAAAAGTTAGCTACCGCTCTTACTTCACCTGTTGCCACCTCCATCAAAATTGCAGTTCCGTGATCTGCCTTCATGATCTTCAGCTGCTTTTCGAGTGCATTCTGGGTTAAATCCTGCATATTAATATCAATAGTTGAGATGATATCGGCCCCATCTTTCGGTGCTACTTCAGCTTCTTCATTAACAGGAATGTAAACCCCTCCTGCAATCCGCTGCATTAATCTTTTTCCGGTTTCACCATTAATGTACTCATTATATGCACCTTCTAAACCAACACCATTTTTAACATTTTCATTTTTATAACCAATGGTACGTGCAGCCAATGCCTGAAACGGAAGAATTCGCTTGTTCTGCTGAACAGCGATTAAACCACCACTAAATTTACCAATGTTGTAGAGCGGAAAAGTCCGGATCGTTTTAAGATCTGCATAACCTACTTTCCGGTGGATAAGCAAATAGCGTGCACTATCCTGCCGTCCTTTACGCAACATCCGGGCATATTCTTTTGCCGTTTTATCCTGAAAAATCTGCGCCAGTTTAATACCCAGTGAGTCTACCTTTTCATAAAAGACTTTCTGTTCTGCAATACCACCAGCAAACATATCCATCCGCAACTCATATTCAGGCACTGATGTAGCCAGCAAACTGCCATCGTTAGAATAGATATTTCCACGGGTAGCTTCTACACTTACATAACGTGTTGACAGGCTATCGGCCATTGCTTTCCATTTTTTTCCCTGCACAAACTGCACCTGACCCAGGCGCAAAAACACCGCGAATGCAAAAAGCACAATTAAGCCAAATGCCAGATATACACGAAGCAAGATGTTTGCTCTAATATTCATCGCTTTTAACAATTATTTTTTTTGGTGGTTCAATGAGTTCTTTTATTCCAAGAGTATCTACTTTTTTGGCTACTTCTGTTAATTTGCTTTTGAACATTAAGTCGGCCTTTAACGATTTATACTCCCATCTTAATTCTTTTACTTCTTTATTTAATTTATCAATCCGGCGCACATTATTTACCGCAAAGTGACTGTTGGCGATATATACCATACCTAAAAAAGCCAGGAAACACAAATAAGGCAAAGCATCTGTTGCCGCCTCTTTTGATACCAATCCATCATTAAAAAGCTTACTGATAAATGAATTACTATCCATTTTTTCTTCAGCTGTTTTCGGTTTTTTAGGCGCTGCCTTTAACTCCGGTTCAGGACCAACTTCCTCCTCTTCTATCTCCTCCCTGAACTTGTTCATATCTTCTCCGCAATTCTTAATTTCGCACTACGGGCACGATTATTTTGAGCAATTTCTTCTTCGTTAGCAACAATGGCTTTCCTGGTAATTACATTGAACGGCTTTTGTTGATTTCCAAAAAAGTCTTTCTCTACCTCTCCCTGAAACTTACCTTTAGCCATGAAATTTTTAACCGGCCTATCTTCCAATGAATGATATGACATCACCACCAAACGACCTCCGGGTTTTAACACATCAGCAGCCTGCGCCAAAAAATCTTCCAAAACTTGTATTTCAGCATTCACCTCAATACGCAAGGCCTGAAAAACCTGCGCCAGGTATTTATTTTCTTTTCCTTTCGGGATGTAAGATGCGATAGCATTTTTTAAGCTATCAATATCAGTAAAAGGAGCTTCCAAGCGAGAAGTAACGATTGCACGAGCAAGTGATTTCGCATTTTTCACCTCGCCATAAATACCGAAAAGCTTATGTAATTTATCTTCAGAATAGGTATTCAGCACTTCAGCAGCGGTTAAGTTGCGGTGCTGATCCATTCGCATATCTAAATCCGCATTATGACGGATGGAAAATCCACGTTGAGGAACATCAAACTGATGAGAAGAAACACCTAAGTCAGCCAGAATGCCATCAACCTCCCTTACACCGTTTAAGCGAAGATTATTTTTTAAAAATCCAAAATTCTGTTCGATAAAAACTAGGCGACTATCGTCAGGAATATTTTGTTGCGCATCAGGATCCTGATCAAAAGCGATGAGTTTGCCCTTAGCACTTAAATGTTTCAGAATTTCTCTGGAATGCCCACCGCCACCAAAAGTTACATCAACATAAACCCCATCAGGATTGATATTTAGTCCATCGATACACGGCTGCAGCATTACCGGAATGTGGTAATTATTCTCCATCAGCACCTCCTTTCTTATTTCCCATTACTTTTTGAGCAAGATCTGCGAAGTTTGCAGGCACATCATCAAAAATATCTTCGTAAGATTTTTTATCCCAAACTTCAATTCGGTCTAACTGACAGGCCAAAACCAGATCACTTCCAATCCCTGCATACTCCACCAAAGATTTCGGCAGCAACACGCGACCAGCAGCATCAAGCGAAAGCTCTGTTGCACCACGGGTGAAAGCCCTTACAAAGGCTCGGTTTTCCTGATCGTAAATATTCAGCTTTGCCAGGTCGGCTACCACCGCATCCCAAACATTTTTAGGATAGATCACCAGATTTTTTTCGAAACCACGATTAATGATAAGTCCCTCATTTTCGGAATTAGGCAATTGTTTCTTAAGCGCAGCAGGTACCATAAGGCGTCCCTTTGCGTCAAGTTTACAATCGAATTCTCCTAAAAGTTGGGTCATAGTGGTATCTACACTTTTTATCTAGTGTAAAAGTAAATAGTTCTACCACTTTTTACCACTTTTTA
This sequence comes from Bacteroidota bacterium, assembly GCA_037033465.1. GTDB lineage: Bacteria > Bacteroidota > Bacteroidia > Sphingobacteriales > Sphingobacteriaceae > Pedobacter. The sequence continues at coordinate 113,132 of JAZBLX010000005.1, read as the reverse complement.
CCACAAAAAAGTTTTCAACATCTTTTTTGTTACAATAACGTGGTCTGAAGGCCTATTTCTGCATCTGACACAATTAAGAATGAATTCATTACAACTAAAAATCAGCCACTTATGTGTTGAAGATCAAAATGTGGGGAGCCCACCCAAAATTTCTGTAAAGTCGCAAAGCTAAACCATTTGTTGACCAATTGAATGAATAAAACTACAAAATCATCCAACGATCCTGATCGGGAGTGTTCGGGTTGCTCAAAATTTCCCAATTGGTGGTTAAGATTAGACATCGTTATATATGAGAGTGGCAATTAGAACCCCGTCTCAAAATTATTTTATTTAGGAATGAATTCGAGACCCATTCTGTTTATCATATTTATAATAAAGGAAATAATAGCCAGAAAATATTTTTCACAGAAGCAAATTATTTATTTTTTCTAGACAAAATCAGAAAGGAATTAATTCCACATGGTGATCTGCTATGCTATTGCTTAATGCCCAACCATTTTCATTTAATTATTTATTCTCACGAACTAGAAATTCCATACGCACTTAATAATGCTATAGGAATTTTGCTCCGGTCTTACACAAGAGCTATCAATCTTCAGGAACCTAGAACCGGATCTTTATTTCAGCAAAAAACGAAGGCAAAAGAACTGATAGATATAGATAATAATAATACGGTAAGTTACCTGGAAAGCTGTGCGCATTACATCCATCAAAACCCTATAAAAGCTGGTTTAACAAAAAACTTAGGCGACTGGAAATTCTCGTCATACCTGGATCTTGCTGGCCTGAGAAACGGAACCTTGTGCAATCAGGAATTATTTTTTATGCTAAGCGGAATAAAAAAAGGGGATTTTATTAAAGAGAGTGAAGCGATGTTAGATTTTAAACGGAATGCCTGGAAGGCATCTGACCGGAAATAGTCATCGGATGAATATAGTTTATTGCCTATTATTCATCCAATGACTAAATAAATTATCGAATACTCATTGGATGATATAGCATGTCGCCTGTTATTCATCCGATGACCAAAAAGGAATTATCGAATACTCATCGGATTAACGTAGTTTATTGCCTATTATTCATCCGATGACTGAGAAATTCATCTGATGACTAAACTAGCCGTTAATTGCTTTAACGCCTGGTAATTCTTTACCTTCCATATATTCTAATAAAGCACCACCACCGGTAGACACGTAGCTTACCTGATCTTCCATACCGAATTTTGCAATGGCAGCAGCAGAATCTCCACCACCAATTAATGAAAAAGCACCGTTTTCAGTCGTTGCAGCTACAACAGCATCAGCAACAGCCTTAGTTCCTACCTGGAAATTTTCCATTTCGAAAACACCCATCGGACCATTCCACAACAACGTTTTAGAGTTTTTGATCACCTCCTGGAATAAAGCGACAGATTTCGGACCAATGTCCAATCCCATCCAATCAGCTGGAATCTGACCAGAATCTACATCTTTCTTATCTGCATCGTTCGCAAATTTATCAGCAATGACTGTATCAACAGGCAAAATTAAGTTCACGCCTTTTGCTTTTGCTTTCTCTATTAATTCTAATGAAAGTGCTTGTTTATCGGCTTCTAAAAGAGAAGTACCTATTTCGCCACCTTGCGCTTTTGCAAAAGTATAAGCCATGCCACCGCCGATAATCAGGTTATCAACTTTATCCAACAACTTTTCGATTAATAAAATTTTATCAGAAACTTTTGCTCCACCCATAATCGCAGTGAAAGGACGCTCAGCATGATTTAAGATTTTTTCAGCATTCTCTACTTCTGAAGCCATTAAATAACCGAAGTATTTTGCATCAGGGAAAAATTGAGCAATAATTGAGGTAGATGCATGTGCACGGTGAGCGGTACCAAAAGCATCATTCACATAAACATCACCCAGCTGAGCTAATTTCTCTGCGAAGGCTACATCACCCTTTTCTTCTTCTTTATAAAAACGAAGGTTTTCTAATAATAGAACTTCGCCTGGGAAAAGATTTTTCGCTTGTTTAACAGCATCTTCACCAATACAATCATCAGCAAATTTCACCTCAAGATCAAGCATCCGTGATAAATCACCTAAAATATGTTTTAATGAATATTTATCAGTCGGGCCATCTTTTGGTCTGCCCAGGTGAGACATTAAAACTACAGAACCGCCATCATTTAAAATTTTAGTAATGGTTGGAAGTGCAGCACGCATTCTTTTATCATCGGTAATTTTAAATTCACCATCTAAAGGCACATTAAAATCTACCCTGATAAGTGCTTTTTTATCTTTAAAATTTAACTGATCAATTGTTTTCATGTTTATATATTATTTTAGTTTTAGTCGCATTTCATAATGGAAACCAATGCCCGGAATATCAAATTCTGGCGATTCATTGATAAACCCGATTTTTTTGTAGAAAGGTGCTGCCGTAGACCTTGCGTTGCACCAAAGATAATCTGTATTGTATTCTTTCAGATAATCAATGGCGAAGTTAATTAATGCCACTCCAAAGCCCCTGCCTCCATAATCCGGATGTGTAGCCATTCCACGAAGCTGATAACCTTCACCATCCTCTGGGAAAAAATCATTTCGCATAAAGGTAGCTACCGATCTGATCCTGTTATCATCCAAATAGCCTAGGTGAAAAGTATCATAAGCATTATCCCCTTCGAAAACACATTCTTCAAAAGGCTTACCATCCCTGAGCATCAGGCTTCTGACCGGAAGAACTTCTTCAGGAAGAATGAATTTAACCATATTAACGTTAGCAAAAGGTGTACAAGTATCAACAAGATAGGCAAAGGGTTGTTTTCACAGCTCCGACAAAGTTAGCAAAGCATTTGAAACCTGATTAAAATTGATTAAGAATTTTGATGGGCTATACAAAGGATCGAACCTATTCGCTTTGAAAATATTTAGCGAATTAAAACAAAATTATAGGCTGCAATACACGCTTGCGCACCTATTAGAGGAATAAGATTAATAGTTAACTTTTCGATTTAAAAAGCTTGCAGTGCCTGATAAATCAACCACCAACTCAAGAAAATTCGAGTTGGCGGTTGTTCGCTTTCACTTGCTTTTCAGCTCATTAACCGGGGCGGTTAATGCAAAAGATTGATGCACTTTTTCTACTTCCAGTTCTTTAGCTAAAGAAAATTCTGCAGATTGTTTGATAGCTAATGATGAAGCACCAATGGCCACTTTATAGTTTCCAGCTTCAGCAATCCAGGCACTCCTGCTTTCCATAAACGAAGCCAAATCTTTAGGAGATAAGGTGAGCTGAACGGTTTCTGACTGACCAGGTTTCAGCAATTTTGTTTTTGCAAATGCTTTAAGTTCTGCTACGGGTTTGTCGATATTTTGATGAGGTGCAGAAAGATACAACTGTACAATTTCCTTCCCGGCTATTTTACCTGTATTTTTTACCGTCACGGATGCAGTCAACTTACCATCGAAAGTTTTACCACTTAGTTTCAGATCCGAATATTCGAAATTGGTATAGGATAATCCGTAGCCAAATTCGAAAGATGGTTTTACTTTGAAGGTATTGAAATAACGGTAACCTACATAAATTCCTTCTTCGTAAGTTACATTTTCCGGGTTTGAAGCGGGTGTACCCAACCAGTTTTTAGCCGAAGGCGTATCTTCATATTTCACCGGGAAAGTCATCGTTAATTTTCCGGAAGGTGTAACTTTTCCACTAAAAATATCTGCTACAGAATTACCACCTTCCTGGCCTGGCTGCCATGAAAGTAAAATGGCGTCTACTTTATCTTTCCAGCTTGCGGTTTCGATCACGCCGCCAATATTCAAAATGACCACAACTTTTTTACCTTTCGCATGGAAGGCCTCAGTTACATTATTAATTAAGTTTACCTCATCCGCAGCAAAATTAAAATCGTTATCTACCGTTCTATCGCCACCTTCACCAGAATTTCTTCCGATGGTAATGACCGCCAGTTCAGTTGATGCTGCTTTTTTCGCAATTAGCGCTTTACTTAAATCCAGTTCCGGTAACCGCTCAGGCAATGCAAGAATTCCGCGTTTTTTACGACTTTCCAGTTCTGCGGCTTTTTCTTTGGCAGCAAATGGCGTATACATATCTTTAAGTTCTGCATCTAATTTGTATCCACCCTTTTCAAGTCCTTCAATTAGTGAAACCGTATAAGCTTCATTCACATCACCGCTTCCGGTTCCACCTGCAATAAAATCATAAGAGGTTACTCCAAAGGCCGAAATCGCCTTTTCCTTAGCTTGATAAGGCAATAAATTACCATTATTCTTTAACAAAATCATGCCTTCTGCGGCTGCACTGCGCGTAACTTCAGCATTTCCTTTTAAGTTTGGCTTATCGGTATATTTGTATTTTGCCATCGTTGGCGATTTAAATACCAGTTCCAAAATCCTTTTGATGTTGGTATCTACCACAGCTTTTGAGAGTTTACCATTTTTCATGTTCTCCAAAATTGCTTTTTTCTGTGCTGGAAGACCTGGCATTAGCAAGTCGTTTCCGGCCTCAAGCTGCGCCACCACATTGCTCGTACCGCCTTGCAATGAACTGAAGCCCGCATAGCCACCAAACCAATCGGTCATTACAATTCCTTTGAAACCCCATTCGTCTCGTAAAATATCAGTAAGCAAATCTTTTCTTGCCGAAGTATATGTTCCGTTGATTAAATTATAAGACGACATAATTGTCCATGGATTCGATTCTTTCACCGTAATCTCAAAACCTTTTAAATAGAGTTCACGCATGGTTCTTTCGGTAATGTGCTCATTAATCGAAAGTCGGTTGGTTTCCTGATTATTGGCGGCGAAATGTTTTACCGATGTACCCACACCATTGGATTGAATACCATTTACCATGGCCGCAGCAATTTTACCAGACACCAATGGATCCTCAGAATAGTATTCGAAATTGCGACCATTTAACGGGTTTCGGTGGATATTCAGTGCAGGAGCTAAAAGCACATCCACGCCATATTCTTTCACCTCATTGCCCATCGCCTTACCCACACTTTGAATCAATTCCGGATTCCAGGTAGAAGCCAGCGCCGTTCCAACAGGAAAAGCGGTACAGTAATAGGTATTTTTGTTGTGCTCACGGATAGGCTTGATGCGCAATCCGGCAGGCCCGTCAGCAACGATAATTTCCGGAATCCCTAGCCGTTCAATTTTATAAGTTCCGCCTGCTGCACCAGGAACCCGGCCTTCAATCGCACCAACCACTGGTGTTAAACCATCAAAACCAGGCATTCCTGTTCCCATAAGCATAGATGCTTTTTCTTCATCTGTCATTTTACTAATCAGGTCATCAATCCGCTCTTCCATTGTCAATCTATAATCTTCGTATTTATCCAACTTACCGTTCCCGTTTAAATCATCGAAAGTAAAATCGTTAATGGTGATTTTAGTTGATTTTTTAATGCTATTTATGGTTGGATTTTTCCAGGAAACGTTGGAGAATACCAATGCAGCCATCAGCGAAAGCTTTAAGGCCTGATTTACATTGTACTTTTTCATATCATTATTTATTTACTTTGTATTTGGTTCATTAATTTATGGTTCTGTAACCACTCTTCGAATCGATTGATCCAGCTATCTACAGGTAGATTTTGTTTTCCCATGCCGAAACCATGACCGCCTTTTTCGTACATATGCAATTCGACAGGGTAGCCACCTTCCAACCATTTACTGTAAACCTGGATACTTCTTGGGGCAAGTTTCAGCTGGTCATCACTTGCAGCGCAAAGGAACAGTGGCAGGGTTTGTTTTGGTAATGGTTTTTGCAAAAGTTCTGCAGAAATTCCACCATAAATGGCCGCGGCAAAACCTGGGGTGAAATCGCTATTGTTATTTAAAACGCTTTGCATCGCCACGGTACTGCCGGCAGAGAAACCGATGATACCGATCTGGTCTGTTTTTATACCGTATTTCCCGGCATTTTCATAAGCGTACTGAAGGGCCTTTTTGCCATCGTTAGCGGCCATTTCAATTATAGGTACAGCGCTTTTTTCAAAGGCTGCGCGATCTTTAAGTTTTTCCATCATTTCTTTTGCAGGATCATTAGAAATGGTTTCCAGCAAACGGTATTTCAGTACAAATGCCGTTATTCCTTTTTCACTTAACCGCTTAGCTAAATCGATGCCTTCTCTATTGATGGATAAACTTTGAAATCCTCCGCCCGGCGCTATTACGATTGCAGTACCGGTATTTTTAACACCATCAGGCACTTTATAAACTAAAATTGCCGGATCTGTTACGTTATAGACCACTTCTGTTTTAAAAAGCCCGGAGTATACTTGCTGCTCTTTTTGTTTCCAATGCTCCGAACCCGGTGCTTTTCCGGCATATAGTTTAATGGCTTCCTGTGCGTTAACTGTATAACAAAAACTTAAAGCAGTGAGCATTAACAGGGAAATTTTATTTTTCATAGTATTTATTTTAAAATCAACGAAAGCGCTAAATGAAAGCAGAGGGATATGGTGATCTAAGATCAGTGCAGATCACTTAATTATTTTTATATTTTTCAGTTCTAGAATCTTTAATAATACCCTTCCAGTTTAAACCATAAGCGAAATCGTAACGATTACCTTCTGTATCTTTATGCGGAATCAAATCAAAAGGAACGTCTTCTTTTTGCTCTTCTACGGTTTTCATATCTGCCGGCATTTGCACAGGCAATAAACCAGAAGGCTCAGTTTTACCAGAAATAATATCTAAAACAGCTTGCGTGGAAATACCAAAATTGAGTACAATGCCATTTACGTCTTTTTCAAACTCATTAAAAATCATTGGCTTAAATGCGGTAACGGAGACGATAACCGGCTTTCCTTTCATCATTTCTTTAGTATCTAAAATGGTTCTCAAATCCATAACGTTTGATGCGGTAACCGTTTTGCCTTTATAAGCCCTGTCTTTTATAAGGGGATCAATTACCGGATCTCCAGCGGCCATACTTTTTGATCTGGCATGTTCGGCGGTATAAGTTCCGTATTGCAAAGAAATTGGGACATAACCATTGCTTCCGTTATTTCGATCATTGATATCATAACCGCCTTCTGTACTTTGCGGACTTGAAACAAACACGATTGCAAAATCTGCTTTCTCCGGCACATCGGTTACGTTGTAATATTTTTTAACCAGCTCCATATTCACCGGATAATCCAGCTTTGCGGCGGTATAAATACCCCACCAATCTTTAGCAGGCGCAGTATAAATCTTAGGGATATAAACGGTTTGTTTCTCTTTCAGTGGAAGAACATTTCCTTTATTTTTTAATAATACGACTGATTTCAGTTGGGCATCGTAACCCGCTTTCATAAATTCGGCATTACCAACAACTGCTTTTGTTTCTTCAATGTTTAAATATGGGTTTTCGAACAAACCAACCCGGAAGATATTCTTCAGCAAGCGAACAGCAGATCTTTCAAAACGAGCCCTCATAAATTTCTCCCCATATTCTTTCACCCCCATTTGATAGGCTTCGAGCACTGGTTTTTTATCATTGTTTCCACCAAACTGGTCTACACCTGCCATTAAAACCTTATAGTGCCTTTCTGCAATACTTAAAGCTTCTGCTCCCCAGGGCTTGCCAGCAAATAAATTAGGTGTTTTTCCTTCATCGCCGGTCACCAGCCAATCGGTACAGACCACGCCATCGTACCCGTATTTATCCCTCAACAAATCAGTAATGATATATTTGCTAAACCCATTGGCTACGTTTTCTTTATATTTTTTGTCCTGGTTAAAAGTGATAGTGTAATAAGGCATTACAGCCGATGCTTTACCGGTTTTTCCATTTAAGTTGAAAGCCCCTTTTACAAAAGGATCTATATGTTGCTGAAGATTATTGCCTGGATAAACGGTAAATTTCCCATAAGCCCAATGACCATCTCTCCCACCTTCTTCTGCACCCCCACTCGGCCAATGTTTAACCATGGCATTTACACTTTTATAGCCCCAACCCTCTTTAATTTCATCTTTTCCGGATGAAGTTTGAAACCCATCAATATAAGCTCTCCCCATATCGGTGGTTAAAAGAGGGCTTTCGCCAAAAGTCATGGAGATCCTGTACCACCGCGCTTCACTTCCCAAATCTATTTGTGGCGATAGTGCTGTAGCAATTCCTAAAGCGCGATATTCTTTCGCTGCAATCTGACCAAATTGCTCAACAATTTTTGGATCAAAAGTAGCAGCCATACCTAAACCATCAGGCCACATGGAAATTTTTCCACCAGCACCTGCATTAAATTCGCTGGTGGCTACTGCCGTATGGCGAGGATCAGAACTGTTATTTGCCGGAATACCTAAACCGATTCCTTCTACAAAAGCCTGTACATTATTGTTCCAAATGGCTGCAACTTCTGGCGATTGGACACTTGTAAGTAAGACATGCCGCAGGTGATCATCTTTCAGAAACAGTTTTTGCTGATCGTTTAAATCTGATGCTTTTGCTTTACTTTCCGGAAATATTTTACCGCCATAAGTGCCCATATTGTAGCCAGCTACGCCTGCCGGTAAAGCCTGGTGCCTGCTATAAAGCATTAAGCCTGCAATTTGCTCAACCGTCATTTTCGAAGCTAAATCTTTTGCACGCTCATCTGCAGATAATCGCCAGTCTTCATATTTATCCAGCTTGCCGTTTCGGTTTAAATCTTTAAACTTTAAGCTACTTACGGATAATATTTTCACACCAGAAGCTGCTGAATACCCAAGTGTGGCTCCGTTATTATTTTTTACAATGTTGAATTGCTGGGCACTTAATGAAAAGTTCCCGATCAGCGCGATGGCCAGAGTTGCTGTAATTTTTTTCATTTGGTTAGAATCTGAAATTTAATGACGCCTCAACGGTAAACGGACGGATATATGAACCAACCAAAAGCTGGTTATAATAAGCAGATGCATCTGTAATTAACTCTGCCCCATTAATCGTACCTTTTGCACCAGTCTGGTTTAAGAAGTTGACAGCAGTTACACCGAAATCGAAATGTTTATTTATTTTATAGTTAACACCTCCAAAAGTTTCCCATCTGGCGGCGAAGTAAAGTGCATTTGTTAAGTTAGCAAATTGCTTGCTGAAATAGCGAAAACTAGCCCAAACTTTAAAGTCTTTATAGGTATAGCTGGGATCAATCTCCATCAACATTCTAGAAATTTCCAGTACATTTTTATTATCATAGGAATAATTGTTTCCGAAGGCAGAAAAATTGTAGTTCTTATAAATTGGATTTTGGAAAGTAATCAGATAATGTATGTTAAAGCCTTTGAAAGGATTTGCAACAATATCAGTCGTCCAACCCAAAGTTTGAATGTCATAATTAACGGTAGCCACCTGAGAATCGCTAGCATTACCCGGATTAACCAGGTTTAAACGAGAGAAATAATTGTTTCTCGTTAAGTACGTTGCCTGTGAAACCACACTGAATTTATCATGATTGTAGTAAACACCAAAAGCACCCAGCGGACTTTTCGTTTTTGACATATCAGGCACTACGGCTCCTGAATAGCTTTCTAACCGGCCGTTGTTCTCCGCATAGGTAAAATCGGCCAACAGGCCCAGTCTATTGGTAAATTTATAAACTGCATTTACCGATCCGCCAAAATGAAACCAGTTGTTCGTAACTGCGGTTTTTTGATTTGGATCGAAAACAAAACCAACCGTACGTGGGGTTTGATCATAATTCCCGTCAATTCTATGGTACCTTAAGTTAACGCCATAATTCAGTGAAAATTTATCAGAAACATTCCAGTGATCAGAGAAGTAGGTAGAAAGTTTGTTCTCATAACCATCATGATATTCTCCTCCCAGGTTGTAATTATAAAATCCGTCAGCATCTGTATTGGCGTTTCCACCCGCGGTGTTTCTAACTAGCTTCTCGGGGTTTGCGGATACTGTTTGATAATAAAAAGCTCTGCTCGAAGTATATTGATCAACGTTGTAATAGTACTCCGTTAAACCCACTCTGAGGTCGTGGTTATTTACTTTTTTAGTCAGTTCAAATCTGGATAATACAGTTTGTGTTGGTGCTTTAGGTGTAGATAACCCCAACATCGAATTTACATTTCCGGTGTATGCCTGGCCATTATTTAAATAAGAAAACCCATCGTTTACTCCAGCCTGAAAAATCCCCAGCGGAATATTGGTTAACGCGGTTGCCTTTGCAAATCTTAAGCGGGTATTGTAATTAAAGTTCCAGCCGTTATTAAGTTTATAGTTTCCCAGCACATCAAAACTGTGAGAACTGGAAGCCGCATCATTTCCCCCCTCATTTTTAAATGAAAACTCGCCCGTTCGGATGTCTTTAAACTTCATAATCCCATCCTTGATGATGTAAGAATCTCTACCAATTCTAAAATTATCCAACTCCTGTACCTGCCCATTTTCCTTATATTGAAAAACGGCATAGTTGGTCAGCGATATGGAATTGGCATATTTGTACAAGAAACTGATTTCGCCTTTATCTTTTTTGAACCGTTTGGTTAAGCCCGCACGATATATTTGTGTTTTATCTGAATAATTTGAAAACTGAACATCGAAAGAATTTGGATCATAATTCTGATAAATGCCGGCCACGTAAGACCAGCCGTTTTTAATTGGCCCTGAAACATTTACATCTCCTTTAAGCCAGCCAAAATGACTGCCGGATAAGTTCCCAACGGCTTCAAATTTTGGTGTGCCGAGTTTAGTATAAGAATTCACAGCGAAACCCAGATCGCCTGTGGTAATTACCGATTCGCCAATTTTTAATAATCCGGTTTTCTGCAAGCTTACACTCTGGCGCCAGGTTCTGTTTGGCAATTCCGGCCAGAAAAAATAAACCACCGGTAAATTATTTTCCTGTATAGTGATGCCCCCAACCGTTGTTGGTAAACCAATATTTACATCACGCGGGCCTGTGTTATTTGCCGCATTCAACATTACATTTCTATTATCTTCTTCTTTCTTTTCTGCTACTTTTTTCTGGGGAATAGAATCTCTTCTTATCTTTTCCTGCGCATAGGATGAAATGCAGAATGCAGATAGCAATATCAGGAGTAACTTGCTTTTAAGGGTGCTCATAGCCAACTAGGATTAGTATTTAATTTTTATTATAAGTTATCGGCAAAAAAAATATAGAAACGAAATGCATTGGTTAGTCTAAATCAGCACATTCTCTCATTGCTTCATTATGAAGCAATATTAATGTGTTTAATTAAGAAAAACAAATTATTAGTTTTAGAAGTCGTTAAATAAACTAACTTCAACCAATGATTAATCAGGATATAAAAGATGCAAGTGCAGCATTCTGGCGGAGTTCAATCCCTCATATTTCAATAGATAGCGTAGTATTTGGCTTTTTGAACAGTCAGCTAAATGTGCTTTTACTGAAAATAAAAAAAGAAGAAAACTGGATTTTGCCTGGTGGATATTTACAAAAAGATGAGGCTATTGACGATGCCGCGAGACGAATTCTCTACGAAAGAAGTGGTGCAGATAAAATTTTCCTGAATAATTTTGGGGTATTTGGCGACCTGAATCGATCTGAAAGTTACTTTAAAGATTACCCTGATGATTTATGGCATAAACAGCGATTTATAACCATTGGGTATTATGCATTGGTTGATCAAACCACAGTAAATCCGGTGCCTGATGTTTTTTCAGATCGCTGTGAATGGGTGCCAATAGCTTCTCATCCGAAAATGGTTATGGATCACGAAATGATTATCAAAAAGGCGCTTAGCACGTTAAGGGAGCAGCTTAGCTACAAACCTATTGGCTATAATCTTTTGCCAGAAAAATTTACACTTCCAGAATTACAGGGACTTTATGAGGCAATTTTAGACAAAAAACTCAACAGAGGAAATTTCTATCGAAAAATGATGCGTTATGATATCCTGATCAAGCTTGACGAACAGCGAAAAGGTGGCGCCTATAAATCGCCGAACCTATATAAATTTGATGAAGAAAAATATAATATCGCCTTGAGTGGATTAAATTGGTAACAAGCCGAAGTATGCACTTAATTAACTTCTTTGCTATCTCCTATTTTTTTCACAATATCAATCAGACGGGAGCTGTATCCAAATTCATTGTCATACCAACCAACCACTTTAACCATATCACAAACGATGGAGGTGAGCAGCGAATCAAAAATACAGGAATGTGGGTTATCAATAATATCTACCGATACGATAGGATCTTCTGTGTATTCGATGATCCCTTTAAAATCGGTTGCTGCTGCATTTTTAAAGGCAGCATTAATTTCTGCTATAGTTGTTTTCTTTTTTAACAGACAGGTAAAATCAGTAAGTGATCCGTTTAAAACCGGAACCCTGATTCCTGCACCGCCTAAACGGCCATCCAACTCCGGAAAAACATGCGTAATGGCTTTTGCGGCACCTGTAGTTGTAGGAATAATGGATGATGATGCAGCCCTCGCCCGGCGCAGGTCTTTGTGGTTTGAATCGTGAAGATTTTGATCACCTGTCATTGAGTGGATCGTAGTGATGTAGCCTTCTTCCACCCCCCAATTATCATTGAGGATCTTAATCATCGGCGCAATATTATTTGTAGTGCAACTTGCGTTAGAGAGAATTTCACTCATTAAATCTATGCTGTCATCATTTACGCCCAACACAACCATTGGTATATCATCAGCCGCAGGCGCAGATATTAAAACCTGACTTGCCCCGGCAGTAATGTGTTTCCCGGCAGTATCAATTGTTAAGTTTTTGCCGGTACAATCTATTACTAGATCAACCCTTAAAGCAGACCAAGGCAATTCATCAGCTTCTTTAATAGAAAAAACAGGGATAGAAAGCTTTCCAATTACGAGGGAATCTGGCTTGGCAGCAACTTCGCCTTTAAAAACGCCGTGTACAGAATCATATTTAAAAAGATGAGCCATTGCGCTGGCATCTGCCAGATCATTAATTGCGACTACTTCCAAACCCTCAGCCAATGCCAAGCGTAAGAAAGTCCTGCCTATTCTACCGAAACCATTAATCGCCAGCCTCATTTCATTAAAATTAGAGCGCAAAATTAATGTTTATTTCCAGATTATAGCTTTATCGCAAATTCTGTCTGCATTTATTTATATCATTTACCAGATTGTTTAGAAAGCCGCCAGGAGATTAGCACATTGAAAATCATACAAACCCCGATTAATAATATAATGAGAAGGAAATTGCCAAAGGTTTGCAGGGTTATCGTAGCGAGGATAATGACGAAATTTAAGATCACCGTCATCAATACAATATTGTTAGGCTTATACCCGAGGGTTTCTAACCTATGGTGAATATGATTTCTATCTCCTAAAAACGGAGATTTTCTGCTTAAAATCCTTACGGTAAATATCCGGAGCGAATCGAAAATAGGAACAATCAAAATGGACACCGCAATAGCCGGTGCGGAATAAAAAGCAGGCCTGTTAATTCCGGTAAATTTATTCAGTTCGATAAACTTAATGGCCAGGGCGGCGGTAGTTAAACCGATAATTAACGCCCCGGTATCGCCCATAAAAATTTTGGCCGGGAACCAGTTATATTTCAAAAAACCGGCAATCGCCCCGGCGAGGGCAAAAGCTATAAACGCATAAGGTACCTGCCCCATCAAAGAAAAACATATTCCGAAACACAAGCTTGCCAGGATGCCTATTGTACCTGCCAAACCATCTATCCCATCAATTAAATTGAAGGCATTATTCAAAAATATAATCAATATAATGGAAAAAATGCCACCACCTATGTAATTGATATCGTTAATCCCCAACACCCCGTACAGGCTGGTAAGCCGAAAGTCGCCAAAAAAGACGAGGATGGACGCAACCACAAGCTGCAATAAAAATTTAGTGGTGGTATTGCTACCATAAACATCATCTTTTAATCCCAGTCCGGCCAGGATGATGCACGAAACAATTAAAAAGTTCGCTTCTTTGAAACTGATAAGGGCTGAAAACAGTAGGGTACAAATGGTAAAACTTGTTACAATTGATAAGCCGCCTAACCGCGAAATATTTGCTGCATGATTTTTTCTGTGCAAATCGCTAACATCAAAAAGTTTGTATTTTAACGAGGCATGAATTACAGAGGGGATACTGAAGATGACGAGTGCCAGTGACAATATAAATATTGTTCCATAGAATACTTCTGGAGTTGCTGCTAACAAATTTTTGAACAAAATGGGGAACTATTTTAACAAAGATAGCTTTAGCGGAAAGGTTTTCGCTGTTCGTTTTATTCTTTACTATGACAAATATCAATCTGGTTTTTCTTGACCTATAACTGGATATGGCTTCCTGTACGGGTAATCAAGAGACTATTTAGAGATGCCAAATAGTTGGCAAGTAAATTTAAAAATATGCGCTTAAGCGCTCTGAAAGGCATCATCTACTACCAATACTGTTTTAGCTTTGATAATTTTTTTCTCAATAACACAGAAAAGGCGTAAGGCATATTATTCATTTTTAATGCTTTGTAATCATTTTGGAAAGCGCGTATCAAACTCAAAAAATTCTTATTACTCACTCCACCCATCCTCATGTTCACCATTAAAAACGGCAAATAATACACCTTCAACTGATGCTGGTAAAAATACCTCAAAATAAGATCATAATCTGCTGCTGTACCTAAATTGAGGGCGTAATTACCATACTTTTCGAACAACGCTTTCCTGATGTAGAGCGTTGGATGCGCCGGCATCCACCCCCGGGCAATGTCTTTTTCGCCAGCCTGTTTTGATTTCCATGTTCTTATAATTTTGTTGTTTATGGGGTGAACGTAATTTAAGTCGCCATAAACAGCATCAATCGAAGAATCCTGAATAAAGCTTTCTGCAATCTGTTCAATCACATTTCGATCGGCCAGCATATCGTCGGCATTTAAAATACCCACTATCTCGCCGGACGCCATGGCAATACCTTTGTTAATGGCATCATACAAACCCTGATCAGGCTCTGAAATCAGCTGGTGGACGTGCATTTTATATTCTTCAATGATAGAAAGTGTACCATCCGTAGAGTCACCATCAACAATAATGTACTCTACATTTGGATAGGATTGATGGATAATAGATTCTATACAGTCTCTAAGATAGGCCTCGCCATTATAAACTACCGTAATGATGGATATCTTCATTTTTAAATCGCAGGGGCTTTTTATATAATGTTAAAAAAGCTGCACCCGTGGTAAAGATAAATAATAGCGGACTAAAATCATCAAGAGGGCATTCTTGATAATAGGTTCCTTTTGTGCCCGCCCTGCCATGGCCAACACATCCAGACATGGGCAACTTGACATCCAATCTCCACAGGCAGCCGGGGGAAGGATATATACCACCTGGTGTGACTGAAAAAATTCCACCTGGTGGATTCGTTTGGTAGGTAAGCAACTCCGGGTAGCCTGGCACCAGACAACCATATTCTGGAAAAACGAAAATTGGGATAAAACAGATAGGGATGATTAAGCATAACTTTTTCATAAGCTAGTGGATTAATCATATGCTAATATAGTATTTATTTATGGGTATAAATATTTTAAGGCTAGGGATTTGGGAAACAATCCAGGTCTATATTTTTCCGTGATCTTGACAGCCAATAGGAATATCTCTAACCAAATCTTTGATATAATTGAATAACACATTTTATCTGGCATTCACTTCACGTTTTCTTCCTGCCGTTTTAAATATCCTCCTCAAGGATTGCCGTTTGATTAAATCAAATTTCTGGTGATCTTTCCTTTAATAATATAAAGAGAAGTAATATTCGATTTATCGATAATGGTATCGCCTTTAAAATTTGGGTTAGATGAACGCAGAATCAGTTTACTTTTATCGCCATGTTCAAATATCATTTTGATGCTCCGCAGGTGATTTGCCTTTTCATTAGCCATTACCACATAAGCTTCGCCCCACTGCAAAACATCAAAATTGGTCACTTCACGAACGGCAATAATTTCGCCTGAGGCATACCGGGGATACATGCTATCACCATATACCGGAAGATAGGCAGTACAATCATTAAAGGGCTTATAGTTTACGAAATACTCCGCCTTTTCTTCCATTAAAATAAATGTATCTGCATCGGATAAGCTGATATCATAATATGGCACACCTTCTTTTATTTCCGAAATAACAGGCCCTCTTTTTTTTAAGGGTTCCCCAACTCCGGTTTCCAGCCAATCAACGTTTACATGAAGCCTGAATTCAAGCCGGTCTTTGACGGAATTGGAAATTCCGACCCGTCCGCGTAAGATATCCGATAGTGAGCCTTCTTTAATATTCAAAGCGATGGCAAATTCTTTCTGCGTTTTGAAGTACAGTATATCCATCAATGATCTTAAGCGGTCTAGTTCAGTCATGTATAAAATGTTGGTAAGTTATATGAATTAATTTAAGAATTTCTTATTATTTCATTAAATTTGTTTGTAACAATGCAAGATAATCAATTGCCTTAAAATAACTACATCCCCTTCAATTCATTAACATCCCATAACCAATAAATAAAAATTTTTAAATTTTAAAGTTCTGAACCACATCACCGCCAATGAAATCTCCCTAAGTTCAATACAAAATACACATACCCTTGCCAGCATTACCGATAAAAAATTAAGTCGCTTACTGGAACTCATTACCAGTATCATTCCAATTGCTTACATCTTCAGGTGCACGCCAAATGCATCGCGCATCAGCCTGATTATTGTATTGGATCAACATCGTTATCAGGCTACAGAAGAAACTAAAGATATTTTGCAATTTCTGGCATTAAGCCAAATTAACGTCGAACTGATTTATTATTCTTACGGAACATTAAATGATATTCTTCAACGCGGCAATCTATTCTTTGCTACCTATTGCAGGCGTATTAATTGTATTTATCAACACACATCTAATTACGATTTTATCGAATCCTCAGATCTAACCTTGGCAGCAATGAAATCTTCTTCTACGGCAATTTTAAATAATGGTTTGGAAAAAGCCAATAATTTTTTTGAAGGTGCAACAGCATATATTATTATGGGCAAGTTACACCTTGCAGCTTTTATGCTCCATCAAACCTGTGAGCAGGCATTAAAGCTCATTATAAAATTGTTTAACGGAACAGATTTTAAGAGTCATCACTTGGCTCTGCTCCAAAAAAACGCAGGTTTTTATTATCCGGAAATCAAAAGTATTTTCAATGCAAAAGAGAATAAGGAATTGAAATGGCTCGAATTATTACAACAAGCTTATGTTGGTGCCCGTTATGATGATAATTATAAAATCGAGCCTCAGCATTTAATTTTTCTACAAGAAAAAATCGCTTCAATGCTTAATAAAATAAGTTCGAGAGGCTTGTTATTTGCAGATTAAGCGCAAGGCAATTAAAGAAGAATACTTAGTTATTTTTTCGCCTTCGGATGACGATTAAACCTAAAGTTGCTGCGGCAGCTGTAAGTGGTAAAGTATAATCGTCGAGATCGCATTGAACCGGTGGGTCTAATCGGGTATAGGTAACAGTTGTACCCAAAGGGAGTAAATTGCCATTAGCCACGCAAACGGTTAGCGCTAACGGACCAGAAACCGGTGTAACATTTGTAGCTCTAGGGCATGCATTTGGAAGCGTACTTAAACTTGGATTATCAAAATTTCTTACATTTACAGAAGCCAAAACGATGGTAACATTTAAAGAACCATTTAATTGTGTGTAAACATTATTCCCTATCTGACAGCCTAATAACTGTGCGTGGAGTTGAGATGTTCCAAATAAAAGGAACAATAAAAGAAGTGTGTACCGAACGAGCATCAATTAGGAGATTTGAAGCAAAAGTAAGGCTGATACACGCTTAATACCATATTCATTTCATTCAGTATTTACTTGTATATGAGCCTTATATACTGAACAATAATTTTTCAACACAAAAAATCCCGATTTCTTTAGGGAGTGCTATTTGAATGGCACTGCACTGAAAATGTACATAGAAGAAAGACTCCTAAATCCGTTCATCACCCGAATTCATTCGTTGAATAATATTCAATGAAAAATAAGTTAATGAATATAGTCTGACAGCGTCGATTTGATTTTTGTCTGGCTCCATTTGGTTATACGATAGTTAGTAGATGAAGTATACGCTCATCACTTAAAACTCAGGAGTTATGATGAGACTAGCTACAGTTTTTAAATTATTGAGGTACTGGGATGAAATCAGTTTCGGATAAGGAAAAAAGCCACTATTCCGGCTAAGACTATTAAAAGAGGCATATAATCATCTAATGGCAAATGGTTTGGACGGGAGGCATTACATTTATTTGGATCTTGATAAGTATATCCAACAATCTTACCTTCACCACCAGGCGTGGCATAACGTGCCGATGCAACTACACATTCATGCTGAACCGAAGCTGGATTTCGCCTGATATCGTGGCTAGCAGGAACAATTCTCATTCCGCCGTATGGCTGTATGGACGAATCCCAAACCTGAAATTCATTATAATCATTAATTGCAGCACAATCATATCCCCAACCATTCCCTTTATTAATAGGAACTGCAGATGATGAACTATAAACCATTACTATATCATTTCTATTCCCATAATAAGGGGCATCACCTAAATACTGAGTGGCAATCTGTCCCCCAAAGTCGCAACCATTCCCGCTAATTTGTGAGTAAGTGTTGAAGCTTATTAGGGAGAAAACAATAATTAATAATCCGATTAGCTTATTCTTTATGCTAAGCCGAGAACGCAAAGTTGAAAATTTGTTTCCAAATAAATTTAGATGTTGAGGAATATTAGGGAATGAGAACTTCAAAACGGATAGGTTAATGCTTGTATTACTTAGGCTACAAAATTATTTAAAATTGCAATACAAACAAACGAACTAGCAATCATCCCGTCCTAAAACAGTTAGAACTCCAGACGGTAAACATTATAAAAAATTCTAAAAACTACATTTATGAGCTTACAACTAAGTTTTTTGCGGATATGCATATTGGAGCACATCGTTTAATCTTATGACATTAATCAATAACAATATTTTTACAAACTATTTTACCCAAATAGTTTATTCATTTCATTCACGCTGCAAAATGTTGTGGCTTTTGATTTTATTTAGGCCAAAATAACAGGTGGATAATTGCATATCTAACTGGTCACTTTATTCACCCCTTGTACTTAAGAAACTTTATATTGTATTTTTGTTTAACATTACAGTTCCCCCAATAAACGGCCAGATCAGAATCATGCGAAATCGAAATGCACTCCTTAATTTACTGTTTATTAGCTTTATAATCGCTTCCCTCTTTAGCTGTGGAGTACGCAAAGAGCGCACATTATTTAATGCTCCATCAGATATTGTGACCGATACCATTAAGCAGGTTTATGTTGTGAATGATCAGGGGATTAGCGATGCTTATTATAAAATCAAGGTAAATGATCAACTGGCCATTCGTAACGTCCAGAATTTTGAATTTGGCGCAACTGCAGGGGCCGGTAATACCAATTCATCATCTGCGAATAGTCAGAATGCCACGGTTGGAAACATTCAAAATATACTTTCATACCCGGTAGACCTTGACGGGAAAGTAAATCTACCAGCTATTGGGAAGGTGGAGGTGCTGGGTTTAAGCCGACGCGAAGCAGCGATCAAAATTCAGGATATATATAAAACCAGGTTATTAAAGGAACCCATTATCGAACTTAGTGTAGTTAATTTGAAAGTTACGTTACTTGGTGAATTTGGCAAACAGGGCAATTTCCTTTTAGAACGCGACAATACCACGCTAATTGATATCATCGGCGAAGCAGGCGGGATCAGTAAAACAGCTGATCCAAAAACACTTAAAATCATTCGCGGTGATCGAACAAACCCTGAACTAATTTATGTTAATCTAAACGACATCAACAGTTTGGCCAGTAAAAAGTTAATTCTTCAAAACCATGACATCATCGTACTCCAACCAACTAAAAGTGCAGCCACGAGCGATAAATTACAAAGCTTGAACAACATTTTGCAACCATTACTCGTCGTAGTCAATTTAGCAGTGCTCATTTTCACGGTTACGAGGTAAATTGGTCGTTGGTCGTTGGTGAAAACAATTTTGGGATGATCGTTTCTATTTTTCCTTTAGAAAATTTCATCTCGGGATGAAGGTGCTACAAGCGAACAGGACCTCAACCAACGTCTTTTTTTATTTACAAACCTTACTAAGTATAAATCACTTGTAATAATATATTTCCTTTTGATAAATTGATTTTATCTTTATAAATAATTGATTGTTCCCAAACTTCAAAAACGAAACACATTGACACAATTAGTGCAAGAGAAAAAGGCTGTTAGCCAGAGTATCGATTTTTATAAAATATTCCGGGTATTTTTAAGCCGGTGGTATTGGGTGGCGGCAACGGTTGCAATTTCACTTTGTGGCGCATGGCTTTACCTGTGGTACACCCCTCCTATTTATCAAACAGGCGCTTCACTAAAATTAGAAGAAAGCAACCCCACTATCGGAACTGGCGGCGGCCAAATGGCCATGCAAAACTATGACTACACCGATAAAATTCAGGCCGAGAGTTTTACCATTCGCAGTAATGAAGTAATTGCCAATGCCGTCAAAACACTTAACTACAAAATTAGCTACTATTTAAAAGGCCGTGTCCGCACAACAGAGCTTTATCCGAATGTGCCGTTTGTAATCGAAATTATTAAACAAGACAGTGTTAACTTTGACCGTTCGCTCTATTCGGCAACAGGGAAGGATGATCAACATTTTGAACTCGCCACTGCGGATAATGAAAATCAGAAAGTCACTTACCAATACGGACAAGTGATTAACAAAGGCAACATGTTGTTCCGGATTAAAGATAAAATTCCGGTAAATAGCACCTACCAATTTAAATTTAACAGTCAGGACGATTTTATCGGCAGAGCCTTGGGCGGCTTAAACATTGGTGAAGCCGCCAGGTTTACTAACGTAATGGGACTTAGTCAAACGGATGGAAATGCAGTTTTTGCGGCTGACATTCTCAATGCCATTATGAAAGAATACGTAAAATACGACATTATTCAGCGCCGAAGATCCGCCAATCAAACGGTAGATTTTATTAATAACCAATTGGGATTTATTGATACCGAGGCCGGAAAATCAGGCAGTACACTGGCCAATTATAAAACCCGGAATAACATGGTAGACATGAGTTCGTCTACCTCCATGACCATTGGAAAATTAGCCGATTTTGAGAAACAGAAAACGGAGCTTAACCTGAAACAATTGGGCATAAAGCAGCTTCAGGAGCAAGTAAACAGCAACAAGGCGAAAGTAGAAATTGGCCTGGACCTGGAAGGAGACATCAACTCCGGAACGGGGACCCTGGTTGCCCAACTAAACTCCCTGCTGGCGAACAGAGAAGCGAAACTTAGCCAGTTTAACAGCGATTCGCAACCCATTAAACAAATTGAACAGCAAATTGCTAATATCAAGGCGAGTATCAGAAACGCTGTTGCCGGTATGCTTAGGCAAAATGAGCAAACCATCCGCTATATAGATAGCCAAATTTCAGGCGTTACACAAAGCATGAGTTCCATTCCACAAAAGGAACAAAACTTCGTGAAGTTACAAACCAATTTTGAGGTAAATAATAAGGTTCGGTCTTACCTGTCGGAAAAAAAACTAGAAGCAGAAATGAATGCGGCGGGAATTGTGCCAGGCGCATCGATCGTTAACCCGGCCTATCCATCTTATTATGCAATTTCTCCAAATGGAAGCAAGACCTACAGCACTGCTTTGATGTTGGGTTTAGCATCCGGTTTTGGCTTAATTTTACTTGTTCGCTTCCTCAATCCGTACATCTACGATAAGGAAACTGTTGAAGGTTTAACCCATACGCCTATCATCGGTGTGATCCGGAAATTTCCCGATTACATTGACCAGGATAGCAGACAAGCACTTTCACTATCAAAACCCAAATCTGTATTTGCAGAATCTGTCCGATCGGTGAGAACGAACCTGAGTTTTCTCGCCAGTCATAAAGAAAGTAGAATCATCTGTATAACTTCAGAGGTATCAGGAGAAGGAAAATCATTTGTTACCATTAACCTGGCCAGTACCCTTGCATTAATCGAAAAGAAAATAATATTAATAGCTGCAGATCTAAGAAAATCAAAATTACACAAGGCATTTGGCAGCCACAATAAAAAAGGCCTTAGTTCATTACTATCCGGACAGGCGACACTGGAGCAGGTAATGATTCATGATGATGTGCACCACATTGATTTTATCCCATCAGGTCCGGTACCGCCAAACCCCTCAGAATTACTGCACACCGAAGCAATGAAAGAGCTGTTATCCAAACTTCAACAGCAGTATGATTATGTTTTGATTGATACGGCGCCAGTAGGCTTGGTTTCAGATGCAATTCCGCTCATCAGATCGGCAGATATTAACTTATTTGTCATCCGATCGGGCGTATCTCAGCAACGCGCAGCCAACATTCCCGAACGTTTATCGAGAGAATACGGCTTGAGCAATCTGGCTATTATTTTAAATGCCTTTGGCGATGATGCCCTGCATTCGAACTATTACACCACCGATTATTCGCGCGGAGGAGGCAATAGCACTTATTATTATTCAGACTATAGTGGTTACTCCGGATCTGGTTATTACGACGATGAAAATAGGAAATGGTGGATGTTCTGGAAGAAGAAATAGTTGGTAGTCTTTAGTCTTTAGTCTTTAGTCTTTAGTCTTTAGTCTTTAGTCTTTAGTCTTTAGTGAAAACAATTTTGGAATGATGTTTCGCTTTATCCATGTTTTTAAAGAAAATTCACCTTAATCTCTTCGCCAGAAAAAACCTTAAAAACAATTATAACACGGTTAAATGAGTATTTTTATCTGTACCCTAGACGCTAACTAAATTATAAAGATGAATCGGGATAAAAACCATTCCTATTATATTAGTAAAAAGATAAATAAGTAAATGATGTATTACCTAAATCAACTGTAGCGAGATTAATTTGAAAATATGATCGATAACAATTATCGTTGGTATCCGGTTTATACCCGTTCGCGGGCGGAGAAGAAGGCCTTTAATGAACTGAACAGAAAAGGCATCACCACTTACCTTCCCCTTCGTAAAACACTCAAGCAATGGAGCGACCGAAGGAAGTTTGTTGAAGAACCACTCCTTAAATCATATCTCTTTGTGTATATTTCAAACAAAGAATATGCAGAAGTACTCATGACGAATGGCATCGCCAGATTTCTATATTTTTCGGGCAAAGTAGCGTCAATGCCTGAGCAACAAATTGAACACCTCAAATTATTGTTAGCAACCGAACATGAACTAACGGTTTTTGATCATGATATTAAACCCGGACAAAAAGTGCTCGTAAAGGCAGGCCCTTTTAAAGATATGATAGCGGAAATGGTATCGGTACAAAACAAACAGCGCATCATATTGCGATTAGATAATATTGGCTATTCTATTGAGATTAATACATCGGTCGCTTTTGTAGAACCGATTTAAGGTAGCGGATAGCTGGAGATGATATAAAAGAATGACTTGAAGCAAAAAATACCTTTGAGTAACATATACTACTAAAATGCACAAGTTGAATAGCTAACTAAAACTATTCAGGCTTGTTAACAAATAAGATAGGTTAGTTTTAATAAAAGCGCTCACCTATTTAGAAAATTAATCAGTTCATTTTTAAAATAAAAATGTGACTGAAGGGGCGAAGCTGTGCCCGCCAATTAAAAAATAGATTAATCTACCAGAGAAACTCAACCGCTGCGAATTCCCAAACGGAATGATTAAATGTGTAGAATAGCAGGAATTATAGATCAAAACGCTAAACCAGATCAACTGGAGAAAGACATTAAACTGATGTGCGATTCCATGCAACACGGAGGTCTGGATGATGAAGGCTTTTATGCCGATGATTCCATTGGCCTTAGGTTTGGACACCGCAGGCTAGCCCTGATCGACCTATCTTCTGGTGGGCATCAGCCCATGCAAACTTCAGGAAAAGCGTTCATCGTTACCTTTAATGGCGAAATTTATAACTTTCGAGAAATAAAAGCAGAATTATCAGCATTGGGCTACCAATTTCACAGTGCAAGCGATACCGAAGTGATCCTTGCTGCCTTCCAGATCTGGGGAATTAGCAGTTTCAAGAAACTTAATGGAATGTTTGCTTTTGCAATCCACGACCAAACAAAACAACTCACTTATCTCGTCCGCGATCCATCAGGAATCAAGCCTTTATACTATTCTGCCCAACAAAACCGACTGGTATTTTCCTCTGAAGTAAAAGCTTTTGAGAAAACCAGTTATCCATACGGGGAAGAACCAAAGTGGAAAATTTATTTCCTGGCTTTCGGACATATCCCCCAGCCCTTCACTACGCTTGAGGCAGTATTTTCGTTGAAACCGGGAAACTTTCTGACCTGGAATCACCAACAGCAAACTTATGAAATCACATCATTTGAAAAAGCACGACCAGGAAAAACAATTACCTCGACAATAGAAGCCGCAGACCATGTTAATCATCAGCTAGAACATGCCGTTAATCGTCATTTAATTGCAGATGCGCCAATTGGCTTATTTTTAAGTGGAGGAATAGATTCCAGCATCATTACGTTATTAGCAGATAAAAAAACCGGGCAAAACCTTAATAGTTTATCTATAAATTTCGGAGAAAAAGCATTTTCAGAAGAAAAATATCAACAACTCATTACGTCCAAAACCAGCGGAGTGCACCAGTCTTATTTGGTACAAGAACAAGATTTAAATACCAGCTTTGACACGATTATGCAGGCGATGGATCAACCTACTAATGATGGCATTAATTCGTGGTTTGTAAATAAATTCGCGAAAGAAAGTGGCTTAAAAGCTGTTTTATCCGGAATTGGCGCAGATGAACTCCTCGGCGGATACCCATCATTCAACAGAATGGGAATAATCAAGGCACTTAAAATGCTGCCACCTTTTATATTGCGCTTTTGTGGAAAGCTACCGTCAGAAAAACTAAAAAGGATCTACTACCTCAGTTACCGGAATCCAATTGGAGAATATCTTTTCCTTCGTGGCTTTTATATTCCGGAAGCCATTGCTCAAATCTTAAACATCAGCGAGAAAGAAATTGATCAACTATTTGAAGATTTTCCTATTGATGAAGAAGTGAATCAGCTAAGCGGAGCCGAAAGAGCCTGCTGGTTTGAAACCCATATTTTCATGCAAAACCAATTGCTAAAAGATACCGACTTTATGAGCATGAGTCATGGAATAGAAGTTCGCGTTCCCTTTCTGGATCAAAACTTCCTGAAAACAATTGATGGCATTGCACCCCGACAAAGATTTCCGGCCAGGGAAAAAGGGTTATTAATTGATGCCTTTAAAAACATACTTCCTGAAGCTGTTTGGAACCGTCCAAAAATGGGATTCAGTTTCCCACTTCAGCAATGGTTCATCAAAGGAGATCAGATTTCAAATGAACAACTGTATGCAGAAAACGCATTTGCCAAACAGCAGATTCGAAAGTTTAAAGCAGGCAAAATGCATTGGTCAAAAGCCTTTGCACTATATCAGGTATTTAGAAAAACCTGACGAAAAACGATAGACGACTAACGATAAACGAATAGCGGTAGACGAAAAACGCAACACCCATCAAATTGAAAACCGACAAGATTTTATTCCTCACTTTACACAGCTTCAGCTTAACAGGCGGCATAGAAAAAGTATGCAGGTGCGTGAGTAAAATCCTTTCTGATTTAAATGTATCATCAAAAAGCAATCACCAGTTACTGAGTCTTTACGATGATCAGCCAGATGAGAAATACATCCACAATTCTCATTTCAGCGGTTTTCGGGGAAATAAAACCGCTTTCCTTTTTAACGCAATCAAGGCGGGACTAAACTCGGAAAGTCTTATTTTAAGCCACATCAATTTGCTATTACTGGCGTGGATCTTGAATAAAATTCAACCGAAAAAACGCATTATTCTGCTCGCCCACGGCATCGAAATATGGGCCAAACTTCCAAAGTGGAAAACCAAATTCTTACAGAAAAATACAGAAGTCTGGGCCGTAAGCAACTACACAGCAGATCAAATCAAAAAAATACATCATTTGGTTCCGGCAAAAATTAAAACCCTGAACAATAGTTTGGATCCATTTTTTGCTATTCCAGCCAATTTTGCGAAACCTGAGCGGCTTTCGCAACGATACCAGCTTTCAGGCAGTACAAAAGTCCTGTTTACCTTAACCCGCCTGTCATCTCAGGAACAGTATAAAGGTTACGATCAGGTGATATTGGCTTTAAAAAGCCTACCAGAAGAAGTAATTTACATCCTGGCTGGCAAGGCCGATGAAAAAGAAGAAGCAAGAGTATTAAGTCTAATCGCAGCGCAGAACCTGGCGCATCGGGTTATACTTACGGGTTTTTTGGCCGAAGATGAAATCCAACCTCACTTTCTTTTAGCTGATTTATTTGTGATGCCGAGTAAAGGAGAAGGTTTTGGCATTGCCTTTATCGAAGCCGCAGCATGTGGCCTTGCTTCTGTCGCGGGTCAGGCCGATGGAAGCCGGGATGCCCTTTTGAATGGAAAACTGGGCGATTTTGTCGACCCAAACAATGTTGAAGAACTTTCCAGAACAATTTCCAAACACTTATCGCTTCCGAAGTCAGCCGCCAATGCGCTACACCTTCAAAATCTATGTTTAAATGCTTTCAGTTTTGAACAATATAAAATTAACTTTCTAAATCTATTATCGAATTAGATGAATTGCCTGCTGCAAGTTATGCCTGACCAAAAAGAAACGCTATCGCCCACCTTTTCACTAAAAACAACAGTCAGTTTTTCACCAGTTCATGGAGCATAAAGAAGAATATAACTGGACGATCGAAGCAAAAGCTTCACTATTCGATTTAAAATTGAAGGAAATCTGGGCCTATCGGGATTTATTATGGCTCCTTGTACGTCGGGATTTTGTTTCCTTCTACAAGCAGACCATTTTAGGACCACTCTGGTTTTTCATCCAGCCCCTTTTTACCACCATTATTTTCACTTTTATTTTCGGAAATCTGGCGGGTATTTCTACCGATGGTTTGCCTAAACCATTATTTTATATGGCAGGGATCACCGCATGGAATTACTTTGCAGACTGCTTAACCAAAACATCAACCGTATTTAAAGACAATGCCGGTATTTTCGGGAAAGTATATTTTCCCAGGCTAATTATGCCACTTAGTATTGTGGCCAGTAACCTGGTGCGCTTCGGTGTGCAAATGCTGCTATTCCTGTTAGTGATGGCCTATTACTATTTTACAGATGCTTCATTCCACATTACCTGGGCCATTGCACTCTTCCCAATTATCGTGATATTAATGGCCTTGCTGGGTTTAGGCGCTGGAATGATCATTTCCGCAATGACCACCAAATACCGGGACCTTGCTTTTCTGGTTTCATTCGGAGTGCAACTGTTAATGTATGCTACCACGGTAATTTATCCGTTATCAGAAGCCATAAAAAAATACCCTGCCTATACCTGGATCATCAAATACAACCCCATGACGCCCATCATCGAAACTTTCAGATACGGATTTCTGGGTGAGGGAAGTTTTAGTTGGGGAAGTTTAGGATATGCAGTTGGTGTAACCTTAGCTATGCTGATTTTTGGAGTCGTTATTTTTAATAAAGTGGAACGGAATTTTGTGGATACGGTATGAGGATCGTTGTTCGTCTATCGTTGTTCGTTTTGAAAGCATAATGCTTATTTCTAGCGATGAAGTAAACGAATAATGTAGAACATTAGTTAGAATAAAAACTTATCAAGATGTTTTTCGTCCAGCGTCTATCGTTTTGAAAGCACAATGTTTATTTCTAAAGATGAATTAAACGAACAAAGGCAAACGAATAACCTCGAACATCAGTGAAAATAAACCTCATTAAATCGTTTTTCGTCAATCGTTTATCGTTTATCGTTTTGAAAGATACAGTAAACGAAGAACGGAAACGACAGCAAACGAACAACGTATCATAAATATATTCAAATTTCAAAAAAAATATTACATTTAGTCCAGTCATCCTTGATTATAATATTTAAAAAAATAGCTATAACATGGAGAATAAATTAGAAGTCTGGAAAAAATCGCACGAATTAACTTTAGCTGTGTACTTGATTACCAAACAATTCCAGAAAGAAGAACAATTTGGCTTGATTTCACAGCTCAGAAGAAGTGCATCTAGTGTGCCGACAAATATCATAGAAGGACAAGCCAGGCAATATGTTAAAGAATTTAAGCAGTTTTTGTTTGTAGCAAAGGGATCTTTAGCGGAAACACACTATCATTTATATTTAGCTAAAAGTTTACTATATATCGATGAGGTGACATATTCACATATTGATGCTCAAATTATCAGTATAAAAATGATGTTAGCTAAACTGATTAAATCTCTAAACTAGATCGTGTTAAATCGCCTTTCCTTAGCATACAATTTCGTTTTCAGGAAAAATAAATATTTAAACTCTGGAAACTTAGACGGATGTCAACAATACCAAGTGAACAATGTCAGGAAAAACGCTAGACGAAAAACGAACAACGATACCTAACCTCTTCCCTAACCCCTCCCCCCTTTGTCAAACACTGCCATTAAAGTAGAAAACCTCAGTAAAGCCTACCAGCTTGGTCAAATTGGAACTGGAACAATCAGTCGGGATCTCGAACGTTGGTATGCCCGGATGCGGGGTAAAGAAGATCCATTCTTGCGGATTGGAGAGAGTAATAATCAAAATACGAGGAGTACGAGTGATGTGGTTTGGAGTTTAAAAGACATCAATTTTGAGATCGAACAAGGGGATGCAGTAGGCATTATTGGCCGTAACGGTGCAGGGAAAAGTACCCTCCTTAAAATCTTAAGCAAGGTTACTGCGCCTACTGCCGGTAAAATATCTGGAAAAGGGAGAATAGCGAGTTTGTTGGAAGTGGGAACGGGTTTCCATCCGGAATTAAGTGGAAGAGAAAACATCTTTTTAAACGGTGCCATTTTAGGCATGCGTAAAAAGGAAATCCAGCGTAAACTCGAAGAAATCGTAGACTTCGCCGGAATAGAACGCTACCTGGACACACCTGTAAAACGATATTCATCAGGTATGTATGTACGGCTGGCTTTTGCGGTAGCTGCGCATCTGGAATCCGAAATCTTAATTGTTGATGAAGTATTAGCCGTAGGTGATGCCGAATTTCAGAAAAAGTGTTTGGGCAAAATGGGCGAAGTGAGTAAAGGCGAAGGACGGACGGTGTTGTTTGTGAGCCATAATATGAGAAGCATAGAAGGACTTTGTAATAACAGCATTCTTTTGAACAATGGCCGGGTTGAAATGATTGGTAAAACGAATGGTGTTTTGAAGAAATATGAAACAGCAAACTTTAACATTAATTATTACATTGATTGGCCGGGAAATACTGGCCCCGGAAATGATATTGTGAAATTGCAATCAATAAAAGTAATAGATGAAAATAGCAATATTAATGGAGAGTTTGATGTTACAGATAAAATCGGCATTGAGATAAAATATCAAGTCTTAGAACCGGATCATAATTTGTGGCATGGAATAAATTTCTATGATGAATTAGAAAATAACATCTTCGACTCTCACAATGTGAGCTCTGAGTTGTACAATAAGCTTCATCCTACTGGAACATTTAGAACAACCGCTTGGATACCTGGAAATTTCCTTAACGAAGGTAAGATCAGAATAGGTGTCGGGATATTCAATCATCAAAAACATGAAATACATCTTCATGAGAAAAATATAGTTGCATTTAATATTATTGATAAGTTAAAAACAGATACTGTAACCGCTAGAGGACTAACTACGGGTAAATTTGCTGGCTTATTAAGACCACTTTTAAATTGGACATATGAAAAACAATAAATTTTGGACAGGTGAGAGGTTAGAAACACATATATTTTCTGAGAATATGTCAGAACATTTGCATAGATATGCTTTTGCAATGCAATTTATTGAAAAAAAAACTGTCTTGGATATTGCATGCGGAGAAGGGTATGGAAGCAATCTATTAGCAGGAAAAGCTGAAAAAGTTTATGCGGTGGACATAGATGCAAATACCATTGAAAAAGCATCAATTAAATACAACTGTAAGAATTTGGAATTTAAAACTGGCACTACAGATAGTATTCCTTTACCCAACAATTCAATTGACATAGTAATAAGTTTTGAAACGATAGAACATCATAACAAACATGACTTAATGCTCTTAGAGATAAAAAGAGTGCTAAAAACTAATGGAATCTTAATAATTTCATCTCCTGATAAAAAATATTATTCAGATGAAACTGGACATGTTAATGAATTTCATATAAAAGAACTATATAAAGGTGAATTTCAAGCGTTGATAAATAACTTTTTCAAGTATTCCACAATGTATAAACAAAAGTATTTAAGTGGCTCTATTCTATTACCAGAAGAAGATGTTAATGGATTTAACTTTTACTCCGGATATTATGAAAATTTAACAATTGATACAAATTTAAACCCTATTTATAATTTGGCTGTAGCTTCCAATCAAATCTTCGATAAACCAAAAGCCAGCTTTTTCTTTAATGAAAATGTTTTGGAATCAACCCGTACTGAAGTTTTGGAAAGCCTTAAAAGCACATATACTTGGAAGACTGGTGAGTTTGTAATACGGCCCTTTAGGTTTCTTAGAAAATTTTTTAGAAAATGAAATTATCAGTGATTGTATGTACTTGTAATGGCGAAAAATACATCGAAAGACAACTTATTAGTATTATAAATCAAAGTTTACCATTAGATGAAATTAAAATATATGATGATAAGTCTGAAGATAATACATATAGTATTTTAGAAAGCTTTGTAAAAAAGTATCCAAATCTTATTACTATTTTTCAAAACGAAAAAAGATTAGGTACTAAAAAAAATTTCGAAGCAGCCATAAAATCATGTGATTCAGATTTTTATTTCCTTTCAGACCAGGATGATTTATGGGAAAATTTGAAGGTTGAAATGTGTATAAAAGCCTTTAATAAAAAACCTGATATGATGATGCTCTTCACCAATGGCTTACTAATAGATAGTAATGATAACTTACTCAACGGTAAATTGTGGGATAAATGGGGGTTTAATACTAAAATGAAAACGAAATGGGAAAATAATTTTTTCGCGTTTAATGATTTAATAAACAATAATAATAAGGTTACAGGTGCAACAATAGTGTTTCGAGATAAATTAAAAAAAGAAATTTTCCCCTTTATTTTACCAATAGATTATTGGCATGACGCGTGGTTAGCACTTCATGCATCAGGAAATAATGCTCTTTTTTTCTTGGATTTATGTTTAATAAAATATAGGGTTCATCCAGAGCAGCAAATAGGTATTACTTTAACTGACAGAACAAAATCTGACGAAAATTATCATGTTTCCAAGAAACTTTTTACAACTAAAATTAAAAGAAAATATAAGTTTCACTACTTCTTTTTCAAACTGGCAACAATAATTAACAAGATATTACACATAGTATAAAGTAATCATAATGCCAATCAAACCCATTGCCATTCATTTACCACAATTCCATCCTTTTGAAGAAAATAATAAATGGTGGGGTAAGGGTTTTACAGAGTGGACAAATGTAACCAAGGCTGAACCTAAATTTAACGGCCATTATCAACCACATCTACCTACAGATCTGGGATTCTATGATTTAAGACTAGAAGAAGCGAGATTAGCCCAAATAGCCTTAGCTAAAGAATATGGCATATATGGTTTCTGTTATTATCATTATTGGTTTAACGGGAAACGATTAATGCATGAGCCTTTAGATAGGATGTTAAAAAACGAAAAAGAAGACTTTCCTTTTATGTATTGTTGGGCTAATGAAAATTGGACTAAAAGATGGGATGGACAAGAAAATGAAATACTTATTAAACAAGACTATAGCGATAAAGATCATACTGAACACATTAAATTCCTATGTCAAAACGTTTTTAAAGACGAACGATACATTAAAATTGCAGGCTCCCCTGTATTTGTCATTTATAAGGCTTCAATTATTCCTAGCGTTAAAAACTTTATTAGTAACGCAAATAAGATTGCTCGAGAGTATAACTATCCTTCCATTTATTTTCTTTGCATGGATAACTTCATTACTGAAGATGCATTAATATTAGGTTTTCAAGGCAGTATACACTTTCATCCAGACCACAGGTATTTAAAAAGAGTTCCCGAAAGTATTATGGGCAAAATTTTAAACAAAATAAAAATTCGAAACTCTTTTTTAATAGATAATCACTATCAACTTTATGAAGACTACGTCTTAAGAGTTTTGAAATATAAATACACCGTTTCTGGAAATGTATTCCCAGGAATTACTCCAGGATGGGATAATAGTTCAAGGGTTAAAAAAGGAGCTTTAGTATTAGATAAAGCCAATCCAGAAATATTTAGAACTTGGCTAAAACATGTTATAAATAAAGAAACCAAAAAAGATAATGAAGAAAATTTTTTATTTATTAATGCATGGAACGAGTGGGCAGAGGGAAACCATTTAGAGCCTTGTAGAAAGTGGGGTACTGACTTTTTGAAAGTGATTAAAGAAGAACTAACATGATCGCCTTTACAATCTGTTCTAACAATTACTTGGCTAAGGCCTGCGTACTTCTAAAGTCTATCAAATCAACTAGCAACATAAAGGTTTATCTGTGCCTAGCCGATCAGAAGGCAGAAGATATCGACTATATATCCTTGGGATTCGAAGATGTTATTGTTCCAGAACAATTAGACATAAAGAATCTGCAATGGCAGTTAGAAAATTATAACATCATAGAATTAAACACGGCACTAAAAGGTGCTGCTTTTAAATATTTATTTTCTAGATCGACTACAGAACTTATCTATTATTTTGACCCAGATATTAAAATTTACAAATCTGTAGACACTTTCGGTAAATTTTGGGGCGATGGTTTTATACTATTAACTCCGCATATCCTTTCACCGATTCCCCTCGATGGGCGCTTTCCCGGTGAAAATTTATTTCTAAATCATGGTATTTACAATTTAGGTTTCCTAGGTTTAAAACGATCTGCGATAGCTGATAACTTTTTAAACTGGTGGATTGAAAGGCTGGCCGAAAAATGCATTATAGATTTAAAAGAAGGTTTTTTTACAGATCAAATATGGGTAACAATGGTTCCTTTATTCTTTAAAAATGTAACTATTTTGAAGCACCCAGGTTTCAATGCTGCATATTGGAACTTGCATGAACGGAATATCGTTTTTAAAGATAGCAATGCATTGGTAAATGGAACTGAAGACCTTTATTTCTATCACTTTAGTAGTTTTGATCTAAACTTAAAACATCTTGTACCTACGGATAATGCAAGATATACATTCGAGAATAGAAGCGAAATGCTCGCCCTATATAAAGATTATTTGACTGATTTAAAGCAGTTTGAAAATACAAAATATCCGGCATACCTTTACTATAACGGTATTTATCCAAAACCAAAAGAAAGAGTTTCAATAATAGATAGGATCATTAAAAGATTACAACGCTAAAAAGATGAATTTTCTTTTTATATCTGAACACCTACCGATTGATACTCATGCTAGTGAAGTAGTCTTCTACCGACATTTTAAGCAATTAATTAAAAATGGTCATCGTGTCCATATTTTAATAGATCGAAACTCTTATAACAATAGAAAAAAGGATTTATGGAATCAGTTTGTAGTACATATAATACCAAACAGAAAATGGTATTATCTACCTTTCCAACCTTCTGGAATACTTAAAACCACTCGTTTTTTGTGTTATTATCACATTTACACAAAGAAAATTATAACAGAACAAAAAATAGACAAACTTATTGGTTACATCAATGGAAATTTTTTAATGGCATTTGCGGCGTTTGTTCAGCGCAAAACTAAACTCCCTT
Source organism: Bacteroidota bacterium (assembly GCA_037033465.1). GTDB lineage: Bacteria > Bacteroidota > Bacteroidia > Sphingobacteriales > Sphingobacteriaceae > Pedobacter. The sequence continues at coordinate 79,210 of JAZBLX010000005.1, read as the reverse complement.
TAATAAGTTTTTTTCACGATGATACAAACGAACTGAATTTTGGCGAGGATAAGAAATCAGTTAATGATAATACAATGGAAATTTTAAACGCAAGTACTAGGATTTTCATTGCATCTGAAGCCTTCAAAAAAAACTGGAGCGAATTTTCATCAAAATTTACTTTACTCTATCCTGTACCAACCGCTATCAAAAATGTGGATACAGGTTCTTATAAGCTAAAGAGACGACATATAGGCTATTCAGGAACGGTATATAATGAGATCTTGCCTTCATTGGAAAAAATTTCAGGATATCTTGCAAAAATGGAATCAGACTTGACAATCATAGGGAACAATGAAGCAGCGTATACTCTATTAAAACACTTTAAGGAAGTAAGATGCTTACCCCTATTTGACACCGCTCAGGAAGCAAATGACTATCTCATATCAAATTGTAATGTTTGCCTCATTGTGTATCCAGAAGATATGAATGAAATGCCCTGGATCAAAACCTGCTTTCCTAGCAAATTCATTCAGTACTCCATACTTGGTCTACCTACTTTAATTATTGCGCCTATAGATTCTGCCTTGGGCAACTGGTGCAATCAAAATAAATGGATACTTTATTCTGATAAATATGATTTTAAATTAATTGATCAATTGTTAATTCAGGCTTTTACAAATCCAGAAGTAAAAAAACAAGTTGACTATTTGCAAAAAAAAGTATTTAAGCCTGAAATCATTCAGACAATTTTTGAGGAAGTTATTTTAGCATAAAAACCTTCGTTAAGTTCTCTTATGGTTCAAAATCTCATTAATCATCTCTACCGCTACCCGCTCTCAAAATGGAAAACGATCCAGCGTTTCGGAGGGTTGATGACTTATAGAAAAATGTTGACGGGAAAACAGGAAATGATCAAAGCGAGTAAAACACTTCCCCCTATCCCCTCCAAAGAAGATGGTTATAAAGTTTATTTCTTAACTGGCAAAAATTATCTTTACCAAACGCTATTTTGCGCTTTTTCGCTGACCACAGTTTCCAAGACTCCATTTCAATTTATATTAGTGGATGATGGAAGTTTTGATGAAAAACTAAAAATACAGGCGAATGAACAGATGCCAGGCGTTAAAATAATCACTAAAGAGGAAATAGACCGGAATTTTTTATTAAAGTTACCGCTTAATGATTTCCCATACCTTCATCACAAACGAAAAGTTTATCCTCATATTAAAAAACTAACCGATATTCATACGATCACCGATTCATCCTATAAATTAGTGTTAGATTCTGATATGTTATTTTGGAATCATCCAACTGAAATAATTGACTGGTTAAAAAATCCAAATGGTGCTTTACATATGATTGATTGTGAAGAATCGTATGGATACAGTAAAAATCTAATGAAATCACTTTGTCAGATAGAAATACCTAACCTGGTTAATGTTGGTGCTATCGGATTAAATTCAAAATCTATCAATTGGATAGCTGTAGAACATTGGGCTAAGACCTTAGAAGCAACTGAAGGTTCATCATATTTTTTGGAGCAGGCATTGTCAGCGATGATTATCGCAAATCAGCAACGAACGATATTAGCCGCACAAGATTACATCGTTAATCCAAAAAATGGAGAAGAAAGAAAAAAAGTTTTAGGCCATTACGTGGATTTATCAAAGAAAGAATATTTTCAGACTGCATGGCTGTAACCACAAATTCAGACCTCGTTTCATTTTGCATCCCTGCTTATAATGCTGAACGATTTATTCGATTTACAATTGAATCTATAGTTAGTCAAACGCATTCAAATTTTGAGATTATAATAATAGATGATCATTCGACAGATCAAACAATTAACATCATTAATAACATTGAAGATCAACGAATTTCTTTGCGCACTGCAAACAGTAAAGGTGCTGCAGCAGCAAGAAATCAGGCATTATCCTTAGCTAAAGGAAAATATATTATTTTTTTTGATGCAGACGACTGGATCCCATCAACTTATTTGGAAACGCAACTTGATACTATAGTGGCAGAAAACCAAGTTGTAGTTTGTAAATGGGGAAGATTCGTGAACAATGATATTACAACTTTAAATATCGATAAACATCAAATTAAGAGAGATCTAACTTTTAAAGAATGGATTTTAGGGTATTGGGGTAACAACACAACTATGACCTGTCCGGGTAGAGTTTTGATACCAAAAAAAATAATAGGTCTCTCAGGAAATTGGGATGAATCGCTATCATTAAATGATGACTTCCAATTCTTTTCACAGATTTTCAGTAATTGTAGCGTGATCAGATTCAACAATTCAAGCACTTTTTACTACCGGTCTGGTATTAGCGGATTATCATCTCAAAAAGGACAACTGGCATATGCATCTCTTTATAAGAGTATAAGCTTTGGCGTTAATTTAGCACTTGATCGATATCCTAATGATAAACTGATTAAAAAAGCTTGCGCAAATTTAATGAGGAATTTTGTTTATGAAGTATATCCCCAACATTCGGCACTAATAACAGAAGCCGAATCTAAGATTAAGCATCTTGGAGGTGCCGATTCAAAATTTCCGGCAGGCGGAAAAACTAAACTGCTAACTGTTTTCCTTGGCTGGAAATTGGCAAAGAAAATTAAAACCAAATTATAAGATGAGAGGTAGATTTTCAACAAGCAGAAATGAAAAATTGTCTCCAATTAAATACTTAAACCTGCCTAAGGCTCTGTACTTAGCCATCTTAAGAAAGTATTTAAAAATCTTCCCCAGTTTGCCTTGGATACCATTTTCTGCAGCAAGAAAATTAAATAAGATCATAAAGGCAGATTGGAATATTTTAGAGATTGGTGCTGGTACATCTACCATATGGCTATCCAAGCGATCAAAACATGTGGTAAGTATAGAAGCTGATATGGAATGGTTCAATGTACTTAATTCGAAAATCAAAACTGAAAATATTACTAATATTGATCTTAGATTTGAGTGGACGGCAGAAAAAATGTCTGATTTCAATGAGTTTCCAGATCACCATTTTGATTTAATTTACATTGATGGCGGCCCAAGAGAGATATGCTGCTTGAATGCAATTCCCAAAGTTAAAAAAGGTGGATACATCTATTTAGACAACTCAGACAGTGATGTGCTTTCAGGGAATGGTTCAAAAATACTTCACGATTGTGTTAGTGATCATTCAAATATTAAAAAGTTTGTCGACTTCGTTCCAGGTAATTTCATGATTAACGAAGGCCTATTAGCTCAATTGATTTGAAAATAGCCATCATAGCCGATCCGGAATTGCCAATCCCTCCAATGCTTTATGGCGGTATTGAGCGGATTATTTCGATGTTAGTGGAAGGCTATATTGAATTAGGTCACGAAGTAAGTTTGTTTGCTCATGCGGAATCAAAAACATCCGCCAGATTGTTTGGCTATAGCGGAAAAACCAGCACAAGTGGTTTAGATATATTGAAAAATACTTTTTTAATCAATAAAGAACTTTTCAGAAATAAGTACGATATCATTCACAGTTTTGGAAGATTGATTTATCTCTTACCACAATTACCCTTTCGAACACCAAAAATAATGAGTTATCAAAGGGAGCCGACGATCAGCCAGGTAAAAAAAGCAAAGCGGTTATCAAAAGGAAATTCATTAGCTTTTACGGGCTGTAGTGCTTATATCAGTAATCAAATACTACCCTACGCACCAGCCTACCCAATTTTTAACGGTGTGAACTTGAAAACCTACCATTTTAGCAATGCGATTTCGAAAGATGCACCATTAGTATTTTTAGGTAGAATAGAGCCTGTAAAAGGAACACACCTTGCAATACAGATAGCATTGGCAACCAAAAAAAAATTGATTATTGCAGGAAACGTTCCGACGGAATATAACGAGTATTTTGAACAGCAAATAAAGCCATACTTATCAGACCAGATTGAATATATTGGTCCGGTAAACGATGAACAAAAAAATAAGCTTCTTGGTTCAGCACTCGCATTTTTGATGCCGATAGAATGGAATGAACCATTCGGTATTGTAATGGCTGAGGCAATGGCTTGTGGCACCCCGGTAATCGGTTTTAACAGAGGGTCAATACCGGAAGTAATCATTAGCGGATTAAATGGATATAGATGTAATAATTTACAGGAAATGATTGTGGCTGTTGAATCTATAGCAACAATTGATCGGAAAATAGTTCGTGAAGATGCAGAGCGAAGATTTTCATCTGAAGTCATCATTAGTCAATATTTAAATCTTTATTCCAAACGCATTAACAATGAAGATTTCAGTAGCTAACCCATCAGTAGCACCACATGTAAAACAAAATGTTACTGCCTATTTTGATAGCGGAGATTTAAGCACTTTTTACACCACTTTTTTTTCGCATCCTGAAAGTATACTTTCTGTCCTGTTATCAAAGATTCCAGGACTCAATAAAGAACTAAAAAAGAGAGCATTTAATAACCTACCCATCCCATATTTTGCAAGCAAACCATTATTAGAAATATTAAGAAGCATATCTGCAAGAAAATTGAGTGCAGAAATTACAGATGCGATCTGGCATCGTGCAGAACTATCATTTGATAACTGGGTAGCAAAGCGTATTAATACTGAAAATATAGATGCAATACACACTTATGAGCACTGCGCATTAGCAACATTAGAAAAAGCCAGGCAGAAAGGAATCTATACAATTTACGAACAGTTGAGCCAACACCATACATTTTTTACGAAGGTAGCAAATGAACAATTCCTGTTATATCCTGACCTGAAAACGCTCAATAACGATTTATTGGTAAATGATAAGGCTAAAAAGAGAAACATAAGGCGAGACAATGAACTAAAACTTGCAGATGTTATTTTATGTAATTCTTCATTTACGAAAACAACCTTGGTTAATGCTGGCATTGATGAAAATAAAATAACCGTTATCCCATTGGCGTTTCCAAAGCCAATAGAAAAAGTTCGTGATAGGAATAGAAACGAACCTATCAAGTTCTTATATGCAGGAAATCAATCACTAAGAAAAGGTGTTCACCTGTTATATGAAGCCTGGAAAATTTGCAATTTCGAAGCCGTTGAAGCCGAATTATGGTTAATTGGGAAAATGCAGTTGCCAGAACATTTAAGAACAAATTTGCCGGGTAAAGTCATAATAAAAAACACAATCCCTCATGAAGAATTGATCGGAATATATAGTGAAGTAGATATTTTTGTGTTACCAACCCTGGCAGATGGATTTGGGATGGTGATTACTGAATCTATGTCGCAAGGTACTCCGGTGATTACAACAGAAAACAGTGCAGGTCCGGATATCATTAAACATAATGAAAACGGTTGGATTATACCAGCTGGTAATTTGGAGGCATTGATTAAACAGATGAAAGCGGTTGTAAAAAACGCTGCTAATTTAGAAAAAATAAGCACCGCAGCATTGACAACTGCCTGCCGTTGGCAATGGCCTGAATATCGTAGTTCGCTTAACAAAAAAATAAATGCATTGTATGAATTAAACCGCAAAAGTCGCCATGCAAGCTAAACAGGTCTGTTTAATTACAACCGGCCATATTGCTTCTAATCCAAGATTGATAAAAGAAGCTAGTTCGTTAAGTAATGCTGGATATAAAGTACATGTCGTTTTTACTCAATACATGGAATATTTGGTAGCCGAAGACATGAGAATTTTATCTAGGCACCAAAATTGGACATACGAACAATTACTTTGGACACCAACTTTCAAAATCTTAAGGTTTAAATCAGCAGTAATCCAAAAATTTGCCAGATGGATCTGCCCAATAATCAATGTTAACAAGTTTCTAATCAATAGAAATTATACATGGCAAGTTAAGGCTGCGATAAAAATTAAAGCAGACCTCTACATTGCACACAACCTGGGCGCCTTACCCATTGCTGTAAACGCAGCTAAAAGAAATCAGGCGAAATGCGGTTTTGATGCTGAAGATTTTCACAGAAATGAAATTAGCAACGATTTAGGAGCTATGGATGTTAAATTGAAAACGGCTATCGAAGATCAATACCTAAACCAAGTAGATTATATCACCGCAGCAAGCCCATTGATTAGTAAAGCCTATAGACAATTCTACCCAGATCTTAACCCCAAAGTAATTAACAATGTTTTTGAAGTTAAAAATCAGCCAGAATTAAACGATAATATAAACCCAAAACTTAGACTATTTTGGTTCTCACAAACGATAGGCAAAAATCGAGGGCTGGAAGATGTGATTGAAGCACTGAATCAAATGGAAAATCCTTTAATAGAACTGCATTTGTTAGGTAGTCTGTCACTTCAAGACGCTAATTACTTTAATCAGTTAGCTCATTTTGATATTAAATATTATCCACCCATTTATGCAAACGAGATATTTGAATTAGCTGGTAAATTTGATTTGGGCCTCGCACTAGAATTAAATAAGCCATTTAACAGAGACATTTGCTTAACCAATAAAATTTTTACTTATTTAATTTCTGGCTTGCCGATAGTGGCCTCAAATACAAAAGCTCAAGTTCAATTCATTTCGGAAAATAAAAATATCGGAAAATTATATCCTGTTGGAGATGTTAATGCCTTAGCTGATATCATAACCGAATTCTTCAATGATAGAAAGTTGTTAAATGACTACAGAAGAAATGCTTTCAATTTGGCAAAATCAAAATACAATTGGGAATTGGAGCAGGGAAAATTTTTGAAAATCATTCATCAGACAATCGTTTGAAAAAACTCCTCATCATTTCTCCTTATTTTGCTCCGGTTAACACAGCCGATATGCAACGCGTGAGAATGAGCCTTCCTTATTTTTACGAATGTGGATGGGAACCTACTGTTGTAACGGTAAATCCTGACGATACGGATTTGCCAACTGATGCGCTTTTAAGCGAAAATATCCCATCAGATGTTAAAATTTATTGGGTAAAAGCCTTTTCTAAAAAATGGACAAGCAAATTCGGTTTAGGAAGCATCGCATTACGTTCATTATGGTTCTATAAACAAAAAGTCAATCAGTTATTAAAGGCAGAAAAGTTCGATCTGATTTATTTTAGCACCACTCAATTTCCTGTGCTTATTTTAGGTGCTTATTGGAAAAAAAAGTTTAAAGTTCCTTATGTAATCGATATGCAAGACCCCTGGTTTTCTACCTACTATCAAGACAAGCCAAAGGCAGAAAGACCCGCCAAGTATTGGTTTTCTCACCATCTAGATAAATACATGGAACCTGTGGCACTAAAAAACGCCGATGGACTGATTAGTGTTTCGCAGGGCTACTTGGATACTTTAAACGAACGTTATCCAATGTTGAAATCAGTACCACAACAAGTTATCACTTTTGGCGCTTATCAGGAAGACTTTGATCTTGTTCAAAAAAAATGGAGAGCATTTGAATTACCATTTCAAAAAGATGAAAATCTTATTCATTTAGTCTATATAGGCCGGGGCGGATACGACATGAAAGATGCAGTAACTTTGCTCTTCGATGGTTTTAAAAAAGGGTTAACCTATCAGTACGATGATTTTAAAAACCTGAGGTTTCATTTTATAGGCACCAGCTATGCGCCAGCCGGCACGGGTGTCAAAACAATTCAACCTATAGCAGATGAAATGGGTATTTCAGAATACGTTGAAGAACAAACAGACAGAATTCCCTTCTATCAAGGGATCTTCCTGTTATTAAATGCAGATGGCTTATTAGTAATTGGATCGAATGATCAGCAATATACAGCTTCAAAAATTTATCCTTATATCTTAGCTCGGAAACCTCTACTGGCATTTCTTCATAAACAAAGCAGTGCAGCTAAAATAATTCAAGAGTGCGGAGCCGGAAAAACAATTTCTATAAATGAAGAATCTGCTACGGAAAAGGTGCGTATTGCACTTTACTCATTAAGATCAACTCGGCTTAGTCCGGAAACCAACTGGAATAAATTCGAAAAGTATAGTGCTAGAAACTTAACGAAGCAACAATGCGATCTATTCGATAAAATATTGAATAATTAAATATTTATAATCAATTGAAATCCCTCGCCATTATCGTTACCCATCCTATTCAATACTACGTTCCGGTTTATCAGGAACTAGCGAAGGTGTGTGACTTAAAAGTTTTCTATACCTGGGGAGCGCAAGGAGCGGCAACAAAATATGATCCCGATTTTCAAAAAACCATCTCCTGGGATATCCCTTTATTGAATAACTATCCGTACGAATTTGTTGAAAACAAAGCTAAAGATCCCGGCTCACACCACTTTAAAGGAATCGTAAATCCAGGTTTGATCAACTTAATAACAGACTTTCATCCAGATGCTATTCTAATTTATGGCTGGGCATATCAAAGTCACCTGGCCGTGATGAGGTATTTTAAAGGAAAAATGCCCATATGGTTTAGAGGAGATTCAACCTTACTGGATCAAACAGGAACCTTGCGCAAGATTTCGCGAAAGCTATTGTTAACCTGGGTATATCGACATTTGGATTTGGCTTTTTATGTCGGAAAAGCCAACAAAGCTTATTTTAAAGCATTCGGAGTAACAGAAAAACAACTGATATTTGCGCCGCATGCCATAGAGAATGAAAGATTTTCGACAGATCGATCTACCGAAGCCATAAAATTAAGACATTACTTAGGCATTTCAGTGAACGATACTTTAATTCTGTTTGCCGGAAAATTGGAAGAAAAAAAAGATCCGCTGTTATTGTTAGCAGCCTTTAAAGCGATAGATCGAAAAACAATCAACGATCAACGAAAAACGATAAACGATAAACAATCAACGATCAACGAAAAACGCTTAACCAACATCGATCAACAACGAGAAACGAAAAACGATCAACGACCAACGCTAAAGACTCACCTTTTATTCGTAGGAAACGGCGCGCTCGAAGAAACCCTGAAAGCACAAATATTACAACATAAAAAGCACAACATTCACCTCCTTGACTTCCAAAATCAAAATCGAATGCCAGTAATTTATCAGGCCTGCAATTTATTCTGTTTACCTTCACGAGGCCCGGGAGAAACCTGGGGATTGGCCGTTAATGAAGCAATGGCCGCAGGGAAAGCTATTCTGGCATCGCATCTGGTAGGCTGTGCAGAAAATTTAATTCTGAAAGGAATGAATGGTGAAATTTTTAAATCCGGAGATCTTGGAGACTTAAAAAACAAGCTTCGGGCTTTAATAGAAAAACCGCAACAATTGGTAGAGATGGGAATGGAAAGCAAGAAAATAATAGAGAAATGGTCTATTAAAGAACAGGCGGGAACCATTGCAAAAAAACTAAATGAAGGGCACTAAACACATTTATTATCTGCTTTTATACTTACCCTACCTCATCAGTGTAGCCTTTCGGTCTCTGCCGCATAGCGCTTATCTAATTGCGTGGATGGGGTCATTCTTTATTTTCTTTGTCTGTTTCAAAGGAATTATAAAAAAAATGCCCGATGATTTGCCACTATTTGAACAGCTATTAAGACCTATATTTTTTCTCCAAATTGTATTTGCGGGTTACATGGCTTGTACTTCTATTTTCTTCTATGCAAATACCTTGGGATATGAATATTTCAGCTTTGTCGGTAACAAAAGTTTTATATCAGGAGACATTTATAAATCAATTGCCCTTTGTCAGCGTTACTATGTACTGGGCCATGCTGCACTCACCCACGGATTACTTGCAGCAATGAGTGAGCCACAAGAAAAAAGATATCAGATTTATGCACCATCCATGAGTAACTTATTACTCGGCATTTCAGTGGTGTGCTTACCTATCGGCTATTTATTTTCAAAGGTTGGAAGCCTAAACCAGTTTAGTATTCAATTAAATGGGTTAAGTTTTGTTGCAGGAACCATTGCCCTTGCATTCGCCATTCGCGAAAACAAACGGGTTAACCTTTGGGCATCCGCCGGATTATTTGGATTAAATATACTTTCCGCGTTAAACTCTGGCTTTAAAGAGCCGATTATAATCTGTGCATTGCTGTTAGGAATCTTTCTACTCCCGGTTTATGGCAAAAAAGTATTACCCATACTCTTTTCAGTTTTGCTGGTGCTATTTTTTACCCTTCCAACTTTTATCGGAAATTTCAGGGAAATTCAATCTGAAGGAGTTGATGCTTCAACTGCCAGAGATAAAAGTATTGATCGGATTATAAACAATGATCATCTGACAGCAGATCTGCAAGAGGATAACTGGGCATTTCTAACCGGCCGTTTATCTGAAATCAGTATGTTTATCAAGTATACAGAATCTACACCTTATTTTATTCCCTATTACAAAACCAGCTTATTTACCACTTCGTTGCAAACCGTTGTACCGCGTTTCTTTTGGCCAAACAAGCCCAATATCGAACAAATGGTAATGGATCGGGTTTATGCGGCCAGGGTGGTTGATCAGCAAAGCGCAGTATCGGCAAAACCCGCATTTATTGTAGATTGTTACCTTTCTTATGGTGGGATTGGAATTTGGATCGGTTTATTCCTTTACGGCTTTATTGCGCAACACCTGTCAGCAATGGCAGAAAGAATGTTCGCAGGCTACTTTATGGGTACAGCAGTAGTGTTTGCAGGTTTATTTCAGATCTTGTGGCGCGGAAATAGTTTTGAATTTTTGGTGAATGCTGTCTTTTGGAGTCTGATTACCATGTTCATTATTCAAAAGATTTTTATAGCCAGGGGAATTCTTTACAAAGTTAATTAGTCGATTGAAAATCCTCCACATTACTGCATCCTATAAGCCCGCTTACATTTACGGTGGCCCCATACAAAGCGTAGCTAAACTTTGTGAAGCAATTGCTGCAGAAGCACAACAAAACCAAATAGATATAGCGGTTTTCACCACAACAGCCAATGGCATAACCGAACTTAATGTAGACACCAGTAAAGCAAAAGAAGTTGACGGTGTGCGTGTCTTTTATTTTAAAAGATGGACAAAAGACCACAGTCATTTCGCTCCGGGATTGCTCTTGCAGTTGCGAAAAGTACTTCGCGCTGAACGGAATAAGCAAAAAATCGTCGTGCATATTCATGCCTGGTGGAATCTCGTTTCTATTCTCAGTTGCCTCATTGCAAAATGGTATAGCGTTCCGGTACTGCTTTCGCCCAGAGGGATGCTTACCAGCTATAGTCAAAACAACCGTCACACGTTATTTAAAAGCCTGATTCACAAATCAGTGGGCAAGCGACTTTTGAAATACTGCCACATCCATGCCACTAGCCAACAGGAGGTAAGAGACATTAATCTTATTTTCACACCAAGAACTATATCCGTGATACCAAATTTGGTTCAGACTTCGCAGAGACTGTCAGGTTATACCAATTTAGATTCAGCGAACGAACAGAATCTTTTTCGCATAATTTTCTTATCCCGTATAGAGGAAAAGAAGGGATTGGAACTTCTTTTCGAGGCATTAGCGCATCTTACCATACCCTGGACATTAGTCATTGCCGGATCTGGAGAAGAAAAGTATGTTGCAGGCCTGCAACAGAAAGCAATACAACTGAAACTGGATCGTCAGCAAAAATGGATTGGTCAGGTTTCCAACCAGGATAAATTTACCCTGTTGGCAAAGCACGATTTACTGGTACTCACCTCGCATAATGAAAACTTTGCAAATGTGGTTATTGAGAGCCTGAGCCTGGGTACGCCAGTACTCATTTCCGATCAGGTTGGCCTTTCTGATTATGTGCAGGAAAAAGATTTGGGCTGGGTTACATCACTAGATCCGGCAGATATTCAAAAATCGTTGTTCAGCGCAGCTGATGACCATAACAAAAGAAAATTCATCCGGCAGGAAGCACCAATAATTATAAAGAACGATTTTAACGATACCCATCTCGTGCAAAAATATTTAAACCTATACCAAAACATCACCAATTGAGAAGTCCGATCGCTGTAATTATCCTAACATTTAATGAGGAAAATAATATTATCGGCTGCCTGGAAAGCGTAAAAGACTTTGCTGCAGAAATCTTCATCGTGGATTCTGGCTCAACAGATCGAACCCTGGAAATCCTCTCGAACTATCCGGTGCAGGTTTTTCAACATCCTTTCGAAAATTACAGTCAGCAACGCAATTGGGCACTTCAAAATCTACCCATAACAACAGAATGGGTGATAAACCTCGATGCAGACCAGCGACTAACGGAAGAATTTAAAACCGAAGTTAACCAATACCTTACCAGTGGAAAATTAGCAAACATCAACGGCTTTCTCGCCAGTAGGAAAACCATATTTATGGGCAAATGGATCAAATATGGTGGCCACTACCCTACATATCATGCCATGGCGTTTAGATTAGGTAAAGGCATGTGCGAACAAAAACTCTATGACCAGCATTATTTAGTTGAAGGAGACACGATTAAACTGAAGGGCGATGTAATTGATCTGATTACTGAATCATTAAGCACATTTACCCAACGGCACGACAAATGGTCGACCCTGGAATCTGTTCAACAGTTTAGTAATGCCAATTGTTCAACAGTAACAATCTCTGGCAAACTCAAAGGAGATTCCATGCAGCGCAGGCGGTATTTTAAAAATCTATATGAAAAACTTCCACTGTTTGTAAGGCCGGTACTCTATTTTATAGTGAGGTATTTCTTTCGCCTGGGCTTTTTAGATGGAACCCGGGGTTTGATCTTTCACTTTCTGCAGTGCTTCTGGTTTCGATTCTTAATTGATGCCAAAATTTATGAACTTCGTAAACTAAAAAATAAATCAGCAAACATGACCGATACTACCGTTAAAGACGCCAAAAAAAAAGCCGACAGGAAAGCCATCAAGTTCATTGTGGCATTATTTGTTCTTTACGTCCTTTTCAGTCAGGGCAACTTATTTATGTACAGCGTAATGACGTCGACGGGCCGCTTTTACAATCCATATATTGCTGATCATTTTGACTATATCCAGGGGTTGAAAACTGCGCTGATTACACCTGCAGTGTGGATTATTAAACTATTCGGATTTTATGCCATTCATAACGAAATGGATGTAATGGTGGTTAACGGTCCCTATCTTCGAATCAATTATTCTTGCCTGGGTTTGGGGGTGATGAGTTTCTTAGCGGCTTTCGTCCTTGCTTTTCCGGCATCCTGGAAATCTACCATCAAGATGTTAATCATCGGTCTGATCGTCATCTATATTCTTAATGTATGTAGAATTGCCGGGCTTGGCTTGCTATTCGGATATTTTCAAAGCCAACGCAATTATTTCGATTACCACCACGAAATCTTCAATGTAATCGTCTATATTATCGTATTTGTGATGCTTTATATTTGGATCAGGAAGAAAACGAAGAAGGACGTTAGAGAGGTAGAAAGGTTAGAGGGGAAAGAGGGTTAGATGGGTTAGGAGGTTAGAGGTTAGCAGGGTACAGAAAATGCATGGTGAAAAAATTTCGTTATTGCGTTTAAGCTCAACTGTTGCTGTCTCTTTTAAATTCGACAATTAGGCTTTTAGCTTTGGCCTTTCAGCTTTAGTCTTTTAGCTTTTGGCTAAATAGAGGGTTGTGGGGTTAGAAGGTTAGCGGGTTAGCGGGTTAGCAAAACGCAGAAAATACTTGGTAAAAAAATTTGTTATTGCGTTTAAGCTTTATACTCAAATGTTAGTGTTTTTTTTAAACTCGACGATTAAGCTTTTAGCTTGCCACTTTATTTCACTTAAATCAAAACATTTTGTTAAAAACACAGCTAAAGAAAAATTTTAATACCGGAGATTTCCAGATCGGTGCATCTGGTTTGAAACAGTTGTTATGGTATTTTACCGACGTATTTTTTTTCAGGACGAAGGTTATCCCTTTTAGTGCTGTACTGGTATTTCTGCTTCGTACATTTGGAGCCAAAGTTGGCAAAGATGTTCGCATCAAACCGGGGATTCAGGTAAAATATCCCTGGAAATTAGAAATCGGCGATTATTGCTGGCTCGCCGATTGTTATATCGAAAACCTGGATTGGGTAACAATGGGAGAGAACTGTTGCATCTCTCAGCAAGCCATGCTCATGACCGGAAATCATAATTATAAAAACACAACCTTCGATTTAATGACTGCACCTATTGTGTTGGAAGATGGCGTGTGGATTGGTGCGAAAGCAGTAGTTGGTCCGGGAATAAAATTGTATTCACATGCCGTACTAAGTTTGAGTAGTGTGGCTGTTAGTGATCTTACCGCTTATACCATTTATCAGGGGAACCCAGCGGTAAAAGTCAGGGATAGGAAAATCAGTTAAACTTAACGCAGAAACATATATAGAGCTACTTTGTGGCTTTTTTTATGTCCTAAATTTCCGAAAAAATCGAGTCTTTTTTTTTCAGCATCGATACGGATCAGGCAGAAAAAGCGGGATGAATCGGCCTTATTGCTAAGGTGTCACAAATCAATCTATTTTCAACACCTCATTCTTCAAATTCTGACTAATGTAAACCACTGAGTTTCTTCATTAGTAAATCACACATCAAAAATATATTATGAAAGTAATTTTAATCATAAAAGCAAAAAAGGACTAATTAGACTTACAATAAACTATCAAAAAAAACGTCTTACCTGACTTAATTCAACAACAAAGCAGTATCTTGCTCGTCACTATGCAGTTGTTGAACTTTCTGGTTAGCGTTACATGTTTTTTCCTTTTGTTGTTTTCCATCCACTTGCTTTTTGCAAAAAAAGGAAACAAAAGGCAAAATTTGTTGCTAGCATCTTTATTCTTTGCCCGCATTGGGCAAATCTTCACTTTGCTTGTAATAAAGTCGGGTTCAGAAAATACACTGTCTTTAATTTTTCAACTCTTTAGTCCACTTTATTTTGCTGCGCCAGCCTGCTTTTATTTATACATTGCTGGCTTTATTCATAACAGACATAGATTAACCAAATTAGAATTGCTGCATTTTCTGCCTGCGCTGCTTGCCATTATACATGTAATTCCCTGGCTGGGTTCAAAGTTAAACTGGACGTTAATCGCATCCCAACTCCGCGACAATGGATATCTTTTTTTAACAGCCGAAAACGGATTGTTCCCTGCTTATTTTCAGTATGCTGGTCGGCCGCTACTCACCGCAATTTACCTTGCCCTTTCGTGGCATGCAATTCTAAAGTTTAAAACAAACGATGATCAGGTAAGTCATGATGATTATGGTCGTAGCTGGATCATTTTTCTACTTAAAGTAGCTACCTTTTTTCAGCTTACCGGATTAATTCCAATTGCTTTGAAATTCCTGAACATCCCGCTTCACCACTCATTCTTTATCCTCTCAAATTGCATTCTTCTATTGATTATCTTAATGTATGCGCTCCACCGGCCGCATATTCTTTATGGTTATCTGCTTGTTGCAATCAACTGGGATACAAAAAAGCCGCCAGCTGAAATGTCAGTTTCTGTTCCGGAAGAAGTTTCTGAGCCGGTTATATTGAAGACTATAGAACGCCCGAAGGTTAAAACCGATAAGCAGAAAAAGCTTAATCTTTCTCCCGAACAAACTGCCAGTTATGCAATTTTGATTCAGGAGGTAATGGAAAGTGAGCAAATATATCTTCAACCTGGCCTGCAAATAATTGATCTGGCCACCAGAGTTAATATACCGGTGCACCATTGCTCGCATGTGATCAATAATTACATTGGCAAGAATTTCCGCGATTGGATTAACGGCTACAGAGTAGCATATTTTCTCCGCCAATATCCCCTGCAAAGTGATAAAATTACCATCGAAGCCATTGCGTACGAGTCTGGTTTTAAAAGTCAGGCTACTTTTTATAACGCTTTTAAGAAAGAAAAAGGCGTGATGCCCACGGTGTACTTCTCTCAGGGAACTACCAGGGGTGGAGTATAGCCTATTTCGTCTAACGGTTGAACGGTTAGAGAGAAACACCGCAGAAAAAGTAAGTTCTGAGGCGATTGCAATTAACTTTGATTACAAATTATACAGGTAAGTCTGTTTCGTACACCTGTATAATAGTTGTCTATCGTTTCTCTCGCAATCTATCCAAAGTATGAAAGTATGTTCAAAAAATCGTTCATTTATGCAACCCTTGTTTGATTTCATGGAACAGTTTCACCCCCTGTCAGAATCATTTAAAGTGCAATATATTGAAATGTGCGAGCTCATCAATGTTAAAAAAAACAAATTTATCCTCTCTCCGATTGATACTAACGACGCTGCTTTTTTCTTGTTAAAGGGCGTAATAAGGGCTTTTGTAAAAGAAGGCAAAAAAGATATAAGTACGCGCTTTGGTTTTGAAAATGAATTTATAGAAGCCATTCAATGTCCTGGCGATCCTTCTGATTATTCGATTGAATATCTGCAGGCCTTAGAAAATTGCCAACTCATCCGGATTCCTTATAAACTGATTGATTTCCTTTATTTAGAATACCCGGAATCGCATATTATAACCAGAAAGCTTTTAGAAAGCAACTACCACGCAGCATCAGAAAGATCTATTCTAGCGAGAATACCAACTGCTATGGGCAGGTATCTTAAATTTGAAAGTAATCATTCCGAAATGAACCGGATCCCACAGCGTTATCTGGCCAGCTACCTGGTAATGCGTTTAGAAACTTTAAGCAGAATGAGAAACAAGGCCGTAGATGATCGCTTGCTGAAGATGGCTTAAATATCAATTTATGTTTAATTAAAGCTCAAACCATTTTCAATAGCTACCGATGGCTAATTTTTCCCGTAACCAAAAATATCCATAAGGCATGATCTGGATTTCGCTTTGATCAGCATTATAGGTTTTTCCGGTTAAAAGATCGGTAAAAGTATCTTGAACAGGAAGCTTGAACCGGGAAGCAGCAGCCCCAAAATTATGGACGGCAATAAGTTTCCCCTTTTTGCCTGCATAAGCAATAGCCAGTACAGCGTCGGCCTTTACATCAAGCACGCGCCAGTCTGCAGTGCCGATTTCCGGGGCACGCTTTCTAATGGCAACTAATTTTTTAATGAACGGAAGTAACGCCGTACTGTCTGCCAACTGTTTCGCCACATTCACTTCCTGATAGCGATAATCGCCCATCGAAATTACCGGACGAAAGGTATCTTTTGCCATGCTAAAGCCTGAGTTTTTGCTACCATCCCATTGCATAGGGGTGCGAACAGAAAGCCGCTCATTAAGCCTGAGGTCATCTCCCATCCCAATTTCTTCACCGGATCTGATTACCGGGGTACCAGGCAACGAATAAAGAAGGCTGTAAGCCATTTTTAATTGCTTTAGATTATTCAACATGGGGGCCAGTCGTCGCCTGATGCCCCTGTTGTAGAGTTGCATATTAGTCTCTGGTCCAAACTTTTCATATACCCGGTTGCGCTCCGCCGAAGAGAGTCGACCCAGATCAATTTCATCATGATTCCTCAGAAAATACGCCCATTGTGATGGCCCAGGCTTTTGCCGGGTTTCATTCAGCGCCTTCTTCAAACTTTTGGGCACCCCGTCTGCAAGGGAAAGAAACAGATATTGGTTAGCATAGAAATTGAACATCATCTGCAACCGTTGCCCTTTGCTGCCAAAATAATCAACACTTTCTTTTGGTTCAACATTTGCTTCGCCTAATAACAGGGTCTGCGAATCAATTGATTTTGCCCCCGTAATAATAGAGTCTAGTATACCAAACATCTTTGCAGATTGATCAGCACCCAGCTCCGGCACATCTATAATAAATGGTACTGCATCTAGCCGGAAGCCTTTTATTCCTTTTGCCGACCAATACCTCACTACTTTGATGGCTTCCCGCTGTACCGTCTTGTTCCGATAATTCAAATCTGGCTGAAAGTTGTAAAAACGATGATAATAATAACTCTTCGCTACCTCGTCATACGTCCAGGTTTCGGTTTGCACCCCTTCAAATACCATCCCCTTATCGTAATCCTTCGGTTGCACCTTTAACCAATTATATCTCGATCTTAATTCACCGGTACTATCAGATCGGGCCTGCGAAAACCATGGATGTTCTATAGAGGTATGATTGAGCACCATATCCATAATAATTTTTATATTTTTAGATTTCGCCAATGCCATAAATGATTCAAAATCTGCCATCGACCCCAATCTCGGGTCAATCCCATAATAATCACTTACATCATATCCATCATCCATATCCGGGGTTGGCTGAAAAGGAGAAAGCCAGATAACATCTACACCAAGAGAATCAAGATAAGGTAACTTTTCGCTTAACCCGCGGAAATCGCCAATGCCATCACCATCACTGTCTTTAAAATTGTCAACATCAACATTATAAATAATGCTGTTTCTGTACCACGCATCTGGTACAGCGGCACTTTCGGTTTTAGTGTCCTTTTTACAGGCGAATAAGCTAAGGGAAACAAGTATAATACCGAGATATTGAAGAAAGCATAACCGAAGTTTACAATGATAGTAATAAAGCATATTTGTGTTTATGTATTCCGTACCTGATCCAAATTTCTGATAATTCTACACTGCGTTATGGAAAATATTCCGTGACCCTGACCTGAGTAATTATTTCTTTGGCACCTGTTTTCTGGCTTTAGGTCTGGTTGACAGGTTTTTTTTAGCTTTCTTTTTGGGCAGGTGCTTCATCGAATCTGTGCGCTGCTCAATATTTTTTAAACTATCCTTTTTTGGCCATTTATGTGCATCAGCATCATATTTTTCTGGTTTAGGAATTGATTTTCCTTTTTTGGTCGTGTCTGCCTTCTGTCGGATAACCTGCCCGGTGGGAACCTGTGCAAAAAGCCCGCTCCCGAAGAACACAACGGCAATTAAAAGATAAAAATACTTTCTCATTTTGATTGAATTAGAGATTTGCTTCCGGTAAAGGATGTGATATAGAGAACAGCCACTGGCTTTAAAGGATTAGGTCAGAAATACGGAAAATAATTGCGGATTTTACGTAAAACCACAAAACAAGTAAGTTAAATAACTATGAAACAGATAGTTAATAAATCAAAAAGCCTACCCCCTGTTAATCAACCTATTATGAATTTATTCAATTTGATAGTAAGTTATCCGGGACAGGCATTGAAGAAGTACGCCCTGCACCGGGTATATCTACCCCTTTTTAGCATAACGGCCTATTTATCCAGCTAACCGGCAAACCCTTGTAAAATTTTTGGTGTTGTTTTTACAATGTTTACCTAAAACAAAAATCCTATGAAAAAGCTAATTATGTTCATGTTATCCTTGTCATTAGCCTTGCCAACAATTGCGCAAACCCGACAAGACACTACCAGAAAGAAAACAGAAAAGAGCAAACCTGCAAAAAGGAATAAGCCTGCAAAAAAGGATACCGCTACGCGGGATACTATGCGACGTGATACGGCAACAAAAACACTTCCACCCCAATAGTTTAAGAACAGCAAATGCTTAGGTCTTCGAGATGAAAGATCAGAAAAGAATCAAGTTCCTTTATCACTAACGCTACTCGCCTTAAATCTTAAACAGTTACCTATGACAGAAAATGAATTTGCTATGAGTGTGAAAACACATGCTAAATCTTTGATATCGCATGCATTTAAATTCACCAAAGACCTTGACGATGCAAATGACCTCGTTCAGGATACGCTCGTTAAAGCTACCCGATTTGCCTACAGATGTGATTACCAAACCAACACCAAAGTATGGCTTTTCGTAATTATGCGAAATACATTTATCAATAATTACCACAAGAATGTGAAGCACAGGAGTCGCGTTGTGCGTGAAGATGAGGTACCTGCAAGTCAAATGACTTATGGTGCCACAGCCAACGCTGCCGAAACCAGTTTTGCTATGGCAGACATTAAAAAGGCACTAAGCAGCATTCCTGAAATGTATTCCGTGCCATTCATCAGATATTTCGAAGGCTATAAATACCAGGAAATTGCTGATGAACTCGATTTGCCATTGGGAACGGTTAAAACCTATATTCACCATGCCAGGTTAAGATTAAAGAAAATGCTGAAGCAATATAAAAACCGCTAATTAATTTGGCGTTCGATTTTATTTCCGATAGATAAGCCGGATAATAAACTATATAGTTGGTCATTTAACCACAGATGGATAAGAAAAACGCAGATCTAACGCATTGTAAGTTAAAATTATAGCCATTTAACTTCAAAAATCTATGCCCTTAGGCAAATAGGCCTTTGTCTGTGTTAATCTGTGCCATCTGTGGTTAAAACTGCGGTTCCTTAAACAGCTAATCACTCCATTTGATCAGCCCTATTTCTCGCCCTTTCCCGCTAAGGGAAGGGTGCAGATTAGGGCTTTCCTCTATAGTCAAATGTTGGTCTCCCCGTCCGAGCTCACTCTACAACAGTCTATCTTGTAAAACGTATAAATACGGGGTAAAATACGCGTTATACCCTACAACAAAAGAGTAGATAGCCAATGGCACTTTTATGTAACTTGTATTACCTAATCACAAAACATGGATTGTAATCTGCCCTTGCTAAATCGCTTTATTAAAGAAGATATATCGCTATATTTCGCTTTCGACCTTAGGCAGCTACGCTTCCTAGAGCACAACTATGCCTTTAGCAATTTCTTTCAACAGGTAGATTATCAATCTGATTACCAAAACCTTACTTTAACCATCTTCCCTGATGACCTTGGCTATCTTCAAACGGTTTACCTGAATCTGCAGCCTGGCATTTTAAGCAACAATATAGAGTTCAGGATGGTGCTACAACAACGTACCTACCATTTACTCGCCAATGTAATAATTGATAAAGAGCATACTCATATTCTTTCTGGCCGGGTGACTGATATCACTGAAAAGAAAATTTATATTGAAAAGCTCATGGAATATACCAATAAAAAAAATGCTGTTCTGAATATCGTTAGTCACGATCTGGCAGGGCCATTGGGTTCCATTCAAATGCTCTCTTCACTGCTTAAAAAATACCTTAAAGATAACACTGAAGCGCGGGTTACGAAGATAATCGATATGATTGAAGCAAACAGCAAGAGAGGAATCAAGATGATTCAGGAATTTATTAAGAAGGAATTTCTCGAATCTATTGGAGTTGAACTATTGAGAAAAAGACGCAACCTTGTAGAAAAAATTGAGCAACTCATAGATGAATATAAATCTTCCGAACTTCACCTGGATTTAACTTTTAAATTTCAGTGCGACTTACGCGAAATATACGTCTTTATAGATGAGGTAAAATTTATGCAGGCGGTGAACAATCTGATTTCGAACGCCATTAAATTCACACCTGATCATGGAACCATTACCATCGGCCTCCTGAAAATGGAAAATGCTGTCAGGCTATCCATTACAGACACCGGAATTGGTATTCCTAAACAGTTCCATGAAAAGTTATTTGATAAATTTAACCTTGCTGGCCGCACGGGTTTACGTGGTGAACATTCGGTTGGTTTAGGCATGTCTATCATCAAAACCATTGTAGAATGGCATAAAGGAAAAATCTGGTTTGAATCTGAAGAAAACAAGGGAACTACCTTTTTTATAGAACTAAACGAGGGGTTAGCACACGGCCAGCAATCATCACCGTGATAAAAAACATAAAATGAATAACCTCCTATTGGCTTTAATGGCTTAAATTAGCAAGATCAAGGTAATGAATTGATCATAGTAAAATGACGAACAACGAACAACCCATCCCAACCAGATTTCAAATACACGATGAAGAACAACCAGCAAAAGCGAATCAGAACGCCTTCCCAATTATCGGTATTGGCGGAGCCAGTGGCTCATTAACTGCTTTTAAAAATTTCTTCAGGCATATGCCCGCCAATTCTGGGATGGCATTTGTACTCGTCATTCACCAGGACGCGAAGGAGGATGAAGATTTTGAAAAGTTAATTACTTCTTATACCACCATGCCGCTTTTAATGGCGGAAGATGGTATGAAAGTTTCTCCGGAACATGTATATCTTGCGCCAAAAAATGTTGATATCGGTATCCACGACGGACACCTGTTGTTATTTAATCCATCCCGCGAAAAAGGAGCACACATGTGCATCGATCACTTTTTTCAAAGCCTGGCGGAAGACCAGTGGAACCTTGCGGTGGGGATTATTTTCTCTGGTTTAGGTGCCGATGGCGAAACCGGCATCAGAATGATTAAAGAAAAATTAGGCATGTGCATGGTTCAGGATCCGGAGAATGCCGAATATTCCAGCATGCCTCTTGCAGCCATTAAAACGCACCTAACAGATTTTGTGCTTACGCCCGAAGAAATGCCCGGCAGGCTGATCAGGTACCTCAATCATCCCGCATTGCGGTTGCCCTTAGAAAACGAATCAAATACCCATAAAACCAACAAGATACATATTCAGAAGATCCTGATGTTGCTTCGTTCGCATACCGGACACGATTTTACGCTTTATAAAAAAAACACTATCTCCAGGAGAATTGAACGCCGCATTGCGTTTCATCAGCTTCCGGATTATGAGAGCTATGTAAACTATCTCCGTGAAAACCCATCAGAAATAGAACTTTTATTTAATGAACTTTTAATTGGGGTAACTAAGTTTTTCAGAGATAAACAGGCCTTTGAAGTCTTAAAGGAGCACATCTATCAGTTATTAAAAAATAAAGATCCTCAGGAACCCATCCGCATTTGGATTGCGGGTTGCTCTACCGGAGAAGAGGCCTACTCCATCGCCATTCTGATTACAGAATACCTGGACAACTTGCCCATGAAGCGTAAACCAAAGGCGCAGATTTTTGCGACTGATCTGGATGCCAATGCTATTGAACTCGCCCGAACCGGTTTTTACTTCTCCAATATTGTCGCAGAGCTGAGTCCGCAGCAAATAGAACGTTTCTTCATCAAGAAAAACAATGGCTTCACGGTGAAAAAGGAAATCAGGGAAATGATTGTGTTTGCACAACACAACCTGATTAAAGATGCTCCTTTTACACGCTTAGATTTGCTCTGTTGCCGAAATGTGATGATCTATTTAACAACAGATCTGCAAAAGAAAATCATTCCGATATTCCACTATTCATTAAATGTAAATGGCTTACTCTTTCTAGGCCCTGCAGAATCTGTGGGTAGTTTCCATGATATCTTCAACAGCCTGGATTCGAAATGGAAACTCTTCCAACGTAAGGAGGGCGTGTCATCACTGGGAAAACTACTCGATTTTCCGTTTCATATCGCAAACCAGGATAAACTTTCCAAAACAGATGTTGCGGTTAAAAGCGGACAAAAAAACCCACTGGCAGAGCATTTTAATAAGGTCCTGTTAGATAACCATACCCCACCGTCACTCTTGCTGAATGATAAGGGCGAAATCCTGTACATTAATGGAAACACGAGCCGGTTCATTCAGTTGCATCCGGGCGAAGCGGTAATGAACATCCATCGCATGATACGTGAGGAGCTGAAATATGTTTTGGGAAATGCCATTCACCAGGCACATTCTAACCGGAGCAAAGTAGAAATTTCTGAAATTAAAATAAAGGAACAGGATAAAAATTTCCTTGTGGGTTTTAGCGTAGAATATTTGCACGACCCATCTTTACAAGGCATGATGCTGGTCACCTTTTATGAGAAAACCGCTACGAAGAAGAGCAGCAGAAGGGCCAATAGTACAGTTACAGAAGGTGCCGTAGAGGAACTGGAAAAGGAACTTACCTATACCAAACAACAACTACATACTACAATAGAGCAAATGGAAACCTCACTGGAAGAGTTGAAATCGACCAATGAAGAATTACAAAGCACCAACGAGGAGCTGCAAAGCACAAATGAGGAGGCCTTAACCACAAAAGAAGAAATGCAATCGCTTAACGAGGAGCTGATGACCATTAACCTACAGTACCAAACCAAAGCGGAAGAATTAACCCAGCTAAACAACGACATGAAGAACCTGCTAGATAATATTGAGATTGGAACCATCTTTTTAGATAATCAGCTGAATATTTTACGTTTTACGCCACAGGTAACCAAACTTTTTAATGTAATTGCCACAGATGTAGGCAGATCAATCACACACATTGTATCTAATTTCGATTATCCATCTATCGAAAACACGATTAAACAGGTAATTGAAACGCTGGTTGGCAAAGAACTGGAAGTGAAAACCAAAATGAACGAATGGTATAATTTACGCATGATGCCTTATCGTACAATGGATAACTTTATTAATGGTGCAGTGCTCACCTTTACCAAAATCACTCCAATTAAATCAATGACGGCACAGGTACAGGGACTGCTTAAATATACCCAGGCTGTGATTAACAAATTACCTGAGGCTACAATTGTTATAGATTCGGAGAAAAAGGTGGTGGTATTCAATCGCCATTTTTTAGACCTGTTTAATTTTACAGAGTCAGAAATTACTGAACTTTCTTTTTTAGATATTGTTAATAATAAGTGGAATGTTAAACTTCTGGCCGACAAACTGATGGTAGACATTCCCGTTGAAGAAGAATTTTACATACAACACCACTTTAACGGAATTGGTATGATTGCACTTTATATCTCCATCGAACACATTCAGTTAGAGGCAAGTTTACCATCATTATTAATTTTAAAATTTAAAAGGGCACAGTGAAAAAACGGGGAGCAGTTACCAAAGATTTTATTTTCAGCGCGTTAAGAAAAAAAGCAGAGTTGCTTCTTGGCCGTGAAAATGCAGATCATCGCATTCGGCAAGAGAACGAGGTGGCTATCTTACTGAATGAGCTGGAAGTATATGAACTGGAACTGGAGATGCAGAATGATGAGCTCGAAAGTTCGCACCATGCACTCGAATTAGAACGACTGAAATTCGTAGGCCTTTTTAATGCTGCTCCTATTGGTTACTTAATTCTTTCCCCTAATGGCCAAATCTCTGAGATTAATGAGATTGGAAATAAAATGCTGGTGCCCGGCATGGGTGGAGTGGTTGGTAAAAACCTCTCCTCCTTCATCTCCCCGTATAATAGGAATGAGTTTTATGCTTTTATCAATCGCGTACAAAAACTACATTTAAAGGCACATTGCGAGATCCGGATCCATCCGAAAGGAGCTCCTGTGTTTTTTGCCCAGCTGGATGGATCTATTGTAAAAGATCCGGGTTCCGGCAATGAGAATTTTTATATCACCATTACTGATATTACAAAAATTAAAAGTTCGGAGCAGAAATTACTGGAAGCTTCAGAAAGGCTGAATCAGACTTTGCAGGCATCACATACGGGTACCTGGCGGGTAACACTGAACGATGAAACCGTTTTCCTGGATGATTACAGTAAACAAATTCTGGATCTCGATCCGGGCAAAGGCCAACCAACATCAAGAGAACTCTATGCCTTGGTGAAGGAATCTGACAGAAAAAAACTCCTTAACATTGCAAACAAATTCCCTAGTACACAAGCGATTGACATAGAGCTAAGTGTACGAACCAGGGTAACCAGCAAAATAATTTTAATTAGAGGAAAAGCAATTGACCAGCTTGATGGCTCTACCTTGTTTACAGGAATAATTTCCGACATTTCTGAGCGTAAACGACTTCTGGAAAAAGAAGAAGAACATGAGCGAAACCAGCAGCGCCTGCTGCGCCGTGCAGCGATAGATGCGCAAGAGAAAGAACGTTATAAAATCAGTGCTTCCCTGCATGATAGTGTTTGCCAGATCCTTTATGGGATTCGTTTCAAACTTAACCATTTGCAGAAAAACGAACCTACCGAAACATCATTTTCAAACATAAATGAATTGCTGGATCTGGCGATCAAAGAGTTAAGAACCATTTCAGGCGAATTAAGCCCTTCTATTCTGAAAGATTTTGGCTTTGTTTCAGGAATGAAGGATATGATTCAACATTTAGAAAACGCTGGTTTCAAAGTCCATTCTGAAATAGATCGCCGGGCAGATAAGTTGTCGGCGGAAACCCAGCTTTATGTTTTCAGAATCATTCAGGAACTTTTAAACAACAGCATAAAACATTCGGGGGCAAGCCAAGCCAACGTAACCGTTAATTTAGATAAAACACAAGTCCTCATTATTGTGAAAGATGAAGGAAAAGGCTTTCCAATTGATATCGAGCAGGCCCTGAAGGAAGGTTCAGGATTGCGGGCAATTAAAAACCGGGTATCGCTTTTAAAGGGCAATCTGGAGATCAGCAATCATCCGGGGGCAACGTTTACCATTTCCTTTCCCCTGGAACAATAATTATTTAAGAAAAGCATGAAAATTGAAGAAGTAAAAAATGTAATTACAATAGGAGCATCCGCAGGCGGATTATCGGCGGTATCTGCATTGCTGGCGTCGCTGCCTGAAGATTTAGATGCGGCCGTTTTTATTGTCATTCACATCAGTAAGGCGGCTATTGAAGAAAACATCATCAGCCTGTTAAATAAAAAATCGAAACTCAAGGTCTCCATCCCAAAAAACGGAACAAAAATAGAAAATGGAAAAGTCTACCTGGCACCGGTAGACCATCATATGATGCTCAGCGAGGATACCATTATTACCAGCCGCGGAGCAAAGGAAAACCACTGGCGCCCATCTATAGACGTGCTTTTCAGAACGGCTGCAGCGGCCTATAGCTCTTGTGTAACCGGCATTATTTTAACCGGGCTGCTGGATGATGGTACATCGGGCATGATTGCCATTAAAAGTGCTGGCGGAACCTGTATTGTGCAGGAGCCTGAGGAAGCAGAATATGCAGATATGCCGCAAAGCGTAATCAACAACATTGATGTAGATTATCGTGTATCTCTGGTTGATATGCCTTATATCCTTGCCGATTTATACAGCAGGGCAGACTGCGTAAAGGGTGAAGTGCCTGCAGCACTTAAACTCGAATCGGAAATTACGTTGAGGATGAGCAGCAGCTACGAAGAGACAAGCAAACTTGGCAAGCCAACATCGCTCACCTGTCCTGATTGCGGAGGTATACTCACCAAAATAACTGAAAATGGAAATACCCGTTACCGCTGCTTTACCGGTCATGTTTATTCTGAAGAAGTATTGGGCGGCGAGTATATTGATAAGGTAGAAGAAGCCTTATGGGTAGCCATCAGGATGATGGAAGAGCGCCGCAATTTCATTTCCGGACTGGAAGAGCGTATACAAAGCAATTCTTATTTAATTCAAGACCGTAAAAAAAGAGCAGACGAACTCAAAGTTCACATAGACAGATTGAAAGGCGTACTCAAAGATGTAGGAGACTCAAGAATAATAAAATTATAATGATGTTAAAGATTATACTGGCAGAAGATCATATTATTGTGCGGAACGGCATCAAACTCATTCTGGATTCGCAACCTGGCGTTCAGGTAATTGGCGAAGCAGATAATGGAAAGGAAGTGTTAGACCTGATTGCTTCGGGCACCATACCGGATATTGTACTTACCGATATCAACATGCCTGAAATGGATGGCATAAGCCTTATTCGCGAACTGAAAGAAAAATGGCCGGACATTAAAACGATTGTGCTATCGATGCTCGATAACGAAAAATACGTTGCACAAGCCTTTCTGGAAGGTAGCCAGGGTTACCTGATGAAAAATGTAAATGAAGATGAAATGATGTTCGCTTTGAAGACAGTTCACTCCGGCACAAAATATCTCTGCTGCGAATTAGCGCAAGGCTTACTAGACAGGCTTTTACACAATGTAGCAGCACAGACAGAACAAACTCATACGCAAATTGAACTTTCTATGCGTGAAATTGAGGTGTTACACCTGATTGCTGAAGGTTATACCAACCAGGAAATGGCGGATAAAATTTTCCTTAGCAAACGAACAGTAGAAGGCCACCGCCAATCGTTGATCGATAAAACTGGTTCGAAAAATACCGCTGCGCTTATTCGGTTCGCCGTCACTAATGGGTACCTTAATTAAAGCATAAAGGGAGAAAGCCTCCCCTACACACCGGGCTACTCACATGATACTTTAAAATAGTAATGGCCGCTGAATTTGTTATTCAGCGGCCATTATCGTAATTTTTTTGGGTTACGCTGGTGCTTGTTATTGAGGTGTGGTAGTTGTACCTGTAGTGGTTGCAGCGCTATCCGTTTTTGTGGTATCTGTAGCTACACTATCCTGCATTGGAGCCGTTCCGCTCATATCGCTCATGGTTGTATCAGAACCAACAGAATCTGAAGCGTTGTTCTTATTTTCCGAATTGCAAGCAGACAGCATTAATAATACCGCACTTGTCATGATTAGCAAATGTTTTTTCATTTTATGTCTTATTTTTGTGCACAACACCATTGTCGGCAGATTATATAAGAGAAGCCTGTTCACTCACTAAAGGTTTATAAAAACGTTTAAACGCGTAAAAATACGCGAGATGGTCGCGTAGATTACCAATGGTGATTGGCTATTCTCCGGCTTCAGATTTTGGTTTGGTGTGCGGCATATTACCAGCTTCACCCTCATTTCCCTTATCGGCATCAGCCCGAGCTTCTTCTGAGCCAAAATCGCCTTCTCCCGGCTCACGGCTTAAAAAGCCAGCATCACTTTTCACTTTGTTTTCTTCGTTATTATCGTTACTGCGGTGCCTCGGAACCTGATTATCGGGCATGTTGGATCTGTCAGCTGAATTTTCCGCCTGTGTATCTCCAAGATTTTCATTTTTCTCGTGCTCGTTCATAATTGTATTTATTTATTTAAAAGTTAACTATCGCAGATTAAACAATCAGGAATGCTAATGGCCCCCAACTGTATCTTCTGCTTCTAAACGCTTTGGCGCTTGTACTGAATCCTTATTTAGCGTATCGCCATAATCGCGTTTACTATTTCCTTTAACTGCTCGGTCAGAAGGATTCTGACAAGATGAGATGATCACTACCAATAAAGTGAACAATAGGCTTTGAATTGTTTTCATAATATTTCCTTTTTATCTAGAACCCAAAGCACTACCCGAAGGTTTACTGTTCGTATATTATGCTGGCATCTCATGTGTCCAATGCTTACGTTACAACACGATATCTGAAATTACAGGTGCTTCACCTGTTGCATCGCCAATATTGCCTTGAGGCGTATTTTCATTGTAGGAAGTTTCTAAATGCCCGAGATAAATTTTTAGATTTTGAATCTTTTCGTTCACCAATTCTTGTTGTTCTAGGGTATGTTCCGGCGCACCATCCATAGCATTCAGTACGTCCATAGAATAATCCATAAAATCTTTCAGGTTCTCAGATAAAAGTTCTTTCTTTTCAATCATTTTATATCGTTTTGTAATAATAACAGGGCTGGATAGAAAAGGTTCGCAAGAAAATTTTAGCTGAAGGAACTTCAACCAAATGTTATCATTATAAAAGCATTTAGCTCGCTGCAAAACCTCAAAATATTGCTATAAAATTTGGTTGTTCTGTAACATTTTTGTATCTTTATGTTAACAAAAGAAATCAGCCTATAGAAAAAAGACCTACCTAATCATTCATTATATCAATATATCCTATGAGAAAATATGTTTTGGGAATCTCTGGTCTTTTATTAATTGCTACCTGCTCTGTTTTTACTTCATGGAAAAATAACGATAAAGAAATCGTGACGCGGGAGATTGAAAAAGAACAGCCTTCGAAGACGCCTTATATCCAACACGCGGAAGCACTTTACCAATCGGCCCACTTAAGAGATTCGGGTTTGTCGTTTCCGGTATTCGAGAAAGCGTTAACAGGTTATTACAATCTGAAAAAAGCCGGTCGTTTATCTGACCATGCATTGTTGACCATTGCAGACTTTGATCAACCGAGCACGCGCAAAAGATTATATGTGCTTAATGTCGATGAGAAAGATGTAGTGCTAAATACCTGGGTGGCTCACGGACAGCGCAGTGGCGAAGATCAGGCGGTAACTTTTTCCAATAAAAATGATTCGTTTACCAGTAGCATCGGCTTCTATGTTACAGGCGAAGAATACCATGGCGCACATGGCCGATCATTAAGGCTTGATGGCATGGACCCGGGGTTTAATGATAATGCCAGACTTCGTTCTATCGTGATTCATGGCGCACCTTATGTAAGTGAGGGTACCATTGCAGCATTAGGAAGATTAGGCAGAAGCCAGGGTTGCCCTGCAGTTTCCCCGGAGCTTTCTGATCAGTTAATCTCCTCCCTTGGCGAAGGCAGTGTGCTTTTCATCAACCGGTCTGCAGAAAAATATGCTTCGGCTTACCTGGATGAAAAAAGTGCCTATCTTGCCGCAATGCCTGAAATTAATAAAGAAGCTTTATATGGAACCTTTTCAACAAAGGATTAAACATTAAACAAATGCGTATATAAAACGGCATCCAGTCCATAAACATCCTTGGCAAATTTCAGTACACCGTTTGGATCTCTCCAGCAGGTAAAATAACTGAGGTAAACCGGAATTTGCTTAGGAAGTGAAATATTCTCTGCTTTTGGATCAGTGCTTGCCATGCCGGCACTGATTCTATCAAACTTTTTTCCGACACCAAAAAGTGCCCTGGCCAGTTCCAAAGGCTGCTCTACCCGTACACAACCATGGCTTACGGCACGAACGGTTTGATTAAATGCGGCCTTTGCCGGCGTATCATGCAGGTAAACACTACTCTGATTATTAAACAGAAACTTAATTTTTCCTAAAGAATTATCATCACCCGGGCGCTGTTTAAAAGCATAGGTTTTGCCCACATCTTTAGCTGTCCAATCAATGGTTTCCGGATCTTCTACCAATTTGCCTTTGTAAAAAACATCAATATTATTATTGCTCAGGTAGTAGCGGTCTTTTGCCGCTTGCATTGCAATTTCATTTGTAGCAATGCTTTGCGGAATATTCCACACCGGATTTACCTGTACGCTGTGGATCATACTTTTAAGCTGTGGGGTTTCCCGGTTAAATGGACGGTCTTTCTCCAGGTCATCTTCATCATATTCTGCTAAGGATTGGCCGGCAGGTTTTTCCCGCCCCTCGCCTACGCATACTTTCATAGTAAGTGCCGCCTTGCCTTTTTCAATTACATGGAGCTGATATTCGGGAATGTTTACCCAAACATATTTTTCTTCTGTCGGATTGTTCTGCCAGCGAAGGCGCTCCAGGTTAACCTGAATAATTCTTTTGCTTTCTTCAGCCGAGTGGCCCGGGGCAAGCGTATTTTGTTTTAATGCCTGCTGTAACATTTTATAATCTGCACTTTTCGGCTGGATGCTATCTAAAAAAGCTGCAAGATCAGTAGTTTGATAAGGCTTTTTAAAACTTAAAGAATCTGGCCGTTTTGTTTTAGTGTAATATTGTGCATAAATCCGCCTCGGACTTACCAGGCCATACTCCATTGCCTGGCTATATGTCGTAATTGAATTGCTTGCTGCCAGTTCCAGATCAATAATCGTTTGATAAGCAAGGTCAAGGTCTTTAACAGCGGCTTTATCATAGGTTTTTTGTAACACTGACTTAAATTTAGAAAGCTTAAAAGCTTCTGGTGATAAACCATGATCTTCAGCCAATGCGATGGTGTTGGCCGCTCTGATCAGCCCACTATCCGGGAGAAATTTTTCAACTAAGATGGGTTCATAGTTATTCGCTGCATAAAGTGCATCTGTAAACTTTGGATTTTTTAAAGTCTTCGAACGCGCTGAAATGGCAGCTTTCATTCGTATTCCGAATTCATCTATATCAATCTTTCCAAAAACTTTATTGCCTGTGGCTTCTACCAGGTGAGCACCAACTTTTGAATGATTTTTCTTACAACTTTGCAAAACCATCAACCCGATCAGCATTACCATTAATACGCTTGTTGTGAATGGCTTTCTAAATTTCACTATATACATGCGTCTATAATTCATTTTTTGTATCATTTGTTTTATAGAATCTCTATGTAATTGATGCACAAATCATTAGACTTACAAATTCTTCAGCATTCGCCATTAATTTTGATGCACGCTGATACGAAATAGATGTTCTTTCTCTGCGCCTTAAACAATCTTAAATAAAAATCTGTTCGTACCTCTATGAAACAAATTATTTTCTTTGGCGATAGTCTTACACAGGGCTACGGCCTGAGAGATCCTGCAACGGCATCTTTCCCGGCATTAATTCAAGAGATGATCAATGAAACGGGCGGAGGTTTTAATGTGGTTAATGGAGGATTAAGTGGCGATACGACATTTTCGGCACTGAGCCGACTGAAGCCAATATTGGCCATGCAAACTGATATTTTCGTATTGGAGCTGGGTGCAAATGATTTAATCAGAGGTCATTCCGCTACAGGTGTAGAGGCCAACCTTCAACACATAATCGATCAGGTGAAGCAACATCATCCTGCTGCACCGATCTTGCTCCTTGGTATGGAATTACCCGGATGGATTCCGGGTACTAAAGCTGCCGGATACCGGAATATTTATACGCGCCTGGCAGCAAAAAATAACATCGATTTGGTTCCGTTTCTGCTGGATGGTGTGGCAGGCATCCCGCATCTTAATATGTTCGACGGCGTCCATCCCCTTGCCGAAGGCTATGAAATTATTGCCGGAAATGTTTGGAACAGCTTAAAAACAATCCTGAAAAAAATGGATAAATAGGTTATTTACGGCCAAACATCTTTCTTCGTTTTGGTGGAGCAATTGGTCCGATCAGGAAACCAAAAGCATTTAATGCAGGTACCCTATCGCAAATAATTTTTACAATTCCTAACAACGGAATCGCAAGGATCATACCCGCCACACCCCAAACAAACTCACCTAAAACGATGGCCATGATGGTGAATAGCGGATTAATATTGACTTGTTCGCCTACAATTAAAGGTTCTAAAACATAGGTTTGAATCAGTTGAACCAGTCCATAAACGATGAGTACGCCGATGATCATTTTGCTGTCTCCACCCTGGGCAATCACGGAAAGGACCGTAAGGCTAGTTCCGGTTAAGTTTCCAACAAACGGAATGATTTCGAGAATACCACAGAGCACTGCGAAAAAAATGGCACTTTCAATGCCCACAATGCTGAAACCGATTCCGTACATCACCCACAGTATAGCGATCATAGCGCCCAATCCGCTTAAGTATTTTTGTGCAACATGCCCGCATTCGTGTACAATATCGGCAGCGTTCTCTTTTTCATTTTGAGGTACCAGTTTTAAAATAAAACGCTTAATGTGCGACCTGTAAAAAAGAAAAAGGTACATATAAACCAGCACTAAAACGGTGCTAACGCCGATAGAAATCAGGTTGCTGGCGAAGTCGATTACCATTGTGCCTGTTTGTTCGCCTTGCCCCTTAACAATTTCCTGCTGCTGTTTCTGGTTAATGCCGGCCTTTTCATTAATCCATGCCCTCATATCAGTGACCATACTGCCTAACCGCGATTTCATTTCACCCAGGTTTTCAGTAAACGACCCCATTTGCCAGTAGAGCAGACCAACAATCAATACCACACTGAATACAAAAATCAGCATACAAAAAGCCGATGCCAATCCTCTGTTGATCCCTTTACTTTCAAAAAAGCCACTTAGGCGAATAAAAAGCATCGAAAATACGGCTGCAAGTGCAAGTGGAATAAGAAAAGAACTGGCAAAGTAAAGCCCTCCAAAAAACAGGACCAGAAAAAGTATAATATAAATGCTGCGTTGAAGTTTATCCATCAACAGTTCAACACATATTGCCGGTAAATGTTTAACTTAATAATTGAAGTTCATTAACCAACACCACTCCGCTGGATGGGGGAGTGCAACATAAGTAAAATCGCAAATGTGTTATTCGATCTCCCCTTCGCCCAGCCCTTCTAAAAACCATCCTGACTGATATTCAAACGGAACTTCCTGATCGCCAGATTCGCTTACCACTTTGGAGGTAAAATCATGGGCAATTGCCTGCTCATCTTCGAGAATTAATTTTGCTAATGGAGCAAATTCATTTAAATCATTTCCGTCTTTTATCACATAGAAAGGTTCTCCGGTTTCTGTCCAGCGGGTTTCTAAGAGGCCTTGTTCGAATTTCTCGTGATCTGCCTGGCTTGCGCGGGCAGCTTTATTTTGATTGTCCATGTTGTAGATAAGTTAATAAAACGGTCTTTTGTCCGAAATAGATAAATTTAAATCTGAAATAAAAAAAGACCGGACTAAAGCCCGGTCTTGAGTATTATTGAAACCAGGCTTATTATGCCGGAATTTTTCTGGGAACTTCACGTTCCCAAAATCTATGGCGTGCAATCATTTGAACAAATAAATCTGTCAATGAATTAAGATCATCAGAAACAACCACACCTTCGCGCAATACCGTTTCTGCTGAATATTCTGCCGGAAGCTTTTTGAAGAAATATCCTGCTTCCAAAACCTGGATAGCTCCTGCATCGGCAGCAATTGCTTTACAATGTTTAAAAGCTTCGTTTAAGAAGTGAACCGCATTAGCTTCAGCTTCCAGACTTGCTGCGCTATTTGTTCCGCCAGGCACATAAACGGCATCATATAATACAGAGGCCGCTGTAAGGAAGCTTTCGTCAACCTGGATTTTCTGATCTTCTGCTGAGATAATTTCACCCAGCTTAGGAGCAATAACATGAACGATCGCACCCTGAGCAACCAAGGTATCCTTTACCGTGCTTAAAGATTTTCCATCTACTCCATCTGCTGCAAGAATAGCAACTTTTCTGGTAGCAATAGAATCTTTAATGGTATTGGCCATGCTGAGTGCTTCCGATTTGGTTAATGCTCCTTCTTTTTGCTCTGGCGTGTAATCTGCCGGATCTGCATCTGCAGGAATACTTCCGTTCAATTCGTTTAGTGGAATCTCAGGCACATGTAAGCCTAAATTATAGGCGACAGCTGCTGCTAAACCTTTGTCAATATGTGCCAGAACACCAAGCATCCTTTCCCGGATTTCCACCATTTTCACCTTACCCAGTTCGAAGCTTAGGGCATCGATGATGTGATTTTTTTCGGGATCAGACTGACTGTTTAAGAATAATCTGGCCTGAGAAAAGTGATCAAAAAAGCTTTTACTTCTGGCCCGAATTTTTCTGGCATCAATGCGTTCGTTATAGCTGGTAAAGCCACCCTCTGCAGCTTTCGTTTGCTGTGGATCATTTGCAGCGATTGCATTTGGACCGTAACTTGTTTTTCCGCGGTTAATAGTTTGACGCATATAACCGTCGCGCTGATTGTTATGAACCGAAATTACTGGCCTGTTGATTGGAATTTCATGGAAATTTGGTCCGCCTAATCTAATTAATTGCGTATCGGTGTAAGAAAAAAGTCTTCCCTGCAACAATGGATCGTTGGTGAAATCAATCCCCGGTACTACATGACCGATATGATAAGCCACTTGTTCTGTTTCTGCGAAGAAATTATCCGGATTCCGGTTCAACGTCATTTTACCAATGCGCTGCACAGGAACCAGTTCTTCAGGAATGATCTTGGTAGAATCCAACAAATCGAAATCAAATTTAAATTCATCTTCTTCTGCAACAACCTGTACCCCCAGCTCCCACTCCGGGAAAGCCCCGGCTTCGATGGCATCCCAAAGATCTCTTCTATGGAAATCGGGATCTTTACCTGAAATATTTTGCGCTTCATCCCATGCCACAGCATGCACGCCAAGCAATGGTTTCCAATGGAATTTTACAAAGTGTGATACACCCGCAGCATTCACAAACCTAAACGTGTGCACGCCAAATCCTTCCATCATGCGATAGCTTCTTGGCAGCGCGCGATCGCTCATCGTCCACATAATCATATGTGCAGATTCTGGCAATAGCGAAATAAAATCCCAGAAACTATCGTGTGCGGAAGCCGCTTGTGGCATTTCATTATCCGGTTCGGGTTTTACCGCGTGTACCAAATCCGGAAACTTAATCGCATCCTGAATAAAGAAGACTGGCATGTTGTTTCCAACAAGGTCAAAATTACCTTCCTGTGTATAAAATTTAACAGCAAATCCCCTTACATCTCTGGCAAGATCTGTTGATCCTCTTGATCCTGCGACAGTAGAGAAACGTACAAAAACGGGAGTTTCGGCGCCCGGATCACAAAGAAATGCCGCCCGGGTAAGGTCAGACATATCTTCATATACTTTAAAAACACCATGAGCGCCAGATCCTCTTGCATGTACCACGCGTTCAGGAATTCTTTCGTGATCAAAATGCGTAATCTTTTCTCTTAAGATGAAATCTTCCAATAATGTTGCACCGCGATCGCCTGCGGTAAGCGAATTTTGATCATCGCTGATTTTTACACCATGATTGGTGGTTAACCGTTGTCCGGTACTATCGGCAACAAATTCCTCCAGTTTATTGGTTTTATCGTTTTCAACCTGTTGAGGTTGACTTTTATTTTCTACTGGTTTCTTAGCCATTATAGTTTTTCTATGCCTCTTCGGCGGCTTTATAATTAATTTCTTTTTCTGCAATGGCAGAAAGCTTCGTATCTGCACTCTTCTCTTCGGCTAGCGTTTCTTCCAGAATTGCAGCGACATCTGTTAAACCTAAAGTGGTCGCCAGCTGGGCCAAACCGCCATATGATGCAATTTCATAATGCTCTACCTTTTGCGAGGCTAAAATAATTCCTACATCTCTAGTTGCAGTACCTGGTTCTGTTTCCTCTATAATTCCTTCGCCTTCTTTGGTAATTCCTTCCATGGCATCGCATTTTTTTGCAATAGCCTTTTCTCCAAGCAATTCAAATATTTGTTCGAGTCTGGACACGTGAGTTTTCGTTTCCGCTAAGTGAGACTCAATTGCAGATACAAGCGCAGGCGCCGTAGCAGCTGAAATCATTTTAGGCAAGTTCTTAACCAGGTGATTTTCCGCCCAGTATAAGTCGCGGATCCCATCCGTAAAAAGTTCGTTAAGTGCCGGAGCTGAAGTTGTAGATGGTTTTGTACTTAGTTTTGGCTCAGTACCACTTTCCTGTTTTTTCATAGTGAGTTTTGTTTATGTTGATCATTTGTCTGGCAGGCATTTAAAACTTTGCTCTTGATTTTCAATTTCTTAGCTTTTTTTCAATGCAACTGGATTGGAAGCATTTTGGCTGTATCAGACTTACTTACAACCCCTGCCGGGTGCAAATGGTTTTAAGAGTTTAAGCGTATTAATACGTAAAATCATTTCCTGTTTAGCTACCTGTGGCCTACAATAATCCACTGGAAGCGAAAAAAGCATATCTGGATGAAATCCATGGCTTTAAACTTTATCCATAAAATAAAGACGCCCAAACTTTACGCCAGTTTAGGGGTTTTGATTGCATGGAAAATATAGACCAACTGATGATACCCGCTGCCAGAAAAGGTGAAACAGCAGTTTTGCAGGAGCTCATCCGCAGGGCGGCAGATGTAAATACCCGGGATGAAAAAGGGTATACCCCATTAATTATTGCCTGCTACAATAATCAACTGGATGCCGCCAAATTGTTACTGGATGCCGGTGCAGATATAAATGCAGCAGATTACGGTGGCAATACGGCCTTAATGGGCGTAAGCTTTAAAGGATATGCTGCAATTGCTAAACTTCTGATTGAGGCCGGCGCACAGCTGGATCTTCAGCATGGAAACGGCGGTACCGCGTTAATGTTTGCCAGTATGTTTGGCCGTAACGATGTACTTCAGCTGCTTTTAGATGCCGGTGCCAACTTCGAAATGACCGACGCACGCGGGCAGACAGCAGCAGACCTCGCCGCGATGCAAGGCAACGATGCTGGACTCTACTTATTAAATGCAGCACTTTCGAAGCAATAAGAACTTTGCATATTATACGGTAAAAAACGGGTAAAATACCCAATACAGTAATTCTTCAAACTAAGCCACGTAACCTGGTGTTGTAAGATAAAACAAGGATTATATGGAACAGATGGAAAGATTAGCAGAAAAGGATTACCAATCCATAGGCTATTTAAACGTTGCACAACCTGAATTGAAGGTTCACAGCGAGCGCAAAACAAATTTAAAATCGAGAAGCAGAACTGCTGCAACGATTTTAAATTTACCGTCCAGGCAGAAAGCTGGACAGGTTTTACAAAACCCAAAGGGTGAGATCAGAATGCTCACCGTACCTGCGCCACGCAGCGGAATAAGTGGTCTCCTTTAATATTTAGAGCAGATTAATCTGCTCTAAATATGATTATGCTTCGCTCTTCAACTTTTACAAACCGAAGGCCTTCCTCTCCTATAGAAAAATTAGATGTTATTGCCGTATTAAGCAGAATCTCCCAGCGTTTGTTTTGTTTCGATTCCGGAACCAGAATAATTTGCGGAGTAGCTTGTGGATTTATCATGATTAGGAAGTCATGATCCAGCAATTGCCCGCCGTTTGCATCTTGCCCGTCAAAGCTTTTCCCGTTGAAAAATAAAGTTAAGCAGGCCACTTTTTCCCATTGATCATTTTGAATTGCTGCACCTGTATCTAAAAAACATGCTATGTTTTCAGGCAGCTCTCCATTGATCGATGCACTGTTTAACCATTCAGGCCTGTTAAAAACCAGATGATCACGTTTTAATTTCAGCAATGATTTAGTAAACGATAACAAATTATGGTATACACTGGCCCAGTTTAACCAGGCCAGTTCGTTGTCCTGGCAATAAACATTATTGTTGCCAGCCTGCGTTTTTCCGATTTCATCTCCGGAGGTAATCATAGGAATACCCTGCGCCAGGATCAGCGAAACCAGTAAATTTTTGCTTTGTTTTATCCTGATGAGTTTAATGGATAGATCATCCGTTTCGCCCTCTGCGCCGTAATTACTGGAGTAATTTTCAGTTGTCCCATCGTTATTCTCTTCTCCGTTGGCTTCGTTATGTTTTTCATTATAACTCACTAAATCGCGCAGGGTAAAACCATCATGTGCCGTAATAAAATTAATACTGGCCCAGGGTTGCCGTTGCTTATTGCGGTAAAGATCCGGGCTTCCTAAAAATCGTTTTGTAAAATCATAACAACTGGTTTCTTCGCCTTTCCAAAATTTTCGCATGGTATCCCTGAACTGATCATTCCATTCCGACCATCCTGGCGGGAAATCACCTACCTGATAGCCATTATCTCCAACGTCCCAGGGTTCTGCAATTAATTTAACCTGCGAAATAACCGGATCCTGTTGGATAATTTCCATAAAGGCAGCTTGCATACTTTCACCATTCGCTCCACGGGTTAACGTAGTGCTGAGGTCGAAACGAAAACCATCTACGTGCATTTCTGTAATCCAGTAACGCAGACTATCCATCACTAATCGCAATGCTGCAGGTAAAGTCATATCCAGACTGTTTCCGGTACCGGTGTAATCAGTGTAATACCTTTGGAGATCTTTTTCCAGACGGTAATAGGCCGGATTGTCGATGCCCCGGAAGCAAAGTGTCGGACCTTTCTCATTGCCCTCTGCCGTGTGATTGTACACGACGTCGAGAATCACCTCAATACCAGCCTGATGCATGACTTTAATCAGGTTTTTGAATTCATTTATCTGACCGCCGGTATCTCCTGAACTGGAATAGCCCGAATGTGGTGCAAAAAACCCAATGGTGTTGTAGCCCCAGTAGTTTTGCAAACCCTTATCAGCTAAGTGCCCATCAGATATAAACTGGTGAACAGGCATCAGTTCGATGGTATTCACTCCTAATTCCTGAAGATATTGTACACTTTCGGGCTGTGCAAGGCCAGCGTAAGTTCCGCGCAAGTGTGCGGGGATATTATGATTTGTCTGACTAAAACCTTTAACATGCAATTCGTAGATAATGGATTGATGCCGGGGAATTTCCGGGCGGCGATCATTTCCCCAATCATAAGCATCAGCGACCACCACCGCTTTGGGTACAAAAGGAGCGCTATCGTGTAATGACGGTACCAAATCAGCTTCTGCATGATTTATATCATAGCCAAATACCGCTTCATTCCAGCGCACATCACCGCTAATCGCTTTTGCATAAGGATCTAGCAATAGTTTTTGAGGATTAAAGCGGAAACCATTTTCTGGCTGATATGGACCATGTACCCGATAGCCATAGCGCTGACCTGGCAAAATTCCTTCAAAATAAACATGAAAAATATGATTGGTTTTCTGACTAAGCGTAATTCTCTCCTCTTCCAGCTCTTCCTGATTGTAGAAACACAATTCTACTGTTTCTGCGTGTTCAGCAAAAAGCGCAAAATTTGTTCCTGTTCCATTGCAGGTAGACCCAAGGGGGAATGGACGACCCGGAGATAACTTAAGTTTCGGCATATCTAATTGTAAATATTATTGTATTGGTGGGAACAGTCTCATTGCAAAATCAGTTTTGTACCGAGAGCTCCGAACTAAGTAATGGGATAATTTCGCGTATTTCTCCCGCTATAGTTTGTTTAAATACAGAATTGCAGCTTAACGTTTCTCGAGAAATCCGGATGAAGTGCGTAGCTAATCTACTCAGAACGCGAAAATGCCCCCTGGCCGTTACGCTTTGGGGGCATTTTAAATTTATTGAAAGATTTACAGGCTTATCTTACGTTATAAAGCGACATCATTTTTTTAAATAAGTCGGTGTTCGGGTAAACACCTGTAAAATTTTGCGAACCAGGACCATAGGCAAAAACCGGCACCATAATATTGGTATGATCGTCTGTACTGAAACTTCCACGCACCGTTCCTTTTTTATAAGAAGCATCGAGTAAAGAGAGACCGCCGGTTTCATGGTCTGCAGTGACAATCACAAGTGTTTCTCCATCCTGATCGGCAAAACGCAAGGCCTCGCCAACCAATCGGTCAAAATCATGTAGTTCGGCAACGGTGTAAGGCAAATCATTTGCATGGCCGCCGTAATCAATTTGTGCGCCCTCCGCCATAATAAAAAACCCCTTTTTATTTTTACCCAATATCTGAATAGTCTTCAATAAGGATATTTTCAGCATTTCGCCCCGCCCCTTTAAAATACTTCTGGTTGCAGAATCATCTAGTAGTACCAATTGCTTTTCTGAAGTGGCAGCCTGAAAACCGTTCAAATCATGCTGAAGCTGATAACCTTTATTTTTTAATTGGGGCATCAGGTCATTATTTTTGTTATCTGTGAAGCTTTTGCGTCGGGAGCCCACCAGCACCTCAACCGGGCTGTTCTGGAAATCAGCTGCAATTTCCTGCGACATGGTTCTTTCAATTTGGTGGGCGTAAAATGCTGCCGGCGTGGCATCGGTAATATCGCCGCTGGTAATGATACCACTTTTAATGCCGAGTGGCGCTAAAATTTCAGGGATAGACGGCAACGGTTTTCCATTAACACTCACACTAATGTATCGGTTATTCGTTTTCTCTCCGGTTGCCATGGCGGTAGCTCCGGCCGCCGAATCGGTAAAATCAGAATTGGAAGCCTCTGTACGGGAGAAGCCAATATGCCTGATGTTGGTCATATTCAACTGACCAAAATTGGCACTTAAACCCGCCTGGATTTGAGCGAGACCCATTCCATCTCCAATTAACAAGACCACATTTTTCACCTTTTTTGGTGAGCCATCACTTTTATAAGTTGGCAGATAAGGCTCATACTTTTTAGTATTCACATACTCTAATTTTCCCCTGTCTTTATAGAATTCACTTAAAGCCTTCGGCTGATCGGTTCCAACCCAGTCTACCCCCATTTGCTCCAATTCTTTCCAGCTGTTCGGACTATCTTTCGTTCCCCAAAACCTAAAAGATTTGCCCATTTGATGCGCCGCTGCGATTACTGCTTTCATTTTCTCCAGATCGGGAGGAGTTGGTGTACCTTTTCCATTCCAAACTGAATAATGAGCAAGGTCATCACTGATCATGCCAACGTGCTTCAATTGTTCTGCGGTGTAATTTCTTCCGGGCCGGCCATCGAAGGAGATCATGGGAGGATAATTTTTAAATTCATCTGCCGGAGGAACATCGCCACTGACCACAATTTTAATGGCGGCAGGGTTTTTCAACTGGTCAAAAACAAATTCTGAACCTTTAAGCTGTTTCAATAACGTAGCCAGAACATTTTTGTAATCTTCCTTGATATCAATGACCAGTTGAAGCTTCTGTGAGGCATTGGCATAAGGCTTATTTCCGTTTTCTTTAAAAAAGGCTACAAGCGGATCGATATAGATCTTCTTTAGTGTTCTGCCCGGTTTTATTTCGGTGCTGTCGTGCGCTACAAAAAGTTCGCCGTTGCGGTAGAAAACATCCGCCTCAATGGCGCCTAAGCCTGAATAATAAGCTTCTAATAACGGAATTTGCTGTTTATAATCGTTATGACTGTGCCCGTTGGAAGCATTCAGTTTCTGCTGCGCAGAAACTGAATGAACCCCGTAACCGATCAATAATATCCAGAAAAACTTAGATCCTTTTACCATCCTGCATTTTGTTTAATTACGCCAGAACTGTTATCAATTTCCCGCTGTGGCACCGCCCAGACATCATGTACCTGAGGATTGAATGTTCTTGCAGGCCAGATTACCGAGCCATCAAAATCATGCAGTGGTTTCGCATAAGTTGCCTGAGCATCTCCCCATCTTACCAAATCCCGGTGACGGTCTGCAAACTCTCCGGCTAATTCATTGCGACGCTCACGCTTAAGGTCAGTTAGAGACATTCCTGTTTTTGCAGGCAAACCTGCCCGTATCCTGATTCTGTTCAGCTCCGTATCTCCGGCACCTGCCCCGCTCACGTTAATTGCTGCTTCTGCCTTAATTAAAAGTACTTCAGCGAAACGCATCAGCGGCACATTTAAATCAGTGGTTCCGTTATCACCATTGGGATTAACATGCGTTGGAATCGGATTGGCATAGGTAAATGGCTCCATATATTTTTTAAACTGATAATTTGAAGTGGCACCAGCATCTTTGGTAAAGGTACGTTCCGTACCAAAAAAAGTAAACTTGTCGCCGGGTTTTAAAATGGTTACCTCGCGACGCTGATCTCCTGCTTCAAAAGAATCATAAAGCTCTTTAGTAGGTAAATAATAGCCCCAGCCGTTGTAAATCCCCCAGGCCTTATTGGTTAACATTACGCCGGGCAGCTTACTTCCCCAGCCTGTGCCACCACCATTTGGCGTACACACTACCGACCAGATATATTCTTTAGACCAGTTGTTCGATGCTTTGAATACATCTGCGAAATTCGTTAACAAATCATGCTGACCAGAAGCAATGACAAGATCTGCGTATTTAGCTGCATTTGCATAATCCTTTTTAAACAGGTAAACTTTAGATAGATAAGCCCATGCCGCAGTTTTATGTGCTTTCCCAAAATCAGCTGCTTTCATTGCAGAAAAGTTCGTCAGATTATCCGCAGCCTTTAAAAATAATGAAATGATGTAATCGTAATTTTCGGTTACATTTTTTGCCCTTGGAATAGCGACAGCCGCATCGGCATCTGGCGTTACAATCGGCACGCCGGCTTTATCGTTTCCATAATTTGCTGCCAGCTGAAAATAGACGAGCGCAGCATTAAAGTATGCATCACCAATAATCTGTTTCTTTAAATTATCATCCATCGAAATGGCAGGTACATTAGCAATAATATCATTAGCTCTTTTGATGATTGCATAACGCAGGCTCCATTGCGATTCAGTATAACCGCCGCCAATATAACTGCGGTTAAAGTTTTTGATGTTATCGCCTTCCGGTTTATTTCTTCCGGTTACCATATCATCGCTGGCATTAATGAACCAGAACATTCCGCGCCCATAGAAATCTTCTGAGTTGTAATTCTCATACATTCCTGCTTCGGCCTTGATGGCATCTTCTTTTGTTTTCCAGAAATTTTGTGCCGATGGCGAACCTTCCGGTGTAATATCAAGTTGTTTGGTGCATGATGCAAAAACAGTGATTGCAACCAGCGCCAGGTATTTTATATTCGTTCTCATGTTGTTGTAGATTAAAGATTAACGCTTAAACCGAAGATGAAACTTCTTGCCTGCGGATAACGACCAACATCAAGGCCATTATTATCCATCCCGATTTCAGGATCAAAACCAGAATAATCAGTGATCGTGAATAAGTTATTGGCGGTGGCATAAACCCTCACCGCGCCTGTTTTAAGTTTGCTGGTTAGCGATTTTGGCAAGCTATAGCCTAACGTTACGTTTCGGATACGCAGGTAAGAACCGTCTTCGATGTAGAAATCGGAAGCATTGAAGTTTCCGTTGTTATCGCTGGTAGAGATAATCGGCACTTTGCCACCTGGATTTTCCGGCGACCAGGCATCCAGAATTCCAACCAGCTTATTGTAAGATGGTCCGCTGGCGCTATAAGTCGTTCTTTTTACAGCATTGAAAAGTTTATTTCCCTGCACTCCTTGCGCAAAAATGTTTAAATCGAAGTTTTTATAGTTGGCATTAAAGCTTAACCCGTAAGAAAAATCAGGATAGGCACTTCCGGCAAAATAACGGTCTTTGCTATCAATCGATCCGTCTGCGTTAAGGTCTGCAAATTTGAAATCTCCGGCTTTTGCATTGGGCTGAATTTTCGTTCCTGCTGCATTCTTATAATTATCCGCTTCAGCCTGACTCTGGAAGATGCCTTCCGTTTTTAAAACATAATAGCTGTACAAGGGTTGCCCTACTGTTATTGCCAGTGGCGCCAGCTCATTTCTAAAATTCGTTCCAACTGCAATATTGCTTAAACCAGGAGCCAGTTCTTCTACTTTGTTATTTAATTTGGTAAGCGTTGCATTTACCGAATAAGTAAAGGCAGTGCTTTTTGCGCTGTTATAAGTTAAGCCTAACTCAATCCCTTTATCTTTTACTAAACCGGCATTAATGGTTTGAGCATTTAATCCTGCCGTACCCGGAAGCGACCTGGTGAGGATCATTTTATCAGTTTCCTTAATGAAATAATCAGCTACTAAACTCAATCGATCAAGCACCGTAATGTCTAAACCAATATTGGTTTGTTTACTTTCTGCCCAGGTTAAGTTTTTATTGGCTAAAATGGTTTGGACATAACCGTTTTGCAAGGTTGGCGTTTGCCCGAAGTAACTCTGCGTAGCGGCAAGTAATGGGTTTACGGCAGAGGCTGATAAACTGCCCAGGTTACCGAGAATGCCGTAACTGCCCCTTAATTTCAATTCATTTAACCAGGTGGCAGATTTCAAAAATTCTTCTTTATGAATTGCCCAGCCAGCGGAGACAGAACCATAGTTTCTAAATCTGTTTTCTTTGGCGAGCATAGAAGAACCATCCCGTCTGCCAATAAATGATAACAGGTACTT
This sequence comes from Bacteroidota bacterium, assembly GCA_037033465.1. GTDB lineage: Bacteria > Bacteroidota > Bacteroidia > Sphingobacteriales > Sphingobacteriaceae > Pedobacter. The sequence continues at coordinate 34,263 of JAZBLX010000005.1, read as the reverse complement.
TTCTTTATAATTATAATTTGCCCTTAAGAATACCGATGAAATCGCTTTTGCATCAAAATAACTGGTAGAAGGCTGAATAATGGTGGCATTAGTTAAATAGCGGTACTGATCAGACTCATCATCAAAACCTGCACCGGAGGTATATAAGCCATTACTTTTTGTCTTTTGAAAAGTATAGCCACCGGTAAAATCAAGCTGATGAACGCCGATGGTTGTTTTATAGCTCAATACCTGTTCTGCCAGAAGGTCGGTTGAAGCATCTGCCCTTTCCACCAAACTATTGCTTAATACCGGTTTACCAACTTCCGGGCGTTTCGGAACAAAATTTTTGAACTGTGAATCTGATTTAGTGATGCTTAGGTTAGAACGGAAACTTAATCCCTTTGCCAGGTGTAAGGTAGCGTAAGGATTCACTACCAAAACATTTACCGGGTTATTAATATCGATTCGCTTTAATTCTGCAACCGGGTTTACAATATCGCCATAATCACCCGCGTACTGGCCGCCAGGTAAACCGGCAAAGCTGCCATCTGCATTATAAGGCGTACCATTTCTCGGGTAATAGACAGCTGAAAGTAAGGCGCCTGTGTAATCGTTACTGGTATTTGCACCATTTCCATTCGTGCTGCTATAGGATAAATTTTCGCCAACCTTTAACCAGGGCGTAAGTTCATGTTCAGAATTGATTCTAAAATTATACCGCTTGCTTTTAGTATTCAATACAATCCCCTCTGCATCGCGGTAATTAAAACTCAGGTAAAAGTTAGACTTTTCGCCCCCACCGTTAATGGCCGCACTATAATCCTGAAGCAATGCATCTCTGAAAACCTCATCCATCCAGTTGGTTCTGGTGGTTTGTCCATCCGGATATTTCGTCAGATCAAAAGCTGGCAAAATGGTTGTTCCGCCATTTTTCGCAGCAGTTGCGGCCACTTGAGCCCGCTGCTCAGCACTTAGGGTTTCCAGTTTTTTCCAGGCACTTTGCTGTCCAACCTTGGCATCGAAACTGATTTGCATCTTTCCTTTTTTCCCTTTTTTGGTAGTAATTAAAACCACCCCTCCAGATGCACGCGCACCATAAATAGCTGCCGAAGCATCTTTTAGCACCGAAATAGATTCGATGTCGTTCGGATTAAGTTGTGGTGTACCCAGAAAAATAGAACCATCAATTACATACAGTACGCTTTCCCCGTTAATTCCGCCTGCACCCCTGATGTTAATTCTGGGTGTTGAAGTGGGGTCGCCGCCTTCATTGGTTACAATTACACCCGGAGATTTCCCTGCCAGCACTTCGCCAACACTGTTTACCGATCTGGAAGAAAGTTTATCCAGCGAAACCGGACTCACGGCACCTGTTAGCGTTTCCTTTTTCTGCGTGCCATAACCTACCACCACTACATCGGCCAATGTGGATCTCTCTTCACTTAAGGTTACATTAATCGATTGATTATCCCCAACCGTTACCTCTTTGGTCCGGTAGCCAATCATCGAGAATGAAAGAACGGTTTGCGCCCCAACTTCAATGCGGTAAGCACCGTTCGAATCGGTGGTGGTTCCGCTTTGCGTGCCAAGTACCTTTACGGATACCCCGGGCAGCACCATACCGGTAGAATCTTTTACTACCCCGGTTACTATCCGATCGGGCTTGTTAAAGGTTGTGTTGTTTAAAATCACATAATTTCCTTTTTCTTCTACCCGAAGACCAAGTTTATCCAGCAGGGAACGTACAGGTTCCATTTGAAAATTGCCGCTTAACCGCGTGTTTGTGCTTTGCAAAAGATCTGGATTGTAAACAAAATTTAAACCTGATATGCTTTCAATTTCACGAACAATTTCGCTGAGTTTACGGCCTTTGCTTATTTTGATATTAACCTTACTTTTTTCTAACCGCTGGGCCATGCCAGACGATGCCAAAAGTGAGCTGCAGAAAATGCAGAGAATTGAAAATGTTAAACATGAATATTTCATGATCCGATAAAGAGATAAGGTCCTCTTGGGTGAGGTTGTTTTCATTGTTTGATTTGCTTGGATGAATTAAAAATTGTTGTGCATTGTCCTTCAAAATAAAATTGGACAGGTCATGGAATGATCTAGTTATTCATTATTTGTATATTTTAAATGTTTGATGGTTTTGATCCGAACCGAGCTTCAGGTGATGAAGACTGCAGATCAGGTCGAGAATTTCTTCAGGCCGCTGTTCACTGCTAAATGTTGCTGTTGTTTTTAAGTCTGCAATTGCTTTATCATTTAGCAGTATTTTAATATTATAGGTATATTCCATCCGCTGGATTACCTGTTGCAGCGTGGTGCCGGCAAATTGAATTTTTACCGGAAGTGTGTGCTGAATCACCTTTAGGATAGATTTTCCCGTCACTTTATTAAACTGAAGCTTTTGATTTTTCACTAATGTTCCCAGCAGGATAGATTTATTCTGAATGGCTACTTTACCGGTTGAAACCGCAACCTCTACATGGGCGTTAGCGCGATAAGCACGGATGAGAAATGAAGTACCTAAAACGGTAACTTTTAAATGAGCGGGTAACTTTACCTGAAAAGTCCTGTTCTCTTCATGGGCAATGGAGAAAAAAGCCTCACCTTCAATGAGTGAAATTTCACGGGAGTGTGAATTAAATTTCAGCGGATAACTGATTTTAGCCAAAGGTGCCAGGGTGATTTCCGAGCCATCACTCAGGATAATTTTTTTACGCTCCCCGATACGGGTTGATGCAATAATTTGTTCAGCAGCCTTTTCGGTTGGATCACTCAATTTCCAGATTGAAAAAGAAACAGTCGCCACCAGGATAACGGCCGCAGCAATCCTGATCCAGGGGGAAATAAAAGCCTGTTTTCTGGACGACCGATTGGCAACCACTTTTTGGATGTTTGATAACATGGCATCGCGGATCAATACTTTTTGTATTGCAGGAATGGTTTTCTTAGCTGCATCCAGATTTGCATACCACTGCTCCACAACTTCCCGTTCTTCCGGGCTTGCCTGTCCGTTCGCATATTTTTCCAGCAGCAGCTTTGCTTTTTCTTCGCTCATTTGTAAACACGTCGTTTCAAAAAAGAAAGGGTACTAGCGAAAGATGTTACCAGTAAGTTAAGTTTCGGTTAAGCGAACAAAAACGCGATAAGGAGGAGGTAGGATAGGTTTTCCCGAAGTAATTTCATCGCTGCAGTAATCTGATTCTTAACCGTCTGGACCGAAACATTCAATTCGCCGGCAATTTCCTTTACTGTTTTATCATCTTCCCTGCTCATCGAAATAACGAGGCGCATCCGCTCTGGCAAACGCTGCATTGCGGCTTCCACTTCCCGGACAGTATCCTGAAGAATTAAGTTTTCATCAGCAGTATTCGTCCTTTTTTGGTTCATCAATAAGGCAAATTCGTTACAGTGAACATCTTTAACAGCATTTGACCGGTAGTAATCCACTATCCGGTGTTTCACTGCGCCATGTAGGTATCCGGAAAGATCGCCGCTTAATTCAAGTTTACTTCGTTTTTCCCATAGGGAGATAAAAATTTCCTGCGTAATATCCTGGGCGAGTGCCTCATCACCGAGCTTTTTGAAAGCCGAATCGAACACCTTTTCCCAATGCGCATGGAAAATTTGCTCCATCGCCAAAGGATCGTTGTTTTTTAAGGAAGCAATTAAAAGTCTGCTCAATGCTGTTCGTTTGCTGCGGCAAAGCTAGTGCCCTAATATTCCCTCAGTATTAACAAATCTTAAAGTCTGACCCCACAGATTACTACGCTAAATATAATGCGCTAACTACTGGCGGATGTGCTTTCAAATGGCATTTGTTTGATATACCTATCCGGATAGAAAAGCGTTCGAGTGTTAAAAACCTGATATATGTTAGTTATCAGGCCTTTATAGCACAGAGGAATAAATACTGTCAGTAAAAAAAACTTCAAATATAATTTACTGATAATCAATCACAATTAAAACAAGGCCAAACATTATGTAGATATGTATGTTGGCTTTAAAATCGATAGTTAAATCGGTTAGTTTATCTAATAATTTAAAACATTTATCATGAAAAAAATTTTTATCTCAAGCTTGTTTTCAGTAGCATTATTTATGGGTGTTGCAAAAGCGCAAATCCAGAAAGGTAACGTGATGGTTGGTGGAAACTTAACCAATATCAACTTAGGATTGGATGATCCGAAAGTTTTCAGTGTAGACATTACGCCTAAAGCCGCATGGTTTATTCAGGATAACGTTGCATTGGGTGGATACGTAAACTTTGGTTTACAAACCACTAAAAATGCACCAACCACAACAACTTATGGAGTAGGTGCATTAGGCCGTTACTATACTGGTAAAGATGTTGAAGTATTAAACCACGGACGTTTCTTTGCAGAGGCAACTGTTGGTGTTGGTGGTGTTAATGTAAGCAGAGGCGGTGGTAATACCAATGGCCTTAACTTAAGCGTTGGACCTGGTTTTGCCTATTTCATTACGCCAAACATCGGTTTAGAAACTTTATTAAAATACAATGGTTTAGTTGGATTTGGCTCTGAGGCCACTCAAAGTAATTTAAATCTTTCTTTCGGTTTCCAGATTTATCTGCCAGGCCAAAGAACAGCTAACAAAGTAAAAAGTGATATCCGCTAGTTTAGTACAGAATTATTGAATAGAGAAGCCAGTATCCCTGCGGATACTGGCTTCTCTGGTTTTGTGAGTTTCGTTTTTCGTTGTTCGTTTTTCGTTGATCGTTTAACTCAGCTTTACGTCTATTTCCTGTTTCCAAACTCCAAACGCCCAACTATCTCCTTTTCAACGTTGTTCGTTTCTCGTCGTCCGTTTAATTCAGCTCACGTCTATTTCCTGTTTCCAAACTCCCCATTCCCAACTCCAAACTATTCCTTTTTAAACGCTTTTCGTTGGTCGTTTTTCGCCGTTCGTTTAATTCAACTTTACGTCTATTTCCTATTTCCCAACTCCCCATTCCCAACTCCATTAATACCCCGGATTCTGCGTCAATCTTGCATTAAGTTGAATCTCCCGCGTTGGAATTGGATATAAAGCTAAATTGGGCGTAACATTTCCGATTAATCCGTTAGCAGGAACGAAATTGGTTTTATGGGCCTGCATTACCTGCACAAAAGTTCCCCATCTAATCAGGTCAAACCATCTTTCTCCTTCAAAACAAAGTTCAATGCGTCTTTCATGGCGAATGGTTGTTCTGGCATCAGCCTGAGATAAACCTGATTTTGCATTGAGGTTAGAACGGGTCCTGATCAGGTTCAACTGTGTTAACGCCTGAGCAGTTTTACCATTCTCATTCAAAGCCTCCGCATACAATAAAATTACATCCGCATAACGGAGCACCGGCCAGTCGTTGTCTCCTTCACTATTGGCGCCCACACTCTGATAGATAAACTTTTTAGCATAATAATATACTAAAGTACCAGAGCGGTAAACGCCGATGGCTGTATTTAAGCGGTTATCACCAGCTTCGAAAGATCCGAAAAGATCAGGCGTACCGCTATTGTTACTGTTTCCGGTTACTGCTGTAATGGTAGTACCAGATGGTTGCGGAACAAAGCTGCGGGCAAAGGTATTGCCCTCTCCAAAGCCGCCACCTAAATATTGAACGGAAAAGATGATGTCGCGGCTGTTATCCTTACCCAAGCCAAAAACCTGATCGTAAGGCAGTAAAGTACCAGCTGTGGCCGATACCGTTGCCAGGATACTTTCTGCCTGTTGAAACTTATTCTGAAACATATATACTTTACCTAAAAGTGCATTTGCGGCAATGCTTGTGGCGCGGCCAATGTCTGTTCCGGTATAACTTGCCGGTAAAACAGCAGCGGCTTCGGTTAAATCTTTCTCAATTTGTGCATAAACGGTTGCAGCTGTTTCCCTGTTGTAGGTGTAAGCCTGCGCTTCGGAGGTAATTTCGTTTAATACCAGGGGTACGCCGCCGAACATCCTGACAAGGTTAAAGTACATCAATGCCCGTAAAAATTTAGCCTGACCAATATAACCGTTGCGGTTTGCGGTAGTCATTGGTGGTGTATTTACATGATCAAGTACGATATTGGCATAAGCGATAGTGGCATAAAACCTTCCCCAGGCACTTTGCAAATTGGTAGAAGCAGGTGTCCAGGTAAGCTTATCCTGCTCGCCATACAATACTTCACTTTCGCCATAGGTCTGACTGTTATCTGAAGGAAGTTCACCAAAACCATATTGTTCGTTATAAATTGGGCGAAGACTGCTATATGCACCTGTTAAAGCAGAGCGGATGTCAATCTCAGTATTGTAAAAGGTGTTTACAGGTATGATGCCTTTTGGCGTTAGCTCGACAAAAGATTTTTTACAGGAGGTAACCGCTACGCTTAAAATCAGCATGCAGATACCACATATAATGATGTTTTTAGTTTTCATGATTTTTCAGTGTTAAAGCAATTAAAATCCAAAGTTGATCCCAAAAATGATGGTACGCGCGGTTGGGTAAGTTCCCTGATCTACGCCTGGCGTAGTTGGGTCTCCGCCCATAATATTCGCTTCAGGATTATAGCCTGAATAGTTCGTAATCAGGAACGGGTTTTGCGCGGTTACATAAAATCTGGCCGACTGAAGAGCAATCTTTTTCAGCAGATTTTCGTTCAGGCGATAGCCTAACGTGATATTTCTTACCCGTAGATAAGAGCCATTTTCTACTGCTAAGCTAGACAATGCCGGGCCCGGCAGCGAACCTGTAGAGATAGGACTCGGATAAACCACATCACGGTTCGGAAAAGCCGGATCAAAATAATTATTGAAATATTTGCTCAGCGAATTCTGGTTATGGTTACCCGTGATCGTTTGCCTGTTATTTCCATTAATGATATTTACACCCTGCACGCCTTGCATCAAAATACTCAGATCGAAATTTTTATATTGAAAGGAGTTGGTTAAACCGTAAGTAAAATCCGGTAAACCATGCCCCAGTGCCGTCATATCGTTTACATCGATTTTGCCATCGCCATTCTGATCTTTAATCATCGAATCGCCAATGTTGTTGCCTGAAGTAACCCTTGGATTATTGGCCAGGTCTGCTGCATTTCTAAACACCCCCACAATCTCATACCCATACATGATTCCTAGAGGTTGACCAACCTGCACCTGGTAAACGTTGTTCCATCCGTTAATTGCCCTTACTGCTGGTAGTGCATTCGGTCCGCCGAGATCCAAAACCTTCGTTTTATAAGTAGAAAAGTTCGCGTTTGCATTCCAGGTTACTGCACCCAATTTGAAATTGGTATTTGCCGTAAACTCAAAACCTTTGTTCTGCAGCTTACCCAGGTTCGCCTGATAGGTAGTCGTATACCCCACATCCAGTGGCAAAGCTTTATTCAACAACATTCCGTTAGAATTTCTGATGAAATAATCGAAAGTCAACACAATTTTGTTCTGCAATAAACCAATATCGGTACCAATACTAGTTTGATCGTTTTTCTCCCAGGTTAAATCCGGATTGGCAAACCCGGTTTGCTGCGTACCAAAAATGCGATTACTGCCAGAAGCATAATTCCGGTTTAAGGCAATGGCATTCACGTAAGTAAAGCTTCCGATATTGGCGTTACCTGTGCGGCCATATCCACCTCTTAGTTTAAATTCGTTAATTCCGATTTTGGCAAGAGGCTCTTTCAGGAAAGGTTCTTCAGCCAAACGCCAGCCCAGTGAAAATGACGGAAAAACGGCGTATTTATTATTTAATCCGAAGCGGGATGAACCATCCTGACGAACCGCAGCGGTAAACAGATATTTCTTATCGTAATCATAAGTAAACCTGCCCGCATAAGAAACAAAAGTATTGGCATCGAAAAGTTCTGTACCCACCGTATTTGGCGAGGCCAGCGGACTTTCAACCGAAGTGGTAATAAAGGTACCTGGTAAACCTGCCGTATAATTGATCTGCGATTCATATTTCTGTGCAGAGAATAATCCCAATAGATTAAAATGATGCTTTCCGAGCTGTTTATCATAAGTAGCCGTATTCTCCCAAACCCAGTCGAAGCTATTACGCACATTATCTGAAGCGAAGATACCGGCCAGCTGCGGACTTGCATAAGAGGCCGTAGGTGCAGAACTGTAAGCCATAGAACCCGGAACATAGCCATGAATTTGCTCATTCTCTAAAGTAGCGCCAATATAAGTTTTCAACTTTAGCCCCGGAATTGGTGCATATTCTAAAAAAGCGTTACTTAATGTTCTGAACGCCCGGGAACGGTTGATGGATTGACTTAAAATGCCTACCGGATTATAAAAATTTGATGCAGAAAACACAGAGGTTGGCGACAGGTTATAATTTAACTCGCGATCATAAGGCTGTGCAAAATCGCCATTGGCTCTATATACAGGTACAATGGGTTGAAATGTTAAAGCCTGGTTTAGCGGACTTGGCAAGTTCAGGTCTGCCAGCAGGCCTGGTACGCCAATAATGTAGTCGCTCGGGTTAGCACCAGCACCACTAGCCTGCCCTGAAGAGGGTTGCCTGAATTGTTCTGAATAGGATGGCGAAATGGAAAAACCGAATTTGACGTTTTTAACAATATCTGCATCCAGGTTAATCCGCGTATTGTAACGGGTGTATTCCGTGCCAATTAGTACCCCTTTTTGTTTGAAAATTCCGGCCGAAGCACTAAAGCGAACTTTCTCACTACCACCTGAAGCATTGAATTCGAAACTGCTGATTGGCGCCGTTCTGAAAATTTCTTTCTGCCAGTCTACATCCGGAAGGCCGGAAATATCTCCATCTAAAATGCTCGGGTATTGCAGGTTTTTAATGCGGCTTAATGCCTTCACCTGCTCCACATATTGATCTTTACTTAAAACATCGATGTATTTATTTACCGATTGAATCCCCGTATAAGCAGATACTGAAAATACCGTTTTACCAGCTTTTCCGCGCTTGGTGGTTACCAGCACCACACCATTGGCCGCTCTCGAACCATAAATTGCCGCTGATGCCGCATCTTTCAATACTTCGATAGATTCTATATCACTTGGATTAATCAGGTTGAAATTGGCAGCTGTTTCCAGCGGATAACCATCCACTACATACAAGGGATCGTTTGATGAACTCAGCGAACTTACACCACGAACCCTGATGGTTGGCGCAGCACCGGGCTTACCGCCCTGGTCTGACTGCACCTGAACACCTGCGGCTAAACCCGCCAAAGCTTCTCCGGGAGTAGACACCGGCTGATTGCCTATATTTTTCCCTTCTACTTTGGTTATGGAAGAAGTTACGGTTGTGCGCGACTGGGTACCGTAACCCACTACAACTACGTCGCCGAGTGATTGGGGGGTATCAGCCATCACAATGTTGATAACGGTTTTGTCGCCTACGCTTACTTCCTGGCTTACCATACCGATAAAAGAAAATACCAAAACAGCTCTTTGATCCGGTGCTTTAATGGTATAGTTACCGTTAACATCAGACACCACACCTGTTTTCGTTCCTTTAATTAATACGCTTACACCGGGCAAACCAACGCCTTTGTTGTCGGTTATTTTTCCGGAAACGGAGATCACCTGAGCTACCGGCAGCACAACCTGAAGCTTTCTTTTGATCACGATAGTAGCGTGATCGCCAAAAAGCAATTCTACCGATTGCGTAGCAAAGCAGGCTTCCAGAACCCTTTGAAGCGGCGTATTTTTAAATTTGATGGTAACGGGAGAAATGCTGTTAATAATATTGGCATCGCAAATGAAGTTATAACCTGTTTGTTTGGTTAACTGGCTTAAAACCGTTCTCACCGGAGCATCTTTTACATTGATGCTTACCTGCTGAGCGAACGTGCCGGCACTCACCTGTAAAACAGCAATCATGATTAATATGATGGTAAGCCTCATAACTCGAAGAATTTTTTGCGTATAGCAAGGGATATCCCCGCACAGAAGTGCAGTAAAAATTTTATACATTTGGTTAGGATTAATTAGTTGTTTGATCGATTAATAATATCCGGATTAGCGAATTGCTAATCAATTCCGGGAGTGGTCTCAACACTTCCGGTTTTTAGATTTTCTTTGGTGTGTAGTTATTTTGCTATAACAGTGATCCTCCTTTCTATCATTACAAAGCGTACCTTATCGGTAAGCGAAATATTTTTAAGTAAACTTTTAAGTCCTTTTGACCGGGAATAATTTCCTTCGAAATTAAGCGCCGTCATGTCGCCCTCGTAGGTAACATCTACATCGTACCACCTGGAAATCTTCTTCATAATAGAAGTGATGTTTTCATTGTTAAAAATGAACATATCGTTCTTCCAGGCCATTACCTCATCCAGTTCTGCCTGCACAATTCTGGGCTTGGTTTTCAGGTTATTAATAGCCATCTCTCCGGGTCTGATCAGCGTTTGAAACTTACTGGTTTTTACCTTCACAGCACCTTCCAGCAGGGTTGTTGTAATATTCTGATCTTCTTCAAAAGCACTGACATTGAAATGCGTACCCAACACTTCTACCTCTTGCTTACCGGCAACATTTACTTTGAAAGGCTTTTGCTTGTTACTGGCTACTTCAAAATAAGCCTCCCCGGTTAACAACACCTTGCGGTCGGGCCCCTCAAAGGCATTCGGAAAACTTAATGAAGAAGATGAATTCAACCATACACGGGTTCCATCCGGCAATGTGATATCATATTTTCCACCCCTTGGGATGACAATTTTATTCAGCGGTTCGTGATCTGACAGATTACCCTTCGCTTTGGCTGAAACCACCAGTCCATTTCCGGATTTTGAAATATTGCTACTGCCGTCTGTACTGATTACACCATTTTTAGTGCCGTCAAGCTTGATACTTTCTCCTGTCGATAACGTTAAAACCGCATTGGCAGATCCTGCTACAATGTCTTTAACCTCATCAGACGACTTTGCTTTTGCAGCTAAAACGGCTTTGGGTTTATCGGATGAAAATTGATGAACAGCAAGATAAATGGTAATTAAGAGTATGGCAGCGATTGGCGCAACAATCTTCCAGTTCAGCCAGGAGATATTCAATTTTTTACTTTTCTGCTCCCGAATGCTTTGATTAAGCCTGGTACTTAACTTTTCCTGAAGCCTTTTTACCTCTTCAACAGGCACGCTGAGGTCAAACAAACCATTTTCTTTTTGGTAAGTATAGAGCATATTTTCTTCTTCAGGAGAACATAGTCCTTTCAGGTACTTTTCGCAAAGGTCGAAATATTGGGTTTTGGTCATTTCCCGGGTGATTGAATACTTGGTTAGGATAGCTTGTTATAGATATAGATACAATTAGGATGCGGCACACACATAAAAAAATAAAAAAAAAGCAAATAAAGCTTTAGGCTATCCTAATGCATTTTTTATTTCAGTTATTAAACCATAGCTTTATTTTAAATAAGCATATGCCAAACAGCGATCATAGCGACCTGGAACTACTAAACCGCATACTTTACAATGATGAAAAGGCATTTAATCTCCTTTTCGAACGTCATTGGTTGCGGGTGTATGCCGTTTCCTTCCGTTATGTGAAAGATGAAGAACTGGCGCTGGAGATATCACACGATATCTTTCTGAATATCTGGAATAAGCGCCATAGCTTAAACATTTCTTCTTTTAGGAGCTACGTGGTTACCTCTGCCAGTTATCATGGCATCAGAAAAAATCAACAAAAGAAAGCTGTCCCCTTAAAATATGTAGAAAGCTATGAAGCCGAAGGCGATGGCCTGATGACTGACCATCCGTCGGTAGCGAATGCGGGCGATGAAAAGATGCTGATCGCAGAGCTTGATCAGAAAGTAAAAATTTCCCTTGAAGAACTTCCGCTCCGCTGCCGTGAAATTTACCTCCTCAGCCGCCAGGATCACTTGAGTATTGCAGAAATCGCAGAAAAACTTGGTATCTCAAAAAGAACTGTCGAAAATCAATTAACAATAGCCTTGAAGCATTTACGGGCAATGTTGAAATATACGGGTATGTTGTTTTTTTAGTAAGTCGGTCGTTGATCGTATTTCGTTAGTCGTTGATCGTTTTTCGTCGGTCGTTTATCGTTTGATCCATTGCGTGCTAATCACGACTTAACTTTGTCAAAAGTCGGAAGTCCTAAGTCTTAAGTCGATAGTCTATTCACCCAGAACTCCGAACTCATCACTATAGACTCACGACGCTCACTTCCCATTCCCTTCTTCCTATTCCCCAGTCAGAACTTCTTAATTCTTTGTCAAAAGTCGGAAGTCCTAAGTCGGTAGTCTATTCGCATATTAAACTCACGGCTACAGACTCATGACTAAAGACTCTCGACTACAGAATAATAAACTTCCCATTCCCTACTTCCTATTCCCCAGTCAGAACTTCTCAATTCTATTCGCATATTAGACTCATGACTAAAGACTCTCGACTACAGACTAATAGACAACCCTTCCCTCAAATCATCCCCGTCTTCTTCATCAGGCTGGATAATTTCACTTAGCAAATTAAATACACCTTGTTTATCATCCGTTTTTAAAGAAAAATCGAGTAAGCGGACGAGCATTTTCTTTTGATCGATGCTCAGGCTACTAAATAATTTTGGTTCAACTTCATATAAAACTTTAATCAGCGGGGTTAATCTGGATTTTGAAACTTCCCGTTCCCGCTCCGTTACATACTTAGGAAAAATTCCATCCTGCTCTAAAGTATCGATCAAACGATCAGCATATTCCTTCAGAAATGGCTTGCGTTTATTTTTAAGGTATTCGTTCAATTCTTTAATGAGAAAGCGGTATTCGGGAGCAGATTTAGCTGCGCCAAACAAAGCCACCTGCCCTTCATTTTCAAAACTTTTAAAATCGAAATCCCTGAAAAAGTCGCTATCAATGTAAACGCTGTGGAAGTAATCGTCGCTTTTCTTATTTAGCGTGGTATAATCCTTATAAATTTCTTCGCCGCCAGCCAGAAAATAATATTTAGAAAGCTCTTTATGCAAACTCTCTTTCCAGTGCACGTATTTAATTTTAAACTTAAAGCCCGTATCTGCGTACAGCAGCTCAAATTCTTCCTTACTTTTAATGTTTGTAGAGAAATCAAGCGCTTTTCCATTTACGAAAACCTGCATTTTTTTGTGATGGTTCAGTTCAATAAACCAACAAAATTCATTGATCAAAAACGGGATAACGCCTTGCTCAAAATCCATCTCGCTAATGCGTAGATTGGTGAAGGTAACGGCCGTTCCGGTTTGTTTTTCGCTTACAGGTTCTTCTGCAGCTTCGTAGCTGTTTAGCCCACCTGTATTAATTTGTATCGTTCCGCGGTGAAAACCTTTTTCATCCTGATAGGTGGTGCGCCAGGTGGCATTATGGGCAAAAGTGAAAAACGTGAGTCTTCCAACGCCATTTCGTCCATGCATTTTAGAAGTATGCTTTGGGGCAACAATCTGAATAGCCTTCTCCGACTCAAAAAACGGGTCGAACTTCTGCTGTAACCGTTCGAAATTAATGCCATAGCCATTGTCGGCAATTTGTAGGCTATCTAAACGTCCAAGTTCGTTGGTTACATAATCGATGTTAATTGCATCCGCATTGGCATCAAAACCATTCCAGATATATTCGGCTATGGCTTGTTTCTCATTATAATTTTTAAGAACCTTTTGAATTCCCTTTGAGGTAATGTTAACTTTCTCAGACATTTTTTACTAAATTAATTAGCAAATATAATTAAACATCGATGAAAACATAGCGATGTTGAAAATCAGTTGATGTACATGTACACCGTTCAACAAAGCAAGCATTGAAAGATTTTAAATAAAGCGTCTCATTGCAAATAATAAATATGGTATGAAACCTCCAACAACATCATTACTCCTTTAACGATTAAACTTTAATCATAATTAACAAATTTCCGGCGCTTATAACGTCAGTCTATTATGCTTTTTCTGTTTTAATTCCGAGTTTTGCCCAAAATATCATTAATGAACATTGAGAATATCTATGGCGACAAAAAATGGATCGACTTTGGCGGTAAATCACCATTAATTGCTTTGTTTAAATCCTTTCATGAGCTTAGTCCTGAGATTGAGGCCGTTATAAACGAACATACCTTTCCGGTAAGCTTTGCTAAAAACAAACATGTTGCATCCCCCCTTAAACGGAACAAGTATATCTATTTCATTTTAGAAGGTGCAGTGCATGGCTATATTAAAACAGGAAGTAATAAAATTACCACCTGGATTGCTGCCGAAAACGAACTTGCAGGCACCATCAGAAACCTCTGGGAAGACTTTTCGACTGATGAATATGTAGAAACAATCGAAAACGTACTTGCTATCGCCGTTCCAAACACCATGACCAACTATTTGTATGAAAATTTTTTGATTGCCAATTATGTAGGCAGAAAAATGACGGAACTTTACATTCAGGGTGCTTCAGAAAGAGCTTTTATTGCCAGATTACCTACAGCACAAAAGCGCTACGAACGATTTTTGGTAACCTATCCACACCTGATGAACAGGATACCATTGAAATACATCGCTTCTTTTATTGGAATGCGGTTAGAAACTTTAAGCCGGTTAAGGAGTAAAGTTGCCGTAGAATAAAACAGTTATCACTAAAGTCAAGCACATGAATATCATTCTAGCCTCTACATCTACACTCTTTGGCCAAACCTATCTTGCCTACCTTAAAGCAGAAATAGTTGATCTTTTTAAAGGTATAGAAGAGATTATATTTATTCCATTCGCCAGGCCGGGAGGTATCTCTCATGAAGAATATACTGAAAAATCAAGGCAGTTTTTTGCGAGTATTCAAATAAATGTCCACGGTTTGCATGAATTCAATGATCCCGTAAAGGCAATACAGGAAGCTCAAGGCTATTTTACCGGCGGTGGCAATACTTTTTTGCTGGTTAAAACGCTACACGAAATGGATTTAATGGAAGTACTTAAACACGAAATTCAGAATGGTAAAGCCTATCTGGGCTGCAGTGCGGGCAGCAACATCGGCGGACTGAACATGAAAACTACTAACGATATGCCGATTGTTTATCCTGCCTCTTTCGAATGTATGGGCCTGGTTCCTTTCAACCTTAACCCTCACTATCTTGATCCCCATCCGGACTTAAAGCATAACGGCGAAACCCGGGAAACGAGAATCATGGAGTTTTTAACACAGAACGATACAAAGGTGATTGGATTACGGGAGGGAAACTGGATCAGAAGAATCGCTGGCCGCATCACTACCGAAGGTACGGAGCCAACCAGGGTATTTGAAAAAAACAAAACACCCTACGAGATCCCACCTGGTTCGATTTTATAATGCTAATTATTTCCGTTAACATGCTGATGCTTCATATAATTATCCGCTGATAATAAACAGGTTAAACCTTGCTTATATTTATTGTTTTCTGTAAATTGACATAACCAAAATATAGAAAACATGAAACTGCTCAAGAAAATCGAAAACTGGGGAGATCAGCATCACCCTCAATGGATTGATTATTTCAGAATTTTGTTAGGCATCGTCCTTATCTGGAAGGGAGTTGATTTTTACATCAACATGGAAGCCTTTAACCATTTAATGCGAGGCGCCATGCTGGGTACGGCATTCAGCATTAGTTTAGCTGCACACCTGATTATATTAGTCCACATTATTGGTGGCGTTGCCATTGCAATTGGTACGAACACCCGCTTTTTTTGTCTTTTAAACCTGCCGATCCTTATTGGCGCTGTATTTTTCATCAATATTTCTGGTGGCATCTTCAAGCCTTATTCCGAATTCTGGTTTTCATCACTGGTTTTAATCGGGCTCATCTGCTTTATTGTAGAAGGAAATGGAGTACTCGCTGTAGATAAAGCGCAGACCGTACCGCAATAATTTGCTTTTTGTGGAAGGTTTAAAATTAAAAAAAGGCTAAAATGCCGCTTATTTGCACTGGTTAACTCCCTATTTAAAAAAAAATGCTGCGCTAACTAAATGGTTCACAAGCGCTAATATTTTTTATTGAATATTATAGTAAAAATCATTTGCAGATTACGATCAACTTTGTACTTTTGCAGCGGAGAGTTGGCAGAGTGGTCGATTGCGGCAGTCTTGAAAACTGTTGACTTGTTAAAGGGTCCGCGGGTTCGAATCCCCCACTCTCCGCAGCATAAATTAGAAACCCTGTAATTAACATTGCAGGGTTTTTTAGTTTTCAGCAGGATTGTGTCATATACTCCAAACTGCTTCAGAAAACGAAAATTGAAAGGACTCACCAAATTCGTAGCGATCCTTTTCCATCTTTAAAAAGCAGAATAGTAAAATGTCTCAAATCATGGCCTCCCTTCTGTAACCTGCAACTAACGACTACTCAAAAGAGAGCCTTCCATACCATACCCTTAAAAAAACTAAGGCAGAACAAATATCTTTGTCCTGCCTGATTATTAACTGCTAACCTATCTCCATCCGGACGATAAAACATAAACAATAAGCACTTAAATATTTTTCGAACAGTAAGCTCATTCTTTGCAACTTACTGTCGGTAAACGTTATTTATCCCACCAAACCGGCTCATAAAGCACAACAGATCCCGAGAAATTCTGGTTGGTGATAATTTCACTATTGGGATACAGAAAATGTAAAGGCATTCTGTTCACCCCGAGGGTAGAGGCTGTAGAAGGCCGGATAAATTCAGGATATCCTGTCCTTCTCCATTCCATCCACGCTTCAAAACCTTAAAAACCACACTTGGCCTAGTATTTCTGCAGGGTGATGGCGCGAAAATTGCCCTGCATAGTACCAGGCCATTGCGCATCTGGTGCAGTATTCAGGTACTGATTGGCTGCTGCGACTAAAGATTACTACTAAGGCTGCAATAATCCATCGCTTATCATTCTTTCAATCAGTATCTTCGGATACTCTTTTGCAAAGCGTTCTATTGATCCCGGGTTTACCGTTTCTGATTGGGCAGACCAGACTAACTCATCTGAAGCCGCGTCATAAACATTGGTTTCCATGAAATAGGTCTTATCGGTTAAATAATAACCAGGTTCGTAAAAAGCCCCGCGCCAGTAGTTGTAGTAAGAATAAAACCCTCCGTACCAGCGATATGACGGGAATGGAGCATAGCCAGCTCCCCCGGGAACATACCGTGTGTCGCTCTCCTTATCAATAAGCGCCACCGTCATAATGGTTCCGGCACCGGTTTTTGAAATCCGGGAAAGCAGTACCTCACGGGAGGGTGTACTTTGATAGAAATCCGGACTGAAGTAAGCAGTACTTTTGATCACAGGAATATCCCGTTGAGCTGCTGCATCTGCCAGGGCGTTTTCGATCGTGTTGCGCACTTCGATGCTTCGGCTCAGCGAGGCAATGAAAACACTTTTACCAGATATAGGCTTGCCTTTTGATTGTGGATTAATCCAGGATCCGGTGATCCTGGTAGACGGACTGCATGCTGACAGTGCAACCACAGCATAGAGCATTATTCCAACGAAAAATAATTTGTAGTTCTCTCGTTTCATAGATTTTAATTAAAATGAATGTTAGGAAAACCATGTCTGTTTTGTAAAGGTTTTTTGTCGAAATACCCAATTTAAAAAGGTAAAACACACCTTGGGAACCGTAGTTAAAGCAAAAGATTAAGCTGCAGCTGGGAAGAAAAACCAGGATCAACTAATCGTTTCTTAAAAAGAATCAGCACATTCTGGAGTATAGCCCCTGGCCTTCAAATTCAGCCAATAATAAATCATCAGGGAAATTTACCTGGCATGATGTGAAATGTACCCATTTTGTTTTTCTGCACAGTTAGCGTCCAACAATAGCCATAATGCCAATGTTTTAAATAGAAAGGATGAAAATTATGACGAGAAGAACTTTCAAACTCAACTATTTGATTGCGCTAATGGCAGGTATTGGTTTCGGCTTTGGCTGTAACACCGCAGATAAAAAATCATCAATGGAGAAAGATAGTATTGGAAACGACACAGTGGTGAACGATGTGGTAGGCGGAGTAGAAACTTTTGAAACCAATATGGAGGAAGAGGCAGCAGATTTCCTTAAGGCTGCCGGAACTTCGCTGGTGATTCAGGATAGCATTATGACGGTCGCTTTAAAAGCCCCGGGCAATTCTGCAGTAAAAGGTTATGCAAAACAGGCCCGCGAACGCCTTCGGGCGCAGAAAAAAACACTTGAAACATTTTGTAATGATAATAAAGTACTATTGAAGGAAGATTTAAGGCACGAACAGATCGATTCGCTCAGACTGTTATCGAAACAAAAAGGTACTGCTTTCGATCACCAGTTTCAGCAATGGTTATCTACAGAAATGCTGCGAAGTTTAGCGGAATATGAGAAAGCAGGGAATGCACGCCAACAGCGCGTAAAGAAGTTTGTAAATGAAGAATTACCAAAGGCGAAAAAAGAACTGGAGTTATTGGCACAAGCCGGCCTGACGAAGTAGTATTTTGCGGCAAAAGCATTATAAGCTTAACATGATGTTGATCGGTTTATCGAAACGACGAAAAGCAGCAATTGCCGCTTTTCGTCGTTTATGATCGATGGGTTCGAATTTATTTCAACGCATAATTAAGGTAACCCCCATCGGCTATAAGTTCTTGTCCGGTTATAAAACTTGCGGCATCAGAAGCCAGGAATAAAACCGTTTTGGCAATTTCATCAGCACGGCCAAGTCGCTGCAGTGCGGTTGCGCCAGCTAAAAATGCTTTTGCTTCTGCAGGGACAGCATTTTCCAAACCTGGTGTTTCTACAGGCCCGGGGCTCACGATGTTTACCCTAATTTTTCTTTCGGCCAGTTCATTTGCGGCAATTTGCGCAATCTTATTCAATGCGCCCTTAGTGGCCGCATATACGCTCGATCCTGAATTCGCAGCTGTTGCAACTGTTGATGAGGTGAATACAACTGCTGCCTCATCGGCCAGGTGAAGAATTAACTTTTGCAAAGTAAAGAAGTGTCCCTTCACATTGGTATTGAACTGCGCATCGAAATTGGCTTCAGTAACTTTCTCTATGGACTCAAATGTTGCAATCCCTGCATTTAGAAACAGTACATCTACTTTGTGGCCACCTCCTGAAATTGCATTTTCAAGGATAGCGATATCTGCAAGCTTTGATGTATCCGATACCACGGTGTTTAATTTCGGACTGTTTATTTCTGCCGCTGCTTTTTGCAGGTTTTCTACATTTCTTCCCGTAATCCAAACGTTTCCGCCTGCATGAATAAACGCTTTTGCTGTTGCTAATCCAATTCCGGTAGTCCCGCCGGTGATCACGATGTTTTTATCTTTAAAGTCCATAACTTTTGAATTATTTTAAGCTGTAAAGGTATCATGCAGAAATTTATTTTAGTTACTTTGTAACGAAAAGTAACAGTAACCTTCGGGTAACAAAGTAACTTTTGACCGAAAATCTTTGCCAATTCAGAAATTTAATTAGAAGCTTAACACCATCTTCCAGGCAATATTTTTTGGATGATAATATTTGGTTTGCAGCGTTGCATTCAGGCTTGAATACGCATCTTGCTAAGATATCGCAAAAAATGAATGAAAAATCACCTCTCGTTATCACATTCTATCTGCCCTTATTTGTATTTTTATCCCTGATTGACTCACCATTGGTTATTATCCAATTTTCTCTGAGTCTATTATACTATGGAAGACGCTAGTGCTATATACGACCTCTTACGGGAAATTGAAAACAGGGAATCTAAGTTAAAGCTAGATAATGACCAGCTTCGCATGCTCAACCAAATCTTGAAAAAAGCAGAAGAAAAGAGCGCTATACTCAATTCTATAGTCGAATGTTCTGACGATGCAATAATAAGTAAAGATCTAAATGGTATTATCACCAGCTGGAACAACGCTGCCGAGCGTATTTTCGGATATAGCCCAAATGAGGTAATCGGCCAGCCCATATTGATATTAATTCCTGCCGACAGGCAACATGAGGAGCCGCAGATCCTTAAACAACTCAGAAATGGAATAAGAGTCGATCATTTTGAGACGCAGCGCATCGGCAAAAACGGACAGCTGATCGATGTATCTCTCACCATTTCTCCAATTAAAAACAGTGAGGGTCAAATTATCGGGCTTTCCAAGATCGCGCGAGACATTACTTTTCAAAAAGTTGCCGAAGTTGACAGTACCATATTAGGCGCTATTATTGCCTCATCCGATGACGCGATTATCAGCAAAGACCTCAATAGCATTATCACAAGTTGGAACGCAGCTGCTGAACGAATCTTCGGCTACACCGCCAATGAGATGATCGGCCAGTCAATTTTAAAGCTTATTCCGCCAGATCGTTACGAGGAAGAGCCGCAAATCCTGGCACAACTAAAACAGGGAATTCGGGTAGACCATTTCGAAACCATACGCCAGGGAAAAGACGGCCGGTTTATTGACGTGTCCCTTACCATCTCGCCAATTAAAGACAAGACCGGAAAGGTGATCGGCGTATCGAAAATTGCAAGGGATATTACAGACAGAAAGATTCTTGAACAAAAGAAAGGCGAGTTTATCAGCTTCGTTAGTCATGAGCTGAAAACCCCGCTTACATCAATGCGGTCTTATGTGCAGCTAGCCAGACAACGGGCCGAAAAAATGGCAGATTCATTTTTAACAAATACCCTATCCCGTGCCGAAAGCCAAACGCAGAAAATGGAAAAGATGATTAACGACTTTTTAAATATTTCCAGGTTTGACGAGGGGCATATGCATTTATTCCCTAAGAAATTTGATTTATCCCAGCTTATACAAAATTGCGTGGAGGATGCAGCTCTTGAGAGTAAGCACAACATCATCTCTCGCATTACGCCCGGATTGATGATAGAGGGAGACCCGGAAATGATCAGCCTGGTGGTAATCAACCTGATTAGCAATGCAAAAAAATATTCTGAGGTAGATAGCGATATCATTATATCATGTGAACAGCAACAAGAAACAGTGACCGTACGCGTGCAAGACCAGGGCATAGGCATTAGCAAGGATAACCAGGAAATGTTATTTCAAAAATTTTACAGAATACAATCAGAAGATACCAGAAAAATTGGTGGTTTCGGTATAGGGCTCTACCTGGCGGCGAATGTAGTGCAACTCCATGGTTCACATATAGCTGTTGAAAGTCAGCCTGGAGTTGGGTCAGCATTTCACTTTTCCCTGCCGCTAGCGCATTAATTGGATCGCTTTCACAATATCCTGACGTCTAGACAGCCGGGCAAACAGTAATCTGATCTACCAGGATGTTTACAATCCTATCATTTACTTTAAGCTTAAGTTTAAAACCGGATAGGATAGAGAAAAAACCGTCTGAATAAGCTATCTATTCTTCGTTAACCAGTTTTTATTAAATACAAAAAAGGAGCAGTTAAATGATAACCACTCCTTTAATTTAATACCTGACATTTGGATATATCGCCTTATTACCATCAATATGGATAAGGTCAAACCTCCTGCCTGGGTTGAAATTCTATAGATCAGTGGATGATAAATTATGCGCTGTAATGGCTTCACCGATCATCATTACAAAGCGGTCGCCCATCTGATCCATTGTCCGCCATCTTACACCCTGCTCACCTGGTTCGGCATATATCACCCCAATCTTATTTTCCCCTTGCAAAATCCTGTAGGTACCATTTTCCTGTGGCGCTATACCAAAAGTTCCGTCAGGAGTATTCACACTAAATTCCTCTGGCTGTACAACTGTTGTATGTTGAGTATTTTCTTGCTCATTTGCCTGTTTCACTTCAGACTGGTCAATAAGTTGATGAATCGTTTCTGCTTCTGCTTCCCGTCCGGCAGATACGGCTTCTGGTTGATCCTGAATTTCATTGAATTTCCGGTCTGCTGACAGTATATTTCCCCTGTCAAAATGATGGTGGCGATAAAAATCTCCGTGCTCAAGATCTGCAATCTCCTCTTCTATCACTAACGCAGCAGGGCTCCCGATAGCAGATCTGATTTTCACTTCAGTATCCCTGGTTACTTCGCCAATAATGTATTGTGGCATGGCAACAAACTGGCTTTCATTCATCACAGGTAAAACAACTACTTTTTTATCGTCACCCAGGTTTGCAAACCCAATAGGTATAAGTACCGCTTTTTCTTCCGTCCCGGCGACAGCATTGTCCAGGTCTACGATAATATACCGGATGGCATTTTGTTGCGGATCAAATAACAGATCCCTTACCTTACCTACCGGGCTTCCACTTTCATCTATAACCGGCCATCCGGTAATGTCTGCTTCACCATCTGTTATTTTATAATCCGTGTTTGATAACTCTTCAAGATTAATGTACTCGATATTTCCTGCATTCATAATTTTTAGCTTAAGGTTTATATTGTTATAACCATCTTTCAAACAACAACCCCGGGAAATGGTTTTCATTTGTTAATGAGGAGGGCTTGTATATGAGTGGTAATGCAGGAAATATGAGAAGAGCTGCACAAAAATCTGTTCACTGGAAAAGCCCGGTCAAGCAGCATTGGTTCCCAGATTAATTAAAAGCGGACGCGGAGATCCGCTCTCAATTAATGTTATTTAACAAATGTTTTTAGGTAGGCAGAAGCGGTTGTCCAGTTAAGATTTGCATAGCGGCCATTTGAAAGCTCGTTATGATGAGTGGAAAACATTGAATAGAGATATTGCGACTGTTGCCATTTGGCATAAAGCTCAGTTTCTCCTGCAGGATGATCCGCTCTTTGCTTTTTGATAAATGCTGCGAAATCTTCCATACTTCCAGTCTGTTGAAGGGAGAAATTCTTACCGCTTATTTGTTGCACTTCGGCTGAGATCATGACTGGGCTGATCTGGAAACTTGCAATATGGAGGTTTCTGGGCGCTTCATCATCCAGGGCAACTTCAGCAGTAAAAGCTGCAGTATCATCCATGGTTGTAAAATCGAGTTTCCATTCTGCTTTATCTCCCCAATAACTCACGCTATTGTTTTTTAAGTTCAAAACTGGTGTATTATACTTTAAGATGTCTGCAAAGGCTCCGTTAAAAATGGATGATGCCTGAATAGCAGTGCCATCCAGATACTCCTTAAACGTTCTTCTCAGATCAAAGTTTCTGTTTTCTCCCGGTACAAGCGGGTTGTAATCCGTACAAAAATCAGAAGGAATGAACCTGGCTACCCCTGCCTGGAGTGCGCCATGAAGTATGTTTTTTTGAAGATCTACTACAACCTCGTGCAGGCCAGCCACGGCAGATACCACGCAATTCACTTCTTTACAGGCAGCGGCAATCTCATCGATATGATCAAAATCTACCTCTGCAACAGTAACGCCCGTTTTCTTTAAGCCTTCTATCTTTTCAGGGTCGCTGGCTGCCCTTACAAGGGCGATAACCCTTGCATCCTTTTTAATCAGGGCGCTGCAAATTTTGCTTCCCAGGTTACCGGTAGCCCCGGCTACTAAAATTACTTTTTTCATGTGGTAAATGTTATAACAAAAATTTAAAAATCTCTTTAACCACCTGTTCAGGTTTTTCCTCAAACATATAGTGTCCGCTATCCAAAATACCAATAACCACTACATTAGTGGCCGCATAAGGCATTGCCATTTTCATATAATGATAACTCACGTAGCTGCCTATCCCTAATACCGGCATATTCAATGGCTGATAGCTCTTGCTATCCTCAACGTCCTGCCCGAAGGCTTGATACCAGGCATTTGCTGCCCTGATACTTTCTGTGTCATCATAAGCGGAGGCATATACCGCCCTTTCAAAGGCCGTCATCTTACTTTCATCAATCATTACGTAGCTAAAGAGATAGTCGAGCAGATATTGGAAACGGCCTTCCAAAAGCTTTTCGGGCAACCCTTTAACCTGATTGAATGCCATCCACCAGGGATAGGGCTGACCACGATCCATTTTGTCGCGAAAAGTACCAAAAGCCGGTAGGAGTGACATCTGCATCATGCCTTCATTTGGATGCGCACCATCTGCCACTACGAGTTTTTCTATATACTGGGGAAAATTAAAGGCAAGGCTCATGGCAACCATTCCGCCAATGTCATGCCCCATCACATGAACCTTGGATAGACCAAGCTGGATGATCAGCTCCAGAATATCTTTCGCCATTGTTTTCTTATCATAGCCAGCCAATGGCTTTTCAGAACTGCCCATTCCACGGATATCTACAATAATTACGCGATATCTCGTAGCCAGTTGTGCTGCAACCGGCTGATAAGCATACCAGGTTTGCGGCCAGCCTGCCAGGCAGATTAAAGGGAAGCCCTCGCCTCCCTCTACGTAATGTAACCCTACTCCATTTACTGTTGTATACTGGTTACTAAAACCCGGAAAGTTTTTGATCAATTCCTCATCAACATATTCTGCTCCGGTGTTTCCGGTAATCCTATCGTTTTTCATAGCTAATTTCTAATTGTCCAAAGGTAGCCCGCTGTGCGATTCGGCAAACTACCAATTGGTAGAAAATAACATCAACGCACTTTTTTCCTGATCCTGCTTAATGCATTGGGTGTAATACCCAATACTGCAGCCAGTTGTTTAACAGGTACTTTTTGTAAAAATTCCGGGTTATTCATAAACTCCCTGTATCGTTCTTCGGCAGAAAGCATTTGAAAATTCAAAATCTGATCAATCATCCTCACCGAGGTGGCCTCCCAGATTTTCCTTCCAAATTCCTCCCAGCTGGGAAGATGACGGTATAGAAAATCCATGTCATTTTTATCGATTATAATGATTTGTGTATCCTCTATCGCTTCAATATTGAACCGGGTAGGCTTTTGTGGATTCAGGCTGGAGATTTCAGTAAAAAATTCGTTCTTAAAGCATACCCAAGTGGTATTTTCCTGGTCATTTGTATGATAAAAGAAACGTACTCCACCAGATACAATAAAAAAATATTGATTTGCAATTTGACCTTTCCTTAGGATAAGTTTTCCTTTTGATACGGTTTTTAATCTGCACTTTGAGCGTACCAGTTCCAGATCGTGTTCATCTATAGAAACTATCGTTTTTATGAATGCTTCAAATTCTTCCATGTCCGTCTAAGGTCAGCATTTTTTACGAAGGGGGTATTTTTATATAAAAATGATACTAAACTTTAATCCAAGCCAGTAACCTGAACACTTTTTTAAGCGCACGCTCATTTCCGAAAGAGCAAGAAATATCTCTTAGTTTATCAAGACAAATGAGTGATAGAATAGCAACAATACACTGAAGTGCTATCAATAAGCGCAAGCCATGATCATGCAGTTTAATTAAGTTGTCATTATGGAATCGGGTAACTATAGTCTATGCAACTTTTACGCCTTTCCAAAAAGCAACATAATCTTTAATTTCTTTTGCAGCCTCTTTTGGATTTTGGTAGTACCAAGCAGCATCTTCATTTTTTTGACCATCTACTTCTAAGGTATAGTAAGATGCTTCACCTTTCCAGGGGCAGGTTGTATGTTTATTTGATGCCTGAAAAAATTCTCTTTTGATGGATGAGGCAGGAAAATAATGATTGTTTTCAATGACGATGGTATCGTTACTTTCTGCTATGACTTGATTATTCCAGGTTGCTTTCATGATTTTAAATCTTTAAAGGTTAACCGATAAACTGAGTATTTGTTTTGACGAAGTCTTGGGGTGTACGCTTAGCAGAAAGGCGTTTGGCCATCCTGCCATCAGGATTTTTTTAATTACCCTTAAATTTTTAGTTAAGAACCTTATATTTGATAGATAACCAAATATACGATGAATAACAAAACTGTTTATGATGCGATAGTAATTGGCTCTGGAATTAGTGGTGGATGGGCTGCCAAAGAACTAACGGAAAAAGGGATGAAAGTTTTGCTTTTGGAACGCGGACGGAATTTCGAGCATATTAAAGATTATAAGTCTGCACAAGGCGATCCTTTTTCGCTTCCGCATCGGGGCAAAACAACCTTAGAACAGCAGAAAAATTATCCGGTCATTCATCGTGGATGGGCAGCTCATGAGCCGGTGATGGATTATTGGGCAAACGAAAAAGATAACCCTTACGTAGAAAGCAAGCCATTTACCTGGTGGCGCAGTTATCAGATGGGCGGACGCTCCATTCTTTGGGGCCGCCAGAGTTACCGTTTGAGCGACCTGGATTTCGAAGCTAATGAAAAAGATGGCATAGCTGTCGACTGGCCCATCCGCTATAAAGATATTTCTCCCTGGTATGATTATGTAGAAAAGTTTGCAGGCATCAGTGGTGCTAAAGATGGTCTTGCGCACTTACCTGATGGCATGTTTCTGCCACCTATGGATTTAAATTGTGTGGAAAAGGATGTAGCAGCCAGAATAAAGACACACTATAAAAACGAACGGCATCTGATTATCGGCCGCACTGCAAACCTTACGGCGGCAATCCCGGGCAGAACGAAATGTCAGTTTAGAAACCGTTGTTGGGAAGGATGTATTTTCGGTGGCTATTTTAGTACGCAGTCTTCTACCCTGCCTGCGGCATTACAGACGGGCAATTTAACCGTGAGGCCATTTTCCATCGTTACGCAAATTCTTTACGATAAAGACACCAAAAAAGCTAAAGGGGTAGAAGTACTCGATGCAGAAACCAATCAAACCTATGAGTTTAATTCCAAAATCGTGTTCCTGTGTGCTTCAGCATTAAACAGCGCATGGATATTGCTTAATTCTGCAAAAGATATCTGGCCTGGAGGTTTGGGAAGCAGCAGCGACGAACTGGGACATAATGTAATGGATCACCATTACAACCTGGGCTGCTCGGGAACCGTTGATGGATTTGAAGATAATTACTACTACGGAAACCGTGCGAACGGCTTTTATATTCCGCGTTTTGTAAATTTAGGCAATGATAAACGAGATTATCTGAGGGGATTCGGCTTTCAGGGAAGCGCAAGCAGATCTGGCTGGAGTAGCAACATTCCAGAGTTAGGCATAGGTGGAGCCTTTAAAGAAGCCATCACGGAACCCGGTGGATGGTCAATCGGCGCCACTGGCTTCGGAGAGATCTTACCAGATCATCGGAACAAGATCTCATTGGACCACAACATGAAAGATAAATGGGGCCTGCCTGTTTTAAATATGGATGCAGAACTGCAGGAAAATGAGATCAAAATGCGTAAAGATATTTTAACAGAGCTAAAGGCGATGTTTGAAACCGTGGGTGTCAAAAATATCCACAGTTGGGATAGCGGCCATGCCATGGGCCACGGCATACACGAAATGGGTACCGCTAGAATGGGGCGCTCAGAAAAGACATCGGTATTGAATAGCCAGAATCAAGTATGGGATTGTAAAAATGTCTTTGTAACCGATGGTGCATGCATGACATCTTCTGCCTGCCAGAACCCATCATTGACCTACATGGCGCTTACGGCGCGGGCTGCAGACTTTGCTGCTGCAGAATTGAAAAAAGGAAATCTTTAAGAAGAAAAGCATGGATAGAAGAGAGTTATTAAAATCAATAGCCATATTAACCGGTGGAACACTTATCGGTGCAGATGCTTTGCTGAGTAGTTTTACCAATCCTGATCGGAAAGCTATTGGTATATTATCCCTAAATCAGGTAAACCTGCTTAATGAAATTGGGGAAACCATTTTACCTACAACAGCAAAATCTAAAGGTGCCAAAGCTGCAAATGTTGGCGCATTAATTAATGTAATTATTACAGATTGTTATCAGAAAGAAGAACAAACCAGGATTTTAGAAAGCTTAAAACAGATTAATATTGAGGCATTGGAAAGCATCAAAAAAACATTTTTAAGCGCTGGTAAATCTGAAAGACATCAATTTTTAACAGCACTGGATCAGAAGGCACATGATTATCAAAAGGAAAAAAAGATTAAAGATAATGAAGCCCTTAAAAGTGACAACAAAATTATTGACTCGCCCAACCATTATTTTGTAGGATTAAAACAGCTGACCCTCTGGGCTTATTTCAACTCCGAGATTGGCGCCACCGAGGCGCTCAGATTTGTTTCCGTTCCTTCCCGCTATGAGGGTTGCGTACCTTATCATAAAGGTGATCGCGCATGGTATTAAGCCTGATTATAGTTTTATTAACATATCGGACGATGTTATAATCGCTTTTTTCTATTTTTACCCCCATGGCAAAAATTATCAATTTAGCGGTATTCAAAACTTTTTTCAGGTCGGGCCAGGTAGGTGGATTTTTACTTTTAATCTGCGTGGCAATTTCCTTAGTAATTGCAAATACGTCAGCTAAGGAAGGCTTCGAATCTTTGCTGGCAACTAAACTGGGGTTCGGTGTATTAAACTATAGTATTATAGCTTGGATCAATGATGCTTTAATGGCCATCTTTTTCCTGCTTGTGGGATTAGAAATTAAACGGGAGTTGGTAGAAGGTGAGTTATCATCTCTAAAAAGCGCTGTGCTCCCCGTGATCGCTGCCTTGGGTGGAATGCTTGTACCCGCCTTAATTTATTCTATATTTAATACCGGTACAGCAACAGTTGGTGGGTGGGGAATCCCAATGGCGACAGATATTGCTTTTGCACTGGCCATTATAGCAATGCTCGGTAAAAATATACCAGCCAGTTTAAAGATCTTTTTAGCGGCTTTGGCCATCGTTGATGATTTAGGTGCTATCCTGGTGATCGCGATGTTTTATACCAATCAAATCCATATTGAATACCTGCTTATGGCCGGCGGTATTTTAGCCTTGTTAGTGCTCATGAATTATTTTGGTGTGCAGCGGCTCGTATTTTATTTAATTCCTGGCATTTTTCTTTGGTACTTTATTCATCATTCGGGCATCCATGCTACCATTGCCGGTGTACTACTGGCATTTACTATTCCAACAAATGAAACAGCCGTTTTATCACCTTTAGAAAGGCTGGAACATTTTTTAACGGTTCCGGTTAATTATATCATAATGCCCGTCTTCGCACTTGCCAATACCAATATAACCTTCCAAAAAGAAATGATTACGGGTTTGGTATCACCATTGGGCCTTGGGATTATCGTTGGCTTATTCGCAGGAAAAACGATTGGAGTCACACTGTTCAGTTGGCTGGCTGTAAAATTAAAATGGGCAAACTTACCTTCGCATGCTGGCTGGAAACATATTTTAGGACTGGGCATGCTGGCAGGTATTGGCTTTACCATGTCGATATTCATTTCACTACTTTCGTTTAATGATGCCTTGCACATTTCAGAGGCCAAATTTGCAATATTAACAGCATCTGTTATTGCAGGAGTTGCAGGCTTTGTGTTTCTGAGATATTCTAAGAAAGCTATATCATAATTCAAAATATCTCATCCCGAGCCTATTGAAGAACTTGTATAAACTGTGTTATATGGCGTTTCAACAAGCTTCAGCATGACAAATCCAAAGTAAATTAATTGAAGATATAGGCTGTTGATACAAAAAAACGGACACTGCGAAGTGTGTCCGTTTTCTTGTCTATAAACTAAAATAAGTTAATAGTTACTACAATTTTATCCCCAGGCTAATTTCAAAACTCCCGGCAGTATAACCACTTAAAGAGCCGGTTTGTGTGGTGTAACCCGTATTGATCATGTATTTATTCCGATAATGTAAACCCACGCCAAAACTAGCTGCTTTACTGGTATGGTACATCGCCGTAAAAAGTACCTGTTGGTTAGCCACACCAAACTGCCCGCCAACATCAACAATGTCCGATATCTCTGTAAAAGAACGGTAGGCAACTTTCGGTTGGAACACGCTTTCACCCAGATTGAACAAATAGCCTGCAGAAGCATACACTACCGGAGTATTAATCAGTTTAAAATTATCCTTTTTGAAATAGTTTTTCAAGTTGACTAAAGCAAAATCAACATTAAAGCTGTTAGAAGTCAATCCAATTCCGAAATCACCGTCGAAATAGGTTCTATGATCCGTATTATAGGCACCAATTTGTCCATCATTCGGATTTCCGATAAGATCCTGCATATCTACGCGCTGATTCATAAAACCTGCGGATAAGCCGAAATGGAGCTTAGCAGCAGAACTTAGCGGAAGGTGATAGGCATAACTGGCCAAAATCCGGGTTTGTCTTTGCAAACCTGCCTTATCCAGGCTCATGTTCAGTCCAACACCTACCCTTTCCCATCCGTAGGTAGTCGTGAGGTTCTGAATAACAGGTGCACCAGGAATATCATTCCACTGTGAACGAAAAGCCAGATCGACCGTAGCCCCTTCTTTTAACCCGGCCATTGCCGGGTTAGCGAGATAAGTATTATTGAAGTATTGATTTAATAAGGGATTAGTTTGTGCTTTTACTTTCGAAACCCCTAAAAGAGCAGCCAATATCAATATTTTAGTTTTCATCGTTTTCATTTTTCTTAACGGTTTCTGATAATCGTAATAAAACCTTTTTGAACCAGTTTGTCTGGTCCGTAAGTAATAATATAGTAATAAGTACCTTCTGCGAGCGGAATGCCGCGGAGGGTTCCATCCCAGCTATTATCATAGCTTTTTCTACTATACATCTCCCTGCCATTGCGGTCAAATATCCTCACTTCATTACCCGGATACATATCTATGTTTTTCACAATCCAGGTATCATTTATACCATCACCATTTGGCGTTAAGATATTGTTGGCTACAATTTTATAATCTTCCGCCACTTGAATAGTGATCGATTCTATGCGACTACATCCACTTGCATTGGTAACACGAACGGTATAAACCGTAGTTTGAGCAGGACGAACGGTAAGTGAAGCCGTATTCTGTCCGCTGATAATGCCACTGGCTGTAGACCAGCTATACGATGCTCCTCCACTTGCAGTCAGTATTGCGATTCCCCCTTTACTCATCGTTGTGCCCTTATTACTTAGGATATTAACCTGTGGAAGCGCGTTAATCACTAACGAACCATTTACATAAACAAAAGTGTAATTATCCGATCCGCCATTTGAAGGAACCAGTGCATAAGTACCTGCCACATTCCTGTTTGCAATAGTACCCACCGTAGGTTTTATACCGAGTGAATTTTCAGTATCACCAGCTTTGAAACCTGTGTAAGCAACCCCAAAATTCGGGAAACCATCAGACTGGCACATCAGCGCGTTATTAGCTGAAACAGTTAAAACCGCTTTATTAATCGTGAGGTCTGCGCCTACATAAGCCAGTGTAAAATTACCGCTTAAAGTAAGTGAACCTTGATTAATGGCATAAGTACCGGCATTCTCTCCTGCCACCCTGGTCAATGATCCGGTGACAATAGTACCTGTTGGTATGGCCGGACTGAAAATATAAGTCAGGGCCGGATCGGCATCACCATAGGTTTTGCTTTTCGCTACGGCCGTTATTGTAATCACTTTCGAAGTAATGGTTAAGTTAGCCCCGTTGAAGGTTAACGTGTAGTTGCCATTTAACGCCAGTGTTCCCTGTGTAATCGCATATGTTCCTACGGCTTCACCTGGTTGTCTGCTTAAAGAACCTGTGAAGGTATCCCCTGTTTGTAACGCCGGGGCAAAAGTATAAGTCAAGGCTGGATCAGCATCGCCGAAGGTTTTGGTTTTAGCTGCAGCTGTTACTGTGATCCCTTTTGCACCAATCGTCAAACTAGCACCAACATAAGTTAAAGTATAATTACCATTTAAAGCTAGTGTGCCTCTGCTGATGGCATAAGTACCTACATTTTCTTCTGGTAATCTGGTTAGCGATCCGGTGAAGGTATCGCCAGTTTGCAAGGTCGGACTGAAAGTATAAGTAAACGCCGGATCAGCATCACCAAAAGTTTTGCTTTTCGCTGCGGCCGTTACCGTAATGGTTTTCGTTCCGATCGTTAGATCAGCACCGACATAAGTCAATATATAGTTACCGCTCAAAGCCAGTGTACCTTTATTAATCGCATAGGCACCTACGTTTTCGCCAGGTGATCTGGTCAAATTTCCCGTGAAGGTATCTGTTCCGATTAATGCAGGAGCAAAGGTATAAGTCAGTGCAGGATCAGCATCGCCATAAGTTTTGCTTTTCGCAGCAGCCGTTACTGTAACTGTTTTCGCACCGATCGTTAAATCAGCACCAATATAAGTTAAAGTATAATTACCATTTAAAGCTAGTGTGCCTCTGCTGATGGCATAAGTACCTACATTTTCGCCTGGTAATCTGGTTAGCGATCCTGTGAAGGTATCGCCAGTTTGCAAGGTCGGACTGAAAGTATAAGTTAACGCCGGATCAGCATCACCAAAAGTTTTGCTTTTCGCTGCTGCGGTAACCGTGATGGTTTTTGCTCCGATCGTTAGATCAGCACCAACATAAGTTAAGGTATAATTATTGTTTAAAGCAAGCGTTCCTTGATTAATGGCGTAAGTGCCTACATTTTCGCCAACTGCCCTGGTTAGTGATCCGATAAAGGTATCGCCAGTTTGTAACGCCGGACTGAAAGTATAGGTCAGCGCAGGATCAGCATCACCGTAAGTTTTGCTTTTCGCAGCTGCCGTTACTGTAACTGTTTTCGCACCAATCGTTAAATCAGCGCCAATATAAGTTAAAGTATAGTTGCCGTTCAAGGCAAGTGTACCCTGGTTGATCGCATAAATACCTACGTTTTCACCAGGTGATCTGGTTAATGATCCTGTGAAAGTGTCTGTTCCCACTAGTACTGGAGCAAAGGTATAGGTCAGTGCAGGATCAGCATCACCGTAAGTTTTGCTTTTCGCAGCAGCCGTTACCGTAACTGTTTTTGCACCGATTGTTAAATCAGCACCAACATAAGTTAAAGTATAGTTACCGTTCAAGGCTAGTGTTCCTTGATTGATTGCATACGTACCCACGTTTTCGCCAGGTGATCTGGTTAAACTGCCTGTGAAAGTATCCGTGCCCACTAAGGCTGGAGCAAAGGTATAAGTCAGTGCAGGATCAGCGTCTCCGAAGGTTTTAGCTTTCGCTGCCGCAGTTACCGTAACTGTTTTAGCACCGATCGTTAAATCAGCACCGATATAAGTTACAGTATAGTTGCCGTTTAGTGCAAGCGTTCCTTGATTAATGGCGTAAGTGCCTACATTTTCGCCAACTGCCCTGGTTAGTGATCCGATAAAGGTATCGCCAGTTTGTAACGCCGGACTGAAAGTATAGGTCAGCGCAGGATCAGCATCACCGTAAGTTTTGCTTTTCGCAGCTGCCGTTACTGTAACTGTTTTGGCACCGATCGTTAAATCAGCACTGATATAGGTTAAAGTATAGTTGCCGTTCAAGGCAAGTGTACCCTGGTTGATCGCATAAATACCTACGTTTTCACCAGGTGATCTGGTTAATGATCCTGTGAAAGTGTCTGTTCCCACTAGTACTGGAGCAAAGGTATAAGTCAGGGCCGGATCAGCATCGCCATAAGTTTTGCTTTTCGCTGCGGCCGTTACCGTAACTGTTTTTGCACCGATGGTTAAATCAGCACCAATATAAGTTAAAGTATAATTACCGTTTAGCGCTAGTGTTCCCTGGTTGATCGCATAAATACCCACGTTTTCGCCAGGTGATCTGGTTAAACTGCCTGTGAAAGTATCCGTGCCCACTAAGGCTGGAGCAAAGGTATTAGTCAGTGCAGGATCAGCGTCTCCGAAGGTTTTAGCTTTCGCTGCCGCAGTTACCGTAACTGTTTTAGCACCGATCGTTAAATCAGCACCGACGTAACTTAAAGTATAATTAGCATTCAAAGCTAGGGTGCCTTGATTAATGGTATAGGTTCCCACATTTTCACCAGGTGAACGGGTCAAACTTCCCGTGAAGGTATCTGTTCCAATTAATACCGGAGCAAAGGTATAGGTGAGTGCAGGATCAGCATCACCGTAAGTTTTGCTTTTCGCAGCTGCGGTAACCGTTATAGTTTTTGCACCAACCGTTAAATCAGCACCAATATAAGTTAAAGTATAGTTGCCGTTGAGTGCAAGTGTACCCTGGTTGATTGCATACGTACCAACGTTTTCGCCAGGTGATCTGGTTAAACTGCCTGTGAAAGTATCCGTGCCCACTAAGGCTGGAGCAAAGGTATAAGTCAGTGCAGGATCAGCGTCTCCGAAGGTTTTAGCTTTCGCTGCCGCAGTTACCGTAACTGTTTTAGCACCGATCGTTAAATCAGCACCGACGTAACTTAAAGTATAATTAGCATTCAAAGCTAGGGTGCCTTGATTAATGGTATAGGTTCCCACATTTTCACCAGGTGAACGGGTCAAACTTCCCGTGAAGGTATCTGTTCCAATTAATACCGGAGCAAAGGTATAGGTGAGTGCAGGATCAGCATCACCGTAAGTTTTGCTTTTCGCAGCTGCGGTAACCGTTATAGTTTTTGCACCAACCGTTAAATCAGCACCAATATAAGTTAAAGTATAGTTGCCGTTGAGTGCAAGTGTACCCTGGTTGATTGCATACGTACC